>JACOEL010000002.1 GCA_024998625.1 Nitrospira sp. | reverse complement strand
GTACAACTGGCTCAATAGGCTCGGCCCCCATCAATGAAGCGGGCCAGAGAAACACTGCAAGAAACAGTGCACGCCAGTCACAAAAAGCAACTCTCATATCGGCTTCATTCTCCTCAGATCTTGGAATCCTATTCGCCCGCCCTATGGTCCTAGCTAAGGTTTGAAAAGTCCGCTTTATAGAAGAACTACTTGCTGCGAGACAGACATGCCTTGCACCGCCACGGCCCTAGACAGCTGATACCGTGGGGGGAATCTCAGCACGAAGCAAGGATAGGGGTGGGGAGGACGGCGCAATAATCCGCCGCCCTCCCCCTCCCACGTAAGCAGGTTATTGCTTGAGAGGCCCGTGGTAGAGGCTTTGCAGCAATTCGCTATTCCAATCACCTTCGATCATGACATGACCAGCCGCACCAAGCTCGACCGCTTCGATCAGATTATGATTGAGATACACGTATAAACCAGGCTGCCTATAGGTATATAAAGCTGCCTCTCCTCGTACAAACCACGTCTGCACATCTTTTAACGGCGGAGACGAAAACGAGCCTGTTTTCTACACATAGTCTCCGTGGCCACCGATAAGGTGAGGCCGGGTATCCCTGTTCCCTTGCATGTGGATAAACAACACTCGCTCGCCGACTTTCGCTTTCATGGCGTCCTTGCCTGTTAATCCTGCGACACGTCCGTTAAAGACAATGTGAGATGGGATGAGGCTATGCATCGATGCGACCCAGTCGTTCAAATCTTCACCAGAGAACGAGTATTGTTTAAACTTTCCCGTGGCATCGCGTGGTACATAAAAATCGTTTTCTCCGATGTAATAGGCTCGATCATAGGTTAACGGATTACCCTTTCCGTCGGTGAGCCCCTGGCGAGGCAGGACTAATATGACTCCCGTCATGCCATGCGTGACATGGTAAGGGGTCATGATTCCCTCAGGGGCGCAGTGATACAAAAACGTGCCCGATTTCGTAGCTTTAAAACGAATCATCGCTTGATTACCTGGCGTCACAGTCGTCAATGCCGCGCCTCCAAGCTTGCCAGTCACCGCATGCAGATCGATGTTATGCTCCATCAGATTGGAAGATGGGTTTTTAATCGTTAATTCAACGTAATCTCCCTCATGAGCGACAATAGCTGGAGCAGGGATTGAGCCGTTGTAAGTCAGCGCCATAATCGCTGTGCCGTCACTATCCAAAACCCATTTCTTTTCCTGCACCGTCAGCTCAACGACAACCACTTTAGGATCAGCGGTCGTGGCTTGATCGTGTTGTGGCAACATAGGCGGAGGGACGAGATCAAGCTTCACTCGCTCGAGTTTAGCAACGAAATCCTCTATTTCCTTGGAAGCGGCCGTGTTCACCATACTTAAATCATGGCCGGCTGTATCCATGTTGGAACTCTCATGTGCGAGCGTTCCAAGATAGGCCACGACGTCACGACGCGCTTGGGCATCCTCGACCATGATCGGCATCTTGCTATGCGCCTTTGGATTGCCTAAATAGAGCCGAACAAAATCAGACGGTCCATGCAACCATTGCGTCAGTAAATCCTCTGTCCAAATAAGCCCTTTTGCGTTGGATTCCTGAAGAGCATGACTATAATCGTATCCAGGGTAAGAGCCTGCTTTCCTGCCGACCACCCCATTTAGAACCGGCCCAAATGCGTTTTGTGCCGTCTCGCCAACTTGGTGACAGGCGAGGCATTGCTTAAACAAGGCCTTCCCACGCTCCGGGCTACCTGGGAGAGCTTTCGCCGCTACGGCAGGGCTCGACCAAGCCAGGAGGCCGACCATCCCTGCCAATGCCAGAAACAATCTTAATGAGTTCATTTCCAAACCCTTTCATTTCTTAGGAACGCCATGACCAAGCACCTGGAACGTTCAGAGAGGATAAATCCTGCATCAACAGACTGTGTCAGTGGGACGACACTGAATTTTAGCTATGGTGATATTCTGAGCGACCATTTTAAAGTTTTGTACATCACAGCCATTGACCATCCTCAACCAGAATCTGCGTCAGCATCATACTGATCAACTGGTGTGCTTTTTGTGGTTCAAGCGTTTAAACACTTTCACGAATACTAATAGATCGGCCAAATCCAAGTCTGTCAGCTTAATGACAAACAACCAGCAGGATGCCTGAGTTGAGAAGCAGTAATGGATTCAGAAGCGCGAGATGCCTTCAGCAGCTCCAACTCAGTCGATTTTGGACTGACCTAGCCCCCTTAAACGGGTCCAGACCCTATATTAGGGTCGGGCCGAAGGAGGGCCGTATGCCACGTCTGCGTCACACCGTCGAACAGATTCTTGCCAAGCTGCGTGAAGCCGAAGTCGCCCTGAGTAAGGGCCAGCCCATCGCCCAAGTCTGTCGAAGCGTGGGCATCACCGAACAAACCTACTATCGGTGGCGCAATGAGTATGGTGGCCTCAAGGTCGATCAAGCCGAGCGCCTCAAGGAACTGGAACGCGAGAACAGCCGGTTGAAACGCGAGGTGGCCGAGCTCACCGTCGATAAATTGATTCTGAAAGAGGCCGCCGAGGGAAACTGCTAAGCCCAGCGCGCTGACGGCAGACGGTGGAGCACTGCTGCGTGACGCTGGGGCCTAGTCGAACGTCGAGTCTGTCGAGTCCTGGGCCAGCCCTGCTCGACGCAACGCTATCAGCGAGAGTCACCCGATGATGAGGCTCCACTGACGGCCGCCATCATCCAGCTGGCCAGTCAGTATGGCCGCTACGGGTATCGACAGGTCACTGGGCTGCTGCGGAATGAGGGCTGGCGGGTTAATCACAAGCGGGTGGAACGCATCTGGCGGCACGAAGGGTTGAAGGTGCCCAAGAAACAACCGCCGCGTCGGCGGCTCTGGTTGACCGATGGTTCGTGTATCCGGTTGCGAGCAGAGCATCCGAATCATGTGTGGGCGTACGACTTCATGGCGACACGGACCGAAGATGGGCGACCGGTGAAGCTCCTCACCATTGCGGACGAATACACGCAGGAATGTTTGGTCATCGACGTCGAACGACGGCTGCGATCCGACGACGTGCTCTATCGGTTGGACGAGCTCTTTGTCCAACGGGGAGTGCCAGAGCATATTCGGTCGGATAATGGGCCAGAATTTGCGGCCACCGCGGTCCGATCGTGGCTCAGCCGGGTCGGTGTACAGGCGCTCTTCATCACCCCAGGTAGTCCTTGGGAGAACGGGTATATTGAGAGTTTTAATGGGAAACTCCGGGATGAACTGTTGGATCGGGAACTGTTTGATACACTCTGGGAGGTGAAGATGCTCGTGGAACGCTGGCGGCAGACCTATAACCGGATTCGGCCCCACAGTGCGCTGGGCTATCGTCCACCAGCACCAGAAGCGATCGCATCGCGTTGTGCGTGACTCAACGCTGGTACAACTATTATAGGGGGCGGGTCAAGATTCCATACTCCTTGGACAATCTCGCCATCGGTGTAGACCAGACCTGGTCGGATAACGTTGTCCTGGTAACAACGGAGCCCTCATGTGCTTCAGACATTATCGTCCCTCCCAATAGATTCACTACACGTTGGATGGGAAGTTTATAGCGAAGCAGAGAACAGTCTGGCGAGGAAAGTCAGTTGATACATGGCGTATCTAACTAGATACGATCAAGTGTGATGGGTGCGTTGATGCGCCGCTTCTAATCACGCCCACCGTTTCTGATGTCCGTGGCTATCCGGAAGGGCTGGTCGAGATCTCCAGATCACCAGGCCAAGGAAAACCGGAATACGCAGGATGGCCCTCCCCAAAAGGAAACTCCTGGCCGCTTTCAACTTGAAGCAGTTGGGTAGTTGGATGCTATACGCAACCAGTGTCTTGTGCAAAACCGGCCTGACGCATTATGAGACTGAATTGGCGGCATAGGAGCCGATCTAACACCCACGCCACGAGTCTAGAGGAAGGAATACTTTGCCAAGAGTTATCGGAGGCATATCTTTGCCAAATGGCAAGGAATTGGTTCTAGAGACACTTCGGCGCGCACCTGCGTGACAGGCGCTCACAGGCAGACAGGGCACAGTGCGCTACCCTTAGTTCAACAATGGACACCACAAGACCTGAGGGTTGCACCGCGCGGGGAGGAGACACGTGGTTCGGTGGGGATGTACATCATGGGAAGGAGGCGTGAGATCCAAGACTCCCACCCCTGGATTCGGCCGCCCGCCTCCCGCTCATGTTGTCTGACTGAAGATGCTCAACCGTGACTTCCTGGTCTACGTAATCTCCAACATCTTCCTTCCTTGACCATGCCCGTACATGCCATACATCTCAAAGGTCTGGGCGTTCGCATTCGGAGTCTTCCAGCCTGCACGATGAATCATCCGGCCTCCGCCCGGCAGACCAGGCCGTCATCACCTCTACACAGATCCTACTTAATTGTCTGTAACGTCTCGCGGAGTTCTTTCAACTCAGCAGCCAGCAACTCAAGGTGTTGATCTCGCTGAGGCTGATCATCTTTGAACTTCCATAGCCGCTTGAAAATCGCACCGAGTTCCTTCTTGTGCGTCACGGCCAAGGCGTAAGCCGGTGTTTTGCTTTGTGCATCCGTCACACCGCAGAACGAATCACTCAAGGCATGGAACTGATTGTGGAGATCGTCGAAGGCCGTGTCGACGCCTTTCCCACCCTTGGCCTTAGAGGCGGTAGCCTCCATCATGCTGGTGAGATTCATCATGGTCTCGACACCGTTCGCCCCCTTCGCCTGCGTGGCATAGTCGACGGCTCGCGGGTAAAAGAGATAACTGCAACCGCTCAAGCTTGTCAGAATCAGCGCCATCGCGAGGAATCCGATCGTCCGTTGCATAACGGCCTCCCTTCGAGGAATTAATCCCTGCTGCTCGCACTTCACCCGATACGATTGTGGAGGTGAACGCCTTACGGCTTCCGGGTATAGGTGATCTCCATCATCTTCGCTTCCTTGCCGTGCCCGTGGTTTCCATACATCTCGAACGTCTGCGTATTGTTGTCCACCAGCTTCCAGATTGCGCGATGGTGCATCTGCCCGCCGCCCGGTTCAGGATGCGACCCTTTCAGCGTGATCGTCTTCCCGTCGGCACTCGCCGTTCCTTCCATGATGAAGATTCCGGTCCCCATGGTGTCCATCCAGGCAGTCACATATTTCTTGCGCACGTTGTCATAGGCATCGATCCCGATTCCGGAAAACGGCTGCCCCAGCATCTGGCTGCTGAACTCCTGATAGAGAAAGCGTCCGTCCAACAACATCTTCATGTCGGCGGTCCCGCTCGCTTCCGTGGGAGGTTTGCCCGGTTCCATCCATTCCTTGGTCGTCGTCGTCCAGCTGCCGGCTAAGCCGGCAAATGCCTTATGCGGTTCACCCGGCTGGGCCAACTTCTGCCAGAGCTCAATCATCGCCTGCGGGTCCATTTGTTTGTCATGCTTCTTTTCTTTGGCCTCACCAAGCGAGGCGCTCATGACCAACGCAAGCGCAACCACTGTCACCGTACTGTATCGCATAATGGCCTCCTGAGTCTGACTGAGATGTGGTAAGTATGTGATTTTAGAACTATGCTCGCCTCACAAGATCAGATCAAGCCTGACAATACCCCTGGCACTGTTATTTCTCGGCCATCGCCTTGAGAGAGGCCAGGCCATCCTCGAAATCCTTCCCGACCATCTTATCCATGCTGCAAAAGACCCCCATGACTTTCATCATGTAGGGTTGCGGGCCATACATCGCCCAGCGGACCTCTGTCGTGCCGGCGCCGCGAACCAATACAAACTCAGCCCGATTGTGCGCCTCAAACGGTTTAAGAAAATCCAACTTGACCAGGATCTTCGACGAGGGCACCGACTCGAGTACTTCCATCCGACCAGTGCCTACATCTCTGTTCCCCTCCCACTCGAGCACTGCCCCTTCCCCCTCCGGCGGGCCGCCGTGGCTTTTCTTCATCGTCAGATCCTTCTTTTCCCAAGGCGACCAGGCACTCCAATGATGGAAATTGTTGATGAAGGGAAAAACCTGCTCGGGCAATACATTGATGACAATTGACCGTTGCAGGCGAAAGGTGCTCGGTCTGGTCGCGGCATAGATCAGCACCGCAACGACGAGCAGGACAACGATAACCAGGATGGTTTCCAGCATGGCGCCCTCCTACTTCTTGCTGGCTGCTTGCGCTCGTAGCCGCTCTTCCCGTTCTCTGAGCTCAGGAGTCAACTCGGCTCCAAAATCCTCGGCCTCGAACAAGGGACGAATCTCGATTTCAGATTCTTCGCCTGGCATCGGACTGGGGCAACGCTTGACCCACTCGATGGCCTCTTCTTTGGATTTGCATTGCCACAACCAATAGCCGGCGACGATCTCGTTCGTCTCAACGAACGGTCCGTCGGTGACGATCCGCTGGCTACTCGAAAACTTCACGCGTACGCCTTTCGAACTCGGGTGAAGCCCCTCCCCTCCGAGCATCACTCCGGCCTGTACCAGCTCCTCGTTATATTTCATCATGGCGGTCAACAATTCCTGGCTCGGCATCACACCCGCCTCTGAATTCTTGGTGGCTTTGACGAATACGATGAATCGCATGGGACGCACTCCTTCATTGGTGAAACGGTTCAGCGACGGCCCCCTCCCCACTCCGACCGCTTTCTCACTATTAGTCGAATGCACTAGGCCAAAATCGACCGGGCGCTAGGTTCTCAGGGGACGCGCAACGACTCGCGAAGTCCCATCCGAGCAAAGCCTTCGATCACCTCTCTGCCACCGACCAACTTCATCGCTGCGCTCATCGCCAGCGGACAAGCAAACAGACCACAAATGACCCGTCCCCCTGGACCAGGTGCCTACCCATGGGTACGTCTTCTCGCCGTGTTTGCCGTCATTGCCCCTCATAGGCCCGTTGAATGCGCTGCACATCCGGCTTGGTCATACTGAGAATCGCCGCCATGACCCGCTCCGACCTCGCGGCATCCTTGTCACGCAACATGTCATCCCACTCCGGCACCACGATCTGCCACGAGAGGCCGTACTTGTCTTTGAGCCACCCGCATTGTCCCTTTTCTCCCCCTTGAGACAGCGTTTCCCACATGTGATCGATTTCTTCCTGCGTCTCGCACTTTACCATCAGCGAAATCGCTTCGGTGAACTTGAAGATCGGGCCGCCGTTCAAGGCCAGAAACTCTTGGCCATCGATCTCAAACGCGACGGTCATGACGGAACCCTTCGGTCTTCCAGAAACCTGTGCGCCGGCCTCTCCGTAGTAAGTGATGGGCCCGAGCTTCGCCTTCTTGAACGTCGCCACATAAAACTTCACCGCCTCTTCGGCCTGATCGTCGAACCACAAACATGGCGCTATCTTTTGCATGACACTTCACCCCTCGATAAGAGCCACTGGCGTATGGCGTAGAGCCCCTCACGGAAGAGCAAGATTCAGCCCTGCCTTCAGGTCTTCGCCGTTTACCATAGGCTATTAGCCATATGCTCTCCATCCTGTTACCCGCCCGCCATCGCCCCCACGATCAATAACGGCTCGCTCCCTGATGCCACTGTGCCCGGCAGGGGGACATCAGCCGACTCGTGCGACAAATCCTGCTCGCAGGCGAAGAACCGAATGAACGGCCGCCGCTTGTGCGTGACATGGTCGCGAATGGTTCCCCGCAACATGGGATATCGCGCCTCAAGCGCATCGAGCACCGAACGTTGCGTCACCGGACTTGCCACATCCAGTGACACTTCCCCCGTCACACGCGCCAACGTCCGCAAATGCGCCGGGAGTACAACCCGAATCATTTCATCCTCCGCCTCGTCATGCGTCAATCGTCATTCGTGCCGAGTAGGTCTCGCTTCCCTTGATTAACGACTGACGCTTGACGTTTGACGATCATAAGAGCGTTTGCACTTCGACCGACAAGACCCCCGGCAAATCCCGCACAATCGCCGTCCAGCTGTCACCGCCGTCGCGGGACGCGTAGACCTGCCCGCCGGTTGTCCCGAAATAGAGGCCGCAGGGCTCAAGTGAATCCACCGCCATGGCATCGCGAAGAATGTTCACATAACAATCCTGTTGCGGCAGCCCCTTCGTGAGGGCTTCCCATTCATTGCCGCCGGTCTTACTGCGATACACGCGGAGTTTCCCCTCCGGAGGATAATGTTCCGAATCGCTCTTGATCGGCACCACGTACACCGTATTCGGTTCATGGGCATGCACCGCGATCGGAAATCCGAAATCGCTCGGCAGGTTGCCGCTGACCTCATGCCACGAGTCGCCGGCATCGTCGCTGCGAAGGACATCCCAATGTTTCTGCATGAACAGCACGTTCGGGCGCGACGGATGCATGGCAATGCGATGCACACAGTGGCCGACTTCGGCATCCGGATCCGGCAGCTCATATTGCGACTTGAGGCCTCGATTAATTGGCTTCCAGGTCTTGCCGCCATCCTCGGTGCGGAATGCGCCCGCCGCAGAGATGGCAATGTACATGCGATCAGGCCGGCTCTGATCCAACAAAATGGTGTGCAGGCACATCCCGCCGGCGCCGGGCTGCCAGAGATGGCCCTTCGCGCTGCGCAGCCCCGGTAGCTCCTTCCAGCTTTCCCCCCCATCCGACGATTTGAAGATCGCCGCGTCCTCCGCACCGGCGTAGACCGTGTCCGGATCGGTCAGCGAGGGTTCCAGGTGCCAGATACGTTTGAATTCCCACGGACGCTGCGTGCCGTCGTAATGCTGGTGGGTGGTCAACGGCTTACCGGTTTCCGCCGACGCATCATAGACGAACATGTTGCTTGCGCCCTTGGGCATCCCGTCCGCCCCCATCAAATCTTCCGGTTTGGTTCCTGGCGGATTCCAGGTCTTACCGCCGTCATCCGAACGCTGAATCACCTGCCCGAACCAACTGCTGGTCTGCGAGGCATACAACCGATTCGGATCGGCAGGTGATGCTTTCAGATGGTACATCTCCCAGCCTCCGAAGTAGGGACCCTGCACGTCCCACTGTTTCCGGGTGCCATCCGATGTGAGGATGAACGCGCCTTTCTTCGTACCAACAAGTACCCGTACCCGACTCATATCCGACTCCTTTCATAGGCGCGCATCTCTCGCGCCACACAAGAGATTCTGGCGTATAGCCAATAGTAGGAACTGCCGCGATTCTGCTTGTTCGAGCTATATGCTATGCGCCATAGGCCATCAGCTCTTAGCACCTTGTCACGGCAATCCCGTAATCTCCCTCACTTGCCGCACCTCAACCGTCCCGATACGTGCGCCGGGAACCCGGCCGGCGATCGCAACGGCTTCTTCGCGATCCTTCGCCTCGATCAGGAAATAGCCCGCCATCTGCTCCCGCGTCTCGATGAAGGGACCATCGGTCACCAGCGAACGACCATCACGTACCCGCACGAGGGTCGCCGTGGCAGCAGGATGAACCGGAGAGGCATGCACGTACTCCCCCTTCGCATCCAATTGGTGGCAGAGCCCGATCGACTCCGTCAGGAGGCCCTTCTTTGTCTCTTCGTTCATCTTCTCGAACGCCGTTTCGTCGTGATGCACCAGCAAGATGAATTTCATAAGATCCCCCCGTCAGGCGTCATCCGTCAGTCGTCATCCGTGAGACTGCACCTCCAGCCTCCGTCGATTGACGAGTAGTGGTTGACGTTTGACAAATCCCACACCCTGCGCTTTACGCGTGCCTACGCGCAGCCGCCCTCTTTAATCGGCCGCACTTCGATACTGCCATACTGAGCGGCGGGAAACTTCGAGGCGATCCGCACGGCGTCGTTGAGGTCCCGGACATCGATCAGCAGATACCCGCCCAACTGCTCCTTCGTTTCTGCGAAGGGCCCGTCGGTGGTAGAGACATTCCCGTTCCGCACCCGCACCGTCGTCGCGGTCTCTACCGGATGGAGGGGTGAGGCCCCGAGAAGTTGACCATTTTTTTGCAGTCCGTCACAGTAGGCCATGGATTCATCCGACAACGCGACCCGCTCATCCCGGGTCAGGGCATTCAACGTCTTTTCTTCGACATAGACCAGGCAGAGATATTTCATGACCACTCCTCTCTCAAATGGGCTCACGGTGCTAAAGGGGTACGACTTGCATTGAGAATGCTGAAAAAGTCAGCCCAGCAAGGCCGCAGTGAGCGAAAGGCCGAGGCGTACGTTGTTTCGTACGTCGAGACCTTGAGCGATATGAGAACGACGCTGGAGGGCTTTTGCAGCACTCTCACTTGGCGCGCTCGTTCATCTCCCATAGCGCAAAGGTATTGCCCTCTGTATCCTGACAGATCGCGAAAAAACCCATGCGCGGCACCGCCGTCTTGGGCGTGCAGATCGTTCCACCGAGTTTCTCAACCTTCTTCATCGCCATCGTCACCGACGGCACGCCGACATAGTTGGTGATGGATTGTTGCGGATGCATGCGCGGCATCAGCCCGCCGTCGGGGGTCGCATCTTTGCCACCGGTATCAATGTGCCAATAGTCGTCGATAGCCGCTGGAATCTTCGCGAAGTTCCACCCGAACAACGAGCCATAAAATTTCTTCGCCCGTTCGAGATCGTCAGCAGGCACCTCAAACCAGACGATACTAGCCGCCGCCCGTGGCTTCTTCGCCGCCCGCTTCTTCTTCCTCGTCGCCACCATGACCTCCTTCTGTTCGCCATCTCGTGACACAAGATAGTCGTCGGAGTCGGGCAAAATCGACGGGGAGTTCTTTTCGGTCACGACGACCCGTCTGCAAGGTGCGATTAACGAGCCCGTGACATTAGATAGTCGCCATGAACGGACGAAATCGACATGGGTTTATGAAAAAAAATCAGTGGCCGCATGTCAAATCGAGACAGGTTACTAAAGCGTCATGATTTCAATGAATTCTGCAGTTTGAAAAGCTTTGGGATGGGAGTAAGATCCCGCACAGACAGAGGTCCCTTAGTTTCATGTGACTATGTAGAGATTTATGGTTAGCCGCACTTATACGGATTTCAAGGCGTTCCTGGACGTCTTTGAGAAACGCCAAAAAGACAACTATTTTCAGTTATTTCGAGGTCAGCCTTGTAACAAGTCGCTTCTGCCAAAGATTGCCAGAAAAGACCCCACAAAGGACACAGCGCAGAAGGAACGCGAGATGCTCGCGGAACTCCGCCGACGAGGGACCCTGTTCATCGGTAAGGAGCTTACAGATGACTGGGACCTAATGGTTTACGCACAGCACTTCGGCATGGCTACCCGCCTTTTGGATTGGACTTCGAATCCTCTGACGGCTCTCTGGTTTGCCTGTCAAGACGGAGATACCAGCAACTCAGGATATGTCTATCTTCTCAACGTTGGAACTGACCTCTTGCTTGACCGCGGCACACAGAAGGATCCCTTCGCTATTGCAAGAACGCGCGTATTCAAACCAAACCTTAACAACAACCGAATCGTCGCTCAGAGTGGATGGTTCACAGCGCACCGATATTCTAAAAGCGCAACTCGCTTCGTTGCCCTCGAACGCAACCCCGATGTAACTAGGGAGCTAATTCAGATAGAAATTCCCGGTGGACTTAAATACAGCGTCATCAAGACCCTTGATGTGTTAGGAGTGAACAACCAGTCTCTATTCGCCGATGTTGAGGGCGTCTGCAAACACATCAACTGGCTGCATAAAGCGTGAGCACGCACAAAGTGCCTCGCAGACTACCTCGCTCAATCTCTCGGTTTCACAGGACTGAATGAATTTTCCAGATCCTTTTGGCTTCGAGCTTTTCAACTGGTGGATTCCCATTATCGGATCACGGAATGTGCACCTGGAAAACTACTTGATGGCCGCAAACAAAATTGCGGCTGCCGCCATTATCACAACCCAGACTCAATTTCCTACGGTGATCTCCTAAGAACTCAGACTTTGGCCCGTCTGCCAGGGGCATCAAAGTTGCCCGGGCCGGAACCCTGGACGGACCATGTGGTTACCCACCGAAGTTGGCGGCTCCAAACGGAACATGAACCGATGGCGTTGATACTGAGGCAGGCTCTAAATGCCCTATCTGGTCGTCAAAGAAGATATGCGGTTTCAATACATCTAGCACTAACTTCTTTTCTATACCACCGAGCAAGAACAGTTCATCCGCGTCAATCCCCGCCTCTGAAAGCGTATGGATCAGCCGCTCATGAGAGGGGGCATTCCGCGCGGTAACGATTGCGATTCTTAGCATCTGCGTGTATTCCGCCATGCTCTGAGCCTTCTTCCTCTCTAACTTTTGGAATTCCGAAATCTTAAGGAGCAGTGGCATGAGTGGCCCATGATGCAGTGGCTTGTCCTTTAACTTTCTTTCATGTTCATGAAACAGATCTAGGTTTCCTGACTCCTTATACACGGCCTCAGCCTCATCGCTAGCGATTACCCCGTCAAAATCGAAAGCGATCCTCAATTGTTGATCTTCGTCAGACGGTATTGTGTCGCAAGGGAGCACGTACCCTGCAGCATATCCGCTCTCAACCGCCGTTTTCACTTCCTCTCTGTTGGTGCTGAGGTATAAAACAGCCCCTATCGACCTCATGTATGGATATGGGAGCTGCCCAGCCAAGAAGAAGGAACGTGAGATCTCAAGACCGTAATGGGAAACGGCATCCATTACGCGCAGCCCTGCATCAGCATGATTTCGAGATAAGATTACGACCTCTATTGGATGCTCCTCACTGTAGATCTTGTTTAAATTCAACAAGCGCTTAATGAATGGGAACGCTGCGCCGCGACGTGGAATAGTACAGCGATGCTCACGCTGATACTTGCGAAACTCATCTACGCCCAGCTCCAGATATAGGTCATGCTCGGACGCTAAGTCGAATAGCGCAGTGGACGATACGGCAACCACTAGCTTCTTGTCGATTGGGAATGGCATTGATTTAGTGGCTACCGCCAAGATGCACAAACGCGGTGTAGCCCAGCGAAATTGCCGACCGGTGGGCTACTCCGGCTGGCGTCTATCTGTCGCATGGGAAACGACGCATAAACGCCTTCGTCAGAATTAATTCGATGGGTGTATCGTCCTCATAGGTTGCATCTGGAGATGACATTCTCAGTTCTTGGGCAAGAACTGATTGGATAATACCTGCATCCAGGGCAAGCTTGGCGGGCAGACAAAAAAGACGTTCCTTATTATCGGCGCCCAGCATTACATTCGCCCAGAAAATACCGCGCCCCACCCCTGTCACATAGTCGCTCAGCTTATCCTTGACCTCGGCAGACTGTATAAGGGAACGATACTGCTCCAGAGAGAACTCTGCTTTAGCTGCGGAAGGCATCAAGAACAGAACGACACCTATCAGGATTAGATTTGCAGGCACAAAATGTTCCCCTTCCACCGCCAAACAGGAAAAGCTGGCCACCAGCCATGGTTCGCACAAACTGTAGCCAGGCCATCTTGTAGTGTCAATCTCTGCCAAAGCATATTCCGAGAATGCGACACAGTAGTGCACAGGTCATAGATCTTTAGGCTCAGTCATGCTGTAACGCCTTCGTCCTCCGCTTTAGAAACCTCCGTTCCAGCTTCTGCCATTCGCTTCAATCTCCGCAGAGAGCAGTGCGAACGACCACAGCCCTCCACGGCAAGAACAGCCCCTTGCAACCAACATAACTGAAGTGCAGCATAAGCACACACGATCGAACGAAGAAAGGATCGACATGAATGTCACCGGCATCGCATTTACTTGTTACCCCGTCACAGACCTTCAGCGGGCGCGCCGGTTTTATGAAGGCGTGCTGGGGCTTAAAGAATCGCGGTTTTTCGGCGAGGGAGACAAGGGGTTCGTCGAATACGACATCGGGGCGAACACGCTCGGTATCGGGAACGGCGCACCGGATTGGAAACCGTCCCCGGGCGGCGGATCGGTCGGGCTCGAAGTGGATGATTTCGCTGCCGCGATCGCGCGGCTCAAGGCAAACGGATGCCCGTTCCGGCTTGAACCGCTGGAGACACCCGTTTGTCACATGGCGATCGTCTCCGACCCGGACGGGAATTCCATCATTATCCATCGGCGGAAATCCTGACGAGAGAGTCGGCGACCGGAGAACACCCTGGTAACCACCATAATGTCCAGTGCTCTACTAGACGACTTCGCTTAATTCGGCCAGGCGTCGCGCCAGAAACCTCCGCTCCGGTTTCTGCTGGGTGAGGCTCAAGGCCTTCTCGTATGAGGCACAGGCTTCTGCGGTTCGCCCGAGCCGCCGGCACAGGTCGGCACGGGCGGCATGCGCTAGGTGATAGTTCACGAGTTCGCCGCGGGAGAGAATCGCATCGACCAAGACCAGCCCCGCCGCCGGGCCGTCGCGCATCGCCACAGCGACCGCCCGGTTCAGCTCGACCACGGCTGACGACTCAGCCTGCACCAATAAATCGTAGAGACCGACGATCTGCGCCCAGTCGGTCGATGCGGCGTCGGGGGCCTCCGCATGCACGGCAGCAATCGCGGCCTGAATGGTATAGGGACCGACCTGACGCGACGCGAGCGCCCGCTCGACTAAGGCCGTTCCTTCGGCTATCTGCGCCCGGTTCCACAGCGAGCGATCCTGCTGCTCCAGGAGAATCAGATCGCCGGTCGGCGAGGTGCGCGCCCCGCGACGCGAGTCGTGCAGCAGCATCACCGCCAGGAGGCCCAGGGCTTCGGGCTCCGGCAGTAACCCGATCAACAGCCGCCCTAAACGAATCGCCTCCCCGGACAGATCGTGCCGCGTGAGTGAGTCCCCCGACGAAGCGCTGTACCCCTCATTAAAGACGAGATAGACAACCCGCAACACCGCATCCAGCCGGTCAGGCAAGTTGGCCGCCGACGGCACCTCGTAGGGAATGCGGGCGTCACGGATCTTGCCTTTGGCCCGCACGATGCGTTGCGCGATGGTGGCAGGCTTGCTGAGAAATGCGCGCGCGATCTCATCGGTCGTGAGGCCGCAGACTTCGCGCAACGTCATCGCCACCTGCGTCTCGGGCGACAAGGCCGGATGGCAGCAGGTGAAGATCAGCCGCAGCCGGTCGTCCTCGACTGCCTCGTCGTTCCAGCTTTCGGGATCGTTCGTGCTGAGTTCCAGGTGTCTCGCGAGTTCTGTCAGGGAAGCGTCGAAGCGGGCGCGCCGTCGCATGCCGTCGATGGCCTTGAAACGGCCCGCCGAAATGAGCCAAGCCCTCGGATTGGCCGGCACCCCCTCCCGTGCCCACTGCTCCACGGCAACGGCAAAGGCATCGTGCAGAGCCTCTTCAGCCGTATCGAAGTCCCCGAGCAGACGAATCAAGGTGGCGAGCACCTGGCGGGAGTCCGAGCGATACACCGACTCCACCAACTCGCGCACCTGCCTGGATTGCTCCTCGCTCACGACCGGAACACCTTTCAGCCATACCGCCTTCTGCGGCCCTCTGCATTCACCCGCTCATCCTTACGTTCGGCCCAACTGCGCTTTGGCCGACGGACTCAGCATGTCCGGCTTCCAGGCGGGCTCCCACACAAGATCCACTTCTACTGAACGCGCCTCGGGCAACTCGCGCAGAATCGCAGAATGCACCATTTCCATCAACAGCTCTTCCATCGGACAGGCGGGCGTCGTCATAGTCATGACCACATGAACCTGACCGTCCCGCACCTCGCTGCCGTACACCAATCCAAGATCCACGATGTTGATTCCTAACTCGGGATCAACCACCTGCCGCAGGGCGTCGAGCACTCGTGGATCGGACGCCGCACGTTGATTCTCCATCACCATTCAACTGGTCCTTTCACCGGCGAAACCGCCGTCTGCATGTTGCCCTCATCACAACGCCCGTGTTTGCACTGCCCCCGCTCGCTCTGGCGGGCGCCGAAGCGCCGACACCGTGTTGACGAAAAACAGAAGCAACGTCACGGCGTTGAGCAGACCGCCGACCTGACGACCGGCGCTCCACCCTGCCGCATCACCGATGAGACGCACGACCAGAGTGACTTGCAACAGGACTACATGTGCATAGAACAGCGGCCGATAGGTCATTCGTGCGCCGAGCACCGCCGGAAAGATGATCGGCGCATGGGCAAAGATCATCGCAAACACGAACCCGAGAAAAAAGGCATGCAGGGTCGCGTCATACTGCGGACCAACGGGAACACCGCCGAACCACATGGCGAACAGCCCGCTGATGCCGAGCCAGACATACCCGGCAAGGAGACAGATCGCAATGAATCGCGTCAGCCCTGTTTGCTTGACGGTCCGCCTGGCGATGTCATGTCTCCCCAACCACAGAGCTAGACCGGCCAGCCCCAACCCGAACAAACGAACGCCCCCGTCATACGACCAGCCCAGGAACAGTAGCCCCGTGAGTAGAATGCCGAGCAACAACAGAAACGTCGCCTGTGCGGATCCGGTCACTTGCTGCAGCCGGGCCAGTTCCAGACGCTCACCGGCAATGGTCACCACGAGAAACGCCGCCCACCAGAAGACGACCAGAAAAACGGGCCACCCGAGACACCAGAACAGGTTGCCCAACGCCCAGACAATCGCCCCGCCACCCATCGTGAACGTGTACAGCGCCGGATGCCGGCGAATGATCGCCGCAAAGATCGCCACCAGCCCGAGGCTGCCGGCAAGGATCAACCATTGCGCCGCAAGAAGCGGAGCCCCGACAATCAATCCCACCCCACCGAGTCCGGTCAGCAGCGGCGCGGCATAGGCCCATGGCCGGCTCAGAGCCACCGCACGCTCCAAACTGATCAGCACACCCAGAAAGCCGGACACCATGAGCGGCCCATGCAAGGAGGAAAATCCAGGTCGCGGAAGCGGCACATCCCACCCGAGCCGCGCAAGCCCCGCCCAAAGTCCGGTGAGCAACGCGAGCATCCCCACCGCCAGGAGCGGAAGACGTTGAGAATGTCGGACAACCATGGGTGCGTGAACTTTCTGTCAGGATTCCTGGGCCGGAGTCACCGGCACATCTGTACCCATGTCCGTGTCCATGCGATAACCCGCACGCTCCAATACGCGACGCAGGATGGTCATCACCGCAGGACTGTCGGAATGAGGCATCACGGCGACCGACGGAGCGGCGCGCAAGGCCTTCAGCAGCGACTCGGCGTCGGAGCCTGCCAGCCGATCGCAGAGGTCGTAGACACCACCCGGCCCTTCCTCCAGCACATTGTGGTCCATCAGCAGGCGTCGGATAGTCGCCAGGATTGCTGGGGTCGGAGTGGGCATGAGCAACGTGGCGAGCGCGCCGTGGTCGAGTCGAAGCTTGGCAGTGATCGGAAGCGGGTCGCCGCCACGCCATCGCTGGACCGCAGGGAAGAGTATCTTCTCCTCCATGCCGATGTGCCGAAGCAGTCCGGCGCGGAATTGGTCGTACACCTCGCGATTCACCCGGGTCGGTTGCACTAGAGCCGACTGCAGCAATGCGTCGAGCCGTCGATGGTCTTCGGCAAGGAATTGCGCGAGAGGGCCTGCCTCCCTGTCCTCCTGGCTCATGCCCCGGCCCCCGTCACGCCGCTCTCTTTCCCCCCCGGGTCCGTGGGTCAGCCGCGCCCCGCCTTCCCCGGTTCTGCCGGAGCTTGGCCCGGCTGTTGCTGGGCCGTATCGAGTGGCGACCATCCGCCCCCCAATGCTTTATACAATTGCACGACCGACACCAGCTGTAACCGGTGGGTGCTGGTCAGCGCAAGTTCCGCCTCGAATAGATTGCGTTGTGCCACGAGGACGTCGAGATAGTTCGCGAGTCCTCCTTTATATCGCAGATTGGCCAGGCGCAGAGCCGAACGCAACGCATCCACCTGCTCAACCTGCGCGTTCCGTTGCTCCCGCACCGTTCGCACGGCGACCAGCGCATCCTCCACCTCACGAAACGCCACCAGCAGCGACTGCTCATACCGTGCCAGCGCCTCACGGCTCTGCGCTTCAGCGGCGGCCTGCTGAAACCCGAGGATCTGAGCATTCAGCAAGGGACCGGCAAGCCCGGGGCCTGCGACACCGAACGCCGTCTCATTCGCAACCAGGCGGGACAACTGCGGACTGGCGACACCGAGAATTCCCGTGATGCTGAGTTTCGGAAACCGGTCCGCCTTCGCCACACCGATTCTCGCCGTAGCCGCCGCCAATTCCTGCTCCGCCTGCACGAGATCCGGGCGGCGCTGCAACAATTCCGAAGGAAGACCGGCCGGCACCTCCGGCGGCATCACCTGGTCGGTGAGAGAACGTCCTCTCGGAATCCGACCTGGCACGCGCCCCAGCAACACACTGAGCTGGTTTTCTTTCTGCACCATCTGTCGGCTCAACTCTGCCGCCCGAGCTGCGGCGTTGGCGCGTTCCGCCGCAAACTGGTCCGCGTCGATTTTGGAGATCATGCCCTCCCGCAGCCGGGCCTCGGCAATCCTGACCGATTCGTCCCAGGATTTCAGCGTTCGCTGCGCGACGGCCAACTGCATGTCGAACTGCAGCATGTCGAAGTAGGCTTCTGCCACGCCGCTCACCAGTTGCAGGACGACGGCGCGGCGAGCCTCTTCTCGCGACAGGAGATCTCCCCGCGCCGCTTCGTTGGATCGACGAATCCGTCCCCAGATATCGATCTCCCAGGAGAGATTCCCTTGGAGATAGTAGTTGAACGGATTGGGAAAACCCGGAAACAGAAAGTTTGCCTTGCGGCCGAACAAGGGCGCGTTGGACGTAAGGTCGGCCTTCGGCGCGAAATCCATTCTGGCAATCAACATACGCGCCTGAAAATCTTCGACCGACGCAACCGCCCGTTTCAGATCTTTATTCTCAGCCAGCGCCACTCGAATGAGACGCCGCAGTTCTTCATCCTGCAACAGATCCCACCAGGGCAGGTTGGCGAATGATTCGGTTTCCTGCTGGGTCGCCGTCATGCGGAACCGTTCGGGCACAGCAAGGTCCGGACGGGAGTAGTCCGGTCCGATGGCACAGGAGGCCAGGAGAACGGAGCTTATGAGGAGAGCTACCATGCGCATGCGATGACCGTCCTACGTCGTCTCACAGCGGACGGATGGTGCAGCCTGGCCGCCTCCCGCCCCGGTGATTTCTGCCACAATGTGTCTGGTGCAGCACCCATTCGCGACCAAGGCGGCGCCTTCCCGCCACATGCTGGTGAGCAGAGCCTTGCCGTCCTCGGCAATGAAGGTGATGCCTGTCAGTTCCACCACGGGGGCAAAGATGCCGGCTTGTTTGACCTGCTGCCACACCCGTTCGAGTTCAGTCACCCAGGGCCCGCTCAGACTCCCTTCCAGGGTCAGACGCACGGAATCGGAAGTCTGCTCGGACGTAATCTTCAGCATCGTGCATGTCCTCCTGTTGCGCTCAACGAGCCGGGATCAGTTCATCCCTTTACCGCCGCCAACTGCAACTCACCCGCTTCGGCCTCTTCCAATTCCACCGCCGGCTGGTGCCGCGCGGCGATCAGCGAGTAAAACACCGGCACGACGAACAGCGTGAAGAGTGTGCCGACCGTCATTCCCGTGACCAACACCATGCCGATGCTGTTGCGGGCCGCGGCACCGGGTCCCGAAACGAGCACCAGCGGGAGGTGTCCGAAGACCGTGGCCGCCGAAGTCATCAAGACCGGGCGCAATCGCGTCAGGGATGCTTCCCGCAGGGCGGCCGTCTTCGACAGCCCCCGTTCCTGTAGGGTATTCGCGAACTCCACGATCAGGATACCGTTCTTGGCGATCAGTCCCACCAATGTTATCAACCCAACCTGCGAATAGATGTTGATCGTCGTCAGGTCGAGGAAACTGAACACCAGCGCGCCTGAGATCGCCAGCGGCACCGAGCCCAGCAGGACGATCAGCGGGTCCCGAAAACTTTTGAACTGAGCCGCGAGCACGAGGTAAATGAGCACCACCGCAAAGCCCAGTGTCACCGTCAAGGCCGAACCTTCGTGACGAATCTGGCGCGATTCTCCCGCAAAATCGAGCGCCACCCGCGGACCGACGGCCGTGGCCGCCGCAGTCTCCAGAACGCGCAGCCCCTCCTCCTTGGTCACCCCGGGCTTCACCCCGCCGAAAATCCGTACCGCATTGCGTTGTTGAAAACGGTTCAACGTCCGCGGGGCGGTACTCGTCTCGATATGCGTAAACGTCGACACCGGCACCAGCTGGCCGCTTGGCGTCTTGATCTTGAGATCGAGCAGCGGATCCAACGTCGCGCGATCCTTGTCGCCGATTTGAGGAATGACCTTGTAACTGCGGTCATAAAAATTGAACCGATTCACATAGGCCCCACCGAGCAGCGTCCCGAGTTCCTGCCCGACACCGGCCAGGTCGAATCCCAGGTCGGCGAGTCGCTCGCGATCGAGCACGACCCGCGCTTCAGGCAAATCGATCTTCAGGTCGGTGTCGACATACAAGAACTTGCCGCTCTGCCAGCCGGCACCCAGGACTGCGGCGGTCATCTCCAGCATTTGCTCGGCAGGCACCTCGCTCGCCAGGATCAGCTCCACGTCATACTGCCCGGGTGTCGGCAACGGCGGATCGAGGCGGGGGAACACCCGCAGACCGGGGATCTGCGACACGGCTCCGAAGACTTCGCCGTACATCAGCTCGGTCGAACGCGTCCGTTCCCGCCAGTCTTTGGCCACCAAGCCGCCAAAGCCGCCCCAAGACGAAGTCAGCGACCACATGAACCGGGCTTCCGGAAACGCCCGGATTGCTTCGACTACCTTCAAGGAATCACTGTTCGTAGCGGCCACCGTCGAATCCGGCGAGGCTTCCAGAAAGAGACTGATATGGCTCTGGTCCTCCACAGGCGCCAATTCCTGTCGAGAGAACAGATAGAGCGGAACGGCCGCCACCATGATCAGCAGCGACGCCGCGACGATCGCCCAGCGCATTTCCAACGCGCCGTCGAGCAACCGCCCGTAGACCGCCCGCGTCGCGTCAAACCCACGATTGACCAGACGGGTCAGCTTGCCCTCTTTCCCTTCCGGGTGGACAAATCGCGAGCTCATGACCGGCGAGAGCGTGATCGCCACGACACCGGACAGCACGACTGCGGCGGCCAGGGTGATGGCAAATTCCAGAAACAGCGAGCCGGTCAGGCCTCCCTGAAAACCGATCGGGGCGTAGACTGCGGCCAAGGTAATCGTCATGGCCACGATGGGACCGACCAATTCGCGCGAGCCGATCAACGCCGCCTGAACCCTCGACTTTCCTTCGCGCACATGCCGTTCGACGTTTTCCACGACGACGATGGCGTCATCCACGACCAACCCCACCGACAACACGATCGCCAAAATCGTCAGCAAATTCAGGCTGAAGCCGAACGCATACATGAAGATGGCGGCTCCGATCAGCGACACCGGCATGGCCACCAGCGGAACCAGCGCGGTCCTGATCGACCCCATGAACAGGAAGACCACCGTGGCCACGATCAGAATCGTTTCGCCCAGCGTCTTGGTGATCTCCTTCAAAGCGCTTTCCATGAACATGGTGCCGTCCCAGACCAACTGCATATCGATATCTTTCGGCAAGGTCGGCCGGATACGATCCATTTCTTCCCGCAACCGGTGGGCCACCTCGATCTCGTTTGAGCCGACCAGCGGCCAGACCCCGAGGTACACCCCCTCCAAACGATTGTACTTCGCGACCATCTCGGCCTCTTCGGCTCCGTTTTCCACCCGCGCCACATCCCGCAACCGCACGATGGCGCCGCCGCGGTCGGTTACGATGAGTTCCTGAAACTCGTTGACGGAACGCAGGTCCGTATTCGCGAGCAGATTGACCTGCACGAGATTGCCCTTGGTCCGGCCGACGGCGGCCAAATAGTTGTTCCGACGCAGAGCTGCCTGCACGTCGCCGGGCGAGAGGTTGTAGGCCGCGAGCCGATCGGGATCGATCCACACCCGCATGGCGATCTGCCTGCCACCTTCAATCGTGACGCGCTGCACACCGGTCAAGGTGGCGAGTTGCGGCTGCAGCGTTCGCAACAGCCAATCCGTCAGCGCCGGCACGGTCCGCTCCGGAGACGTGAAGCTGAGATAGAACGAGGCGTACGGTCGGTCGGCGCGCTGCACTTCCACCGCCGGAGGTTCCGCTTCGGCCGGCAACTCCGACCGGACCTGCTGCAACCGCGCGGTCACTTCGGCGAGCGCCGCCGTGCTGTTGTGGTTCAGCTTCAGATGGACCGTTACGGTGCTGACGCCGGCACGGCTGGTGGATTCGAGATAGTCGACCCCGCTGATCGCCGACACCACCCGCTCGATCGGTGTGGTCAGAAACCCTCGCACCGTCTCGGCCGCGGCTCCGTAATAGACGGTGGTGATGATGATCGAGGAGCTCTCGATCTTCGGATACTGTTGCACCGGCAGTGTCGTCAGCGCCCGCCAGCCCACGAGGACGATCACGAGGTTCACAACTACGGCCAGCACCGGATGTTTGATGAAGATGTCGGTAAACGAACGCATGGGCATATTCCCCTGACTTACTGTTGGCTGAGGAGACGGTCTGGTTCCGCTGTACGTGCCGGCTCGCCGGCGGCAATCACCAATACGCCATCACGCAATTTGAACGCCCCCGACGCAGCCACCCGTTCGCCGGAGGTCAGCCCGCTGTGGATGACGATCTCATCACCGAGCATCGTCCCGCTTTCGACCTGACGCACATGCGCGCGCGGTTTATTCTCACGATCTGGCTCGATGACAAACACCTGATCGCCACTCGGCCCTTTTTTTAACGCATTCACCGGGATCGCCACAGCCTTGTGCGCCAACCCCACCGGCACCCTGATCCGCACGGCCGCGCCGGGAGCCGGCATGGTGGCGGAATGCTCGATCCTGGCACGTACCATGGTGTTGCGCGTGACGGGGTCGATGCGGGCATCGATCGCCACAATCCTGGCGGCCACGGGAGAGGGGTCACCGGTGAACACCTCGACGGCCCCCCCTTGGCGCAGTCCGAGCGCGACGTGCTGAGGAACCGCAAAGTCCACATGGACCGCCTCATCGATACCCTGCAGCGTGGTCAGCTGTGTGCCTTCGTTGAGATATTGCCCGGGATGCACGTCGGCCAATCCCACACGGGCGCGGAACGGGGCACGGATCGTCTTGCGGGCGATCAGAGCCTTCGTGCGCGCCATTTGGGCATGCGCCACATCGAGGTCTGCGCGGGCCCGATCGACTTCCTCCTGAGCCGCGGCGAGGTCTTGAGTCAACGCCCGACGACGATCCAACACCGTCTTCGCCAGGACCGCCTGGGCCTGCTGAGCCCGCAAGTCCGCTTCTTCGACCGACACGTCGAGCGCAACAAGCACGGCCCCAGCCTCGACCGTCTGGCCGGGTACAAATTTGACCTGGCTGACAGTGCCGGCCAGTTCGTTTCGCAGCGTGATCGAGCGCAAGGCCAACACCGTCCCGATGGAGGTAGCCGTTTGATGATGCTCGACGTCCCTCGCGACGGCGACCGCCACTGATTCCATCGGTTCCGGCTGATTCGCCGAAGCCACCGCATTGGCCTGAATGCTTCCATATTTCCACGCGGCCAGGCCCACACCAGTCGCCGCCACGGTCAGGAGCAGCAACGAAGACCCGATCCAACTTCGACGATTCATGATAGGTGCCCTCCCGGCAGGTTGCAGATGGAACCGAGGCTCGCCCGTTCCATCACAAAAATTCGTTCCTCTGCAAGGAGCAACGACTGTTCCTGCCTCGCCATCGGCCGCATTTCAATCTAAGTGCGCATTCGAATGGAGAAAATATGCGCTCGTCCGCTCGTGTTTCGTGCATGGCTGAGGTTGATGACGAAGTCCGCCCGCCCGCCATTCGGCATCTGCCGAAATAACGGCAGCGTCAAACCAACTCACAACTTGCAGACTGACAAGTAGCCTGCTGTCAGCGCACCTGCTCCAATTCACGTTCACTCCTCGTGTGGAACGCCTCGATAGGTAGTATGTTGTACCGACGCCGTAGCGCCTCAACCTGTTCACCCATGACCGGCCAATAATCCCAACCATGGTTGAGATCCACATTCATCGCCGCGCCGCGACGCATGGCGATCAAGGCCTTCTCCGGATCGAAGAATCCGGTTCCAGCCTCGGTAATCGGCGTCATGCGGATGCCGACATGAAATTGAAGCAACACAAAAAACACGAAGAGGAACGGATCACGCCGTTGGAAGCCCGCGCTGAAGCAGGCCACCTGCACCTCTTCTTCCGGGGCCGTACCATATCCGGACAAGATGTGGGCACAATCGTGAAACAGAATGGGCTCCGGCGCTCCACCTTTCTCTCCCGGAAACGCGAAGCCGTTCTTCCGGCAATACTCCCAATAACTCCGCCCCAGCGACCCGGCCGGATACTGCCCCAGGGCCTGGTACCGCGCGGCGACGGCCGGATCTTCATACTTGCCGATCATGCCGGCGGCGAATTTTGCGAGCCCCCGCAGTCCTTCCTGTTTCCAAATTTCGGCCACCTTTTCCCTGAGCCAGAAACGCCGGGCCAGGTCGAGGCGCAGATGAAACAGTTCCCGCTTGACGACATGGCGAAGATTCGTGACCTCGGGCGCGGCGACCTGCAAGGCCGCCGCAAACCGCTCGACGAGTGCGGCCTCTTGAGCCGTGACCTCGCGGTCGATCAGCGACATCACGATCAGCCCGTTGACCAATTGCCGTCTGATTTGCGGATCTGGCAGGTTCAACGCCAACTCTTCGGGGGTGATCGGCTCAAGCCCCGCCACCTCATGATTCGTGCCGAAGACGCGCTGCACGGCCTGCATAACCTGCCGTTCCGACTCATTGAGCGCGCCATCCGCCAAGGCCACGGTTTTCATGGCGCGCAATCCCCAATAGGCCTGCCCCGCAGTCGGAAGTTTCAGTTCCATCTTGTCCTCCTGAACCTGTTGGCAGCCTGTCATTCGACCGGTCAGGCTGCAACAGTCTGACTTTCAAAATCCCTCGCCGCTTCTGCATTCTGAGTCACGATCGCACGCCAGGCCTCAATGCCGCCGGCCAGCGGCCACACGCGAGTGAACCCCTTCTTCTGTAAAAGGAGGGCACCCTGAGCGCTGGCCACGTCCGCCGGACACCCGCAGTAGACGACCACGTCGCGATGGCGCGGGAATTCCTGGTAACGCCGGGCCAATTCATCCAACGACATCAACACCGCGCTGGGAATTCCCGGTTCCGCCTCCGCCGTCGCGCGCGGCCGGACATCGATAAGAACCGGCGGTTCAGCTGCCGTGAGCTTTTCCGCAAGCTCTGCCACCGTCATGCGCGGCAAACGGCGAAGCTGCCGGTGCCGATGCCAGGCTTTAAGGGATACGAAACCAGCCAGCAGAATCACCGTCGTGAGCAGCAAGGCAGGCATCACCTGCTCCGAATAGGCGAAGGCCTCCTCGATCTGACCGCTGAACGCATAGCCGAACCCCACCCCCGATCCCGCCCATAACAAGGCACCGAGGGTGTCATAGAGCAGGAATAGGGGAACCGTCAGCCCCACGATGCCGGCGAGTGGAGGGGCGATCGTGCTCAACCCGGGAATGAATTTCGCCACGATCAACGACTTCGCTCCGTGCCGCAGGAAAAAGTCCTCCGTGCGCCGGACACAGGCATCCGGTTCCAACGCAATCCGGCAGAGAAGACTGAGGACGGGACGGCCGCGCCATTGTCCCGCCAGGTACCAGATCGTGTCCGCCATCAGCGTGGCGAGGATCGCCGCACCGAGCGCAATGCTCCAGGCCAGATGGCCGGTGCCGACCAACACCCCTCCCGCCACCAGGAGCGGCAGCGCCGGGAAAGGCAGGCCGAGTTGCTCGGCAAGCACGACGCCGAACAGGAGGAGCGCTCCATGGTGAACCAACATGTCCGTTAAGGATTCCATCACGTCACTCCAATCTCCCGGTCCCGACAACCGTTCTTCTCGTCGTGGCGATAACCGTGGCTTAGCTCGAGACCGACCAGGCAGCAAGCCGCCTGGTCTGCGCCTGGGGCGCAACAGCATGGCGAATTGGATAGGGCTGAGCCGCCCCGTCCCGCGAGAGGAGATGGAGTTCCTCAATGAGGTTACCGCAGGCGGCGCAGGTCCATGCGGTGATTGCCAGTGACCTACTATCGTCGACCACGGTGCGAACCGGTCCCGCGACTCGATCGGCCGGTCTGTGTCGGCAGCGTGACCGACTCATCGTTGCGGACGTTGCCATGGACACCAACAGATGACTCTTGATCAATGACATGGGGCGCTCCTTTCATTGCATCGAAATGAAGACTGAGGTCATGCTCGAATATCAGTCCGAGAAAGCAGAGACCGTTCCAGCGATGTGGAATCCGTGACTTGCAGATAGACTGCTTGCAGGACGGGGAGTTATGTCGTGCGGAGCGAGGACGCTGAAGAGGGTGAGGAATTTGTGCCGACGGAGTGACTGCCGACATCTCGGCAACTGTCGAAAGATCGGCGCTACCGCGGACGCGAGATGCCGAGCTTCTGCATTTTTGATTGAAGGGTGGTTCGCTTCATTCCCAGGCGGGCAGCAGCCCCGGCGTCGCCGCCGATGACCCAGTTCGTGTCCCGCAGGGCCTTGAGAATATGGTCGCGCTCGGCTTCTTCCAAGGTCGTCGCCGATCCGTTTCCCACAGGGGCGGGACGCTTCAGTTCGGTCGCCGAGACGAACAGCTCCGAGCCGGAAGACAAGATCACCGCCCGTTCGACGTAATTTTCCAGCTCTCTCACATTGCCGGGCCAGGGATAGGCCTGTAGCACCTTCATCGCCTCGGCCGGAACGGTTTCGATCCGCTTCTTCATGCGCGAGGCAAACTTCTGGACAAAGTGCCGGACCAGCAAGGGCACATCCTCCGCCCGCTCGCGCAAGGGCGGAACGGTCATCGGGAACACCTTCAGCCGGTAATACAGATCGCTGCGGAACTTCTGTTCCTCCACCATCTGGCCAAGATCCCGGTTGGTCGCGGCAATCACCCGGACGTTGACGCGAATGGTCCGGGTGCTGCCCAGTCGCTCGAACTCCTGCTCTTGCAAGACACGCAGCAACTTCACTTGCAACTCCAACGGAATCTCTCCCACCTCATCGAGAAAGATCGTCCCACGATCGGCTGACTCGAACCGCCCGATCTTCGTGGCGATGGCTCCGGTAAAAGCCCCCTTCTCGTGGCCGAAGAGTTCGCTCTCCAACAGGCCGGTGGGAATCGCGGCGCAATTGAGCTTGACGAAGGTACGCTCCCTCCGATTGCTGAGATTGTGCAACGCGCGCGCGATCAGTTCTTTTCCGCTCCCCGTTTCACCAAGGATCAATACGGTGGAATCGGTAGCGGCGACGGTCTGGACCTGTTTGAGCACCTGCTTGAGCGCACGGCTATCGCCGACGATTTCTTCGAAATTGTAGGCCGTCTGAATTTCTTCTTCGAGATAGATCTTCTCTTTCGCCAGCTTATCCTTGAGCGCGGCGATTTCCCGGAACGCAAGTGCGTTCTCCACGGCGATGGCAACCTGCTGCGCGACCTGTCCGAGCAGCTGGACGTCTTCCGGGCTGAAGCCATCGTCTCTCCGCCGCCCGACGTTCAACGCCCCGAGCGTCCGGTTATGCGACAAGAGCGGTAGAGCGCAGAACGACTTGACCCCGCAATCGAGCAGTTCCTGGGCCATCGGCGCTGTGCTCGCCATCTCTCGTAGCTCCCGTTCACCGAGCACCGCGGCCCTGCCCGTCGTAATCGCCTGGCAGGACGGAGACCGTGAACTCTCTTCGATCCGTCCTTCCTCGATGAAGCTTTCGTTACGCTCAAAATCCAGCACGTGGATGCGCCACTGCCCGGTCTCCCCGTTGCAAAGGAGCAGGCTGGAGCCATCGTGCTGGATGACACGCCGCAGGCAGGCGCTGACCGCCAGAAAGAGTTCATCGAGGTCCAAGTGGGACACCACCGCATTGTTTACTTCGAGCAACAGGCGTTGGCGATCACGCTCCCGAGTCAGCTGTTCCTGATAGGTCAAGGCCGTCTCGACATGGAGGGCATTGTCCAACGCGACTGCCACCTGCTTGGCCACCTGCTGCATGAGCGCGATTTCGAACGTTTCATAGACTCGCGGGCGGAGACTGCCGAACCCCATGGCGCCCAGCCGCCGCTGTGCCGTCGTGAGCGGCACCACGCAAAACGATCGTACGCCGTTCTCGCGAAACAACGCCATCAATCCGGGGAAGCGAGTTTCCGTCTCCACATCATGCACCGTCAGGGGTTGCTGTGTTTTCCACACCAACCCACCAGGCGATTCATCGACCGGGGTTTCGAGCCCGGGGCGGATCGTGGACGGTTCCGACGTCACCAGTAACCACAAGCGCATCATGTCGCGTACCGGGTCGTGGAGCACGGCGTTAATGAAATCGAAGGGCACCACGTGGGGCAACCGCTTGGCTAGATCCTCCAGCAACAGGGTGAGGTCACGATGCGCCGCGATCGATTCCGTCACATCCAGGAGCAGTTGCAGCCGATCACGCTCGTCGCTCAAGGCTTGGTGATGCAGCACGTTGTCCACGGCGACGGCGACCAGTTTGGCAACCTGGTTGAGGAATTCCACATCGGCGTCACCGAACGCAAAGGCGCGCAGACTGCCGAATCCGATCGCGCCGAGACGCCGCATCGCCGTGGTGAGGGGAAACAGGCAGAGAGACTGCACCCCAATACTGCGGAGCGCGCCCATTCCCGGCTTGTACCGTGTTTCGTCGGCCAGCGAGGGAATCATCAACGGCTGCTGGTGCGACCAGACCCAACCGCTGGCGGACTCCTCCATCGAGATTTCCATGCCGTCGAGCCGCTTGGTGACGCCGTGCGCCTCAGCCGTTTCAAGCACATGCACTTTCATCACCTGCTTCGCCGGATCGTGCAGTACCAGGCCGATGAAATCGAAGGGGGCGACCGCGGGAAGCCGTTGCGCGAGGTCTCGAAACAGGGCCGGGAGATCCCGGTGCAGAGCAATCGCCTCGGCAACCTGTAGCAGCGCCTTGCGTGGGTCACCGGCGCTCGTTTCGAGTTCGGTCGGTAGGGTGTCTCGCATGGGTAATAGTATGGAGAGTCTGGATGTCCGGACGCAACTAGAGAATGTCAGCCCCGCTCCCGGAGAGGGTGTTGCCGCAGCTGTCGAAGAACCGGGAACGGATAGCGGAGACGCTACTTCGTGCGGGCCTTCGCGACTACGACTGCCACTTGATCCAGGCGCAGGGTGGCATCGAAGAATTCCATTCCGCCTAGTTCGCTGAGCACCACCGCCTGCGTCCCGATCTTGGCCACCTTCCCATCAAGATCCTGTCCGGAGAGCAGCTTGATCTTCACCCGTTTGCCAAGCTGCTGCTCAAGAACCTGCCGCACCACCTCCGGACTGTTGAGCTCAACCGTCGGCTCCTCGGCCAGCACGACAGAAACGGGAGCAGGAGACCCGCCAAGTAAACAGAGGAGCACCACAACCACACCAAGCCCGACCCGTTCCTCGCAACACAGCATACACACCTCCCTGAATTGAGCACCGGCACGACTGCGGGATCGAGGGTCACTCCCCCGGGCAGTTCATACCGCGGGCAGAATACCGGGAGCACCTCAGAAAGTCACGCGCGGCTGAGCCACCCCGCACATCTCCCTGAAGCACAGGAACCCCGGCGCGTATCAGTCCGTGGCAAGGCTAGGAAACCGTGTCGGCTTTACAGATGTCGAGAGGCAGGCTATCATCGCCCAAGCTCAGTACGTACCTTCACCCAAATCCGCAAGGAGACACCGATGGGCTGGATCGTCGTCGTTGCGCTGATGCTGCTCGTGATGATCGTCATCGGCATGTATAACTCGCTCGTCCGTCTCCGCGCCGCCTGCGACAGCGCCTGGGCCGATATCGACGTGCAACTCAAGCGCCGGTACGATCTGATCCCCAACCTCGTGGAGACCGTCAAGGCCTATGCCGCCCATGAAAAGGGAGCGCTGGAAGCCGTGATCAACGCCCGGGCGAAGGCCATGTCGGCACAGGGACCGGAAGCCAAAGGCGCCGCAGAAAATCAACTCACCCAATCGTTGAAATCACTCTTCGCGCTTGCCGAAGCCTACCCACAATTGCGGGCAGTGGAAGCCTTCACCCAACTCCAGGGCAGCCTCAATCAAATCGAAGACGCCGTGCAGAACGCCAGGCGCTATTACAACGCCGTGGTCCGCGACTATAATGCGAAGACCCAGGAGATTCCCACCAACTTCATCGCGCAATCGTTCGAGTTCGTCGGTCGCCAGTTCTTCGAACTGACGGAAACCACTCACCGCGAGCCGCCGAGGGTACAGTTCTAACGTGGACCGCCCCGCCGCTCCGACCGTGAACGCTGGACGGATGCCAACTCCTTCTCCTCGTCTGCTCATCCTTCCCCTCCTCTGTCTCCTCATCTTCGGCTCTCTGCTTCCGGCAGAGGCGCGCTCGTTCGTGCTCAACCGGTTCGACGTCGAACTCCAAGTCCTGTCCGACGGCGACCTGCTGGTCACAGAAACGGTCAGTCCCCGTTTTGAAGGAGCATGGAACGGCATCGAACGGCTTGTCCCCATCGAATATCGAACCCCGCAAGGTTTCAACTACAGCCTGTTGCTGGATCGCGTCACGGTCACGGACGAGCAGGGCACCCCGCTCATATTTGAAAGCAGCCGGGAGAGGCATTACCGGAACTTCCGGATCTGGATTCCCGGCGCCACCGACGCCACCCGCACCTTCGTCTTGAAGTACCGCGTGCGCAACGGACTGAAATTCTTCGAAGATCACGACGAACTCTACTGGAACGTCACCGGCGACGAATGGGATGTGCCCATCGAGCAGGCCTCCGCGCGAATTACCCTGCCGCCGCAGACCACGGGTATCCGCGCCCAGGCCTTCACGGGCGCCTATGGCGCGCGCGAAGCTGCGGCGACGGTAGAGATCGTTGGAGCCGGTGTCCAGATGACCATGACACGCGCCCTCGGCTTTCGTGAAGGTCTCACCGCCGTCGTCGGCTGGGACAAGGGCGTCATCGCGGCCCCCACGGCGATGGACCAGACGCGCACGTTCCTCGTAAGCAACTGGGCGCTGGGGATTCCCCTGCTCGTCTTCATCGTGATGTATCGGCTGTGGGCCACGCGAGGTAGGGATCCGCGGCTCCGGCCCATCACAGTACTCTACGAACCACCGGATCGACTGACCCCGGCCGAAGCCGGCACGCTCGTGGACGATAGTCCCGATACTCGCGATCTCACCGCCACCGTCGTCGACCTCGCCGTGCGAGGATACCTTCGGATTGTCGAACAGAAGGCCGAGCACTTGTTCGGCCTCTGGTCGAGTACCGACTATCGCTTTCATCGCACCAAGCCCGCCCAGGAGTGGACGACCTTACCAGCCTACGAACGGCTCCTGCTGGAAGCCCTGTTCAAAGACAGCACCACTGAGGGCGTCTCGCTGAGCGCACTCCAAAATCGCTTCTTCAGATCCCTCCCCCCTATTCAGGACGCGATCTTCGAGTCGCTCCTACAACGGAAGTACTATGCGCAGCGGCCCGATCGGGTGAAGCAGGGGTATCTGGTGGGCGGAATCGCGCTGGGAATGCTGCTGACGTTTGCCCTCTCCGCGCTGGCCGACCGATGGGGCATGGCGCCGCTGACGTTCCTCACGGCGGGTTTCCTGTCGGGACTCATCGTGGTTGGTTTCGGACGCATCATGCCGGCACGCACCCTGCACGGCACCAGGGCGCTGGAAGGCGTCTTGGGATTCGAAGAATTTCTGACTCGCGTGGACGCCGACCGGTTTGATCGAGTCATCAAGACCCCGCAGCTGTTTGAAAAATTTCTTCCCTATGCGATGGCGCTCGGAGTGGAGAAGAATTGGGCACGGGCCTTCGAATCCATCGTAGTGGCCTCCCCGACCTGGTATCAGGGCAGCGATTTCACACAATTCAACACCCGGGGCTTCACCAGCCGAATAGGCGACATGGCCGCGCGCACCGGCACCACCATGACCTCGGCCCCGCGCAGTTCAAGCGGGTCTGGATTCAGCAGGGGCGGATCGTCGGGCGGCGGGTTCGGCGGCGGCGGTGGACGGGGATTCTGAACGCAGAAGACTCAAGTGAATGGCGGACGACCGAGTCATGGGCGCAGCGGTTTCTGCACGACGGAAAGTTCCGTGCCTGGAGGAAAGGCCGAACCCAATTGAATCTTCCGCGCGGGTCCACGGAGTGTCGCCCGCATCTTCCGCCCGTCCCATTGCCATGTAATAGAGCCGCCGGGAAGGGCGAGATTGGACACCGCCATCGGTTGTGAGAGCCAGGCCGGAGTAATGCCGGCGCCGAGCACCACCGTGGGCTCCGCCGCCGCGTCATTGAGATAGGCCAGCATGTCCTGTTGCAATAACAGCAGCAACGCCGCCGTTTCATAATCCGGCGAGACGGCGGTTTCATTGTGCCAGCCCCGCGCGTATTGCCAGCCATCCGCCACTTCATCCTCCGTCGGCCGCGGCGCATCCCAGGTATACAGGCCCGGCGAGGCCTGGTGACTCCAGGGCTGATGCAGCGTCGCCCAGACTGCTTCCGGTCGTCCAAGCCGCAATGCCCGATGTGCCTGCGTCAGTTGAGTGGCCGCCGTCGGGACCAGCGCAGGAGGACGATACGTCGTCATCGGTTGTCCCAACTGAGTGCGGCGGGCGGCAGACCCGGCCCATGCACGTAAACTGACGGGGTACGTGACACTGTCCGGAGACCCGTTCGGAAACTGGTGCTGCCAACTCTCCTCCATCCCACGGGCATGCTGTCGCCAACGAGCCGCCTGTTGGCGCTTCCCCGGCCGCTCGGCGAATTCAGCCGCAGCGAGAAGCCCGCGATAACTGACGGCATTCACATAGAATAACGGCCAGTCCTCTCCGACGCGGCCGACAATCAGGCCGTCACGCGCGGGTTGGGCCAGCAGCGCCGTCCTGGTCTGCCGCCCATGGTTGAAGTCATGGGGCGAAGGAATCCAATAGGGTTCCACAACCGGCGCGCGGGCGGTCAGCATGCCTTCGATCCGTTGGGCTTTCCGGAGGATATGCGGCCAGAGCCACTGATTGTGTACCGGGTCGGCGATATAAGCCGCCGATTCGGTCAACGCCCAGATGGCCAGTCGGGGGCATCGGCCTCGGGGCCGGAGCCACCGGCGAAATCATGGGAGGCCAGAAATTGCGACAGGACCCGGCTGACATGAGGGTCGCCGGCCCGCGCCAGCGCCGCCGTAATGTATGCACCCTGTCGATGCCAGGCGCGGTAGTAAAACGTGGGATCGCCAGGCCGGGTTTCGTCGTCGACGAGACTCATCATGAGATGCGTGATTTGCGCATCCATGGAAGCCTGCAGGCGCGGCTCGGGCAGCGCGAGACGAGCCCGCTTCGAGGGATATGTGTAGGGCGTCTGAATTTCGACGGCAGGCTGCAAATCGGCAAGCACCACACGAACTTCATCGTCCTTCCTCGTTGAGGCCGACACAAACTTCATTCGCGCGTACCCCCAGCCGGACGCGCCGCTCCAAGACCTGGTCGATGACTGCGCCGTCATCCAATCGGACGCATTCTCATCCCCTAAGGTAATCGCGCTGGGAGCAGGCGTCGCGTTCACCGCCCAACGATGGTTGATCCCGAGCTGCTCCCCGTCCCAATCCAAAGCGGTCACCGGCCCGCCGGCCGGACCCACGCTTCGAATGAGAATCGCAGGAGCATGGTTCGTATGATTTTTGAACCGCAGCTCCCAATGCGTGGCATCCAGACGCGACCAGGCCGCCTGATAATAGGGTGTCTTCGTGACGATGGCCGGAACGTTCGGATGCGTAGCGGGCGCGAACCGTTGCTGGATATCGCTGAGCGGCACCGTCTGGCTGGTGACGACCGGAAGTCCGTCGGCATCGCAGAGCCAGATTGAGACGCCGAAGCTCGGAACATGCGGACTGAAATCCCCGCCCGGCTCGTGATAGGCCGTGCCGCCCTCGGGAGCCCCTGGGGCCGCCAACGGCACATGTCCCACCGAGCGGGGCCAAGGTCGATCCGGATCCTGCTGCACCATCGTCGTCATCAGCTCCCGCTGCGGCGTGAACTGCGTCGCCGAACGCGTGGCCTCCTGAAACTGATGCCAGTTGTTCAGCCCGGCACAGATCGCGAGCAACGCGGCCAGAGCGACGACGACCCGGCGGCCTGAACCGATGGCCCCCAGAGCGACAACGGCGAGGAGGAGCGGAAGAAAGTTCAGACTGTAGACGAAGGTTTCTTCTCCGTAGAGAAGGTGCAGCAGAGTCTCAAACCCCAGCAGGCCGACCAGGACGAGGCGGAACCGAAGATGGTGATCGAGGGTGACCAACCGCCACAATCCATTCAACAGCAACGCCGACCAGAGCCCGACGGCCAGCAGCCCCAGGGGACCGGCTGATCCCGGGCGAGAAAATTGAAACGTCAGACGTTCGGACAGGCGAAACGAATCGGACTTCGCCTGGGTGTATGCATCGTCTTTCATGAACCGGACATCCGGGGCAACCACCGTGTGGAAGACCAGGGACGACAGGACGTTGGCGGCACCCCCGGATTGGGGATGATTGATGAACTCCGCCTCTTCGCGATGGCCGATAAAAAATTCGGCCGTGGGAAAGATGAACTTCTGCACGCCCCAAAGCAGGACCACCACACACAACGCATTGACGGAGAGTTGCATCGCCTGCTTCCAGGGCCATCGAACCAGCGTCACCAGCAGACCCGCCATCCAGTTCGTCACGGTAAAGCTCAGCGTCAGCGCGCTCGCGATCACATAGGCCGTAGCTCCGAACGTCCGTTGCTCGGCGGATAATAGCAGCACGAGGGCCAGCATGATCGAGAGCGATCCCCAGGAATAGGAATTGGGCACCGGAAGCCAGAACAGGGCCGAGGCACTGCAAAGCCCGAGCAGCGTGAAGACCGTGGCATCCACTCTGCAGCAGCCAAGCAAGCGGAACAGCAGGTACCCCATCCCGGCCCACAGGCCGCCCACCAGGCCGGTGATGAGCAACACCGCGCGAAGCGGGCTGGTGGTCAACGCATGCTTCGCAAGATAGACCGGAATGAAGGTGATCAACGAAAACAGCGGATGCACGGACGTCCGATAGTGGTCGTCGTGCACCCGGCTCATGTTCGAGATTTCGCGCAGCGTGTCGGCCTCGAACCAGAAATCCATCGACTGGAACAGGAACGAGGGCATGGATCGCGCGAGCAGCAAACAGACAATCGTCACCGACAGCGCGAGCAACCCGGCGAACACCCAATCGACCCGGTCTATGGAAATCGGGTGAGGCGGCGGCTTGAAGGTCAGCCCGGCGAACTCAAGGCAATCCGCGCGTGCCTCAGCTTCACGCCGTGGCAGCAACTGAAGCGAACGACCGGTTCTGACAAGGCCCATAATGGCTTCAACGTCCCGCGAAAAATAGTCCGCCACGCGTCGTATACAGCCGCGCGGGGAACGGTCGATTGGAATGGAACGACTCAAGCCCGCTGATGGGCTCGACGTTAGGAGAGGAGGCTCAGCTGGGGAAGAACGACGAGCTTCCTGTCAGGTGTCACACTGTATTCGTAGCAGAGCGACCCGGTGAGATCAATCCTCGGCAGATGAAACGTGACTCGCATCGTGGAGTTTTCATGATCCTGCGCGCGAAGCTGTTGCGCCGCTGCGACAGTGCTTCACTTTCGAACAGGCCAATCTGCGATCGTCCCGAGAATGAAGGTCATCAATTGCCCCTCGCTTCACCCGACTCGCCAGGCATTCTGCACGATGAGCAGGGTCAAACAGAGCAGCAAGACCACCAGTGCACCGAGAACCGACACCGCAATGGAAAACGCCCCGTAGCGCCTAAACCGTTCACGGCGCATGTGGGGAAATCGCATCAGGCAATAGGTCGTCACGGCCGCTCCCAGACCGACGATCGCGATCAAGACCTGCGCAACATCCATTGTTTCCACTTATGTAGAAGGCCAACAAAACCCTACTCGCGAATCGGAAACGCGTCAAGAAACGGTGAAAAAGAGTGCACCGTGCAGAGACGGCGGACTAAACCCATGCGTGAGCACAGACGCGCACCCCGTCGAGCATCCAGGGAATCCGGCTTACCCTCTAAGCACTCGGCATGAATGGGACTCTCGCGACACAGGCAGCCCCGGGAGGTTTCAACCTACAGCATCATCTCGGCCTTGATGTTCACATGGGAAGCCCATACCCTCCGTGGGTGCCGGCACCAGGAAAGCATCCGATAATTTCAGCCGTGGCTTTAATCGAGTGTAAGAAACTGGGGCCTTGAACGATACATTCTATGTGGGTCGACTACTCGCTTCCCCGATCGTTGAGGACGACTTCGTCACCTGCAGAAAGGGCCCGTAAGGCAAGGAGCCGCAACATGGCGGAGAGAACCCTGATCGACTCACGCGCAATGATCGATGCTCATGGGGACTTTCTCTATCGATTCGCCCTCGCGCGCGTGGGCCACCAGGATGTTGCGGAAGACCTCGTGCAGGAAACCTTTTTGGCCGCCCTGCAAGGCACCTATCGCGAGAGTGGACCGGCAGCGGAACGCCGATGGATGATCGGGATCATGAAGCACAAAGTCGTCGATTATTTTCGGAAACAATCCAAGGAGCCGATTCAACATCCCGATGCACCGGATGGCCAGTCGACAGAAGAGGACTTTCTGGCCGACGGCCATTGGAAACCAAACGCAGCTGCCATGCAGGCATGGCCGGAACAGCCCGACGGGTTGGTCGAACGCCGCCAGTTTTGGGACACCCTCGCCGGTTGCATGGAGCGGCTTCCGCCTCGGGCGGCGCAGGTCTTTACGCTTCGAGAGCTGGATGGGCTCGACACAGAAAACATCTGCGCACTTCTCCAGCTCACACTGACCAACTTTAGTGTCATTCTGCATCGGGCGAGGAAACAACTCCGGGACTGTTTGGCTGACCGCTACTTCGGCCTGCCGCAGGAAGGGGGTGAATTATGAAGCGGCACTCTCCGTTGTTGTTCACCTGCCGGGACATGTCGCACCTGCTCTCCGATGGAATGGATCGGACACTCCCGTTCCACACGCGTCTCCGCATGCGGCTCCACTTGTTGATCTGCGTCCTCTGCCGCCGCTACAAACAGCAGTTAGCCCTCATCCGCAACGTCCTCCGTAAAAACGGCACCACGTTGATTGACGACACCCGAGCAAACGCTCCTGGCCTCGCGCCTGAAGCCAAGGCCCGCATTCAACGCGCCCTCGACTCCCGCCGCTCCTAGCCATCGCCTCCGGCAACTCCTTTTCTGCGTACAGAACAACGCATCATTTTATGACGTGGCACTGTAAGAATCGCTGTGCTCGAACGATACAACAACAGCGGAACCATTCAAGCTCGCACCATTCATCAACCGTTACGCAAGGAGGGGGACCATGACAGGACTCAAGCAATTGTTGATCGGCGGCTTGTTGCTGATCGCCGGCATCGTCGCCACGTCGGTCTTCGCCGGAGACGTCACCCACAGCACGCCTGGACTCAGCGGGTACGACCCCGTCGCCTACTTCACCGATGGCAAACCAGTCCGGGGATCGGGCTATCACGTGGTCGTGCAGGACGGCGTGACCTACGCCTTCGCCAGCGCCGAACACAAAAAGCTGTTTATCGCCAATCCCAAACAGTACCTCCCCGCCTTCGGAGGCTTCTGTGCCTATGGCGTCGCCGTCGGGAAAAAATTCGTGGCAGATCCCGAAGTGTGGGAGATCGTCGATGGCATTCTGTATGTGAATCTGGACAAGGACATTCAAGAGAAATGGCAACGCGACATTCCCGGTTACATCAAGAAAGGCAATACACACTGGTCCGACATCAAGGACAAGTCTCCCGACGCGCTGTAACGTGAGTACCCCGGGCCTGCCGCTCACGCGAGCGGCGGGCCCGAAGCCTGAAAACAGTCAGCCTGTACCGGAGGCTGTTCGGATGATGAGCGGCGCAACGGCAGTTGTTTCCGGTACGGCACTGTGATGAGATCGTGCCCATGGACGCCTTTCCGACGCTCAGAACCACACGGTTGATCCTCCGGCGATTTCAGGCCTCCGATGCCGATACCGTGCAACGCCTAGCCGGGGGGAAGGAAGTCGCCGCTGGAACATTTCTCCCTCACCCATATGAGGCAGAGACGGCTGCGAAATGGATCGCCCAGCAGGAGAGCTTTGCGGCGGGCAGCGCCCTCACCTTTGCCATCGTTCTTGCCGAGACCCACCAACTCATCGGCTCAATCGGCATGGAGATAACCACCACGCACGAACATGCGCGTCTGAGTTACTGGCTTGGCACCGCCTACTGGAACCAGGGCTACTGCACCGAAGCAGTTCAGGCCATACTCGACTACGGCTTCACCCACCTGTCACTCCATCGGATTTACGCCCCGCACTTTCACAACAACCCGGCCTCAGGGCGTGTGCTACGAAAAGTCGGCATGACCTACGAAGGCCGCATGCGCGAGCATTACATCCGCTTCGGCCAATTTGTGGATGTGGAGATTTATGGGATGCTCCGGCAGGAATTCATGAGGCGCAGGACCGACGCAAGGTAGTTCCCTCGATGGATGCCTCAGCCCCTTCACACGGAAAGGCTTGAGCGAGAGCGTCGGAGCAGGGCTTGCATTTCTGCCGCAGCTCGCCACCCGCTCTCCACCGCACCGTTCATGTACCCTTGCCAACGCAGGCTGGTGTGCTCGCCGGCAAACAAGACCCGTCCGTGAGGCCGAGCGAGCCAGGCCCGTTGCTCGGGATCGTATCCAGTTTGGAAGACCGCATAACCACCTCGCACGAACGGATCGTCCTCCCAATGCACCACGCGTGATGCGAGCAACGCAGGCGTCCCGGCCCCCAACCACTTCAACGCCGCCGCCAGTCCCGCAGGCCCCTGTTGCGTAATGCGTGTCTTCGTATCCCGACTGGCCAAACCGCCGGCGAGCAATGTCAGGATGCCCGTACGTCCGAGCTGCTCCTCATTGCCATCCCAAATGGCCCCAATCGGCAAGTCCGTTCCATAGGCCAGAGGTCGCCCGCGTCGCCGCCAGAACCTCCGATCGAATTGCAGCAGCGTCTTCGTCGCTGGTCCGTAACGCAGTTCCCTGATGGCCTTACGCTGCTGTGAAGGCATCGGGGGATTGAAGATAAGAGACCGCACCATGGTGACCGGCAATGCAATCACGAGGGAGTCTGCGACAATCTGACCCTGCCCTTCCGAACCACGCACCGTGACCAGCACCTTGCCTCGACGCTGCCTCACCGCCAACAACCTGGTTCCTAGCTGGACCGGCTCTCGCAGCTTCCGGGCAAGCGCGGTGGCGATACGGTCGTTGCCGCCCTTGATACGATAGACCCGGTCCAGCGCAGATGACTCTGTAGCCAGTTGATCCACCAAGGCAAGCAATGACAGCTCCTCCGGACCGGCCAAGAAAAACCCGCGCAGGCCATTCAAGCGGGCACGCAACGCCCGATCGGCCCGGATGTCATCGAGCCAGTTCGCGACCGACCGATCTGCCAGCATCCGCGCAATGGGACCTTCCCACCGCCGTTCGTTCAGGCGATAGGCTCGAACCCATGGCTCACAGACCTTCGCAAGTTCTGACCACACATCACCGGCAGTCGAGGCCGGCTTGGAGACAGGGCCACGAGGTCCTTGGCCGACGAAGGCGAACCCGCCGCGCAGAATGGGCGACAAGGTGAGTCCCAGGTCTTTGGCCAACCGACGGATGGCGTCCTGATCGGAGTCGATCAAATCCCCACCGGCTTCGGCATGCTGACCTTCCGCGAAACCCTCACGCCGCGTCCACACACGTCCGCCGACCCGGTCGCGCGCCTCCAGCAGCGTGACCCGAGCCCCGTTTTTCTGGAGTTCCACTACGGCGGTCAATCCCGCCAACCCCGCACCCGCGACGATGACGGATCGACCGCTCAATGGGCCTTCGTTCGGCATAACCAGCCCTCAGTGGGAAAGGATAACAGTGTCGATGATAAACAAGAGCGGCTGATGAAGAAAGGAGGTAGAGGAGGAACCCCTATGCTAACCGGACGGGGTCGAGGTCTCATGCGTTGGATGGTCCAATCGGTGGGCGGGAATGCCGAAGAGAACGTCCGCTGAGACGCGTCACACCTCACCATAGCACCGAGGGGCATTCCAACTACAGCGACATCGAGGTACGTGACCTTCTCGCAGGTATCACATGGAGCGAGGCAGGATCACCACCTCACGATGGTATTGATATCCCTCCGACAACCTCATTATCCAAATCGCACTCAGACTTTGTAAGGCAGGTTGTAAATCATATAGAAGATTAGGGTATCGAGTTAGCTGCTGCTCAACAAATCTTCCCCAGTCGTGACCACAAAAGAATTGGGGATGGGCCCAGTCTATCCAACTATCACTGAGCTGCGTCGAAAACCTGTCCCACGCCAGATCTTCCACCACCATAACCGCAATTCTGTCCCGGGAGCTTCGCTGCAACTGCTTTGCTGTCTCATAGACTCTAAAAAGAAGGTAGTTCGCTGCATCATACGGGGAGACGGATGTCGCCACCGGTTGGCTCGTCAAACTTTTCAGGATGATGCCGAAGTCATCATCCTGGGTGCCGATGAACTTGACCTCAAAGGCATTGCATCGGCCATCATCTGATTGCGCTTCAATATCTGGCCCCTCTCGAAAGGCTTCCATTCCGCAGACTCTGTAACCGTTTGACTCTAACCACTCCGCGAATTGAAGTTCTACCAGCTTTCCCCTAAACATACGGGACTTCTTGTGCCGTTCGATTGGGTCCGAGTAGAACATCCAGCGCTCACGGAGATCCTGCCGATACTGTCGTCTGATATTTGACCTTGGCTGTCCGTTGACAATTAAGTACCGATGCACTGCAGAGGTAATATGGCTCAAGTAACCACGCTGCATCGCGAGTAGCACGATAGACCGATGAAAGGCTTCTGTATCCGGTTGGCTATGCCAGCGGTGGAATTCTTCCCACACATTATTTGGCACAAAAATCTCGTTTAGCGCAGGACAACCCTTCCGGACGACCGAGAATCTTTCCAACGACCCTTGGTTATTCCGATCCTCGCATTCTAAACAGGTACACTCAGCCATCTCGCTCATCGAGTTACTTTCTTGCGTCAGCATAAGAGTCAGGATGGTGAACCATAACAGGCTACGACGAGCATCACCTCAAATCTAATGCCCTCTCCACAGTTCGCTCATTCTGCCCTGACTGCGCGCATTGAACGAGCACCGCCCCTAACCTATACCTTTGATGCGATATTGTACGCGCGGACAACGAGCAAGAGGGCAGCCTGGTTGCTGCCTGCTCCTATTCCTTGAGGCAGAAGATTGGCGAACTATACGTCTTCTTCCTTTTCCTCCACTCCCCAGGTCGTCACCAGCACCTCCCTACCCTTCGCGGAGCGGAGGCGATCGGCAACTTGCAAGCCGCTCAATGCCTCCAACATTTCTCCGGGAGGATGTTCATCAAGGAACTCCGTCGCGATGACTACATCACGCAGGCCGCCGGTGCCGCCGGTGCCGTCGATTTCGATCCGAAACACCTGCGCCAATCTGCCGACATCGTAGGAATCGCGGATCGTGCTTCCCGGAAATTGCTCCTCGAAATAAGCACGCACGGCCGCCAGCCTTTCCAGTTCGTCTTCTGTATTCGCGTCCGGTCCCCACGCCATGGCATCCTCCCTCCTCTATTGTGACGAGGCTGTAGTGTATGGAGGGCTACAGTCTTAAACAAGTGAGGACGGGGGCTATCCTCAGGCTTGTGGTTCGACAAACCCGCTCTTTTTCACACCAACTTATCCAACCCCTTCAGTGCAGAATCCCAATCTGATGCTGTGTTATCCTGAATGAGCCAAGAGAGGGGGGTTACCATGTCTCTCTCCCGCAGCGGGCTGACACTGTCGGTTCTCTTTCTGCTCGGCGTCTCCGCCCACGTCATTGCCGCACCGGACAGCCGGGCCTCGATTTATACCTACACCGACGACGCCGGTGTTCAAACCTTCACCAACCAATTCGAGTCAGTCCCTGAACAATATCGAAACAGGCTGACCTCACAGGAGTTCGACGGGCCTCCGGCCGTTTCCTCTGCTCCGCCTCATACGGTTGCCGGACCACCGACGCGCTCCGCCGATTCCCGTATCGTCACGGCCGGCGGAGAGTACCGTATGGGCGATCACGACAGGCGCACCGATGCCGTGCGCTTGGCGGTCGAGGCGGCGAAGACAGGGGCGCTCGAACAGGTGGCGACCTATCTGGAGAGCGTCACGGAAGTGCAGGATATGAACGTCACACGGGATGACATTCGTAGCTATACGGCGGGGATCGTGAAGGTCGTGAGTCAGGAGATCACGACAAGGCTTGAGGATGGGACTGTGGTGATCCGTGCCGACATCACGGCGGAGATCGACCCGCATGAGGTTACGCAGGCCATCGCGGCCTTGCGGGACAACGAAAGCGCCGCACAGGAACTCATGGCGCTCCGCGCAAAGACCGATCGCTTGCAGGAACAGCTCGATGCCACCAACCGCGCCCTCGCCGCAGCCCCGTCGCCTGACGAGGTTCTGCAGCTCAGCCGCCGGCGTGAGGACATGCTTAACGAACTGCAAGCCAATGGCCTCATGTCACAGGCTTGGACGAGTGTGGTGTACGCAACTCCCGGATTCTCTTCCTATCCCTGGATCGGGATCTCCGGCATCAACGGCCTGCTGCTGCAGGCGCAACGCCTCTCCCCCCGGCATCGTCATCTTCCACTCGCGCAACAGATGGTCACGACCCTGCCGGGACAGGTGCCGCCGATCCAACCGGGCGTCACGTCAACGCCTCGGCCATCGTTGCTCGTACCCGCCACACCCCATGCACACCATCAAGCACCGCCTCTGCTCAACCAACAGGGCTTGCCGGCAAAGGTGGGGGACATCGTCGTGATCCCCACGCCGCGGTCCGTCCCGCCGGTGCTCCACCAGTCTGCGCCACAACCGCAGCCCTACCAGCTTCATCCCAACCATTTCTGGCGGCCTAGCGCTCCGAACATCCCCACCGCGCCCTCCATGACGCAACCGCACCCGTCGATGAACCGACCTCTGGGCAGCTCTGCCAGACATGGCGGCAGCGGACACTCACACAGTAACAGCGGCGGCCGAGGCCGGTAAGGCTCTCGTTGTTGCCGCAACGGCAACCGTGAAAATCTCCGGCAGCACCCACGCCGAATAGGCCTGCGTTTCTAGAGCTTAGGATATTCCGTGCTGGGCGCGGCCGATGCCGCCGTCGTAGCGATTGGTGGATTTGAAGAGTTCGTATCGGCCATCCATGGCATACTGCGCGACTCTGGTGCGCAGGCCATCCATCTCGGCGACGGTCATGGGCGTGAAGCGGCGCGCGACGTCGAGGTTTTGCCTGAGGACCTGGGGCGAATCGATGCCGCTCACGAGCGAGGCAATCGGCAGGCTCAATACATACCGGATCGCTTCCTCCGGCGTCACGATCCCTTGTTTGATCGGCTCCGCATTGCCGCTCAGACTCTTCATGCCGAGCGGAGCGATCCCGCGTTGGTTCAGAACCGGCAGCACCTCTCTCTCAAAACTCCGATACGTGCCGTCGAAGACATTCAAGGGCATCTGGCAGGTATCGAACGGAAACTCGTGCGCCAACATTTTGAGATGGATCTGCGGATGTTTATGCCCGGTGAAACCGATGAACCGCACCTTGCCCTGCCGCTTGGCGTCGAGCAACGCGTCGGCCCCGCCATTGGGCATGAAGTGCCGATCGGGATCGTCTTCGTAGACGACTTCGTGAATCTGCCAGAGATCCAGATAGTCGGTCTTCAACCGACGCAATGACTCGTCAAGCTGCTGCAGGGCCACCTTCTTATCGCGTCCGTGCGAACAGACCTTGGTCATGAGCACAACCTGCTGTCGTTTGCCTTGCAACGCCTTGCCCATGAGTTCTTCCGATCGCCCGCCGTTGTACTCCCAGGCATTGTCGAGAAAATTCACCCCGGCATCGATGGCGGCATGCAGCAGCCGGATGGCTTCAGCATCGTTCTGAATACGGCCCCAGTGCGCGCCCCCGAAACAGAGCGCCGAAACCTGTACTCCTGTCTTGCCCAACGGGCGGCGCGGGATGTCACCTGTGGAGGCCCCCGAGGGAGGAGTGTCTGCGGCCAGCAGCTCGGCCAAGCGACCGGGCCCGCCAAGCGCCATGACCGATCCCGCAACGCCGAGCCCTTTCAACAGCTGGCGACGGTCGAGGGTGGTAGACCAGATCGAGTTGTCAGGTTTCTTGGGCGTCATCAATGACCTGCCCTGTTGGATATGGAGTGCGTAGGCTACGACCAGCCCCCGACATTGTCAATCCTGCCGCAACGCGCCGGCATCACCGATGGCCTGCAGCCTGGAAGAGCCGCGACTGATCGACCGTCAACAGATCACCGATACAATCGATGGTGAGATCGGCCGACGGAAATGTCCGCAGCGCCTCAGGATCATTGGCATAGTGCCCCTGACGCGGAAACACCGTCGTGACACGCGCCCCCCACCGGGCTTTCACCGCGCTCAGGATGCGTAACTTGTCGTCGATCAGCACATAGTGGTCGGCAGGATACCGTTGCTCGACATCCTCCAGCTCCTGTTCCTTATGCACATAGACGAGGACCTGTTCTTCGACGGCGTACAGGATACCGGATTGTTCGATCTTGCGCGGCTGGAAGACCGCGTCGCCATCGGAAAGGATCACCGTCCGGCCCCATTGCCTGGCGTGCTGCACGACGTCCAGCGCCCGTGGAAACAGCCGGTCGGCGAATGGATAGTTCATCAGAAAATGCGAAACCGCCAAGAGGTGCGAGTCGTGCGGATAGGCCAGGCGATACCGCTGCAAGGCCCCGAGGTAGTCCGCATACCCCAACTCTTCACGCAGCTCGTCGAAGATGCGCCAATATGCCCGCTCGTGCGCCGGGCCGACTTCCCGGTCCAAATACTGCGTGAGGTCGGCCGTGATCCGATCGTTGTCCAGCAACGTATTGTCGACATCGAACAACACGACGACAGTAGGAAGAGCCATGTCCTTGCCAGGACTATTCATGAATCCCTGCTCCGGCGTCCGATCCTCTCGCCCGGCGAGGCTGTTCTCGCTCGGCCTCCTCGACGGACTGCATGTACGCCTGCGTCGGCCTCACGTGTGAGCAACCTCGGCGGGCTTCCGTCTCGAACGCCTCGCGACGGCATTCATGAATAATCCGGGCTAGCGCTTCCCGCTCCACTTCCAGTTTCTGATCTCCGGCATATCGGTTCCATAGGTCTCGATGTACTGCTTGTGCAACATGCGTTTGTCGCGCATCTCCTGTTTGAGATAGGCGGCACGCGCCCCGAGCTGCGGCACGCGGTCCACCACATCGGATACCAGGTGGAACCGGTCCAGATCGTTCAACACCACCATGTCGAACGGCGTGGTGGTCGTGCCTTCCTCCTTGTAGCCACGTACATGCAGGTTGTCATGGTTGGTCCGGCGGTAGGTGAGCCGGTGGATCAGCCACGGATACCCGTGGAAGGCGAAAATGATCGGTTTGTCGGTCGTGAACAACGCATCGAATTCCTTGTCGGACATCCCGTGCGGATGTTCGCTCGCAGGCTGCAACTTCATGAGATCGACCACATTGACCACGCGCACCTTTAAGTCGGGCTGGGCGATGCGTAAGATCTCCACCGCCGCCAGCGTCTCCATCGTCGGCACATCGCCGCAACAGGCCATCACGACGTCGGGCTCGCTACCGCGGTCGTTGCTCGCCCATTCCCAAATCCCGATCCCGGCGGTGCAGTGCAGCACGGCGGCGTCCATATCCAGCCATTGCGGAGCCGGCTGTTTTCCCGCCACCACCACGTTCACGTAGTCACGACTGTGCAAACAGTGGTCCGTGACCGACAGGAGCGTGTTCGCATCAGGCGGCAGATAGACACGGATCACCTGCGCATTCTTATTCACCACATGGTCGATGAAGCCGGGATCCTGATGGCTGAAACCATTGTGGTCCTGACGCCACACATGCGACGTCAGCAGATAATTGAGCGAGGCGATCGGCCGCCGCCAGGGAATCTCGCGCGAGGTCTTGAGCCACTTCGCGTGCTGATTGAACATGGAATCGACGATGTGAATGAACGCTTCATAACAATTCAGGAACCCATGCCGTCCCGTCAGCAGGTATCCTTCGAGCCACCCTTGGCACAGGTGTTCGCTCAGGATCTCCATGACACGCCCGTCATGCGCCACATGTTCGTCGGTGGGGAGGATCTGCTCGGTCGAGCAGCGATCGGTTACTTCAAACACTCCGCCCCAACGGTTGGATGCCGTCTCATCCGGCCCGAACAGCCGAAAGTTGTGGGGATTCATCTTCAGGACATCGCGCAGGAACAATCCCTGCACCCGCGTCGCCTCGGCATCCTCGACGCCGGGTTTCACCACCGGCACCGCGTACTGTCGGAAGTCCGGCATCTGAAGGTCGCGGAGAAGGCCGCCCCCGTTCGCGCAGGCAATGGCCCCCATGCGTCGCTCCCCGGTCGGCGCCAGTTCGGCCAGCTCCGGCATCAACCTTCCCGCTTCATCGAACAACTCCTCCGGCCGGTAACTCTTCAGCCAGGCTTCCAGCAACTCGACATGGCCGGGCTTGTCCATCTCGCCCATCGGCACCTGATGGGAACGGAACGTGCCCTCCGTCGGTTTGCCATCCACTTCCTTCGGCCCGGTCCAGCCCTTTGGGGTTCGCAAGACGATCATGGGCCAGCGCGGCCGGCCGGTAAATCCCTTGGACCGGGCCTCCTGTTGAATGCGCCGGATCGTCGCGACGATTTCGTCCAGCGTGGACGCCATCAGCTGATGCATCGTCGCCGGATCATCACCTTCGACGAAAAACGGCTGATGACCATACCCGACCAACAGGGATTCGAGCTCGTCCGGCGGCATACGTGCCAGCACCGTCGGGCCGGCGATTTTGTACCCGTTCAAATGCAGAATCGGCAGCACCGCCCCGTCCCGCACGGGATTCAAGAACTTGTTCCCATGCCAACTCCCCGCAAGGGGACCGGTTTCGGCTTCGCCGTCTCCGATCACACAAGCCACCAGCAACTCAGGATGGTCGAAGGCCGCTCCATAGGCGTGGGCCAGGGAATAGCCCAACTCACCGCCCTCGTGGATAGAGCCGGGCGTTTCCGGCGCGACATGGCTCGGAATACCTCCGGGAAAAGAAAACTGTTTGAACAGGCGCTGTAAGCCTGCTTCGTCCTGCGAGATGTTCGGATAGACCTCGCTGTACGTGCCTTCGAGGTACACGTTCGCAACCAGGCCGGGACCGCCGTGTCCGGGACCCGCGATATACAGCACGGGAAGATCCTGGGCTTTGATGATGCGGTTGAGATGGGCATAGATAAAATTCAACCCCGGCGTCGTCCCCCAATGGCCGAGCAGGCGCGGCTTGATATGCTCCCGTTTCAACGGCTGCTTCAGCAGCGGATTGTCGAACAAATAAATCTGTCCGACGGAAAGATAGTTTGCCGCTCGCCAGTAGGCATCAATCCGTTGCACTGTCTCCTGGCTCAGCGGCCGATTCGCCTGGGTCGTCTGATTCATGGGTTCCCTTTCTCGGATTTGGACTGTCCGTCACCAATCGCCCACGACCGGCGTGGCCGGCCGTCCTGCATTGTCAACGGCCCGCAGTCAATGCCAGCAACCGGCAGACCGATTGTGCAATCTGACTTTCTTCGTCGGTACGGATCACCCGCACGGTCACCCGACTCGCGGGGCTGGAAATCACGGCGGCATTGGCCTCGTTCAGGTTCGGATCCAGATGGAGGCCGAGAAAATCCAGGCCTTCACACATACGGGCCCGCACGATGGGAGAATGTTCGCCGATGCCTCCGCTGAACACGAGCTGCTCCACGCCACCCAGCGCCGCCGCATAGGCTCCGATCCACTTTTTCCCCTGGTAGCAGAACAGGGCCACTGCCTCAGCGGCGCGGGCATCGCGGCCCTCCTGCGCCAACAGGTCGCGAAGGTCCGGACTGATCTCCGACAGCCCCAGCAAACCGGATTGCGCATTCACCATGTGGTGAAACTGCTCCGCCGTCATGCCTTCGGTCCTAACCAGGTAGGAAACCAGGCCAGGGTCCAGATCGCCGGACCTGGTGCTCATCGGTAAACCGGAAGCCGGAGTAAAACCCATGCTCGTATCGATACTGACGCCGTCCCGCACCGCAGCCAGGCTGGCCCCATTTCCCAGATGGGCGAGAATCACCTTGCCGCACGCGGCGTCACGACCGGCCACCCGTTCCAATTCCTCCATCAGAAACGCATACGAGAGGCCATGAAACCCATATCGCCGGATGCCCAGTTTTTCATACCGGCGAGGGAGCGCCAGGAGACGCGCCACCGGCGGTAGATGTTGATGGAACCCGGTATCAAAGCAGGCCACCTGCGGCACCTGCGGATATTCGATGCCGAATGCTTCGATGAACGTCAATTCGGCGGGAAGATGTTCCGGATCGTAGGGGCTCAGCCGCCGCAACTCATCCATCACCTCAGTGGAGATCACCTGGGGGTCTGCGTAACGGCTGCCTCCGTGCACGACTCGATGACCGATCGCCTGAACGGACAATCCCTTCCCGCTCTGCGCGAGTTGGTCGATGAGCAACCGGAGGGAAGCAGCATGGCTCGTCACGGGAACAGTCCGCCGCTCACGCTGTCCGGTCGCAACATCGGTGACGGTGACGATGCCATCCGGAAGCCCGATCCGCTCGATCTGTCCCGCTGCCGTCCGAACCGGCACTGCCCCAATACGAAACAAGGCCCACTTCACACTGGAGGATCCGGCGTTGAGGGTGAGGACTGCAGCTGCTCCGGCTTCTGACATTCTTGACCTTTTCCTCTCCGCTTCAAGATAGAGCGAGCATGAGTTCAGCGCAACCGTAAAATCCTCAGTATCCCCCGCCGGGATTTCTCGCCCGTAAGGCCGACGCAGGTGAATTTGCAGTCCGTCGAAGAGGGCTAGGTCTTCTGTCCATGCACTCCAGGGAAGAGTGCTAGTTCCGCACAGGCATTGGCATCGGCTATCATAGGGGATGGGTCTGCACATCCTGACCATAGTCCTGCTGCTCCTCAGTTCTCCGGCCATTTCCGGTTTCACCGCCGCTCCGCCGACGGAGGCCGCCCTACTGGGCGGCACGATTCTCTCGATCGATCAGGACGCCCTGACCCTCACCATCCGAATGCCATCCGGGGAATCACAAGCCCTCCCGGTCATCAACCGTCGTCTCCTGCAGGGCCTCAGCATCGGCGACCATGTGAGCTTTGAACTGGATGAAGAGAACCGGCTGATCAAGATCACTAAACTGCCGATCGATCCGGCCAACTGACCGGATCCGACCACTGCGACTCCCGCCCTGCGACGCCCGAGAATCAGACAACGCGTTCCTCCGGTTTCTCTTATGGAGGATTCTTGTATAATGCCGCGCGTTCTCGCATCGAGCGACACACCTTCACCCTCATCCGAAACGGAGGCCGAATGAAACCGGGCAGCGACCGCCTTCTCCTTTCCCTCGTCTTCGCAGTCACCGGGTACGCGCTCCACCCGTCTCTCGAGGTCCGGGCAGCCGAACCGACCGGCGAGCCGGTCACCAGGCAAGCCCTTGAGCAGATGATAGAGCAGTACATTCGAACCCATCCTGAAGTCATCGAGCAATCATTGCAGTCGCTGGAAAACAAACGGGTGGCGGAGGAGCAAGAACGGCAGAAGGCCGCCCTCGCGACACATCAGCCAGAACTGCTCAACGATCCGGGCTCCCCGGCAAGCGGAAATCCAGCCGGGGATGTGACCGTCGTAGAGTTCTTCGACTATCGCTGCGGGTATTGTAAAAAAGCTGCCTCGGCCCTGACCCAACTGCAACAGAGCGACGCCCGAGTGCGTGTTGTGTACAAAGACTTTCCGATTCTTGGAGAGACATCAGAATTGGCGACCAAGGCGGCACTCGCCGCGAACCTGCAGGGCAAACACCGGGCATTTCATGAAGGCCTGTTGGCGGCGAAAGACGATCTCACCAAAGAGCATCTCTTCCGCATCGCAGAGGAGGCCGGGCTAGACGTGAATCGACTTGATCAGGACATCACACGACCGGACTGGCAACCGATCATCGATCGCAACCGTGCCCTCGCCAAGACCCTCGGCATCACCGGCACACCGGCCTTCATCGTCGGCAACGATCTCGTACCGGGTGCCTTGGATCTGAAGACACTCCAGGAATTGGTCGCTCACAAGCGTAAGCAGTGATTCCACGCGCCCTGCCGGTTTGCCTGACATGTGACGGGCAGAGAGAGATCGACCGCAGGCAGAGGGAAACATTCTACCGTTCAAGCCCTACACGCAACTGCGGGAGAGCACCTGGGCTCTCCCGCAGTCTTGGTGATTAGGACCGGCACTGCATCCATGTGGCGGCACTTATACAGGGCTGCGCCGCCCCCTCACCTCTATCGGAGCGGATTCGACATTCTGGAGACAGTGGGTGTTCCAGACTCGACTTCCGCCCGCTTGATCGAAGGCGCCTGCTGACTCAACGGGAGGATCCGTTGATCGTCATGCGGCAACACCTTCATCAATCCCCACTGCCCAGATTGGGCATAGGGCAACCGCTGATTGCTCCAGACGTAATCACCCGGGAGGCGGAAGCTTCCGCCGGCCGCCGGGATGAAGGCATCGAGGCTCTCCGAAGCGGAGAACTCGACGACGCTGATCTGGTCGGCGCCGCGCATGAATGGCTCGATCGGCCACTCATGCTTCTCGACACTGAACATGCCGTTCTGCTCATTGCTCGCACCGAACACATGGATGCGCACGGGATCTCCCGCATGCGCTTCGATGAGCGGCGTGGCAATGCTCTCCGGCTTATCTACCGAGCAAGGCTGGAAGACCTTGCCCAACGTACAACCGTTGGACTCCCGGAACTTATACGGTTCCGAGCGATAGTTGACGGCCGTCAGACCCGCCGTGTTCTGCACGTAGGGCATGAAGCTCGTCCCGATGATGTTGTCTTCATCCTGGAAGAACAGGGCCACATCGCGATAGTTCTGGCGATTCTCGTAGCCCTGAATCGTCCGATCCACAATGACATCGGCGACCCAGCTGTTCTTCAGGGAGATATCCGCACCGGTCTTCGGATCGCGATACGTGGCACCCTTCGGGCCGATCACGATACCGCCGTACAACCCGTTGCGCGGATTGGTCATCACATTGCCCCAATCCCACACCAGGGACGCAGTCTCCCCGATGAACGGATCGGCGTAGTAGGTGTAGACGCGGCTCTCACCCGGAGCGACCGTTTGCTCGCCCGGATTGTTGCCGACGTTTGCACCCAGCGAATCCTTCGGATCGAAGGCCAGGCCCAGCGCCGAGAAGGACGCCCGACCCTGCTTCATCTTGTTGGTCAGCTTGACCTTCAGACAGTCACCGACGTTCGCCCGCAACGTCAACGGCATCGGTTGCGCACCGGACGCCACGGCCGACACATCCTCTTCCAAGATGAAGATCTTGGCTTCTGGATTGACCATCTGAATTGTCCGCTCGAAATCGACCTCGATGGCATCCGGCGCTTTCGGATTCAACTTCATGGACGGGAAATCGATCGCCACGACGTTGAAGGTCTTCACCGGCGCCTCGGCAGGACACACGGCCGGCGCCTTGGGAATTTCATTCCGGCCACTGTACCCGGCCGGCAATTTCTGCAGATCCGACACATCCTTATCGAGGACCCGCAAGATGCCCCAGGCACCTTCCGAGAACTTGGACGAACGTCCGTTGAAGTGGATGTAGTCGCCCGCCTGCAGTCTTGGTCCGCCCGCTTGCGGCACCACCAAGTCGTATCGCTCCGCAATGCCGACATGAATCGAGTTCTTCCGGTTCGCGTCACCGGCATACCGCTCAGTCAGATAGGTATGTCCGGACAGCGTCCAGACCATGCTTTCGTTGGTCATGGTCTGCAACAACCGGAAGACGACCGTATCGCCCAGGTACGCCCGTACCATCGGCGTGTACGGATCGCCGTGCACCGCGCTGCTGAAGAGTTTCGACATATCCGGATTGGCCGCCATACGGCCGGAGATCGGCTCCGCCCGGAAGTTGAGGCTGCCGCCCGTCGTATGAGTTCCGCCGTTCAGGAACGGCATCGGCGTCATCTTGATATGGTCCGGAATCGGGAAGGAAATCGTCTTACCCGCTTCCAACGCCACCTCGACCGGCTGCCCCGGAGGATTACCGGCCGTCACGATATTGATCGTGTGCGGCACGCTGTCGTTTAACTGGACCAGGAGTTCACGGAAGCTTCCGTTCACCCCATAGCCGACCGGCTCCGCCGTGCGGATGTCCGCCAGCGGACCGCTTCGAATCGGCGCCCCGGTCTTGGGATTGTGATACGTCGAACCGACCGGCTCGACGATCATCGTACCGAACCCGCCATGGCCCCAGGTAATCCGGCCCAACGCATGGTCGTGCCAGAACACGGTGCCCACATCGGAATCGACCCAGAACCGCTGCCGAACAAACTCGACCGTGACAATATCCTTCACCGGATGATCGTTCTTCAAGGGACGAACCAGGGTAATCTCGTTTCCCTTGATCGACTTGATCCGGCCGACTTCGTTTCCACCGACATTGTCCGCACCGATCAGGATTTCGATCTCCGGATGATACTGCGCGGCATTCTTGACGGTAATGACTCGATCGCCCTTTTTCGCCGCCTTCGTGAAGGTGGTGTTCAAGGGCAACGGCAACCCCTTGTCGGTCTTCTTCTCCAGCATCGTGAACGGGCGCACCGACTGTTCGTTTGAGAAGCCGGTGATCACGCCGTCCGACGACTGATTGTCGAACTGCAGGAAATGCCAATGAGTATTGACCTTCGACGCATGAAAATTCGAGTAGTCATCGTCGTCCCATTCGCTGGTCAACATCCAATCGACGCAATCATAGATGTTCGACCGCACGACCAACGGAAACTTCAGGTCGTTGTTCTTCCGAATGGCGGCTTCTTCCTCATGCAGGACATAAATCATCCCGCCTTCATCCATAATCGCCGGCGTGTTGCCCTGCTTATCGGCCAACATCATGGGCGTGCGGATGAAATGCACGTTGTATTTCTTCGATCCGGCATTTTCCGGACAGAGGCTCCATCGCCCGTTCTCTCCAGGCTTGGCCGGATAGGAACTCGGCAACCCGTCCTCTTCCAAGTGGATCATCTCCAGCCACGGAGAAGGATTGTGGCCTTTGGAGAACGGCACCCGTCGACCGAAATGCGGCTTCAAGTGCGGCCACGATACCTTGCCGGTCAACGGCTCGAACACGATCGGCAGACGCTCACCCGGATGGGCCGACTGATAGCGCGGATTCGGTACCGTGTTTTCCGGCTCGGTCATGGCGCGATTGCCCTGCCAGCCCCAGTTCAGCACGCTGGCGTCGTAGGACCGGGTCTGCTCGCGCTCATCTTTTTTGTGACCAGGCAGGCCCTGCGGCGGGAACTGCATCTCGACCCAGTCTTTCAAGGTCACCAGCGCCGGGCTCGCCTTCCAATCGGTCTTGCCCTTCTCGATGATCGTGAACTGCTTCCCGAACCAATCGACCGTCTTGCCGATCAACTCGTCGGAGGTGATCCCCACCTTGATCCGGCCCTTCCGGTCCGGCAACTCCAACAGATCCGGCATCACATCGTTGTGGTTCGCGCCCTGCTGAATGGTGTTGTACACGCGCCAGTAGCCCCACATCCCGGCGATGTAGTGATGGGCCACGTGGCAATGGAACAGAAAGTCTCCGGCCAGCTGCTGACAGAGCCCGGACCCGCACTCCGTTTCGAGGTCCATGGTCTCAGACGGACCGATCACTTCCACGTCCACACGATCAGACTTCGTCCGGATCACCGGATATTTCACCGGGCCGTTTTTCGCCGTATGCCAGAGCGGCATTTCATCGATCGCCCGCGGGCTGCGCGGCCACCGGATCGACCCCCCGTGCGGATGGTGGGAGTGGAACACTTCCGATCCACCGTGCACCAGCCGGAACTTGGCCGGGTCACCGAGATAGCTGCGTGGAATGGTCGTGGCCGGATCGCCGAATGTGTAGGCGCTGTAGGCCATCGACTCATCTTCGAAGCCGAAATATTCATGCTGGGTCTGCATGTTGTCCACGCCGAACGGCTCGCTGCGGTAGTTCAACGCGCGGGCCACCGGGCGATAGACGTCGGTCAACGGATCCCGCTGCGGAATGAAGTCGCCCTTTTTGTTCAAAGGACGGAACGCTTCATCGCCGACCTCATGATAGAACAGCACGAACTCACGAAAGTCCGGACCGGCTCCGTTCTTGATGATCGCCTGCCAGCCGCTCTTGGCGGGCTGAGGATCACCGGTTCCCAGCGGCTCCAGATACTCCGAGCCTTTGGGTTCGATCACGAACGAGCCGAAGAGGCCCATCACGGTCAATTCACGGTCGTTGCTGTAGGAATGGAATTGGCGACTGCCTTCCTGCTGCGTGGGCGGAATGTACCACTCCATCTCCACGGCTTTTCCCGGCCCGGCAATGCTGTCCGGATTGGTGGTGCTGGCCGGCTGGCCCGTGGCCGTCATAACCATGCTGGAGCCGTGAATGTTGAGGCTCACTTCTTCAGTGCCTTCCAGTTGGTTGCGGAGCGTGAGCTTCACGCAATCGCCCTGGTTCCCGCGGAGGACCAACGGCTGAATCCATTGATTCTGCAACCCGTTCGTCACCCCGCCCGGGTTGTACCCTTCCACGTCACGCGCTTCTTTGTTCTTCGTTTCTTCCGCGCGAACCTTGTCGATATTTTCCGTCAGCACGTACATATAGCCGGGATAAAAATCGAGCCACATATTCAGCGTGATCTCGACGTTGATCGCAGAGACGTCGTACGCGCGCACCGGCGCACTAGCCGGGCAACGCCCGCCTCCCATCGACACGGGCTCGGCGGAGGGATTGGACATCAGGAGGATGTCCTGATTACCCGCGCCGTACTGATGCATCATGTTGACGTTGTTGTACTGCCCGCCGGTCCGCTGCACCGCGGCATCATGCACCATCTGCTCGTTGATCTTCTCCATGATGCGCTGGTGTTGCCGCTCCATCATGGCCGTCCGCTCGACATGCCCCTCCTTGGCATCCTCGACAATGGTCTGCCCCTTGAGCTGCTCCGCCCAGGCCGGCTGGTTGTGCGCCGCGGCATGCAGGTCGGTCGGCTCCGCCGACGCGACGTGGAACGCCCCGATGCAGACCGTCGGGAGCATCGCCCCCAGCACATACTTCCAGGCCGCCCGGGACCTTCGCTGACTGTACTTCTTAGGCCCGCTTCGTACCGATCTCATTGACCTACCTCCTCTTGAAACCATAAACACCGCACCACGAGACTGCCGCGAGCGGTGCAGGTCCACGGGGACCTGCACCTCATGGAGTGGAAAACTCAGGAGGCCGGTCCATCGTCTTCCACTTCCTTGCTCGCGATCATTGTCACGATGGCGCGTCCCCCACTGCGCGTATAAAGACGGGCACCCATAGAGCAACTCCCGTTCCAACAAGATCAACGTAAGAAAAACGCACTTTCATTTGGAATTTCACACCACGGAGGGGGCGGCCGCGTTGACGAATGGGGCGCAGACGCCCCATCGAAACGGACTGCAAGACGAAAAGATATTGAATTTAGAAGCGAATGTGACGTGTCAGAAAAATTTGTCTCAATGGGACACCGATGCCCCATTGATCAGAGCTGATGGCTGATCATCAATCGCACCGTGAACGGACACGGTGACGGCGTGGCTGGAAACGGTGAACGAAGGGTAAAACGTGAAACGAAAGACGAAAGAGTAAGACGTGAAAGGTCTGAAGGGGCACGCCTCGCGTCTTACGTTTTACCTTTCACGCCTGCTAGAACAGTTCGCGCAGGCCGTGCTTCTTCACCATCCGTTCGATCGTCTTTCGATCGACGCCGGATTCCCGCGCCGCTCGCCCCATGTGGCCGTCGTGACGCTTGAGGAGATCGATCAAAAAGCTGCGCTCAAAGGTCGTCACGGCCGCCTGCTTGGCATGCTTGAAGGAACCGGCTTCGGCGGAGGCTGATTCCTCACCCCCACACTCCCGCAAACGGTCGGGCAAGTGCGCACTCGTAATGACCGGCCCATCGGCCAGCACCGCGGCCCGCTCGATGACGTTTTGCAGTTCCCGTACATTCCCCGGCCAGGAATACCCGCACAACAGATCCCTCGCCGAGGCATCCAACTCCGGCACGAACGCCTGGCCCAGTCGCTGTTGGTTCATGAACCTCCGCAGAAACTCCCGCGCCAGGATGAGGATGTCCCCCTCGCGAGTCCGCAAGGGCGGCAACACAATGGGGATGACGTTCAGCCGGTAATACAGATCCTCGCGGAACTCACCCCGGCGACAGGCCGATTCAAGATCCTGATTGGAAGCCGCAATCACCCGCACATCCACCTCCAGAAACCGAATGCCGCCCACCCGTCGCATCTGCCGTTCCTGCAACACCCGCAACAGACGGGACTGCAGGGTCTGGCTCATCCCGCTGACTTCGTCGAGGAAGACCGTTCCACCCGCCGCCACTTCGAAGAGGCCGAGCTTCGAGACATGGGCGCCGGTAAACGCCCCCTTCTCATGGCCGAACAGTTCGGATTCCAGCAGGGTATCGGGCAGAGACACGCAATCCACCGGAATGAAGGGCCGGTCCGCCCGCAGACTGGCGTCGTGAATGGCGCGCGCCACGAGCTCTTTGCCTGTTCCACTTTCGCCGTAGACCAGTACGTTGGAATGGGTCGGCGCGACCTTTTCAATCAGATTGAACACCGACTGCATGGCGGGGCTCTCGCCGATGACTCGTGACAGGCCGACCGGCTTCCCGGGACGCGCCCGCTCAGGAGGTTCGAGGGGCTCGCGTGTATCGACGGCACCGGCGACAGGCCCCGCCCCATCCTCCCCAAACGCGCGACGGGCAACCGACAAGAGGTCTGCACTTGTAAACGGCTTGGTAATGTAATCGAAGGCGCCAGACCGCATCGACGTGACCGCAGTCTGCACGGTCGCGTGGGCCGTCAACAGCACCACCTGCACGGAAGGATCGAACCGTTTGGCTGCCGCCAGGACTTCAATCCCGTCGAGATCGGGCATGCGCAAATCCGTGAGGATCAGACCGGGGCGCTCTCGCTGAATGACATCCAGCGCACGGGCGGGATCACACTCGGTGAGACAGTCATACGGCACACGACTCAAAATCCGGCGGCAATTCTCCAGCGCATCCTGTTCGTCATCGACAATCAGGATTTTTCCTGCAATCCCCATGATGTTCCCTCATGAACCCGGTTCCCGAATGCCACCGCAGGCAGATACACATCGAAGACGGCGCCGACGGCGTTGTTCCGCACTTCAATGCGACCACGATGGTCCGAGACAATTCCATAACTCAGAAACAGGCCCAGCCCGGTCCCTTGACCGGCCGGTTTGGTAGTAAAGAACGGATCGAAGATGCGATCGAGGATCTCGGCCGGCACACCGGGCCCGTTATCGGACACGCTGATCCGCACCCACTCCTCTCCGTCGATCGGCATCCGCGAGGTGCTTACTGTGATGATCCCTTGAGTGTCGGAGCCGGTGACTGCATCGATGGCATTGTTGATCAGATTGAGCAGGACCGTTTCCAGGCGATCGCGGTCGCCCATCACGGGTGATACCTCGGGCGCCAATTGCGCGTCAATCCGGACTGCCAGCGCCGCGACCCGTTCACCCGCCATGGCGACACAGGTCCTCGCAATGCAGTTGAGATCCAGGGGCTTCAGCATCGAGACGGTGCCGCGGGAGAACGTGAGAATACTGCGGGTGACCCGTGAAATCCGTTCCGCCTGCGTGCGGATCGTCACCAAATCCCGCCCGACTTCCTCCGGCACGCCCGTCTGCGCCGCATCGGCCTCCATGCATTCAATCCGGTTCAAAATGATCCCGAGCGGATTATTAATCTCATGGGCGATGCCGCTGGCGACTTTGCCGAGCGTGGCTAGACGTTCGGACAACTCCAGTTTCCGCATTTGACGGGTAATCTCCGCGGTCTTCTCCTCCACTCGATGCACCAGCTCCGCGTTCAACGATTCCAGTTCGGTACGCGAAGATTGCAAGCGGTCCGCCATCCGATGCACAGCGACGGCGAGTTCCTCAAACTCATCCCCCGTCTTGATGTCGAGCGGACCATCGTACGTACCCTGGCTGATGGCCTCCACCCCCGATTTCAACACCTGGATCGGGCGGGCAATCCGTGCCGCCACATACCGTCCGATGGCCCAGAGCAGGCACAGCATGACTACCCCGATCACCGCGAGATTCCGCAGTTGGTCGCGAATCGGCGCATAGGTTTCCTCCGGTTGTTGCCGTACGAAGACGTGCCAGGAGTTATCCGGCAGGCTCAGCCCCGTGACGGGCGCATACCCCACCACCGTATCGGTGGCACCATGGCCGTCGTCCTCGGCAATACCCCAGCCGGGATTCGACGAGACGATCATGGCCATCAACTGACTGGGAATCCGATGCGCACGCCGGGGAAGGATAGGACACACGAGCGGCTGACCCGCGGCATCGAACAACATGGCATGGCCGGTCTGCCCGATGCGGATCTCTTTGATCATCGCGAAGAGGGAATCGAACCGGTAGGACGCCTTGATGGCGCCGATGACTGCATGCTGGTGGTCGTCCAGAATGGGGACGGCGATATCGATGGTTTCTTCAGGCGAACGGAAGGAGCCTTCCTGTCCGGGAATCAACCCGCTGACGTAGACCCGGTCCAGGCCCCCGGCCTGCAAGGCCTCCCACCAGGGTTCCTGGCTGAGGGAATAATGGTCCGGTTCCGAACTGGCTGCGACCAGCGCCCCATAGCGGTCGGTGATCAGCAGCCCCACCATCTTGTCGCCGTCGCGGACTTTGATCTCCAGCAGAAAGCGGGACAATTCTAAATTCAGCAGGCCGGCGGCGCTGCCATGCCCTTTTTCCCACTCCTTCGCGCGTTCCTGAATCAGGCGCTGCGTATCGGCCCACTCGCCTTTGTACGACAGGTTGGCGGCCTCGACCGGCTGGCGAACCCGTAAAGGCGCAGAGGCGAGTAACCGCACCCCCTGCACTTCGCCCTGGACCAGCATGGTCAAACGATCGGCCGCCTGTTCGGCAATCGCCTGGAAATTCCCGCCGATCACATCGCGGAGGGAACGCATACCGGACATCGACGCCAGCACCAGGCCGATCACCAGCGGGATACAGCCCACCAGCACGATGGCGAGCACAATACGGCCTTTGATAGTGCGAATCGTCACGCCGACCTCCTGCGTGACATTCTAAACAAGCGGCGAAAGAAAACGCCACAGGACCTCGCCCCTGTGCCGATGGGATCAGGCGCGGGTGGTTTCCTTCGGCGCCGCCGGCAATCGGGACGGCACAGTGGCCGTCGGGACGTCGGCAGCCGCCTGCATGGCCCGCCGCGCCCTGGCACGATGGAATCCCCACAAGAGCAGGCCGGACAGACTCATCAGCAGAATCGGGACACCCGGAATATTGAGTAGGGTTTTCTCGAAACCGAAAAAATTCAGCTGGTGTAATTGCATCACGGCAAAATGCACTTTTCGCCAGCGGCCCTCATCTTCAAGAATCTCGCCGGTCTGCCGGTCCAGCACGATTTCCGTGGCATCAGCATCATCGAACCGGACGCGCACGGCATCGTAGGCGCGCTTTTTCTTCCTGGGCTGGTACCGTTCCATCTCCACGCCCACCACTGCCGCCGGGCTTCGCACATATTGCGCAGCCACCGTCGACGCAAGGTCCGGCGTAATCGGCGACAGCCGCTCGCCGCTCATGGCATCCAACAGCACAGTCGTCGAGCCCCCTTCCCCCAGGAGTTTCACCTCATAGAGGAGCCGGCCAAAGTCAGTGCGTAAGGTGGCCTGCTCGACCAACGCGAGACCGCCGACTGCCTCCTTCGCCAGGACCAGCGCCCGATCGAGCGGCAGGGTCGCGGAATCCACCGGCGGCCCCGTGAGCGGTCGCACCTTTTCCTTGTAGTGCTCATCCCAATAGAGAAACTTCGCATCCGCCCAGAGCAGCCCCGTCACGACGGACAGCAGGAGAAAACCAAGCGCCCCTATGCCGAGCCATCGATGCGCCCGCCTGACGATCCGCTCGGCTCCCCCGCGCCCCATCTACTTCTCCTCTGAGCGCTCAGCCCGCACCTGAATCGCCAGCGTGCTCCGATGCCGAAGCGCCTCGTAGGGCTTCCCCTGAAATTCACCCGGCGTTTTTTCGACGTGAATCAATTCCAGGACATACCGTCCCGGCCAGAGCGGGGTGAAGGCCACAATCCCTTCCCCATCCGTTTTTAACTCCTTGTCCCACCCAATTGGCGCATGGACCAAGATCGTCGCATTCGGAAGGGGCTGCCCCTTGAAGAAGCCCTTGACGACGATTTCACCGCCCGGCACATGGCTGACTCGCCCGGTGGCCAGATTCAGCCCCTTGGTCAGGGGAATCATGTCGAGGGCCATCGGCGAGGCCTGCTCCCGTTCATGCTCGTTGATGCGGCCCTCTTCCAGGCACATAAAATAGGTCCGCGCATAGAACATCGGTTTGACGAGGCCGATGTCGTGTTTTCGCAAGTCCTGAACCGGGGCCTGCGCCTGCTGCGCCACCACCGCGTTTCGTCCCGGCTGACAGGACGGCAGCGCCCCGGCAAAGTGATTAACCTGTTTCGTCAGTGGCACTTCGCTTGTCCCCTGCTTAGAGTCCTGTACACGAAGCGTGACGCCATCGATGGAGTCCAAACGCGCACCGCGCTCTTCACGCAAAAATTCGCTGTATTCGCCGAAATAGACTCTGAGTGGCTGACCGGTTTCAGCCGGCGCCGTGGCATCGGCTTCGACCCACACGAAATGGGCACTGGCCGGTGAGGGCCCCGCAAGGATCGACAGCACCATCACGCTCCACAGACCGACCGCACATCTTTTCCTGTCCATCGTCAACACTCCTTTGATAGAGAATCCCCGGAGGGGACGGCGCATTGCTGGTTAGAATCGCCATGAGACGCCGCCGTAGAAGTTCCGGATTTCTCCGGGCTGAATGCCGATGAAGCTGCCGGTTGTCCGTTGCGCGATAAACGATTCGTCGCTGAGGTTGCGCACGCCGGCGAAGACCGCCCATCGGGCCTTGGGCGGCGCATAATTGAGCCTGAGATTCCAAATGGTATAGGACGGGATTGCGCCTGTGGTGCCGAGGGCATTTTCCGTTTGCGTATTCACGCCATCGGTGAATTGCTGGGCGACGAACAGGGCATCGGCCTCGATTGAGGCCCCGGTCGGATGGTAATACCCCACTAATCCGTAGAATGTCATACGCGGGGCATAGGGAAGGTCTTTCCCGTCTGTCGATCCGAACAGCGATTTCGGCCGCAAGAGCGTGATGCTGCCCCTGGTGACGAAACCTTGCAGAGGGCGGACGATCTCGCCCCAATCGAGACTGACGGTACTCTCGACTCCTTCCATCAGTGTTTTGCCGGCGTTGACGAACTGGCTGCCCTGCTGCACAATTTGATTGCTGAATTCGGTTCGAAACAGGGCGACTTCCGCGCTCACGCCGGGATGGAGATTCGAACGGACACCAATATCCGAACTCAACGCGCGCTCAGCCGAGAGGTCTTGCGTGGTTCCGCTCGTCGGATCGACCGCGTTCGCAAAGGTGGGCGGCCGGAACGTGGTGTGCACATGCCCGAATAACATGCTGTCCGGAGTCAGTTGATACTTCACTCCCGTTCCGTAGATCAGCCCTTGCGTCGTCTTATAGCCCTTGAAATTCCCTCCCGCAGGGGGAACGGCATGCATCGTCTCGCGGCTTTGATTGACCTGCTCCCAGCGAATGCCGGGGGAAATGGTGAGGGCTTCGGTCAAGCGAATGGCGGTCTCCGTATAGGCCGCATAGGCTACCGACTCCAGATCGGCGTTATTGGTCGTTCGGCTGATCTTCGACCCAGCTGTGCCGACCCCGGTGATGTCGGTCAGACGTTCCGCGTGATAACGAACCCCGGACGTGATTTTTTGATCCAAACCAAAGAGCGAAAAGTTGAACTGATGTTGCGGCATGACGCCGAAAACATTGAACTTACGCAAAAAGTTCGTGCTGCTTGAGAGCAGCGTGCCGTTGGCAGCTTGATCCTGGATATACCAATTCCGCTCGAACACATTACCGTACACAATCACCCTGGCCGTATTATGCGCATCGATCTCCCGGCTTGCCGTCACATCGATCGCTCCCCGTTGCCCCTTAAACTCATCCTGCGGCTTTCCCGCCAGCGTGCGATCGTTTCGATATTGAGTGGGCGTGATACTGCCCGGCGTCTGCGTCGTTTCGTCATACCAGGAGATATTGGTCGTAATGCGGGTCCTGTCATCAGGGTTCGCTTCGAACCGCATAGTGAAATCATCCAACTGCGATTGACTACGGTCTCTGAATCCGTCCGATTGGCGCCGGACGTATCCGAGCTGCGCCCCGAAATTTCCGAAATAGCCGCCGTACTGCGTGTCCGACTGAAACAGATTGAAGCTGCCGAACGTATTCGTGGTAGAGAAGGTCGGAGTGGTGGGAATCCGCTTCTGAATGAAGTTAATCAGGCCACCCTGGGTATTCGGCGAATAGAGAACCGTGGCCCCACCCTTGATCACCTCGATATGATCGATGCGTTCGATCGGCACCATGTAGTACGTCGAGGCATCTCCAAAGAGGGCCGGTTGGATCGGGATATCGTCCAACAGCAACAGAATATTCTTGCTGCGCCGGGGATCCATGCCCCGTATGCCGATGTTCGGTCTTAATCCCTGACCATATTCATCCAACACGTTGACACCGGGAACCCGCCGCAACATTTCATCCGCATTTTTGGGCCTGGCTCGCCGGATTTCCTCGCGTGTGACGACATTGACCGTTCCGGCGATGTCCTTCACCAATTCCTGGTCCGGCTCGTTCTGTTCATGAACATCTTTGACCACGATTTCCGGCACGACCACGGGCTTGACGCTGGATGAGGATGTCGCTGATCTGGTGTGGCCCGCTGCAGGGGCGGAATGGCGATCTTCTCCTGCCGGTGCCTGTGAGATGCCCGATGACTGTACCCGCGCCAGCGTCACCGTATCGACGCTGGTAAACCGGAACGAGAGTCCGCTTCCAGCCAGCAATTCCGACAGGGCCTCTTCAGGCGTATAGGACCCGGCCACCTCGCGCGACGTATGTCCGAGTGCCATATCGTCTGGAAAACTGACTTGCAAGCCGGAGGTCAACGCAAAGTCTCGCAACGCTCTGTTCAAGGGCTGCGGAGAAATCTGATAGTGGATTTTCTGCCTGGGCTCCGCGCCGGCATTCGTTCCATCGCCCTGCGCGAATGCGTGCTCCACACCAGCCGACGTGAATGCCAGCAGGGCGAACAGGAGCAGGATCCGTGGATTCATGGTGGAAAAGACGTCACGCCATCGATTCCATGAGAGCATAGATGCGCGTCGGCAGCAGGCACTATTCCGCATTCAAACCTCCGTCGGTGGACTATCAAGGATTGGGGAGTCCGTTTCCTCGATCGTGGTGTTCTCCCTGTGCCTGGACGTATGGCAAAGAGAAAATCCCCCCGCCAGAATGAAAAGGGAAACGGATTGATTCGCTGCAGGCATGGAAAATCAGAAAGGGATGCCAGCAGTGCGGGACCCGGCAAAGCCGCAGGTATTTCCTGAATCTGCTGCCGATGTTGAGACAAGCCGTCCAGCAAGGCCGCAGCCAGCGAACGACTGAGGTGTCCTGCCCGGTGCGTTGAAGGAGTGAACGGCGCGAGAACGCCGCCGGCCGCCGTTGCCAACAGCCGGCTAGCGAATGACGATCAGATGGTCCGTGAGCCGAACCATACGAATGGGCAGCGTGTCCGCCAGAGTGGTGAAGATATGAGAAGGATCGGACAAATTATAGATCCCGGTGATTGGAAGCGATTGCAGGGCTGGATTCCAGATGACGATATACCCGCGATGGTAGCGAGCCAGATCGTGAACGACATCGGCCAAGGGAGTGCGAACGAACACCAGGCGACCCTGCATCCACGCGGCGACGGCAGCCGTGTCCACGCGATCGACCGCACCTGCGCCTTGCGGCCCCACGGAGACCTGGTCGCCGGCAGCCAAACGAACGGCCTGATCCGATCGTCCCTTCCCGTCGGTAACCAGGACCGAACCGCTCAACACGGTGACTTGTACGTCCGTCTTGCGATCCTTGACCAAAAATTGGGTGCCGACGGCCGTCGTGGCGATTCCGCGGCTCTCAACGGTAAACGGCCGTTCCGGATTCGGCTGAACGGCAAAGGACGCCTCGCCTCGCAACAATTCCACACGACGCCGATCGGACTCATACCGCACCGCAATCGAGCTGTCCGTATTTAAGGTGACCATCGATCGATCAGGAAGGGTCACGACCCGCTGTTCTCCGATTCCCGTCGAATAGTCGGATGTGAGCCACATCAACACCGCATCGCTCCAGAGAGCCATGCCGACGAGCAAGAAGACGGCTGCGGCCGCCATGCTTCCCCTGCGCCAGGAATGATGCGCCTGCCGACGCAACGCATCGATCGTATCGCTCGCCACGCAGCAGGCCGCGGCCTGCTGCAATTCCGGCGCATTCCACAACGCCTGAACCTGGTGATAGGCGTGCGCATGCGCCGGACTTTGCGCGCGCCACATGTCCAAGCGGCGTCGCTCGACGCCGGAAAAATCGTCGGCGCCCTGTCGCAGAAACCAGGCAGTCGCTTCTTTCATCAGTTGCGGATCAGGCGCTTGGAGCCCGGACGGCTCAGGCGAACGGTTGTCTTCAGGTCGCATTGTGGCCCATGGCGGCTCGGCAAACCGGAAACATGAAAGCGATCGACGCACTATAGTCTCTTATGTCCGACGTGTCAGCTCGCTCTTTTCCCCCTCACCTCCATCAGGCCGGCAGGTCTTCGGAAAGCAGCGCTTCCTGACAGCAGGTCATCGCTTTGACGAGATGTTTTTCAACTGCGCGTTCCGACATCCCCAATTGCGCCGCGATTTCCTGGTAGGAATACCCGTACACTCGCCGCATGGCAAAGACGGCCCGCGTGCGGTCCGGGAGCGCGGACAGCGCCTTCTCAAGCGTGGCGACCAACTGCTTGTCATGCGCCTGGGCATCGATCGGTCTCGTGTCGGTCGGAACCTGCTCGGCTTCTTCGAGCGAGGTTTGCCGCTGGCCGCGGAATTTTTGTTTTCTAAAATGGTCCAGGGCGAGATTGGTGGCGGTCCGAAACAAGAATGCGCGCGGGGACGCAATGATCTGCGATGTGGGAACATCGGCGAGACGAATATACGCTTCCTGAGCCAGGTCGGCTGCCGTTTCCTGGCATCCCACCATGCGCCGGAGCATGGCCAGGAGGTCGCGCTGATGCTCGTGAAACAACCGTTCCAGATCGATCGAAGGTGAGGCGCTCATGTCATCGTTGCTCAGGGGCAATCGGCGCGGCAGAGGTACACATATCCGCCGCCGGTAATGCCGGGATCTTGTGGTTTCTGAGGGGCCAGCCTAGGGTCTCTCGGACAAAAAGAGAATGATCGGATTCCGGATATCCCAGGCGAGAAAGCGATTGTGAGGATCGAGCCGGATAAGATTGATTATCGGCCCGTTAGGCGGCAGGGTGCAACGCGGCCGCCCGGGCTCGTACCCATCGAAGCCGCAGGCGATCGAGGAAGAGATATACGACAGGAGTCGTATAGAGGGTGAGGACCTGGCTCACGAGCAGGCCGCCGACGATCGCAATGCCGAGCGGACGCCGCAACTCCGATCCCACCCCCATGCCCACGGCCAGAGGGAGCGCGCCCAGCAGGGCCACCGCCGTGGTCATCATGATCGGACGGAACCGCAACAGGCAGGCCTCGTAGATCGCCTCCTGCGGGGACTTCCCTTCCGCCATCCGTTCGCTGTGCAATGCGAAGTCGATCATCATGATGGCGTTCTTTTTCACGATGCCGATCAGCAACATGATCCCGATCAACGCGATCATGCTCAGTTCCGTTTTGAAGAGAAGCAGGGCCAGCAACGCGCCGACGCCGGCTGAGGGCAACGTCGAAAGAATCGTGATCGGATGGACGTAACTCTCGTAGAGAATCCCCAGCACGATGTACACCGCGACGAGCGCCGCCAGGATCAGCCAGGGCTGATTCTCGACCGACGATTGAAAGGCCTTCGCCGTGCCTTGAAAGGTACCGCGCACAGTCGCGGGCAGGCCGATGTCGTGCATCGCCTGATCGACAGCCAGCACAGCCTGGCCGAGCGATGCGCCCGGCGCCATGTTGAACGACAACGTCACGGCGGGAAACTGCCCCTGGTGATTCACCGAGAGAATGGTGTTGGCCGGCTCGTATCGCGTCACGGCGCTCAACGGCACCTGCCCGCCGTTCGGCGAGCGGACGTAAATATCATGCAACGCAGAGGGGTTTTGCCAATATTGCGGCGCCACCTCCATTACCACATGGTACTGGTTGAGCGGCGTATACATGATCGAGACCTGCCGCTGGCCAAAGGCATCGTAGAGCGTGTCGTCGATCAATTGAGGACTTAGGCCGAGCCGCGATGCCGTGACCCGGTCGAATACCACCAGCGATTGCTGTCCTCGATCCTGTTGATCGCTGTTCACATCCACAATCTCCTGGACGGTCCGCAACTTGGCCTCGACCTTCGGAGCCCAGGTGTTGAGTTCGGCCAGATCCACACTCTGCAGGGTATATTGATATTGTGCGCTGCTCGCCCGGCCGCCGATGCGCAAATCCTGAATCGCCTGTAAATAAGTCGGCGCGCCCGGCACTTTGGCCAGCTTGGGGCGCAACCGGGCAATCACCTCGTCCGAACTGAGGCCACGTTCTTCCAGGGGCTTGAGCGCGATGAACATGCGTCCCGTATTGGTGGTACCCGCATGGCCGCCGCCTCCGGTAAACCCGGTGATGCTCGCCACGGCCGGATCGCTCTTGATGATCTCCACCACATCGGTCAGTTTCTGACGCATCGCCTGAAACGAGATGTCCTGCGCGGCCTGAATATTTCCGAAGAGCCGCCCCGTATCCTGCTGAGGGAAAAAGCCTTTCGGCACGAGAATATACAAATAGACCGTGAGCCCCATGGTGCCCAATGTCACCACCAACATCGTGCGCGGGTGGCGGAGAACCCAGGCCAGGCTGGTCGCGTATCCACCGGCCAATAGGCCGAACCCCTGCTCACTGATGCGATACCACCAGCCATGAGCCTCCGCCGGTTCTGATTTCAACACACGCGCGCAGAGCATCGGGATCGTCGTGAGCGACACCACTAACGACACCAGAATGGCGGTCGAGAGCGTCACCGCAAATTCACGAAACAGCCGGCCGAGCATGCCGCCCATCAAAAAAATCGGAATGAACACTGCCACCAACGAGAGGGTCATCGACACGACCGTAAACGCAATCTCCTTGGCGCCGCGGAGCGCCGCATCCATCGGCGATAGCCCCTGCTCACGATACCGCGTGATGTTTTCGAGCACCACGATGGCATCGTCCACCACAAAGCCGGTGGCGATGGTCAGCGCCATGAGGGAAAGATTGTCGAGGCTGTACCCGAACAGATACATCACGCCGAACGTGGAAATCAGCGACACGGGCACCGCCACCGCCGGGATCAAGGTGGCGCGCAGATTCCGGAGAAACACAAACACCACCAGAATCACCAGCCCGACGGAAATAGCGAGGGTGCGTTCGACGTCGTGCAACGAGGCGCGGATGACGGGCGTTCGGTCCATGACGATGGACAGCGACATACTCCCCGGCAGCGAGGCCTCCAATTGAGGAAGTTGCGCACGCAGCCGATCCACCGTCTCGATGATGTTGGCGCCCGCTTGGCGATAAATGATCACCAGCACCGCAGGGGTCCCATTGGCCACGCCCATGGTCCGGAGATCTTCGACGGACGTTTCCACCGAGGCCACATCGGACAGCTGCACCGCCCGCCCGTTTCGATAGGCCACGATCAAGGGCAGATACGACTCCGCCTGTGTGAGTTGATCGTTGGTACGGATTTCCCAGGTGCGGTCGCCGCTGGTCAGTTGCCCTTTCGGACGATTCACATTCGTACTGGTCAGGACCTGGCGCACGTCTCCCAATCCAATGCCGTACTTATTCAAGGCGGTAGGATTGAGATCCACCCGGATCGCCGGCAGGGACCCGCCTCCCACGGCGACCTGACCGACGCCTTCGACCTGCGACAGTTTCTGCTGCAGGATGCTGGATGCGGCATCGTACATCTGCCCGCGACTCACGAGCTCGGACGTCAAGGCGAGGATGAGAATGGGGCCGTCGGCCGGGTTCACCTTGCTATACCGTGGAACGGTCGGCAGATTCGACGGCAGGTCGGCGCGCGCCGCATTGATGGCCGCTTGCACATCCCGTGCTGCCCCGTCGATATCGCGGCTCAGTTCGAATTGAAGCGTGACGTTGGTCCCGCCGATCGTACTCGTGGAAGTCATCTCCGTCACGCCGGCAATGCGAGTAAACTGGCGCTCCAACGGAGCGGCGACGGACGAGGCCATCGTCTCAGGGCTCGCCCCCGGCAGCGAGGCCGACACATTGATCGTGGGAAATTCGACTTGCGGGAGAGAGGCTACAGGTAGGAATTGAAACGCCACGATGCCCACCAGCGTCGCACCGACGGTGAGCAAGGTCGTGGCGACCGGCCGTCGCACGAAGGGCGCAGATAGGTTCATCGCTGACCTACCGGAACCGCCTCAGTCATAGGCACCTGCTCAGGATGGCGCCGAAATCGGGCGGCCACTCGATCCAGGGCAAGATACACGACCGGGGTCGTGTAGAGAGTCAGCAACTGGCTCACGACCAGGCCACCGACGATGGCGATCCCGAGTGGTTGCCGCAACTCCGAGCCGACCCCCGAGCCCATCGCCAGAGGCAACGCCCCGAAGAGCGCCGCCATGGTCGTCATCATGATCGGGCGAAAACGCAGGAGTCCGGCTTCGTAGATGGCCTGTTCCGGCGGCTTACCCTCATTGCGTTCCGCATCCAGAGCGAAATCGATCATCATGATGGCATTCTTCTTCACGATGCCGATCAGGAGAATGATCCCGATCAGCGCGATGATGCTGAATTCCATGCGGAACAACATCAGGGCCAGCAGCGCGCCGACTCCCGCAGAGGGCAACGTGGACAGGATCGTGAGCGGATGGATGTAACTCTCATACAAGATCCCGAGCACGATGTAGACCGTGATCAAGGCGGCCAGAATCAGCAGGGGTTCATGTTCCAAGGAGCTTTGAAAGGCTTGCGCGGCGCCCTGGAAACTCCCGCGGATGCTTGCGGGCAACCCCAGCTCCTGCGTCACCTGCCGGATCGCCGCCACCGCTTCACCGAGGGACCCGCCCGGCGCAAGGTTGAACGAGATCGTCACGGCAGGAAACTGGCCCTGCCGGCTGATGACCAACGGCACCATGGTTTCGGTGACCCTCGTAAAGACGTTCAACGGCACCGACCCGCCGCTCCCTCGAACCTCCAACTGCTGTAGCGCCTCCGGCCCTTTCTGAAATTCCGGCATCACTTCAAGAATGACGCGGTACTGGTTCAATTGCGTGAACATGGTGGAAACCTGCCGCTGGCCGAACGCATCGTAGAGCGTGTCGGTGATGAGTTGCGGCGTGATGCCCATACGGGAGGCGGTATTGCGGTCGATCTCCACCAGCGACGCCAGCCCCTGATTCAGTTGATCGCTGCTGACATCCCGCAGCTCCGGCCGCATCTGCAGGCTCTCCAGCAATTTCGGCGCCCAGCGATTCAGTTCCTCGGGGTCGGCGTCTTCCAGCGTATATTGAAATTGGGTGCGGCTGACCCGATCTTCCACGGTGAGATCCTGCACCGGCTGCATGTGCAGGGTGATCCCATCCACCTCCGCCACGCGTGCTTCAATTCGCCGGATGATCTCGCCCGCCCCGGCCATCCGTTCCCCCAGCGGCTTCAGATTAATGTACATCCGCCCGCTGTTGAGGGTGCTGTTCGTCCCATCGACCCCGATGAAGGAGGAGAGGCTTTCCACGGCCGGCTCTTCGAGAATCGCGCGCGCCAACGCCTGTTGCCGCTCTCCCATGGTGCCGAAAGACACCGCTTGCGGGCCTTCCGTAATCCCGAGAATGACACCGGTGTCCTGAAGCGGAAAGAAGCCCTTGGGAATAAGCAGGAAGAGCAGCAGGGTGAGCGCCAGAGTGCCTCCTGTCACGGCCAACGTGACACGCTGACGACGGAGTACCCACTGCAAACTTCGCCCATACCCGGCAATGATACGATCCAGCATCCGTTGCGATGCCTGCGAAAACCGGCCAGGCTGTTCGACCCGCCGCTCGCGCAACAACCGGGCGCACATCATCGGCGTCAGGGTCAGCGACACGATCGCGGAGATGAGGATGGTGATGCTGAGCGTGACGGCAAATTCACGAAACAGGCGTCCGACTACATCGCCCATGAACAGCAGGGGAATGAGCACGGCGATCAAAGACACCGTCAGCGACAGGATGGTAAAGGCGATCTGCTTCGATCCTTTCAGCGCAGCCTGAAGCGGCGACTCCCCCTGTTCGATGTACCGCGCGATGTTCTCGATCATCACGATGGCATCGTCCACCACGAAGCCGGTCGAGATCGTGAGCGCCATCAACGTCAGGTTGTTCAAGCTGAAGCCCATCAGATACATGAGACCGAACGTGCCGATGAGGGACAACGGCACCGCCACCGCCGGGATCACCGTGGCGGGTAACGTCCGCAGAAACAGGAAAATCACCAGGATGACGAGCGCCACCGCAAGCACCAACTCGAACTGCACATCGCGAACCGTCGCACGGATCGAGGTGGTGCGGTCGGTCAGCACCGAGACCTGCACGGAGGAAGGCAGGGTCCCCTGCAATTGCGGCAACAGCCGCTTAACCCGATCGACGACTTCGATGACATTCGTCCCCGGCTGGCGCTGGATGTTGACGATCACGGCCGGCGTCTCATTCATCCATGCCGCCTGCTTGGTATTCTCGACATCGTCGATCACCTCGGCGACCTCGGAGAGACGAACCGGCGCGCCGTTGCGATAGGCGACGATCAACGCCTTGTAATCCTTGCCGGCAAACAATTGGTCGGTGGCGTTGATGATCGACGCGCGCCGGGGTCCGTCGAATCCGCCTTTGGCCTGATTGACGTTCGCAGCGGCCACGACGGTGCGCAGATCCTCCAACGTCAATCCATAGGCGGCCAAGGCGCGGGGATTGGCCTGGATGCGGACGGCAGGACGTTGCCCACCGCTGATGCTCACCAGGCCGACACCAGACAACTGTGAAATCTTTTGCGCGAACCGAGTTTCCGCGAAATCACGCACTTGGGGCAGGGGCAGCGTGGCCGAAGTCAGGGCCAGGGTGAGGATCGGCGCATCGGCCGGGTTGACCTTGCTATAGACCGGGGGTGCCGGCAAATCGCGCGGCAGGAAAGTCGCTGCCGCATTCATCGCCGCCTGCACTTCCTGCTCGGCCACATCCAGATCGATATCGAGGCTGAATTGCAGGGTGACGACCGAACTGCCGCCTGAGCTCGTGGAGGTCATCTGGTTCAGCCCGGGCATTTGCCCGAACTGCCGTTCCAGCGGCGCGGTGATCGACGAGGTCATGACATCCGGTCCGGCACCGGGATAAAACGTCATCACCTGAATGGTTGGGTAATCGACTTGCGGAAGGGCGGAGACAGGCAACTGGCGATAGGCCAGCGCACCGGCCAGGAGAATGGCGATCATCGTCAGGACCGTCGCCACAGGCCGGACGATGAACAGCCGCGACGGGTTCACGTCCGATTCCCTCGTGTGCGCCCGTCACCGCCGGGCGCCGGCGCCTCCTGAGCGGCTGGGACCGCTCCGGCAGCGGGACGTAGCTCCACCTTGCTGCCTTCGCGCAACTTTTCGGTCCCGTCCACGACCACCACCTCGCCTGAAGCTAGACCCGTATCGATAGCGGCTTCTTCACCCTGCGCCACCCCCACTGTCACGGCTCGCACGCTGACCGTTTGCTCCGCTTCGTTCACCACATACACAAACGTCCCCTTCGGCCCGCGCTGAACGGCGGCGGACGGCACCACCGTGACACCCTGCTTGACATCCAGAAGCAACCGGGCATTCACAAACTGATTGGGAAATAGCGCGCTGTCATCGTTTGGAAACACCGCTTTCAGACGGACGGTGCCGGTCGTCGGATCGATCTGGTTATCGACGGTAAGCAGGGTGCCCGTCGCTAACTTTCGCTTTTGCTCCCGGTCGAAGGCCTCCACGATCAATTGCTTCCCAGCCTTGAGCCGCTCGAAGACAGCCGGCAAATGGTCCTCCGCCAGGGCGAACACGACCGTGATGGGTTGCAATTGCGTAATCACCAGCAACCCGTTCGGATCGTTGGCATGGACGATATTTCCGGCATCCACCAGGCGCAACCCCACCCGCCCGTTGATCGGCGCGGTAATGCTAGAATAGGTCAATTGCAGTTTGGCATTGTCGATTTGGCCCTGATCGGCCTTGACGATACCCTCATACTGACGCACCAGCGCTTCCTGCGTGTCGAGCTGCTGCTTGGGAATGAAGTTTTGTGTGTAGAGATCCCGGTAACGCTCCAGGTCCAGCTGCGCATTTTTCATTTGCGCCTGATCGCGCGCCATTTGTCCTTCGGCCTGAATCAGCTGCACCTCGAACGGCCGCGGATCGATCTGCGCCAGCAATTCACCGCTCTGCACGAGCTGTCCTTCCTTGAAGAGCACCCGCATCAACTGGCCGTCCACCCGGCTCTTCACCGTGACGGTGTTCATCGGGATCACCGACCCCAGACCGTTCAGGTAGATATTGATTTCGCTGGTCTTGGCTGCAACCGCCACGACCGGCGTGCTCCGCGCCCCCATGGCGGGCCGCTTCTCCGCCTGGCGTGGCTGCGCCTCACCGGACCGAGTCATCAACAGGTACACCCCCACCGCAAGCAGGCAGGCCGCACACAGCCCGATCATCCATCGCTTCACCAGGGTTGCAAATCGCACGGATTCAGCCATCGCCGCTATTCCTTCTTGGTCACCTGCGCCCGCTGCGCCGCCTGTCACCGCCCACGCTCGCGAACAGCCAGGTCGTCGTTCCATCGTCGCGCACAGACATGAGCCCTCCTCATGTGAGACGTGTCATGCCGGCTGATCTCCCCCTGCTATCATACCCTATCCGACCGCGGGACCACAGATATTGCGCCTCGACGCCCCTGCCGGCAAGACCATGGAGCACGTGTCGATACACAGGAACAGGGATACCGGCAGATAGCCGGCAGTCTGTACCGGGAGGCTGATTCCAGGTGGGCTGAAGACGACTCCCTGCCGACTTTGACAAGCCCGCGAGTTAACGGGGGCCGGCGATCGCGCTCATGATCGCCAATACTCGCTCACGACGGCCCGTACCTGATCGGTCAGCGCCTTGGCCGCCGCGCTCCTGTAGCCTCCCTTTTTCCATAAGAGTCCGATACCTCGGCGAGGTGTGGGGTTCTTCAGCGTAATGGCTCTGAGCGTCTGGTTACGCGTCAGCCCGAGAGACAAGCGAGGCAAGACCGTGGCGAAGTTGCTCCGGCGAACGGTCGCCAGAATCCCCTCGATGGAATTCATTTCCACGATAATTTTCGGCTGGACACCGGCCTGCTCGAAGTTCTCATCCAACAAGCGTCGCGTACAGAATATGTTCGGCAGGAGAATCAACGACTCCTTTGCCAGGGCCGAGAGGGGCAGATGCCGGCGCCGGGCAAACCGGTGCCTGGGGGAGGCGATCAACACAAAATCTTCTTCAAACAGCGGCTGGCTCTGAATGCGGTCCGACGACACCGGCACGAACCCGATACCGACTTCCAGCGACCCGCTCCTGACGCCGGCCTCGATGTCCGGACCGGACAGTTCGTCGAACTTGAGCGATACCAGCGGATGCAAGGTCGAGAAGCGGCCGACGATTTCGGGAATCAAATAGGCGTTCACGGTTTGGACGACGCCGACCGTGAGGGTCCCCCGCTGGAGTCCCTCTTCTTCGGCGATCGCCATTTGCGCCAGCTCCATCTCCCGCAAGGCTCGACGGGCATGCTCGCGAAAAATCGATCCAGCCCGCGTCAATTGAACCGAGCGTCCCACACGATCGAACAGCGGCACCCCTACTTCCTGCTCCAACTGCTTGATTTGCGCGGACAAGGCCGGTTGAGATACGGGCAGCCCCTCGGCAGCCTTGGTGAAATGCAGCGCATCGGCCACGGCGAGAAAATAGCGGAGATGGCGAAATTCCATGCCGCTTTTTATCATAAATGGAAGTGATGATACTAATCAGAACAAACGCTTTGACCGCTCATCCGACCAGACACTAGGTTAAATAAGGCGAGCGGTGCGATAGACCCGTTTGATAACGAAGGGACGAACGCGTGCGGAGGACGACCGGGCTCATACGATCGATCCAGGTGGGGCTCCCGTCCAGTGAGCACAGCGACTGTGCGGACGATCCGGACTCAAAGCCTTGGACGACCGGGATGTTCAAGTGCTCTACTCCGGGCCCGGTCCGGCTCGGCCGGCACAATCTGGCAGGAGATGGACAAGCGGATCTCGTCCATCACGGAGGCGTCGACAAGGCGGTCTGCGCCTATCCGTCGGAACACTGGATGTATTGGCACGGCATCCTGCCGCCGCATCGTCTCACCGGTGGCGCGTTCGGCGAAAATTTCACGCTGGAAGGGCTCACCGAAGCCGATGTCTGCATCGGCGACGTCTTTTCAGTCGGCGCGGCCGTCGTGCAGATTTCTCAACCCAGGCAGCCCTGCTGGAAACTCGCCCGTCGCTGGCAGATCAAAGATCTGGCGGTACAAATGGAACGCACCGGCTTCACAGGCTGGTATTTCCGGGTCATCCAGGAAGGCACGGTCGAACCTGGCGCGCGACTTCAACTCATCGAGCGCCCCTGCCCTGAATGGACGGTCGCGACCGCCAATCGGATCATGCACCATGAACGGAAGAACCGGGTCGCAGCCGAACGCTTGAGCCTCTGCCCCTTACTCTCCGCAAGCTGGCAGCACACCTTGCGGCAGCGATGCGACAGTCAAGCGGGGCCTGATCCGCAGCACCGACGATTCGGCACTACTCATTCTTCGCCATCATCATTCTGAGGAGGTTACCATGACACGTGTGCTTCTCTCCGCCTGTGCACTGACCATCGGCGCCACCCTCGCCCTGAATTCCTGGTGTGCCGCTGAAAATACGACTACCATCAATATCCTCTCCCCGCGCAATGGCGAGAAGGTCTCGGAGACCTTCGACATCAAGTATGAAATCCTGAACGCGCCGGCAGGCAATCACGCGCACGTCTACCTCGACGGCGCGTACCAGAAGGGCTTCAAGGGCACGTTTACCAGCGTGGCCAAGGGGGAGCATACGATTACGGTGAAGATCGCCGACCACGATCATAAGGACGCCGGAACCGCTACGGATAGCATTACCGTGAAGGTGGGAGAGTAGGACCGGGGTGCGTCACGAGAAAAGCGATCGGGGAGGCCGCAACGATGCGCCTCCCCGCCAATAGCCTACCTGTCTACTGCCCACCCTGGGTCGACGCACGCGTCGAGCTGCCCTGTAGATCCATATCCAGCAAGACCGGACCATTCGGATTCTTTGCGTCGAGCCGGATCGGCATCCGGTCCGCCACCAGCTTGACCAGCGGCACCGCGACAATGTGTGGCGCCTTTTCCGACGGATTAGAATAGAGCGCGATACGGACATTCTTCGGGCGTTGGCTCGGCGCCACCTGAGTCATCAGTTCCGCGCCCATGAAGCCGACCAACATTCCACTCCCATCGGCAAGCTTGTGAATCTCGTAGGCATTTTCCGCGGGCGCCACGCGAGCGACGGCGAGATCCGGGCTCTGCGTCACTAAGGCCAGGCCTAGGAGCTTCGGCACAATGAATCCAAACGTCCCAGTCGGCGCTTGCGAAAACATCACTTGCGCGGTCGAAGCCTCGAGTTCAGCCACCCCGTTCTTGGCGCGCATCTGGCGTCGCAACTCCGCTTCGTTGCCGAGTCCTTCAATGATCACCGCCGCCGGCGCGGCTTTTTGCACCGGCAACACCTCGGTCTTGCCACCCCCGCGGGCTGCGTTGAGAGGCGAAGGGGCCAGACCGATGAACAGCAGGCCGACCAGGCTTGCTGTCACAAGGTGACGGAGCGGGATGTGAGGAGACGATCGGACGATGAAGTGAAACATGGATGCTGGTCCTCCTGATCAAGCGATGTGTGTGCGCACGGAGGATTCTAAGAAGCTGCCGGTGGAAAATCAAACAGGAAGGACGTGAACCGAACAGACCTGGCGAGACGCGACGGGGTTCGCTCCTTCGCCAGACCGCACCTCACGGATAAAAACTGATCCGTCGTCCGGCTATAGCCTGCGCCACAGACGTGAGAATCTGCTCCCGTTCCGCCGGTTTCTCCAAACACTCCACCACACCTTGCTTGCGTAGCGAACTGGCCAACTGCTCATCGTGATACCCCGTCAACACGATGACCGGGAGGGAAGGATATTGGGCACGGAAATAGGCAATGGCCTCGACCCCGTTGATGCGCGGCATCCAGATATCGCAAATGATGACATCGACCATCAACGGATTGTCGCCGCTGTTCAAGACCTCAACCGCCCTCCCGCCGTCCTCCGCCTCCTCGACGTCGTATCCCGCCTGTGCCAGCGTCATGCGTAGCAGGCTGCGAATAGAATCCTCATCGTCCACCACCAGCACACGCCCTAGACAAACCTTCTCGTCTGCGACCAGTCCGAACGGCCATGCCATTCCCATGGTGACCTCCCCTCGCCCCCCAGCCTTGTTTTCCGCGCATCGTCCAATAATGCAAAGAAATGCAAAGACGGGGCCTGAGGAACAATGGAGCAAGAGCGTGCCAAAATCAGCTGGTTAGCCGTCGGGACAAAGTCCAGCGGCGGCATTGGGGAGATTCGGGTGGTGGAACCACACCAGTCAGGTGCAAATGCACCATCATCTCTTGGTTACGATGTCGTTCTGAGCAATGTGGGAAGAGGGTAACGGTTGTCGAGCAGGGTTCACCTCGAGAGCGAGTAACGCGCGTTTACGCGCAACGCCCCAACGATAGCCCGAGAGGTCACCGTCCTGTCGCACCACTCGATGACAGGGAATGGCGACCGCCAAGGGATTCGCTCCACAAGCCCGCCCGACCGCTCGCGCGGACTTCGGCGATCCGATGCGAGTCGCGATTTCGGTATACGTCGCCGTCGAGCCCACGGGAATCCGCTGCAAGGCCTGCCACACCAGCTGCTGAAACGCCGTGCCCCGGATATCGAGCGGAAGGTTCAATCCTCGCCTCGGAGCTTCCACGAAGCCGACCACGGTTGAGACCAGCCGCGCAAACGCGGCATCCCCACCGGTGAGGTTCGCCCGGGGAAACCGGGCCTGAAGATCCCGCGTCAATGCATCCGGATCATCACCCAGCAGAATGGCGCAGACCCCACGTTCACTTCGGGCCACCAGGATCGAGCCGAGCGAACAGTCTCCTACAGCAAATCGGATCTCGGTCTGCGCGCCCCCAGCCCGGTAGCGTGACGGGGTCATCCCCAGAAGGGCATTCGACACTTCATAGAATCGCCCGGAAGAATTGAACCCAGCCTGGTAGAGAACCTCCGTCACCGGACGATCACGCCCGAGTTCACGCCGTACGCGTGCCGCGCGATGCGCAGCGGCATACCCACGCGGTGTCAGACCTGTGACGGAGGTAAAGACCCGATGAAAATGGGACGGGCTCATCTTCGCGCGTTGCGCCAACTCATCGAGAGACGGCAGATGCTCGGCCTGCTCGACGTATCGGCAGATGGCGACCACTGCCGCTTGCCGATCACCAGAAGAGGGCTGATCGGGCCGGCAACGCTTGCACGGGCGAAACCCAGCCTCCTCGGCATCCGCACAGGCCGCGTGAAACCTGACGTTCTCTCGCAGAGGCCGCCGCGCCGCACAGGAAGGACGACAATACACGCCTGTCGTCCTGACGGAATAGAAGAAGGTGCCGTCCGCGGCAGGATCGCGGGCCAGGATGGCCGCCCAACGCGGGTCCTGCCTGATGTTCCGGTTGATCCGCCGTGTCGTTGAGGCCAGGGAGGTCATAGGCACTCCGTTCACCTTGCAGGAGTCACTACAGGGTACCAGGCAGAAGCCCGCGCAACACTCCGGATCTTGCTGTCGAATTCGGGAAGAGCCCGGCCGCGCCTATTTCGTTTCGACGGCCGTGCCGTACACCTGCGTACAGGCTCGCGAGAACAAAATGAAATACTGGTAATAGCCGTCCACCGTGACTTCGACCAGCGCATCCGCAAGCGGTTTCGTACGAAGCGCATCCTCGACTGCATTTCTCATCTCATTGCCACCGGTCACCGGAATGAGGCCCAGCAGGTGATAGACACAATCCTGCCCGCGCACCTTGCCCAGTTCCGTGTACCCTCCTGGGGCGAGCGGTTTGGTCGAAGGCGCGATCCCGCCGGGATGATGCATACAGCCGACGGCCAAGGTCGCCGCCGACAGCGCCGCGAATGTCCAGCCCCTCATCCACCACTTCTTCGAATGTTGCTTCACCATCACATGTCATTCCTTTCGTGTGCACGGCCGCCACCGACCGCACAGTGTGACGCCCACGTTAGGAGCACCAATGTTTTGAGGCCTCAGAGAATCGATACTGAGAGTGACCGAGCAGAGGGTACACTAAGAGAGCCTGTTGCAATCTTGCACGTCTCTCGCCCCATCCTCAACCCCAAAAAGCACAAGGCCGACAGGTGACTGAATGTGCGACATACGGCGAACGGCCGGAGAGGAACAACGAGGGCAAGGAGGCCTGGCGCCATCGGCGACACTTACAACATTGGAACAGGCGTTGTCCTGCGAAGCCGAACCAGCGGGAGCGGGCTTGCGCGAATGATGAATGGATGGTGAATCGGCCGGGATTCGAACCCGGCACCCGCGCCTTACAGTCGGGGTTAGCCTACGACTGCAAACGTGATTTCATGAAGCCCCGCCGCACCATCAGACGCGGGGTCCTGTTCGAGTGTCGTCTGGAGCACCCCATCTCCATCCGTGGCGCGAACGCGCAGCGTATATCGGCCGGGAGTAGGAACGGTCCAATCGTAACTCCAGAAGGTCCAGGCATAGGGAGAAAGGGGCGCCGCTAGCCTGGCCGCAGTCCAATGCTCTCCTCCGTCGGTGCTGAGCTCGACCAGCCGAATACCTCTCGAACCGGCAAATGCAATCCCTTCGACCTGCTGCCGTAATCCATGAACCGTCGCTCCGTGACCAGGGACATCGATACGCGACATCGTCTTGACGATCGCGGCTTCAGTCCATCCTTTTTGCTGATAGTAACCTTTGTGATCGTGAGCGACGACCTCGATCTCCGTCAGCCACTGCACGCTTTTCATCCCGTAGTGGCCCGGCACGATCGCGCGAGCGGGGAAACCGTGACCTTGCGGTAACGCCACACCGTTCATCGTGTGCGCAATGATCACGTCACCGGCCATCGCCCGGTTCACAGGAATGCTGTCTGAATAACCGTCCGCTGCGCGAAAGACGACATCGTAGGCCATCGCGTCCACGCCCACCTCTTGCAGGAGCGAGCGCAAGGAGATTCCTTCCCATTCGGCCGTACTCATCAGTTCCCCCGCGACCGTGTTGCCGACGCATTCCAGCGTCACGATTTGCGTGACCTTGGGCTGCGCGATCAGCTGTTCATAGGTCAAGGTGACCGGTCGGTCGACCAGGCCGGCGATCGAAAGCGACCACTCGCCGACCCGTATAGAGGGCGGACTGCGATAGGACGTGACGTAGAATTCATGATTGGGGGTGATCGGCTTCGTCGGCTTTGGTTCCTGTTGACCGACCAACTGTTGCCAGAAGCCCGCGAAGGCAGAGAAGGGCCGCAAGCTGAAGGAGAGGGCCGCGGCGCCGGTCACAGACAGCAGGGATCGACGGGATAGTCGTCGCATAAGACTCATTCCTTCTCGGCCAGTAACGACCGGATCACTGCTTCTGTTTCGCGATACCGGCCTTCCCCGATTTGTACGAAGCGAATGACGCCCTGCTTATCGACCAGATACATCGTAGGCCAATAACGGTTCCCGTACTTATTCCATGTCGAAAAATCATTATCGATGGGGACCGCGAAGCGGATATCGTGCTCCGTGATATAGCGCTTCACATTCTCGACCTCCTGTTCGTGGGAGAACTCAGGTGAATGCACGCCAATCACGACGAACCCCTGATCGGCATATTTCTGATACCACTGTTTCACGTAGGGTTCGACGTGCCGGCAGTTGGAGCAGCCGAACGTCCAGAACTCCACCATAACCACCTTGCCCGTCAGGTCCGCGAGATGGAGCGGCATGCTGTTCAACCACGTCTCATTGGTCATCTCGGGCGCCTTCATGCCGACTCCCGCATTGGCGACGGCCCAGTTCAACAGGACCCCGGCCAGGACGACCAGAACCCCGGTCATGATTCGACCACACATGCTGTCCTCCCCTCTTGATCTACGCGTGTCGACGAACGATGGATTCATTTGGCGATCGCAATGGCCGGGGTCGGATACTTCGTGAGATCCGTAACGGTCATCTGGAACAGATTCGACAGGACGGCAAAGGCCTCCTGATTCCAGCTGGGAACCATCCCCTGACTGACCGGATATTTGCGGACCGAATAATACCGGCCGTCGAACGGCACGGAAAATTCATAATCGCCGGGCTTCGAGTCGGACTCCTCGATTTCGAGCGTACGAGCCGGGTTCCGCACGACCGTCTTTGTTCTGACATCGGGGGACACCATCATCTCCTGCTCCTCCTCGATGCTCCGGGCCACGAAGCCGATGATCGCGTTCATGCTGCGGAGCAAGATCGAGCCGTGCCACGGATAGTCGCCACCCGGATGGCCCGGCCGGATATCGACCAGGATGGAGTCGAGCGGCGCCCGTTGCGCTTCCTCATGCAGGTGCCGCCGTTCCTCGTTGGACAATCGGGCCGGGTCGTAATTTGCGATCATCAGCCTGCCGACGGCCTTGCGGCGGACCGTGTGGACTTTTCCCTCTTCGTCGCCTTCCCAACGGAATCCCTTCTCCAGTGCCGCGACGACTTCGTCGGGATTCGGCGGACGATTCGTGCGGACCGTGTGACTCTCCTCGAACAAAATCGGACCGACGAAGAGTTGGCGCTCCGTGTCCAACCCGGCCAAATGCAACAGCCTCCGGCGAAACTCTCTGTAGCCCTCCCCTTGGGACGGCGCATTAAACAACACGAGAGGGCCGCGCTCGTCATCGAACGCAATGCCCCGCGCCATAAGACGCAGCACCATATTGATGTCGTAGCCCTGCCGAACCAGGAACTCGAACTTACCCTCGTCGAGCGGCCGCAACACACGCTTCGTAAATTCCTCGCCGGTGATCGGCACAATCGTGATGGTCGGATTCTCCGCGACGCTCGCGCTATACTCCAGATTGATCGCCCGCTCGACCGCTTCCGGCGCACGTCCCAATCCTCCGGAGATCCCGGCGCTGGTTCGAAAGTCGAACGTGGCCGCGACGCTGGACACCGCGGTGAAATGCACCGGCCGGTGGTATCGGGCCCGCGCAATGTTCAAGAGGAGCAGATCCGCTTCGACATAACTCACCGTCCGGTCGTACTCGATCACCGCCCGATGCATGGCGATGGGCGAGAGACATCCGGAGAGGGTGAAGAACATCAAACTACCTAATAGGCTATTCAAACAGGTTGTCCGGCAAGGCCCGAACGATTGAGGACTCAAGGCGTACGCTTGTATGTACGTCGCAGGGTGCGAAAGAGCGAGAGGGACATTGGAAGCCTGTTTCAACATCCTATATGCCTGCGTACCATTCATACCCTTGATCTTCCCAATAGCCCCCCTTACCCCCGCCGATGTCGGCGAGCGACTCGACCAACTCAATACGTTTCACATACTTTGCTTGTTTGTAGCCCAACTGGCGTTCGAAGCGAAGGCGCAACGGGGCGCCATGAGAAATATCGAGTGCTTTGTCGTTCAATTCATACGCCAGGATCGTCTGCGGGTGAAAGCAATCGACCACCGCCAGACTTTCATAATACGACAAGCCTTCATCGTCGATGTCGGCGCAATAGAACACCGCATACTTCGCCGTCGGCAGCGGCTCGACGTTGCGCAGCAGATCGCCCAACGGCACACCGGTCCACTTGCCGATGGCGCTCCACCCTTCGACGCAATCGTGCCGAGTGATCTGCGTGCGCGCGGGCATCTCCTTGATTGCGCCGAGCGAGAACATGGTGGGCGTTGTCACCAGCCCATCGATCAGTACCTGCCAGTCGGCAAAATCGTTCTTCACCATTTCAGCATACTCTTCCGTCCCAGGATCCGTATTGCCGTTGGCCGGAAATACGTCCGAAATGTCTCCCTCCCCATACTCTTTGGCCATGGCATTGGCCGGTGTGACCGCGCGCTGAGCCAGTTCGGTCAGGCCCTCAGCCTTGTGGAGAACCGAGGGGAACCAACTGCTCTGCGTCAACTTGTCACAACCGGCGAGTGCAACGAGGCTCGCTGCGCCGACCGTGGCCTTCAAGAATCCGCGGCGTTCCATGGCTTGTTCGTGCTTCATCGCTTCACTCCTTCATGCCGTACGACGAAGTATCCGGTCACCATCGATCGGATGTTGTTCAAGAAACCGGTCAGCATCACCTGTGCGACGTGGATGACGATGAACCCGATGAACGAGAAGCAGGCGATGAAATGAATCGTCCGCGCCGCCTGTCTTCCTCCGAAAATCGTCAATAGCCAGGGAAGCGCGGTATCGATCGTCGGCGACATCGTCAGACCGGTCAACACGATCAGCGGCGCGAGGCCGAACAGAACGCCGATGTAGGCCAGCTTCTGCAGCACGTTGTAGCGCTTGGCTTCGTTGCCCATCGGGTGGCGCAACCGGAGATGGTCTTTCACCGCCTGTGGGATGTGCTTCAGATCTCGGCCGGTCGGCAGCAGGTCTTTCGTGAAGTGGCGGCTGATGAAGGCATAGGTCGCAAAGAGCAGACCGTTGATGACGAACAGCCAGGCAAAGAAGAGATGCCACTGACGGCCCATCGCGAGCCATTTCGCGCTCGGCACAGTCGCCCAATCGGGAAACGCCCTGGCACTGTTGTTGGAATAACCGAGGACGCCGGTGGTATCGAATGGATAGCCCAGTATCGTGGTGATGCCGTTCACTTGGCCCCCATCCGATTTGACGGCGCGAATGGAAAGCAGGGGTCGGTCTCGGTCCGATCGATCGCCCCAATAGAGTGCCGGATGGGCGTTGAAGATCTGCAACCCGCTCATGATGAGAATGAAGAGACAGAGCACATTCAGCCAATGACCGATCCGCACCGGGAGGCGGTGGCGATAGATCCGCTCCTCTGGCAGGTCTTGGCCGGTGCCCCACGCCCCCGGTGCTGTCGCGGGCTGGTCCACCGGCGGCGCAGAAATCACGGGCATCGTTTCGGGAACAAGGGGATCAACGTGTAATGTCGGTGTCATAGGCTCCTCCGGCGTGAACGCGTAACAGAGAAGATGGTGTCGCTCTGTGCATGAGTCGATGCGGATGGGGAGTTCTTACGTTGAGAAGGGGCGACGGAACTATGGCGTGACCCGGGTGGTCAACCGCACGGCAGGCCAATTGTGGTCGGCTTTCTTCACGTAGCCGGAAATATCGAAGATCCAGAGCGCCCGCACGGTGCCACTGTAATTGAGATAGAGTTTCTCTCCAACCACCGTAAAAGCGACCGGATCGGTGGAGGCTTTGTAGCCTTTGGCCATGCCATAGGCGCAGAAACCGCCGTATTGGGGGGAGAATTTCTCCGGATTCGCAAGAAAGATGTCTCGATGAGTCGCCGAGGCAAAATAAAAGGTCGATTCTTGAAAGACGGCCTGGAACTCGGGGACACCCTGCATGGGTGTCCCCCTCGTGAAATAGGCAACCGGGTCGTAGCCTCGAATCGCAATGCCGTCTTGCTCAAAGAACTGCCCGCCCCATGAAGGCGAGACGAACAGCAGCATCAGAAGCATCCCGGTGATCACGCGTTGCGCTGCGCGCATTGTTCTCATCCATTCGGGAGGGTACATCGCGGCTTCATCTCATGGCCAAGACGAGGCGCCGGGCCCTGCTGGTCGTAGGCCACATTCACGTAGACCTTGATCGCGCTACGCTCCTCCGTCAGCAGCCGCATCATGTCCCGGTAATTGTCGAGGCCTTCCACCGGATGGGTGAGGAGTTTCGAGAGCCAGCCGGAAAACTCCAACTCCGCCCGCGCGAAATCATAGACCCCCGCTTCAAAATATTCCCGGTTGGCATTGACCGTTCCGACGACCAGTTTGTTGCCCAGCACAAAATCCAAGTTGATCTTGTCGGCAGGGATCGGATGCTCACGGTCTCCACCGGTTACACTCGCCAGCACCAGCACACCGTTCTTGCCCAAACATTCCATCGCTTCGAACACCACCGGAGAGTAGCCGGTCGCCTCGAACATCAAATCGAAGGGGCCAAAGTGCTTTGCCGCCTCTCGGATCGACAGCTCGTTCGTAGAAACATAGCGCACGCCGAGTTCCGCCAACAGGTCGCGATTACGTGACAGCCCGCCCTGCTTGCCGAAGCTGGTCACGTCGAACCCCTTCATCCTCAACGAAAGGGCGGCAAGCAGTCCCACGGTTCCGGCGCCCAACACGGCGGCTTTCCTCGGCCGCCAGATTTTAAAACGCCGCTGTGCCTCATAGGCCTGGATGAGGCCCTTCTCGATGATCGACGCCGGTTCCAACAACACGGCCACGTGCTTGAGCCCATTCGGAATCTTCACGAGGTATTCCGGCTCGTCCACGAACCGTTCCGTCAAATAGCCGTGCCGAAGGTTGATGCCCCGTTCGAAATACGTGTCCTCGGTTGTCATATCGTACTGGCCGATCTGATCGTAAAAACTGCCGCCCGGCCGCCGCACCGTCGGCACCACATAATCACCCGGCGCGAACTCGCTGACAGCGGGGCCGACCTCCAGCACCCGGCCCAGACACTCATGACCGATCACGAGAAAGTCGTCACCGGGAGGTGCCATCCCATACTCGGCGGCATTGATTTCCTTGTCCGTGCCGTCGACCCCGACGCGCAACACTTGCACGAGCACGCCCCGCCCATTCGGGATCTCATGGACAGACGGTTTCGGCAACTCGGCAAGATGGATGGAATCCGGTTGTCCGGGAATAACGGCAACGGCCTTCATGATTCTGCTCCATGAATGCAACAAATGGTGGACCTACTACTTCGTCGGCGAAGAGGGGACAATCTTACGGGCTGAGTAGTGGTCGGAGGAGTCGCCGGACTCCGGCTTGACGGGCCCCCAGAAGAGGCTGTGGATCCAGACTTGATAGGCGATGATGACGGTCAGTCCGATCGTAAACCACCAGAAGGCCGCTTGCAGACCGTAGCTTCCAGCCGACGCAGTGGTAGCCGTCAAGCTGTGGGCCGGATCGGTGGTGGCGATTAAAATGTTCGGATAAGAGCCCCAGGCGATACCGGTGAGCAGGCCGAACAGGAGCAGACTTGAGGAGGTGAACGCCGCCACGTCTCGCTCTTGTGCTCTGAATACCTGCATGGCTGTCAGCGCGGCGAGCGCGATCAACGGCAGAGCATACCCGATCGGATGGGCATCGTAGTTCAACCGAAGAGACGGCTGCACCAGGGAAAGCACCGGCAGAACCGACGCGACCAGCAGGACTGTGGCATACCCGGTCAAGCGAGCGACGCGCCGGGCCCTGGCCTGCACCTCATTCATGGTTTTCATGGCCAGGAAATTGGCTCCGTGCAGGGTTAGGAGCACGACGCTGGTGAGTGCCAGCAGCAGCGTGAACCAATCGAGGATGCCCGGCTCAGGACCTGGGAGGAAGTTGGTCCAGAGTGCCACAAAGAAGTAGCCCTCGGCATTCAACGGCACACCGCGAACCAGGTTGCCCAGTGCGGCCCCGAACACGACCGCCAGCAATGCGCTGGTGACAGCGAATACCACATCCCAGAATTGTCTCCAGAGAGGATGGTCCAGGTGCCCGCGCAGTTCAATGGCCAAACCGCGCCCCATCAGCAACCAGAGGACGATGATCAGCGCGAGATAGAAACCGCTGAACCCTGCGGCATAGGCCTTGGGAAAGGCCAGGAACAGGACGGCTCCTGCGGCGATCAACCATACTTCATTGCCGCTCCAGACCGGACCGATGGCCGCCAGGACCAGCCGGCGGTCTTCGTCCGTCCGAGCGACAAGGGGGGATACCATGCCGACCCCGAAATCGTAGCCGTCGAGCACCACGTAGACCGCCAACATCAACGTGACGGCGCCAAACCAAAAGGTTTCCATCGCGTGACCGTTCTCCGATCAGCCCGACACGACGCCCGCAGTGGCTGGCTCTGCCGGTCCATGTCGAACCGTCTCGGCCAGCAGGAACAGAAAGAGCAGGCCAAGGAACAGGTAGAGACCGAGAAATCCGATCAGCGTGAACAGCGCGTTCCCCGAATGGACTAAGGGGGAGACGCCATCGGCCGTGTGGAGCAACCCATACACAAGCCACGGCTGGCGACCCAGTTCGGTCGTCATCCACCCGGCGGTGGTGGCGATATAGGGAAACGGGACGCTGAGCATGAGCAACCAGAGCAACCAGTTTGCCTGGAAGAGCCTCCCCCGCCACAACCAGAGGAGTGCAAGCCCCATCACGGCCACCAGGATGGTCCCCAGTCCAGCCATGATGTGGTACGAGTAGTAGAGAAGCGGGATGTTGTCAGGCCACTCTCGCAGCGCGAACACATCGAGTCCCTTCACATTGGCATAGAGGTCGTAATACACGAGCAGGCTCAGGGCGGATGGGATCACCAGTGGATTATCGATGGTCATGGTTTCCACATTCGGCTGGCCGACTAACACGACATCGGCTCCCCGCTCGGTGCGAAACAGCCCCTCGAAGGCGGCACCCTTGATCGGCTGATACTCGAACACCTGCCTGGCGTTTTCATGTCCTGTCGGCGAGATCATCAACATGGAAGCGACGGCCCCGACGACCACCCCGGTGCGTAGATAGGTCTTGGCATGGGACCGGTGCTGACCAGCCAATAGATAGAAGGCGCCGACCGCCGCCATCACGAAGGACCCGGTCACCACTGCAGCAGTCATGTTGTGGGCGAACTGCCAGAAGAGCCAGGGATTGCTGAGCAACCCGATCACACTGTCCACGACCAAGCGACCATCCTCGGCCACACGATAGGCCACAGGATGTTGCATCCAGGCGTTGGTGGCCAAGATGAAATACCCGGACAGCCAGGAGCCCAGGAACAACATCAGCGCGGCAACCCACTGCACGCGGCGGCTGAATCGATTCTCGCCGAACAGCAACAGCCCTAAGAAAGAAGACTCCAGGAAGAATGCGAACACCCCTTCCATCGCCAGGGTTTGCCCGATGACTCCCCCCGCGTAATTGGAGAACTTCGCCCAGTTCGTGCCGAATTGAAATTCCAAGGGAATGCCGGTCACGACGCCAAAGGCAAAGCTCAGGGCAAAGATACTGGTCCAGAACCGGGCCACATGATGAAAATGATCGTCGGCACTCAGGAGATCCCTGGTCCGAAAATAGACCAGCGGCAGAGCCAAACCCATCGTCAATTGCGGAAAGAGATAGTGAAAGGTGGAGGTAACGGCAAACTGCAGCCGGTCGTAAAGTAATGCGCTCTCCATGCGCCTCCTCGTGCTGACGAATCGCTCCCGAGAGACCTGAGCCCATCGGATGGTCCTGCAAAATGGAACCAGGTTACACTCTACCGGCCCCCGATGGCTGCCGCTTGTGTCCGTCAGGAATCGGTCGATTGCCTCGTCTCACGAGGGCGTGCTGCGCTCATGTGGCCGACGACAGCCGCTGCTGTCGCGCCGAGAATATCCGGCACAAACGGTCACGCCGGGCCGGTTCCTCGACTGCTCCCGGCAGCAATCCGAGCAGGTTCCGAATGGACGCAATCTGTTTCACATACGTCCCACAACCGATACAGCTGGACAGATGCATGGTCAGGCGAACTTTTATCGGATCACCCACATGCTCATCGAGGTACGCCGAGGTCCGGTCGACCACCTCACGGCACGTGATGTCCGGTGCCGTGCGTTCAAACGCATCGTGTGCCATGGGGAGGACCTCCAGTGATGGTACTCATCCCTCAGTCTCCCCGTTCAGGCATTTCTTACACTGCCTCAGGCACCATCCCTTCCAGATAGACCTCCACCGCCCGGCGCACGCGCTCTCGGGCCCGGTGTAAGCGCACATACAGATTGGTTTCCGTGATCTTCAGCAACTCGCATACCTCCTGCGATTCCAGCCCATCGACATCGCGAAGAATCAAGACCTCTTTCAGCGTAACCGGCAGGGCGTCGATCGCCCGCTGCATTGCCGCGACCGCCTGCTGTGAGGCCAGGAGCTTCTCAGGGGTCTGGTCGTCCCACGGTTGCGGCGGGAAGGCCCAATGACCGGCCCACTCGCCCGATTGATGGAAACGGGAGGGATCGAGCGCTTCATCGTGGTCGTCCTCGTGGGAATCGAAGGCGGAGAACGTCCTGTGCCGCTTCTCGCGCACGCCCCGGTCCTTCGCCTTATGAATCAGAATCCCGAAGATCCAGGTCCGCAGCGACGAGCGTCCCTCGAAGCGGGACAACCCTTCGATCACGGCTATCCACGTGTCTTGCACCACTTCCTCGGCCACCTCCCGATCCGCCACGTGGCTTAGAGCCATCCGAATCAGTGCGCCGTGATGTTTGTCGACCAACTCGCCGAACGCACCCTCATCACCGGCGCGGAGCCTGGCAAGGAGGGTCCGCCCTGCTTCCGAAGGCGGCGTGCCTGCCGAAACGACCGTCGATTCTCCGGCCAGGAAGGACTGTCCCGGCGATTCGTGATAGGTGGTGATGGCTGAATTCATGACTGGCCTCCAATCTGCAGCAACTCCGTCACAAACCCGGGAGCGCTCATCAGGGTAACTTGTGTGGAAGGGAAGTTCTTGACCACCTCCACTCCTCGCTGATCGATAAAATCCACATGGGAACAGTCCAGATAGACGGCCTTCTTCTGCCGGAGGAACGAGCGACACTCGCCGTCGAGGAGAGAGGCCCACTGCGCCATGATCTTTCCTTCCAGTTTGAGAAGGACGTCGCTTCCGCTTTCTTGAATTTTGGTGATCTTCAACATCGCTCCAGAATCTCCTTTGCCGTCCTGCACCGAACAGACTCAACAGCAACAGCGATGCCACACAGCGCGGCAGTGCCGCCTGATAGGCTAAGTGCTCATCAATGCGATGGGAAATGGAAGAACGTTGCTGGAAACAGCCGTCTGTCAGCGCAGGATGGATTCCCCAAATATTGGGACCGTCACGATATATTGGGAGAAAGGACCGCCGTTCGTGGATCGTGAACAGAATCGGGCTGGAGCAGCAGCGTGGGTGTGACGGATTGGGAACGGTCAGAAAAAAGAGAGGGCGGGATAAGAGAAGGGTCGCTATACCGGTTCGCGCGTCACAAACGATGTTTTACGCTTCACGCTGCTTGCGTTCGATGCCGAGCTTCTTCATCTTGGCCTCAAGGGTCGTCGGTTTCAATCCAAGAACGGCAGCCGCGCCCCTGGGACCACTCACGCGCCAGCTGGTCTGCTCCAACACGTCGACAATGTGCTGCCGTTCTGCTTCCTCAAGGGTGCGCGTCTTGTCCCAACCGGCCTTGCCGTCAGACGGCGACAACCATTCAATTGGTTCCAATTCCGGTCCTTCGCTGAGAATGACCGCCCGTTCGATGACATGTTCCAGTTCGCGGATGTTGCCAGGCCAGGGATACCGCTGGAGCGCCGTCATCATCCGTTCGGGAATCCGGTCGATCTTCTTCCCGAAGTTCGCGGCGAACTTGCGGACGAAGTACTGCACCAGCAGCGGGATATCGTTCTCCCGCTCACGCAACGGCGGCAGGTGAATCGGAAACACGTTCAACCGGTAATAGAGATCGGGGCGGTAGTGCCCGCCCTTCGATTGCTGTGCCAGATCCCGGTTCGTGGCGGCGATCACCCGCACCTTCACTTTGAAGGTCTGCGTACCGCCGACCCGCTCGAATTCGCCTTCCTGTAACACCCGCAGCAGCTTCGATTGCAGATCCAGCGGCAAATCGCCGATCTCATCGAGAAAAATCGTGCCCTTATCCGCCACTTCAAAGCGGCCCATCTTCTTCGTGAGCGCGCCGGTGAAGGCGCCCTTTTCGTGGCCAAAAAGTTCGCTTTCGATCAGGCCGGCCGGGATGGCGGCGCAGTTCACCTTCACCAAGGGGCGATCCTTACGCGGGCTCAGATTATGAACCGCGCGCGCAATCAGTTCCTTGCCGGTGCCGGTTTCACCGGTGATGAGCACCGCCGAATCGGTCGGCGCCACCCGCTCCACGTTCTTGAGCACTTTTCTGAGCGACGTCGACGACCCGATCAGTTCTTCGAAATTGTGCGCGCCCTTGATTTCTTCTTGCAGGTAGACGTTCTGGGCTTCGAGCCGGGCCTTTTCCTGCTCCATCAGCACACGCTCGGTAATATCCACGAACATGGTGCGGGTGTAGGTTCCACTGGGATCCGGCTTCGACCACCATTGGATCCAGAGCGGGTTGCCGTTGTCCTTACGGCGCAATTCCAGCACCACGCCGCTGGTGTCGGCACCACGCCCGACGGAATCGAAGGCTTCCTTCAAGCGGCGCTGGGCATCCGGCGTGTCCGGAATAAAACTGCGGCCATACGTCCCGTTGACTTCTTCCGGCGTGATGCCCAGGCTCCGCATCGCCGCGCGATTGGCCCGCAGAAAGCGGGTGTCCAATCCTTCGTGCACATAGGCAATGGGAGCCTCGTCAAACAGGTCCCGCAATCGCTCCTCGTTCTCTTTCAGCTGCGCATCCATGCGTTCTCGCTCCAACTCGGCGCCTGCCCGGACCCCGAAAATCTTGAACACCGACAGCACCCGAGCGTCGTCGTGCATCGGCTTGGTATCCATGACGGCGAGATGCCCCATGACCGCGCCGGAGCGGTCCGACACAGGAATGGCGAGGTAACTCTCGACACCCAGCTTCGCCAGATCCTCCCGATGCTCAGGGAACAAGTCCTGTACCTTCTCCGCGAACAGACACACTTCTCCCGCTAACACGCGCTCACAAGGGGTGTGGGGCAGATCGTATTCGAAGTTGTCGAGGAAGCCGTCGCCATGCCAGAACGCCAGCGTGCGCACGCGCGTATGCGAACCGCTGACAAACTTGGAGACGAAGGCGTATTTGGTCTGGAGCGCTTCCGCGAGACTTTTGACCAATGAGGGGAAAAAGGCCGCGCCGGTGGCCCCCGCCGTCCCCTCATCGATCTTCCGCAACGTGAGATCGCTCTTGCGTAGCGCTCGTTCAAACCGTAACCGCTCGAACTCCGCAGCCGCTCGCATCGCAAAGATGCCAAGGATCGATGTCGTTCGCACGTGATCGAGCATCGGCTTGCAATCCATGATTGCCAAGTGCCCGATGACCCGGTCCGAGCCATCCACAATCGGCACCCCACAGTAGCTCTCGACGCCGATGTTCTGGATGAGTTGAACGTGAGGATACAACTCGCGCAGTTGGTCCGGATGGTGGACACATTTGCGTGTCAGCACAGTTTCGCAGGGGCCGTGCGCCGGCACGTCGAACTGGGGGAGCGGCTGCCCTTTGCCCCATCCCGCTCTGGATCGGAAGCTGATGCCATCCTCCCTGAGCTCGGACACATAGGCATAATCCACGCCGAGCGCGGTGGCCAACTGCTGCACGAGCGAGGGGAAAAACTGTTCACCGATTTTCGACTCGACCCCTTCGACGATCTGCCGAAGCACAAGGCCGGTCTGGGCAAGATCGCGCGTCCTGGCGGCAACCTGCTGTTCCAATCGGCCGTAGGCTTGCTGAATCGCCTGCTCGGCTTCCTTCAGCCTCGTGACGTCACGCGAAATCGCGAGCAACTGCTCGGGCTTGCCTTCTTTATCGAGAATGGCGGTCACCGAGACATCCCACCATTTCGGCGTCTTGGTCTGTCCGGTCGCGAAGAATCCCGTGAACCGGCCGACCTCCCCCTGACGCGCCTGTTCGATTGCAGCCCTCGCGTGCTCCCGATCTTGTCCGTCCCAGAACTCAATCCAGGGCGAACCGACCAGCGGGCCGAAGTCGCAGATCTCCAGTGCCGTCATGCCGTGAGCGTTCATGGACAGAAGATGCCCGTTGAGATCAGGCACCTTGATGCAATCGCGACTGCTTTCGATCAGGCGAGTGGCCAATTCCTCGCTGCGTCGGAGGGCTTCTTCAAGGTCTGGAGATGCCATCGCACTCACCTACTGAGGACCGTGGAGGGCAGGAAAAATCGTGTAAAGTCTAGCACCGGAGGGGAAAGTGTCGCAACTAAGGATAAGCCGGGAGGGAGTGTGAGTCGCTCGAAGTCCATCATCCAGGAGGCATGGGCGCACCACAGCCTATACAGCGAATCTGCAGAGGGATTTCCATTCGGACCGCCGCCGAGGCCGGCGGGGGTCCGAGGAAGAGCCGCGCAAAGGGACTCGTCCGGTACTTGGCGAGGATCTTGGGCATCGCCAGAAAGAAGGCGACCATCACGACGCCGGCGGCGATCAACGGCCATTGGGCGCTGACGACGCTGCTACCGAGATACACGAACGCGAAGGTCGGCGGCGCCATGCCGAACAGGGTGGCCAGTGCGAAGGCTTTGAGCGACATATTCGTGAGGCCGGCGCCGTAACTCACCACGTCGAATGAAAAGATCGGGATGAACCGGGCGATGAACATGGCGCCCATCAACTGATGATCCGTGCACATCCGGCAAAACGTATGCTCCGTTTTCATGAGGTGCGACAGCGCCTCGCGGCCCAACACGCGCGCGATGAGAAAACAGAAGATCGCGCCGATCTCCGCGCCGATCACGGCATAAAGTGCGCCGTAGAACGGGCCGAAGGCCGCTCCGGCTGCGAGGTCCAGCGGCAAACTGGGAATCGGCGGGACGATCACCGCCCCGACCATGCCTCCGATCAACAGCAGCGGCCCCAGCGGGCCGGCGTCATTGAGCCATTGCGCGAGCGCGGTCGGCGAAAAATATCGCTCATAGTCGAATGAGGAGAGCCCCCACCAAGCGGCGGCCACCGCCAAGGCGCCACAACCCAGCTTGATCCAGGTCGTCATCGTGCGCGACATCCCCTGTGGAGACCATCGTGACGGCGTTCATGGTGAAACCACTTGCATCACATGTCCGTCGGGATCTCGCACCAGGAAGCCTTTCCCGAATCCCACACTCTTATCCGGCAACGTCACCACGCCGGATGACACGAACTGCGCCGCGTCTCGCAATGCTGATGCGGCTGCCTCCACATCGGACACCACAAGCGTCGTCTGCCAATGCCAGAGATCGGTCGGGTGCGAATCGATGGGGAAAGGCCGTCCCGCCGTCGGGAGTTCATATTCCAAAAATTCCAGGCTCGGCGGGGTCAGCTTCGGGACCAGGCCGGTGACGCGGGTGCGGGCGCCGGGCAAACTGTCGAGATACTGTTGGGTCGCGCCCATATTGAGCGTGCCTCCGGAGACCGTCATCCCCAACAGGTCGCGATAAAACTTGGTGCTGTTCTCCGTGCTCCGGACCGTCATCGCCGTGTGATCGATCCCCAAGAACAGGTCGGTCCCGCTCCTCTGCCAGCGTGGATGCCCCTTGCCATCCGGGAACCAGAGCAGTTCGAGATTATGTCCGTCCGGATCTCGAAACTTCATCGCCTTGATGCCGGCGGCAGCGACATTCGAGCTCGGGATGGTCTGCGGCCGCGGCGACACCTGGCGGACATGGTGCTTCCGCAACTGCGCCCAGGCGGCCTCCATGTCGCGCACGACGATGGCGCAATGCTGGAACCAGAGATCATGGCTGTAGGACGGCATCGGAATCGGTCGCAGGTCCGGGGGCGAGAGAAACTCGGTCAGCACCAGTTGCTGCTCGCCGAGTTGCAGCCTCACGACTCGCGCGCGCACGCCGAACATGCTCCAGAATTGATCATATTCAGGCCCATCAACCTCCACGTCACTCAGCGGCGTGAACGTCAACACGTCCCGGTAGAAGGCGATGGATCGGTCCATATCCGAGACGGTGAAGCCGACGGAGGCGACGGATTGGACGGCAACCTGGGCTTCCGACGGCCCGGTGAAAAGTAGCAGGAGCGGCAGGGCGGTGAGCGCAACTTTCTTGGCAAAACTCGGCACGTTTCACCTTTCACGCCGGTCGTTTCACGCAAGTCTTGAGAGCAGATGATCCCCTACTCTCAAGGCGTTCGCGATGATCGTCAGCGAGGGATTGACCGCTGAGCTGGAGACAAAGAAGCTCGCATCCACAACGTAGAGATTATCCAGATCGTGCGCCTTGCAGTGCACGTCCAGCACGCTGGTTTTTGGATCACGCCCGAAGCGGACGGTCCCGCACTGGTGTGCCGTGCCGGCAATCGGAATCTTCTTCCCCAGATACAGATGCGTGGGCAGCAGATGTTCTTCGCAGCCCAGATGATCGAGCATGCTCTTGAGCTTGGCAGCCAGGCGCTGATGCGCCTCCAGATTGTTTTCCGTATAGGCGAGGGTGATGCTCCCGTCCTTGCCGACAAGCACGCGGTTGTTCAGATCGGGCAGATCTTCCGAGGTCATCCAGAAGTCGAGCGAATGTTTCGCCATCATGTCGAGGGCCAACCCCGGCGCAAAGGCCGGCGCCCCGGCCCGCAGCGAATCCAGATCCTGCTTGCCGATCATTGAGATGTGGCCCATGGGATAATTCCACTCAGTCGAGGGAAAGTAGAAGTCGTTGAGGCCGATCGTTTTTTGAAAGACCGTCGGGTTCGGCCGCTTGGAGATCGCCAGCATGGCCGAATTGTTGTGACACATGTAGTTCCTGCCCACCAGGTCGGAGGAATTGGCAAGCCCGTTGGGATGTTTCCCGTTTGCGGACTTTAACAAGAGCGCGGCCGAGTTGATCGCGCCGGCTGAGACCACCACAATGTTGCCCGTGAAGATGTCCGGCCGGCCGTCGCGCTCCACGACGACGCCCGTGACTTCACGGCCTGTCCCCCTCGATTCCAATCTGACGACCAGTGCATTGGTGAGCAGCGTCACGTTCGGATACTGCAACGCCGGATCGACACAGACCACCTGGGAGTCCGCCTTCGCATTGACAAGACAAGGAAAGCCATCGCAGCTCCCGCAACGGATACAAAGACTCTTTTCCTTATGATCCTCATCCAGCATCACACCGACCGGCAGGTGAAAGGGCTTGTAGCCGCACTTCTGCCAATCCTCATGCAGCTCTTGAATGCGAGGCTCATGGGTAAGGGCGGGATATTTATACGGCGCGCTGGCCTTCGGTTCGGTCGGGTCTTCCCCGCGGTTGCCGTGCACATGGTACAGATACTCGGCCTGGGTGTAATAGGGTTCAAGGTCGTCGTAGCCGATCGGCCATTCCGGTGAAATCCCGCCGTGATGTTTGACCTCGCCGAAATCCTGCGCGCGCATGCGCAACAGCGCCGCGCCGTAGACCTTCGAATTCCCGCCGACGTTGTAGTGGATACCGGGGTGAAACGTGCCCCCGTCTTTGTCTTTCCAGGTTTCCTTGGCCTTGTATTTGTTGTCGATGAAGACGGTCTTGGAACTCCAGTTGCCCTTCTCACGCGGCAGATATCCGCCCCGCTCCAACAAGAGGATCTTCTTTCCTGAAGGCGCCAGCTTATAGGCCAGCGTGCCCCCGCCAGGGCCGGTCCCGATAATGATGATGTCGTAGTGAGTCGCCATGACCGGTAGTCGGAAGAAGCGGCAAAGTCTTACACCGGAGGAAAGAATCCAACCGAGCGATTGATCCGTAGGTGGTGAGAGGGTTTCGTGATCATTCACTGGGTCAAACAAGGAGGCCGTTATGCATGTGACAACGGGTATCGGATTTATGGGACTGGGCATCGCGTTGGTGAGCGCGCTCAGCGGAACACCGGTCTTTGCCGCAGACAAGCCGATCGAGGACGGGTCGAAGATCGTGATCACGGCTCCCAAGGATGGAGACAAGGTTGGCGACAGCTTTGAGCTGAAGTACGATTTGACTAAGGGTTCGCAAGCCGCACATGCCCATGTGTATCTGGACGATCAATACCAGAAGGGCTTCGGCGGCACGTTCAAGGGCGTGCCCAAAGGCAAACACAAGGTCACCGTGACCGGCGCCACCAAGGACCACGCCCTCCTCACCGCCACCCAGACCATCAACGTCGAAGTACGGTAGCGCTGCGACGAATTTTCTTCACCGCCGCCGGAGCCTCTTGTGAAAGGGGCCCCGGCGGCCTTCGGCTTGAATAAGCCTCATATCCCTCCTGCTTTTCCGCACGCGGCATTCAGCTGCTTTCTACCCGAAATTCATTTCAGATGGTAATCTGCTTAGAATTTTCGTCAAATGACCAAGTTAATCGTCATATCTGTTGTTATTCTGCTCTCGAGTCTACTCGCTGGCTGTCCCCCTCGACCGCGCCCACTTACTCAGCCTCAAGTGATTTTCGCCGAGGGCGCCTATACGCATGAGCGTTCGGGAATGACGTTCCCTCTGTCAGTGGGCGATTTTCGACGAAGCTTGGTTCAACGCTATGACCAGGATGGTTTGGATCTCAGTGCAGGATACGACCTCTACTTGAGGCAACAAAAAATCGCCGTGACTGTTTATGTGTATCCCGCCCCGTCATTGGTCTCCATTGGCTCGCCTCCAGGAACGGTGGCCTCGGCACGGACATTCCTCGCCAAGAGTGAGTTTGAAACGCGCACACGCGAAGTCCTCCAGGCTCGGCCTGGCGCACGACTGATTGAAGACACAGAGATCTCAGTTCCGATCGGCGGGACCCTCCATGTCGGAAGGATGGCCACGTTCGAATACGAGGATCAGTTCGCAGGGCGGCGACAACCGCTCCGATCCCACCTGTGCCTGTTTAATTATGTAGGCGGTGCGTGGGCACTGAAATACCGAATAACCTACCCCGCCAGCTTGGAAGCGACTCGTGAAATCGATACCCTCTTACATGGAGTGCCGTGGAATGTTCCGAAAGAGTGACCGCTTCATTGCCAATCCTCCGCGAGCCTGTGTGATTCCCCTAATATATAAGGCGTTGTCGAGTCTAGTGCTGGTCCTGCAACTAGCCGGGTGCAAGGCGACGTACGACTTAGGTGTGTACGAACAGAGTTTGTTGGCGTTAGGCGGACCGGATGGTGCCAATCAGAGTGCCGCATTGTTGGATCAATCTATCGTTTCCGCCGAAATGGTTTCAGCCAGAATTCCCCCTGGGGTTTATGCCGATCATGGCATCCTTCTTCACATGGCGAGGAACAAGGCCGAGGCGATCAAGCAGATTAGCAAGGAGAGTGCGCTCTATCCTGAATCCAAGCAGTTCATCGACAACTTGCTCAGAGTGATTCGGAACACTGGGCTGCAACCGTCGGGAGATTCGTCCTCACTGCACCGACGCCCCTCAATACTCGTGCTCCCTCCCATCAACAAGTCTGGAAAACCGGAAGCAGGACTGGCTTTTGAGATGACTCTCAATCGGCAATTTATTGAGCATGGGTACTATGTCTTTCCTACGATTGCAACACAAGCCCTCCTCTCTGGCGTGGGCGCAATACCCGCCGATATGTCGGTTGCCGGCCCCTCATCCCTACACAAGCTGACGGGTGCGGATGCCATTCTCTCGGTTACCATTACTGAATGGGAACCAACCTGGATGATTATCCCTCTGATTCATGTGGCGGCGGAATACAAGTTAGTGGATATTGCCACGGGGCAGGACATTTGGAAAAACAGCGCGCGGGATGAATTCGATCCTACGGTGACTGGTGGCGGCGGACCTGTTGTGGTCATGGACAGGGATCTCCGTGTACCGGCTCGTAAGCTCACCGCAAAGGCACTCAAGTCTTCAGAAAACGGACTTCCCTACGGTCCCTATCACTAAAGGCAGAGTCCTATTGCTTCCTGGCGGCACCCCCGCTGTCTAAGCCGAGATGGCCTGGATTTGACAGACACCTTGAAACGGGGACAGGAGTCCTCAAGGATTTGGAGCTCTATGCGTAGATCGAATGGTTCTACAATCAGCCTTGAGCGGCTTCTTTCCCGTCGCCAAGTGGTCACATTGCTCGGCGCCACCGGCGCGCTCTGGCTTATGGGTGGGGCTCTGTTTTCTCGGCAGTCTATCGCGGGGGCGCAAATTCCCTCCTGTGTGGTCAGGCCGGAGCAGACCGAAGGCCCCTATTTCGTCGATGAACGCTTGAATCGCTCCGACATCTGTTCAGACCCGACAACCGGGCAGGTCAAACCCGGGACCCCACTTGCGCTGACATTGCAAATATTCCAGCTTGGCTCCGGAGATTGTCAGCCATTAGCCGGCGCCCAAGTGGACCTCTGGCACTGCGATGCGTCGGGCGTCTACTCGGATGTGCGAGATGCCGGCTTCAACACCGTCGGCCAGATTTTTTTGCGCGGCTATCAGATCACCGACGCGCGCGGCGAGGCCAGGTTTGTCACCATCTATCCTGGTTGGTATGCGGGCCGGACGGTGCACATTCACATGAAGGTTCGGACTGCGCACGCCGCCGAGCGGCACTTTGAGTTCACGTCGCAAATGTACTTCGATGACGAACTCACGGATCGCGTGTACGCCGATCAACCCTATGTCTCGAAAGGCCGCCGCAACGCGCGAAACCAGGATGATCGCATCTTCCGGCGTGGCGGGGACCAACTCATGCTCGCTCCGACAGCAACGGCCAACGGCTACGCGGCGAGCTTCGGCATCGGCCTGCAACTTCCCTGACCGAACGCACCGCACGGTTAGGTACAGACGGTTGATGCACTACCTGGTACGTTCTGCACCTGCGCGCTTTAACGCGTTGTTTTCGGCTTCCAATTCGGCCAGCCGAGCGCGCAGAGGTTGCACGAGGGCCTCAACCTCCTCTTGGGCGAACCGCGGTTGAATGTGCTGTCGGCAATTGATATCGACGGCTTCAACGTGAAAGCGGATGGCGCGTTACGGCTTCCCCTTATAGCTCGGGTCGGTGAGTTGCTTCACGAGGCGCGGATCATGATCGACGACTTCGGCTGTGCCCCAGATTTTGACCCGGGTTTGGCTGGCGTAATCCATGAGAAACAGAAAGGCTCGATTGTGTTCGGCCAGATTCCCGACCGAGATATACTGCCGATTCCCCGCGAAATCGGCAAAGGCCAGGGTGCGCTCATCCAGCACCTTGAGAAACCCTTTTGGTCCTCCACGATGCTGGATATAGGGCTGACCTTTCGCGTTGGCGGTGGCTAAATAACACGAATCACGCTCGCCGATGAAGTCGGCTAGATCCTTGGAGATTGCATGCTCCCACCCACCAGCCGTTTCCATCCGTTCATAATGCGTCCGTGACCCCATGCGTTGTTGAACCGCCTTCACAGATTCGGTAAACGCAACGTCGCTGATGGGTGGGGTCATCGTCGTCCTTTCCCGAACGGATAGGTCGCTCCCCCGCTCCGCTTACGCGTAATGGCCGGGAACAGACCCTGGCCGCCTACTTGAGCCTGGCGCGGAACGCTTCCGTCAGACGGGTTTTGATTGCAGGAGAGGGAGACCAAGCCTCGCCGTGCCGGCACTGTTCGCCCGAACGTCGCAATATTTGCCGAATGGTGTGTAATTGAACCCGATATCGCGCACAGGCGTCGCAGATCCAATAATGGAGCCGGAGACTGAGCCGGGTCGCCCAGGGCAGCGGTCGATCCATAGCTTGAGAAGCCAAGCGGGTGACTTCTTTGCAGGGGAGAGTGATATGAGCCAATAACGTGGTGATCATGTTGCGCAATGTTCTTCGCTTCTTCCCGCTCCTTACGACTCGACATCAGGCAGTAAGCATCGCGTCTTTCCCCCGCCCTCGTTGCACTGACTTGCCCTTCTTCTGCTGAGTCGATGGAGGAACCGTTTCCTTACACTGGTGCGCAAGAATCTGTTTTACCGTGACGTTTTCAGCCTTGGCTTGAATGCCAAGGTCTTCCACCAACGCCCGCAGGGGCTCCGCGATAGACCAGGCTTGGGCGAAACAGCCTCGAGGCCGATGGGGAGCTTCAGCGTCGAAAACTTCCGAGACCTGTCCTAGACAAGCTTCATGCAGATGCGCCTCGAGGCCGGAGAGAAAACCGCGCGCGGTCTTCCGCACTGCGGCGCTTTCACCGAATATTTTGACCCAGGCGGTCACAAACGGACCCAATAAGAACGGCCAGACCGTACCCTGATGATACGCGCCGTCACGTTCCACCACGCCCCCTTCGTATCTCGGGCGGTAGCGAGGATCACGCGGCGACAGGGTGCGGAGCCCCACTGGTGTCAAGAGTTGCTCTTCGACGATGCAAAGAATCTGCTGCGCGCGGTCGCGCGGGACGAGTTCCTCAACCAACGAGATGGCATAGAGTTGATTGGGGCGGAGCGACGCATCGTCGCCTTCCGGACCGTCGATGACATCGTACAGATACCCGCCTTGCTCGTACCAGAATCGATTGCGGAACAAAACGATCGCGTGGAGGCGGTCAGCCCGGCACCGAGCGGCATAGTCCGCTTCACCGTACCGGCGGGCGAGTGTTTCGCCGACTTCCAGCGCTCGAACCCACAACGCCTGGATCTCCACCGGTTTTCCATGGCGCGGGGTGACGACCCAGTCGCCGACCTTCGCGTCCATCCAGGTTAATTGTGCGCCGGGCACTCCACCCGTGATCAACCCATCCTCATCCATCCGAATCCCATACCGCGTGCCGTGTCGATAACCGTCGAGGATCTGTTTCACCGCCGGCCAGGCTGTTTGACGGACACGGACCTCATCCTGCGATGCCTGCAAGTAACGATCGATCGCATGGATGAACCAGAGCGAGGCGTCGATCGTATTGTATTCCGGCTGCTCGCCGACATCGGGGAAACGATTCGGCACCATTCCCTCCGAGACATGCGCCGCAAAGGACTCGATGACCTGCCAGGCGACGTCATGGCGGTCGGTGACAAGACAGAGCCCTGGCAATGAGATAAACGTGTCTCGCCCCCAGTCGGTGAACCAGGGATAGCCGGCGATCACCGTCTGCCGATTCCTTCGCTCGGACAGATAACATTCCGCAGCACGCCGGAGTTCGCCGGCCAAAGCGTCATCAGCCGAGGCCGCTTGTCGGACTGTGTCGCGGCGAACCTTCTCGCCCTGCACGAGAGCGCCGACGTCGAGCCGGTCGATGGCCTCGCTGGTCAGGACCATGGTCTGAGGGGATCCGGACTCAAGCTCGAACGTAAACTCTCCGGGCGACCACCAGTCTTCCTCGCTATTCAGCCCTCGTTCCCGTTCGACGGGAAATTGGAGGGACCGATACCATTCCGATTCATGGCGATACCTCCCTGAATGAACCGCCCGCACCGGTGGCACATCGGGGTAGAGCTGCCAGGCGACGAGGCCGTCCCCGATCGAAGCCTCGGTCGAGAGACTCCCGTTCTCGTGATGCGTCCCATGATAGTCGCGCGCGGTGAGTTTCGGTCTCACACGAAGCACGGCCCGCTGTTTCTTCCTCCCGAGCAACGTCCATCGCACAATGACCAGATCGCGGCCCTGAATCAGCAGGATCTCCCGCTGAAGCCTCATGCCGTTGCAGACGAACGTCCAGATCGGCCAGGGGTCGGTGGAGAACTCGACACAATGTTCATACCCGGCCGGATGGACGGCGCCCGGATAGAGATTTGTGGACAGTGGCACGACTTGACCGTCGATCGCGAGCCATTCTTCAAGATGATTGACCAACACGAACCGTTCACTCGGCGGTTTGCGAGCGATCAATAAGAGCGCATGATACCGGCGGGTATGGGCCCCCGCGACCGTACCGGAAGCGAATCCCCCCCTCCCGTTTTGCTCAAGCCATTCGAGGCTCAACGCCCGTTCGAGGTCTTGGCAGTCTTGCGTCCCGATTTTCATGTCAGACTCCTGACGTTCAGCCCTCAGCAATCTGCCTTTGAGAGAATGCCTCCGCTTCTTGCTCTTGCTGATTGCGAGGGCTGACGGCTGCTTCACTCCCCCGATTGCTGAATCAGCTTGGCCACCAATCCCGTCCAGCCCGTTTGATGGCTTGCCCCAATCCCGGCGCCATTGTCCCCATGAAAATATTCGTAGAATAAGACATGGTGGCGCCAATGGGCATCGTCTTGGAAACGCCGGGTGCCTCCGAACACCGGACGCGTTCCGTCGGCATTCCGGAGAAAAATATGGATCAACCGGCGAGAGATCTCGGTCGCCACTTCCCACAGCGTGGAGTGACGACCCGACCTCGTCGGACATTCCACCCGATACTGATCGCCGAGAAAGTAGTGGAACTTTTGCAGCGACTCGATCAGGAGATAATTGACCGGGAACCAAATCGGCCCGCGCCAATTCGAATTGCCTCCGAACAAGCCCGTGCCGGATTCCGCCGGTTCGTACTCCGCCCGATGCTCACGGCCCATGACCGACATCACAAAGGGATGATCGCGGTGATAACGCGAGAGCGCGCGGATGCCGTAGGGAGACAAGAACTCCTCTTCATCCAGCATGTACCGCAACACGGATTTCAGGCGATCTCGGCTGACCAGCGAGAGAAAGCGTCGCACGCCGCCGTCGCAGGACTGCGTTTCCAGATGCTGCGCAAAGTCCGGCCGGTTCTCGATGAACCACTGCATCCGGTGCTTGAAGCGCGGCAGACTGTCCACGAGTTCTGAATCGAGCGTCTCGACCGCAAAGAGAGGAATCAGACCGACCATCGAGCGGACCTTCATGTGCTGGGTTTCCCCGGTCGGCAGGTGCAGCACGTCGTAGAAGAAGCCGTCTTCACGATCCCACAACTCGATGTTCTCACCGCCGATGTTATTCATGGCGCGACAGATGTAGACGAAATGTTCGAAGAATTTGCTGGCCACGTCTTCATAGGCGCGATTGTCCCGGGCCAGTTCCAACGCGATCGTCAGCATGTTGAGACAGTACATGCCCATCCAGCTGGTCGCATCCGACTGTTCGATGTGGCCGCCGGTCGGCAGCGGCGCGCTCCGGTCGAAAACCCCGATGTTATCGAGACCGAGAAACCCGCCTTGAAAGATGTTCTTGCCCTCGGCGTCCTTGCGATTCACCCACCAGGTAAAATTCAACAACAGTTTGTGAAAGACGCGTTCCAAAAACCGTCGATCGCCGACGCCGTTCCGCTTCTTGTCGATCTTATAAATGCGCCAGGCCGCCCAGGCATGGACGGGGGGATTCACGTCGCCGAATGCCCATTCATAGGCCGGAATCTGACCGTTGGGGTGCATATACCATTCGCGCAGCATGAGGACGAGCTGCTCCTTGGCGAACGTCGGGTCCACCAGCGCGAGGGGGATGCAATGAAACGCGAGATCCCAGGCGGCATACCAGGGATACTCCCACTTATCCGGCATCGAGATGACATCGGCGTTATAGAGATGCGTCCAGTCCGAGTTCCGGCCGTGGTGACGTTCACGCGGGGGAGACTGCCCTGCCGGATCGCCCTTGAGCCATCGGTTCACATCGTAGTGATAGAACTGCTTGCTCCAAAGCAGTCCGGCAAAGGCCTGCCGTTGGATACAGCGCGCGTCTTCCGACAGATGGGCCGGGGCAAGGCCGTCGTAGAACTCGTTTGCTTCACGAATGCGCGCCGCAAAGACGGCCTCGAAGTCCTGCTCCGCGAACCCCGGGCTACGGCCATCATCAGTCAATCGCAAGCGGACGGTCTGTGTCTCACCAGGCGCGAGCGTGAGCACATACTGAGCCGCAGCTTTGGTCCCTAGATGATCCGGATTCACCGCCTCCTTCTCACCCTGCACGACATAGTCGTGAAAACTGTCTTTCACGTACCGGGAGCCGGTTTGATCGCCATAGAGACGGCGGCTGTTGGTGTCGTTTTCTGTAAAGAGCAGGGTGGGCTCGCCTTCGCAGAGCAACCGGCGCAGACCATAGTGTTCGTGCTGCGTCTCGATGACCCTCATGTGGTCGATCGACTCCCCTTGCTTGAAACGAGGACGCCGGATGTCCGTGCCCCAGGACCAGGTGTTGCGAAACCAGATGGTCGGCAGCAGCGTGAGTTGCGCCTCCTCTGGCCCGTGATTCATGACCTGAATACGGATGCACAGATCTTCCGGCGTCGTTTTGGCATACTCCACGCACACATCGAAATACCGGTTCTCGTCGAAGACACCGCTGTCGATCAGTTCGAACTCCGGATCATGGCGTCCTCGACGGCGATTTTCCTCGACCAACCTGGCATAGGGGAACGCTGCCTGCGGGTACTTGTATAGATATTTCATATAGGAGTGCGTCGGCGTCGAGTCGAGATAGAAGTAGTACTCCTTCACATCCTCGCCGTGATTGCCTTCGTTGCCGGTGAGTCCGAAGACTCGTTCTTTCAAGATCGGGTCTCGCCCGTTCCACAAGGCCAGGGCGAAGCAGATGATCTGATGGCGATCGCAAATGCCGGCGAGACCGTCCTCGTTCCAGCGATAGGCACGCGACCGGGCCTGGTCATGGGGAAACGCGTCCCAGGCTGTTCCATAAGGACTGTAGTCCTCACGCACCGTTCCCCACGCGCGCTCGCTCAAATAGGGTCCCCAGCGTTTCCAGTGCCGCCGGCGCTGCGCGTCCTCGTCAAGGCGCTGCTGTTCTGCCGGAATCGGCGGCGGTGAAGCGGAAGGCATCCGACGATGTGAGGCCATATGACTCCGGGGGTTGAAACGCTACTGAACGAGAGTCGGCCGGTGGCGGAAAGTCTTACAGGAGGCTAGAACCTATCTCCAAATCGATTTTCGATGTGGTCGGGCTCACTCAACGCAGGGACTTGCCGTGCAACAGATCGCATTGGGCCGAAAATGCGCGTGCCACTTGCTTGGTCGCTGGAGATTGCGCTCGCTCGCAACCACGTTTTTCAATTTTGAGATAGGTTCTAGCCTCTGGGGTGATATGCCCACAGAAACGGAGAAGATTATTGCTGTGATTTAAAAGCGAGTAGCTGAGGCTATTGTGTCACATCAACGGTCACGAGCTTCTGCCATAGAGCAATTGTTTGATATTAGACTGTTTGCGCAACGGCGTGATGCATTAGGAATGTAATCGAAGCGGTGCCGACGAAAGGCTGCCTCAAACTCACCTATAAAAACGGCTGGATCGGCGACGAAGCCGGATGCCTGGCCATGCCCGAAGACCGGAATCGCACCGCTTGACGCAACCGGTAGCCTAGAGTAGTATCTACATCGTATCTACTACCAGGGAGCACGATGAAAACGACTGCGCAAAAATGGGGAAACAGTTTGGCGATCCGGATCCCGAAGAGTGTCGCCGTGCAAATAGGGCTCAGGGCACACGACCCCCTAGAGATCGTAGTAAACAATGGCAATGTCGTACTCAAGCCGCATCTCCGCCGGGTGTACCGGCTGGAGGATTTAGTAATACGCATTACCGCCAAGAACATGCATGGCGAACTCGACTTCGGCGGGCCGGTCGGCCGCGAGGCCCTGTAATGCGAAAACCGCCATATGTGCCAGACCGTGGAGACATCGTCTGGCTGCAATTCAACCCGCAAGCCGGGCACGAGCAAGCGGGCCATCGGCCAGCACTCGTGCTATCTCCGACTAGCTATAATCGAGCCAGCGGTTTGATGCTCTGTTGCCCCATGACCAGCCAGAAGAAAGGCTACCCATTCGAAGTCGTACTGAGCAGTGAGCCGGGCCGGACCAGTGTTGTCATAGCGGATCAGGTCAACAGTCTGGATTGGAAAATCAGAAAAGCCGTCAAGAAAGGCACGGCACCGCTTGACGCGGTCGAAGAAACCCTCAGCAAGCTTCAGGCGCTACTCTAGGACAGACCTCCGATCTCCCGTTGCCGAGCAATAGCCAATTTCAATAATAGTGGCACCATCCGGCCAGCCAGGGACGGGAAATGACTCTGGGTACATTTTCTCCGTTTCCTATTCCCTCTGCCGAATATTATCGCCGGCCCCGATCCAGCAAGGCCTGAGTGGGATGGATGACGTCACTCACTAGCCCTAGTCGTTCCAGGCCCCTTACAATCAAACCGGTTACGTCATACTCATGAGACTTAAGACCGTGAAACGCACAGCGCGGGAACGCATGATGGTTGTTGTGCCACCCCTCCCCCAGGGTCAGCATGGCCACGACGAAATTGTTCCGACTCTGCTCTCCGGTCTTGTAGGTTTGGTATCCATAGGCGTGCCCAAAGGAGTTGACCGACCAGGTACAGTGCTGCATCAGAGCGGCTCGAACACATCCGCCGAATAGTAAACAGTCCAGCCCATGCTCAGGACCACCCAGCACATACCCATAGAGCCATGGCAATCCGAGAGACAGCCCAGCCCAGAAGAGATAGGTGCGTTCGATCAAAACCAGGGTAGGATCTTTCAATAGATCTTGTGCGTATACGGAATAAGAGGACCCCGGCTCCGTAAAGATCCAGCCGACATGGGCGTGGAGTAAGCCAGCCAATCGGCCAAACCACCCACCACGCCACGGAACATGAGGTGAATGGGGATCGCCATCCTGGTCAGTATAGCGATGGTGTCGGCGATGATCTGCTACCCAACCGATGACCGGCCCTTGAAACGCCATAGACCCCACTGCTGCAAGGAATAGCCCGAGTGGCGTGATGGCATGAAAACCTTGATGGGTGAAATATCGATGAAATCCCAGCGTGATACCCAAGCCGATCACCGTAAAAAAAAGGATCAGGCAAGACACTTCGATCCAGCCAATCCCCCTCTCCGTGAAATGCAAAACGGCATAGATGGACCCGACCATGGGAATACCGAGGTTCAAAACAGTACAGCGATTGTTCATGTTTCCGGAGAGGTCAATGTGAAGTCCTCTCCCCTCCCATGATATGTGCGCCGTGAGTGGCGGCAGCAGCCATGTGAATTTTGGCACCCAATTGTGAGGACAAGGCCGCCATGCCGTCCAAGCGAGCGGCCGACCGAGTAGCCATGGCTATTGCAAGATTCCTCATCAACGTACGCCCGATCACCACATCCTTCTCGATCAATTGGGCGAGATACTCGGTCGGCAGAATGAGTAATTCCGCAGATTCACACGCACGTACCTCTGCGATACGTGGACGGCTGGTGAGAAATTCGGTTTCCCCGTAGAAACCTCCCCGACCCATGGTTTCGAGATGATGGCCGGCATGATGGGATTCGAGACGGCCGGAGAGCACCACACACAGATATTCATCCCGCAAGCCGGATCGGATCACTACATCGCCAGGCTGAGCATGCACGATGGTGGATTTCCTCAGCACGAGATCGATTTCCTGCCGCGAGAGGTTCCGCAAGAGTGGAACCTCGGTCAATTCTCCGCTAAAAACGCGTTCGGCCAGATCGGTCAGGGCGCCGCTGGGAAGCAGCGTGGCGGTCCGGCAAGTTGCATAGGCGCCGTAGTGGCGCGCATACCACTCTCTGATCTCAGGATCGTCTTCACACGGGTTGAAAGTCCTGGCCAATGGGGAGCCGATCGCGTTGAGCCCGATATAATCTCGCAACATGAAGAGCAACGGCTGCTTAAACCCGAATACCGGATCACTGAATGCCGGCGCATACCGTCTGAAGCCAATGGCCTCATAGAAGGGCAAGAGGTGCGGGCTGCAATCAAGAAAGGCGAGCCGCGTTCCACGTTGCCTTGCGTCATCCGTGGCCAGCATCATCAATCGATGCACCAGCGAACTTCTTCTGAATTTCTCCGCGACGGCCATGCGCCCGGTAAAGCCAAGGCATGCCGCATCAAGGTCTTGAATCGCCGGCCGAAGGCTATACTTCTCGATCAACTGGGCTGAGTTCGGCAAATCGACAAAGTCAATGCCACGAAGGCAAGCCACGACGCGGCCACCCTCGAAGCTGACGTAATTGTAGGCTACGTCGTCGAAGTCGCAGCGCAGCCGGCCACTGCGGATCACGTCGTCTGGCAACTGCGCGCCGAGTTCATGGTAATAGACCTGGAAGCGGAACCGGTAAATAGCCTCGAGTTCCGTCGGGTCTCGTGTCAGGCGAGTGTCGAGAGCCATTGGTGATCCCGTTCTCCCACTTCTTCGATCATCCGCGCATAGAGATCGCTGGAGATCTGGGCGATGTAGAAAATGTCGTCCATGTCCTGTGTGCTCGTCACGTGCTTGGTGATCTGCTCTTCCAGGTCCCGCGTGTGATCGTGGTCCGCCTCCCCATGTCCTTCGAGGAAATAGACCCCCTTGCTGCCCAACTGGAGTCCCTTCCCCAATGATTGGGAGAGGAACGTGCCCATGGCATCGCCCAACGACTCCAGCGTATACAGCCACCCGAATAGCGCCACCGGATTCCAGGTGCCTGCCACGTAGTACTCGAGTGCGACCATCGACATGCAGGCGGGTGTAGGCCGAAGTTGTTTGATGCGCTCTTCCTGCAACCCGCAATCCTTGAGGTCGGACAAGGCCCAGTGTTCGTGGCCGATTTCCTCCCCCGCATGGTGGAACAAATAGCGGCCTAGTTTGGGGTGGGTTTGCACACAGCGAGACGCCGCCAGCGCAATGACAGTCGGGCTATACTGCGCGTAGTTGTAAACGTTCACCAGATAGCCAATGTAATGGTGTTTCTCCGGCCTGCCTTCCAGAATCGACTTCACAAGACGCGTAGACTTAATACGCTGGATGTTTTCAGTGCGGAACTCTTCGAGTACGTGCATGGACGGCTCCTTTGTCTTCACTGAAGGTTGACTGATCGCGTTCTCCGGCACCTCCCCATCCGGGAACGCCTTTCATCAGAGCGGCCGGCCACGCCCTCCCACTTGATCGCATTGGCTCAACTAGGCACATTTGTATGGCGGAACCGCAGGAAATCACTATGCGCCAGGTGGCGTACAGCGATGTACGTCAGTAACTTTCCGTCTTGAAGCCACACAACTGTCATAGACCGGTCTTTCTGAACTCCTGATGCATCCGCACGATGGCTTCAGCCCGCGTTTGCACCCCCAGATGCTGATAAATCCTCTGCAAGTGTTTCTGAACGGTACGGTGACTGATGCTGAGGGCCAGACCGATTTCCTTATTCGACAACCCGTGGCCCAACCAGGACAGCACCGCCTGCTCTCGCTTCGACAACCCGTCGCTCATCCCTCTCATCCCTCGCATGAATGCTCGAATGCGGCAGGCGGACGATATCGCGGCAACCGTCCTGAGCCAATACGCCACCAGACGTACAATGAAGCACCTACTTGAAACCTAGCAGAATGGCCGGAGGGCCTCACGAATGAAATACTGGCGGCGAAGGATCAGGAGAACTGGCAGGTCGCCCCGCCGAAGAAGCTGATGGGCCAGGATGGAAGGAACAGACGAGAAGTGGCGGCATTCGCACTGTTTGCGCCTCCAGCGAATACCGAACCGGCGTAGTTTTGATCGGTCAGATTCCGCCCCTCGAAAAACAACGACCACTTGCCGGACGTATAGCCACTTTTCACGTTTACGATCAAGAAGGGCGGATTCTTCACCCGGTTGTCGAAGTCCGCGTAGTACCCGGCTGGTGACCACTCAAGATTGGGAGCTACCCACCATCCAGCAGGATGGGCGTAGCGGATTTCGCCCGTGAGCCAGTGCCGAGGGATTCCAGGAATGGCGTTGCCATCTCTAGTATCGAGCACCGATACTCCCTTGCTGACTTTGTAGATATCATCCAGGAAGCGATAGCGACGCCAGGTGTACGCGGTCCTGGCGGTGAGTTGATCGTGCGATGCATTTTTTCCGTCCGTGAACAGGCCTCTCGCCAGGATCATGCTCCCGCCGGCCTCGATGCCGGTGTGACGGGAGGCCTGGGCATTCCGATACGTCGCGACTTCTCCGACGCCGGGCACCGTGAGCGCCGTCACGAGGATTTCCTTCCGCACCTCCAGATCAGAGGCCGTGATATCCCAGGCAAAATCGCCGCCTCTGGCCGTGCCCCGGTGTCCCAGTTCGAATTGCCAGGCCCGCTGCGCATCCACGTCAATGAACGCACCGGTCGGCAGCTGGCTTTGGGCATTGAGTGGTTGCATCAGCTGGATATTGATCGGTGCCTCATAGCCTCGACTCACATTCCCGTACAGCTGCGCCGTGGGACTTGGTTGATAGAGAAACCCGGCCTTGGGAGACAGCGCGCTGAAGACTCGTTCCCCGGTTCGCTCACTGATCGACGTACCGGGTGGCGACAAATCCGTGACTCGGGCACCGCGAGCAGAATAATCAAGCCGACCACCCAGGATTAGCGTCAACCTCGGGCACAGCTCGATTTCGTCTTCCAGATAGGTCCCGAGATTCACGGTCGACATATACCGTTTCTGAAGCAGCGCGCCGCGATTCCCCACGTCATTCTTGTAGAGATCGAAGGGATTTTGGCCGTACCACGGCGACGTGCCGACACTCACTCGGTGCGCCAATCCGAATAATGTACCGGACTGTGTATAGCGGATCTCCGCCCCGGTATCCCCACTGGTGTAATCCAACACCTGGGTAAATCGTGACGACCATTTCCAGTATTGATAGAACGGCGCGACCGTGAGCACCCTTCCGGCGCTGCCGAGATATTGGTAGGCCAATCCGATCCGATTCAGCCGGGTATCGTTGGTATACCGGCACGGAGCCGCCTGTTCGCACACAAGAGGATTGCCGCCCACATCGAGTTGCGCCCCGGCCTGCTTTGGATTCGATTCCATCTGTTGCAGAGTCAACGGCCCCGGAAGTGCAGAATTCACATGGGCGCTGACAATCGTCAGCCTGAACTGATGGCGAGTGTCGACTGTCAGACCTACACTGCCGTTGAATCGAACGGATTGCTGCTGGGAATTCGACCGATAACCGTCTTGTCCGCTACTGCTCAGACTCGCGTAGTAATCGCTCTTCGCTGGCTCTCCGAACAACGTGAACGGCTGACTGGTCTGCCCTGAGGCAAGTTGCGAATTGTAAAACCCGAAACTGCCTCCCTCCCCCCTCACCTGCACGGCGGCCTGGTTCACACCAGACTTGAGCACAAAGTTCACGGCACCGCCCAATGAATTTGCACCAAACTTGAATGCCTGGGCTCCCTTGTAGACTTCCACATGGTCTACCGCCAGTAATTCAATCGATTCGAGTTGGGCGAACCCGTCCGCCGCATTGAATGGGAGCCCGTTCACCAGCAAGGTCACCCCCCAGATGTTCAGATTTGACGAGAGGTTGGCCCCCCGGATATTCAGTTTGCCATCGGTCCCTCCACTCCGTGATTGGAAGAACACCCCGGGGGAAAACTGCAGCACATCTTCGAGGTTAGAGCCGCGCGATTGCTCAATCTCCTCCGACGGGATCAAGACGGTGCTGGAGGGATTGCGGGCCAATTCCTGCTTCGTGCGTTCCGGTTCCTGCGCTAGGTTCTTCCCCCGTACAATCACAGGAGGAACCTCCCAAATATCGTCACTATTCTCTTCGGCCAGAGCCGTGCCGCCCGTCAACCCAGACAAGATCAGCAAGCCCATGACAGCAAGGAAGACCACCCGCATCAAAAACGCCACAAATGCTGCATTGTTTCCCCCGCTCCCATGTCGGGCTTTCCTACACAAGGGATCATCTAGAGTCAAGACAACCACCCTGCTTGAATCGCTTCTCCTAGGCACTTGTGCCGTTTGCTATTTCAAAGTGAATCGCGGACAATGCGGCCACGAGCGACGCAACCGGCACAACCAGGGGGAGCCTTGGGGCCAAAGCTACGCCACCGCGCGACCCGACAAGCCTTCGAGTTTCTTCGTGATCTCTACACGCTCCGATCGTGGGACGATCTGACGACGCACATTCTGAATTTCATTCCCACACTCATTCCAACCGACATTTGCTCCTATAACGACATGAGTGCGGGCCGCCGCTATGCCGCCTACCAGGGCTGGCCATCGGGGCACCCGACAATCCCCAACGACCAGGAGATCCTCGGGCGGTATACGCACCAACATCCATTGATTGCCCATGTCGAACGCACAAAGGATTTCTCCGCCAGGAAGATCACCGACTTTGTGTCGCAACGAGAGTTCCGGAAGACCGCGCTCTACAACGAGTACTACAGGCCGCTTCAGCTTCCCTACAATATGGGAACCGCGATCGCCCTGACTCAGGATTCCGTCATCGCGATTGGCTTAAACCGTATTAAACGGGATTTCGCCGATCATGACCTCGCCATGCTCAACCTGCTCCGTCCTCACCTCGTTCAGGCCTATGGGAATGCACAGGCCGTCAGCACCATGCAGGAGCAACTCGCCGCCATGCAGCAGGCGATGGAGGAGATGGATCGCGGCTTTCTCTCGGTCTCAGACGACGGCCGGATCCGCTGGGCCTCTCCACGCGCGCATGCTATGCTGGCGAGTTATGCACTGCAAGGCACCCGCCGAACGGACTGGCTCCCTTCCTTGCTCCGTGAATGGCACAAGCAGCAGCTCGCGCAACGTCACTCCACACCGGATCTCCCTCCTCCGCTTACGCCACTCACCATTGACCACGGTACCCGATCCCTGAGGATTCGCCTGGTCAGAGATGGGGAGCACTCCCTCCTGCTTTTAGATGAGCTGCGGACAGAGCTTCCTCTGACATCCCTCGCACAGCTCGGCCTGAGTCGGCGGGAAACAGAAATCCTGAGTTGGGTCGCGCAAGGCAAAACGAATCCTGAAATCGGCTCGATCCTTGGCATTAGCCCACGTACCGTGAAGAAACATCTGGAACGGATCTACAGTAGGCTGGGAGTAGAGAATCGACATGCCGCGATGACGGTGGCCATGGAAGCGATGCAGCAGGGATGGCATAGTCGCAAACGTTAAATAAACCTGGGTGACAGCCCCCCTTCGCGGACCTCCGATCGGTCCAAGAAAACAGGCCTCCCACCACCTTCTCCTTTCCGGAAGACCGCCGGGCGTGTCAGCCGACTGATGCCCCAGGAGATATTTCACGACTTCGCGCGGCACGACCTCCTCCTCGTCTCCATCACCGAGATCCTCCAGCACTGACGCAAACCATCGTCGTAAATCATGGAAACGAAGATCCGTAATCTCTGCCGCATCTGTCGCTCGTGACCAGGCCATCCCCAGAGCATGCTGGTCTGACCACTCATTGAAGACTCGCTCATCACTTGGTGAGGGCTCTCCGGCATTGAGCGCCTCATAGGCGAATCGATTCAAGGGGAGGAGCGTGGGGTTTCCTTTCTTCTTGGATCTCGGGGGTGGGAGCTACAGCCAGGGCCCGCCGTCCTTCTGCACGATCCAACTGGGTCGGGTCGCCCACACTTTTTCCTCTCGCAGCCCGCAGTTCATTGCCACCGTCGAGGCACGCCGGAGCCGACCGGTTGCGACGGGCAAAATTTGTCCAATCTCGACTGCGGTCGGCATGCGATCTCGGACGCCACTCTTGGATGCCGTGACGCCTTGTGAGGCATTGGCCGAAATCTCATCGACCTTCACAGCAAAATTCATCAAGCTCAGCAGAATCGTCCATTCGCGGGCGATAGTCCCATCGGAGGCTCCGCCTTTACGGCGCTTCGCGATATAGGCCGGTCCATCGCTGTACGAGATATCCTGCATGGGTTGGGAAAAGGCGGGGATGAGATAGCTGTCGAGCACCCGCTCCGGTCTCTTCAGATCCAGCACGCCCCGCTCTTGAGCTAGGCCAGATAGCTCGCCTGAAAGTCGGCCATGGTGGTTCCACCTCTACGCGTAAACCCTCCATTGAGCTGGCCTGACTTGATCCGTTCCACCAGTTTCCCGGCTTCGATCAGTTCCTGCGCAGGATCCAGGTTGTAGCCAAGGCAGGGCCGATAACGTGCCTTCTTCCACCAGAAGTCCATATCGCCGGCGAGGCCTTTCTTTGTCGTGCGGTGCCGGATGACCATGGGGCTGGATTCCTTTACCTGTAGCGGGAATTGCGGCGACGAGGAACCCTGCAGGGCTCCAGCGAGTTCGCCGCGGATGGCTGAGCTGGCTCGGGCTTCGGCTCCAGCCGCTGAGGGACGGTGGACTTGGCCCAGGCGAGGAGTTCCTCGCGGTCATAGCGCCAGTCCTTGGAGCCCGAGAGTTTATGTCGGGGGATGTCAGTCCGCTTGTAGAGCGAGCTCGTGCTATACCGCAAAAAGTCTGCGGCCTCTTTGAGGGTCATGAGCGGACTGGTCTGGACCGACACCACAGGCTCCTTTCACAGCAGGCAGGATGCTCCCTGTAGGAACGAGTATGTGTTGGGTTGCGGGTTCGTGGGGATCATAGACACTGCCACCTTGAGGCCATTTCTCGCAGTGACTTAGGGATGGCTCGCGCCTGGGGCTAACAGAACCAGGCAAGATCCTGAACGGGCCGAAAGCCGATTGATAAACTAGAACCTATCTCCAAATCGTTTGAGGAGCATCGTGACGCAGGCGAGTTGCCCAACCTGAGGAAATTGGCAGCGTAGTACTCTCAGCGAATGAGGAGACGGCGTTGCCCCGGCGAGTGGGGCCGATGCCCTCGCCGCCGCCCTTCGCCAGGGCAACGGCTGGAAGCGGCGCTGCACGGTCTTGGAGTTGGGATAGCAGTACGGGAGCGGGTGCCACTGTGCGCCGGTATTGAGACTCCACAATACCGCCTCCAGGACGGCTCGCGCAGGCACCGGCTTGCGGCCGGGCCGGCTGCCCGGGAGGTGTTCCTCGGGAAACTTGGTCCCGAATCCGTTCCCATTGGTCGTCGGGCAAGCGCAGCATGCGAGCGCATGGTAGGGACTTTTTCCATTGGCACAACTATTTTGAGATAGATGCTAGTAGCGGTCCGCGCCTGTAGTCACGCGAAGACGATAGACTGATGAACCACCAGTCATGAACAGGGTCCGCCCGTCTTCCCCCCATGCGACGTTGGACATCGGTTGCCCGGTCTCGATCGTGCCCAGGAGCGTGCCGTCCGACGCGATCACGCTGATCCCACCCGGTCGAGCGCCGAAGAGATTCCCTTTCCGGTCGACCTTGAATCCGTCCGGCCCAAAGAACGGATCTTTTCTCCAACGCGTCGCGTCAAAGAACACACGGCCGTCGGCGACAGAGCCGTCTGATTTCACATCGTAGGCCAGCCAGGCCGCGCGCTTCGGATCGACATCGGATACGTAGAGGGTCTTCTCATCCGGCGAAAAGGCGATCCCATTGGGAGCCTTGATGTCATTGATGAGCAACGTGAGCACTCCATCGTGAGAGAGGCGATAGACCCCTTGCACCGGAGCCTTGCCCGGATCATCGAAGGCTTTCGGGAGTCCGAACGGCGGATCGGTGAAATACAAATCGCCGTTGGATGTGAAGACCAGATCGTTCGGACTGTTGAGCTGGTGCCCATCGTAGTGCTCGACGAGCGGGACGATCGTTCCATTTGACTCCAACCGCCCGATTTGTCGATCGCCATGGCGGCAGAGGACCAACCGGCCTTGCGCATCGAGCGTGAGCCCGTTCGAGCCCGGCTCTTTTCCGGCATAGGGCATCGAGCCGCTATAGCCGCTGTTCTTCACGAACACACTGGTGCCTTCACCAGGTTTCCATTTGTAGACGGCGTTGGCGGGTATGTCTGAAAAGAGCACGTACTCGCCTTGCTTGTGCCAGACCGGTCCTTCGACCCAGGTGAACCCATCGGCGATCTTTTCCAGCTTGGCATCCTTCGGCACAAGCTGATCGAAGCGCGGATCGAGACGATTGATCGTGAAGAGGGTCTCTGCGACGCTGCTTTCATCGACAGCGGTGGCCCATACAGCAGCGCAAAGGATTCCACGCACTACCGCTGCATTGAGGATGTTGAAAATGGTCCTGTGCCTCATTGGGCGCTTGTCTAAGCGTTGCATAACACAGAACCTCCAAACACCTTGGTTTTAAGAAATTCACGTATCAGGCCGGCGATCTGTGATGCGTGTGTTTCGAGGGCGAAATGGCCGGCGTCAAGGACATGCAGTTCTGCGCTCGGCAGATCACGCCGATAGGCTTCCGCACCCAATACCATAAAGAAAGGATCATACTTTCCCCATACGATCAGCGTCGGTGGACGATGCGCACGGAAGAATGCCTGGAACTGTGAGTACATAGCGATGTTGGTTTTGTAATCGCCGAAGAGGTCGAGCTGTACCTCAATATTGCCTGGACGGGCCAGAAATTCCCAGTCCAGCGTCCAGGTGTCGGGGCTGAACATCGTAATCTGCGTATCCGGCACGCCAGCGACGTATTGCAGCCGGATGCCATCAGAATTGAGCCAGTCGCGCAGCTTTGCACGATTGACGCTCGTCGGCTCGCGCCAATAGGTTTTGATAGGCTCCCATTCACTGCTCAGACCTTCCTCATAGGCGTTACCATTCTGGACGATGAGCGCGGTGACGCGCTCCGGGCCCAATAAGGCCAGACGAAAACCAATCGGCGCACCGTAATCCTGCAGGTAAAGGATGTAGTTTTCGAGTCCGACAGCCCGTGTGAACGTGTCGACGACATTCGCGTAGTTTGCGAATGTGTACGAGAACTGTTTGGCGTCTGGGAACGAGCTGTACCCGAACCCTGGATAATCCGGCGCGACAAGGTGAAACTTATCCGCAAGTGCGTCAATCAGATTACGGTACATGAACGATGACGAAGGGAATCCATGAAGCAGCAGAATCGTCGGATTCGCACGAGATCCGGCTTCACGGTAAAAGATATTGAGGTCATCAACAGTCGTGATGTTGTACGTCGTCATAGTGGGTGCCTTCGCTCAGGTATCGGCAGGTTATTCGCCATACACGTACGTCAGCATTCCGTTCTCAACCCTGGTAGGCAAGGTGATCAATTGGGAGCCTGGATCGGCCGGCCCTTTCAGACACTTCCCTTGGCCACATTCAAACTCCGCCCCATGCCATTCACAGATCAACTTGTTGCCGTCTCGCTTCATTGGGCCACCCAAGTGCATGCAAATATTGAGAACAGCCTTAGGTTGTCCGTCAACTTTGAAGACCAAGACTTCACGATCAAAGAAATCCACAGTCGTGGTCTTGTCATCGGGAATATCTTCGAGCTTGCAAAAGGAGACTTTCATGATCGATCTCCTCTCTTCGGTAATTGTGCGCCTGCATAATCCTGTCTCCTGCCGTTATGCCGCTCCTCCCTCATCGGATTTGAATCGCCAATTGAACCACGGTCCCCACGCTAGCTTCTGTCGGGTCCTACTCAAGTTTACGGCACCAGCACCAATTTGCCGGTCGTGTGCCGTCCTTCGAGCGCGCGATGTGCCTCAGCCACATGCTCCAGCGGAAACGTCTTGCTGATCGTCACCTTAATCTGAGCGCGCACGGCGAGATCGAACAGTTCCGCGAGCCCTGTCTTCAGGCTCCCTGGGGTGAGGAGGGGCGCGAAAGCGAAGCCGGTAATCGACTGGTTCTTGAAAATGAGACCCAGCAGCTCCGGTACCCCCAGCTGGAAGCTCTGGATGTTGAGCGCGCCATAGATGACGAGTTGGCCCAGTGGCGCCAGTGCTTTGAGACTGGCGTTGGTCACCGCGCCGCCAATGGATTCATAGATGATGTCGGGCCCGGCTCCACCGCTCATCGCGCGCGTCTGTTCGACCCAATCCGCCCAGGTATAGTTGACACAGGCATGGGCGCCGAGTGAACGAGCGAAGTCGAGTTTGGCGGTCGTACTCGCAGCAGCGATCACGGCCCTGGCCCCCGCGCGGTTGGCAAGCTGTAGCAGCAGCGAGCCAACCCCTCCTGCGGCAGCGCTGATCAGCACCGTCTTGCCATGCGGAGGTATCTGTTTGATGAGGTACAGGGCAGTGAGCCCCTGGATCATCAGCGCCGTGGCTACCTCGAACGACAACGTGTCCGGTAGCGGAACAACAAAATCTGCGTCGATCAACACATACTCGGCGTACCCTCCGACGAACGCGCCAGCGGCGAACAGCGGAGCCACGACACGGGCACCAACCGCCAAGCCCCCGACACCGGCCCCGAGCGCTTCGATCACGCCGGCGACCTCGTTACCGAGAACCGCTGGGAGTTCAGGTGTCACTGCATAACGATTTTGCCGCATCAGCGTCTCGGCAAGGTTGACGCCCACCGCGCGGACTCGGACCAGCACTTGGCCGTGGCCCGGTATGGGTGTGGGGGGTTCGACGATCTCGAAGACCTCGGGTCCACCGAAGCGGCTTATCTGGACAGCTCTCATTGTGCGATTCCTTTTATTCTCGTGCTCAAACCGTCTTGACGTTGATGGTCACGTCCACGTTGTTGCGGATCGCGTTTGAATACGGGCAAATAAAATGTCCAGCCGCCGCAAGCTTCTCGGCATCGGCCTGCGACAGCCCACCGATCTTCACAGTCATATCGACCACCAGGCCGAACCCACCCGTGGGAATGGTGCCGATGCCGACCGCCGCATTCACTTCGAGGGTGCTAGGAATTAACCGCAGCTGGCGCGACATAAATTCGCAAGCGCTGCCGAAGCAAGCCGCATAGCCAGCGGCAAATAATTCTTCTGGCGTGGTTGTGCCTGGCTTGCCAGGACCTCCCAACGCCTTCGGAACCGATAGATCAACACTGACGATGCCATCATCGGATTGTGTATGCCCGTTGCGACCACCAGTAGCAGTCGCGTGAGCGGTGTATAGAACTGTCATAGACATAGTGGCTCCTCCTGAACAGAGTTATCTTGGAATGGTGCGCGCATGCGTTTGCCGGGCAATACAACCGTCTTTTCGTTCATGTCATGAAACTTTGCATCTCGATATTCCTATCAGTGCGTGCCATGTTCCCGCCTCTCTGCGAACAACACGGTCATGGTCGCACCCCGGCGACGTTCATTCTAATGCGATAGATCCCTGTCAGCGCCGTGATGTAGAGGGTCTTGCCGTCGTCGTCGCCCCAGGCCATGTTGTGCGGATCCTCCGGCCCCTTGATGAGGCCGAGTTGCCTGCCATCCGGCGAGAGGATCCAGAGCCCGCCCGGCCCGGTCGAATAGACGTTGCCTTGCTGATCGACCTTGAGACCATCGAGGGCGTCAGATCCCGGCGCATTAGTCATATCGAAGAAGAGGCGGCTGTTCGAAAGCGTGCAATCCGGATTGACGTCGTACCGTACGATCACCTTCCGTTTGTCGTTCCAGTTGTTGACGTAGAGGGTCTTCTCGTCCGGAGACAGCGCGATGCCGTTGGGCGCATCGAGGTCGGTGCTCACTAATTTCACCATGCCGTCCTTCACGCAGTAGACGCCGCTATAGGACAACTCCTTGCCCGGATCGTCGAAGACTTTCGGGAGTCCAAACGGCGGATCGGTGAAATAGAGGGTGTCATCGGAGCGATAGACGAGATCGTTGGGGCTATTGAGCCGCTTACCGTCATACCCGTCGGCCAGCACCGTGATGTTGCCGCGTGGCTCGACGCGAATGACACGGCGATTGCCATGCTGGTTGATCGTGAGACGGCCCCTACGGTCGAGCGTGAGTCCGTTCGAGCCCGGCTGATGGTAGTCACCGACATTGAAACCGCTGTAGCCGCTCTTGGCGCGAAAGACGGATACCTGCCCTTCCGCTGACCAACGATAGATCGTATTGGCGTTGGGATCGCTGAAGAGGAGGTATCCCGAGGCATTGGCGGTGGCCGGGACCCACACCGGGCCCTCGGTGAAGAGGAAACCACCAGCGAGTTGTTCCAGCTGCGTGCCCGGAGCAACGATCTGATCGAGCACCGGATCGGTCTTCACGATCTCGGTCTTGACGAACTGCGCTGGCCCGATGTGATCGGGCCTGTAGAAATCGAGTGTGGCGGAGCGCACCCAGATGAAATTCCCCGGCGGATTCGAGAGGGGGCCGTTGATGCCGAAGACCGCAAGCTGAATCTTTTGACCTGGCTTGGCATTCCGGGTCAACACCACCCGGTTCGGCGCATTGAAGCCCTTGATCAACTGGCCTCCAGGCTGCCCCAAGACCAGCGGCAACCTGCCGTCCACCCACACCTCCGCATAGTCATCAATGGCAATCTCAAACACGACGGTGGAGCCGGCGGAATTGAATGGACCGATTCTATCCGGGATGGTGATGCTGGTCCGGTACCAACTGAAGCAGAGCCGTCCGGTCGAACGCCGTTCTTCCAGTTGAATCGGCTTCAACACCTCCCACTTGGAATCGTCGAAGTCGGCGGCGCCGGCATGCAGGTCGATGTCTTGCGTCCGATTCGGAGGACCAGACGGGGCGAGATCCGCACCAGGGCCGTGATGATCGACATCGATCACCTTGACATTGCTGTACCGCCACTGGCCCTTGACCAGGGCCAGTCCTTCGTCGGTTTTCAAATCGACAATCGCCTCCGGCCGCACCCCCGGCGCATCACCGGTAACCTGCCCCAAGGTAAAACCTGGACAGAGCGTGAAGGCGAGAGCTGCAAAAATAATCATTCCGTTTCTTCGATTGTTCATTTCACGCTCCGTCCTCACAGGATGCTCAAAACGGTCATCCAACGAGGCCGCAGGCGATGCAAGCACCGCAGGCGTACCCGCAGGGTACGTTGAGGATGGTTGCGAGCCGAGAACAACATTGGGGGCCGTTTTCAGCATCCGTCTACCGCACCTTGACCACGTAATAATCAAACGGCGCTTCCACTTCCTTAAACCAGTGCGGCACCCCGTTCGGAATAATCACCACATCGCCCGGCACGAGCCTCCTCGTCTCGCCGCCGTCCACGGAAGGCGCGCGGAATTCATGCGGCGCAATCATCTTCATGCCGACCGGTGTACCGCCGGTGATGACCTGCGCCGAGCCCTTCAAGACATAGACAATGTCCGTGTCGAACTCATGGATCTCGACGACACCGGCCTTCTCGCGATGGCTGGCATGCACCATGTAGTTCCGGGCGGCATGCATCCTGTTCTCGTCCTCACCGACCAATACCGCACCGTTCTCAAAGGCCGCGGATACCCTCCGGCTCTCGATGTAGGTGACCGGCAGCGGAACATGCCCGTTGTTCCTGCCCGTCATCTCCATCGAGCCCAGCGACCCGGCACCGACGATCGCGAGTTCCTCATCCTGCTGGGCGCTGGCCGCGCCGCTGACGCCGATTGCTCCCACCACCTTGCCTTCCCATTCCAACGGAATGCCGCCTTGCAGGGGTGTGAAGTGTTGAAGGTCGCCCCCGAGCGTCACCATCGAGGTACGGCCGTTTTTGATCGCGTCTTCGAATACCTTCGTCGATTTCTTGAACAGTGCCGCGGTGCGTGCCTTGCCGATCGCGATATTCGCGCTGGCGGCAAACGTCTGGTCCAACCGTTCAAGCGCCAACAGATTCCCGCCCTCATCAACCACCGCAATGGACCCGCCCGGAGCATGAGCCTTGCGCGCCGCGTCGACGGTTGCCGCAATAACTTGCCTGGCTCCCTCGAGCGTGAGCCCGCGCTTGTCGGCGACCGATTCAGCGGAGCCGACGGAGACAGACATCGCAATGACCGCTCCCGTCAAGGTTGCTATCAGGTATCTCATAATCGTTCTCCTCTCCCTGAGAATGAGCGGTCAGCCGCCGATGGGTATTGCTGAACGGATTGCCGAAAGCCGACCGCTCCTACTTCGTAAACGACGCGGCGACCGCCGCACCGGCTAGGGCGATATCTTCATCCTGTCCCGGCGTCTCTCCGCTCACCCCGATAGCGCCGATCACCTTGCCTTCGACGACGATCGGCACGCCGCCTTGTAGCGGCACGGCTCCGTGCAAGGCCAGCGCGGCCACGCGCCCATTCCGGACCTGCTCCTCAAACACTTTGCTCGGTCGCCGGAAGATCGCGGCGGTTCTCGCCTTATCGAGGCCGACGTTTACGCTGGCCACTTGCGTGTCATCAAGACGCTGGAGCAGGAGGAGGTTCCCGCCTTCGTCCACCACGGCAATCACGACCCTGGCACCCTCCACCTTTGCCTTGGCTTCCGCGGCGGCGACAATCCGTTTGGCGCCCTCCAGCGTCAACGCCTTCTTCTCAATCAGCTGGGCCTGCGTGGTGCCGACCATTGCACCCAGAATGACGATTGCGAAGACCATCGAGCGAATCATGTTATTGCCTCCTTCGCCTGAGCGGAAACCGCTCAGCCGTCAGCGGCCAGCCTCACTCTCACAAAGAAGCTGAGCGCCGATCGCCGACGGCTGATGGTTATCCGCTAACGGCCCATCGCCATACCGTCATGCTTCATTCCGCTGTCCGCGTGCATTCCGTTGGCGCGGGACTCACCCGCGGCCGTCATGATCGGCTTGGGGAAAGAGGCTTCCCCCAACAGAGCTTCGGCCCAGGCGCAATAGATCTGCACCTTGGCCACATCGTGGATGTAGGCCGGAATCGTGATCGTACGGTTTTCTTTTTCTCCACCGAGCAGGCCGCCCTTGATCTTCAGTCGATTGAGCAGATAGACGTTGCCCTTCGAGTCCACTACCTGCCAGTGCGGCGCCGGGGTATCCGGAATCTTGAACTCGTCGGACCAGGTTAAGGTATCGTTATTCCCCAATCGGCCATGTGTCGCCATGCCGCTGTTGGCCTTCACACCTTCAAACTTCGTCGTGCTGTGGGCATCGGCAGCCAATCCGTTGGACGCCACCAACAACCCTGCCGCAGCCACCATGGACAGGAACCCCATCTTGAATACGTTCGTCGCACGCATAACGCCTCCTTCTTCTGTGAATGGTGTGAGTGACCTGCGGAGCCGAGGCTCTTCAGCCCTCCGACCTCCCGCATCTGCACGTCTGTCGAGCGACGGAGTGAGACCTTACAGGCGATGCGCGAAGCGACTCTCGATGAAAATGTTCAATGATGAATTTTCAATTGGCATTGAGACCTGAGGATTCAACATTTCCGAGAACCACGGGAGACGTATATAACGGGACAGGAGATCCGAACGGCGAGATACCGGAGGTCAGGTTCTATAACCGCAACGGAAGATGCACCGGGTGTTGTTGTGATGATGCAGTTTCGCGCAGAGGACCCGATGCGCGCCGTGCACGCGCACATAGACTTCCGCGGCGAGCAGCATGCCGATGAGAGGGGCGATGAGATAGATCCAAAAAGCAGTCCAGAGATGAGCCGGCAGGGCCGAAGCGAAAGAACGCGCGGGGTTCATGCTCATGCCGGAGAGGGGCGCTTCAATCGCGATGTAGGCAGCCACGAGCGCGCCGGCAACGCAACCGGTCCAGGCATTGAGCGACTTCGTATTCGACACCATCAACAGGACGAGCATGAGCCCAAACGAGATGAGCGCTTCCGCCACAAACGCCGTGCCGGACCCGGCCGGGCCCGGTATGGTAACGACATAGTTGACGGCGGGATGCTCAACGGCCTTTCCAATCGCCCTGGACACCAGCCAGAGTCCGAGCGCGCCGCCGAAGAACTGAGCCATAACGTAACTGCACGCGTCGATTCCTCTGATCTTTCCGAGCCGGTAAAACGTGAGCGTGACGGCAGGATTCAAATGCGCGCCGGATCGCTTGCCCCAAGGAGAGTAGATCAATCCGATCGCAGTCGCTCCCATGGCCAATCCGATCATCAGGCGCCGGGTCGCTGGATCAGCGAACAGGCCGTGCAGCGGCGAGTGCGGATATTCGAGCAGCGTCGTAACAACCGCCGCCGAGATCATGAAAAGACCGAGCCCGGCCGCTTCCATGAGATACTCAGGCCAATGCTCGCGCACCACGTTCGGGACCGCCTGCATAGCCCTCTGTTCCTCTCGTCACTGCGGGCCGCGCCGCAACCGAGGCTCTGCACCGCTGCTGACGCATCGCAGCATATCCAGCCCCTATCCGGCTCGGCCCCCGATACCCGGCGCTCGACCAGATCTCCTCCGCCGTTTCATGACAGGACCGACAGTGCCATCGAGTGATCGTCATGGCGCCCTTCTCTTCCTCAAACACTTGGCTGCTCGTGCTGAGCATCGCGCGCTGACAGGTTGCACAGACCATGACGTTCTCCTCGGGAATCGGCATCCAACACCTAGAACATCTGAAAGCCCCCGGTTGAAACGTGATCCGCTAGAGCATCGGACCTGCGGTTGACGGTCGCCTCATCGGTATCGAGAACGTTTCCGCACGTACCGCATCGCGATACCCAACGCCAGATGCCTAGACGAAAACGTCCCTGTTCATCGATCCGGTCGTAGAAGTGATCCCGCACGAATGTTCCTTCACAACGAGTGCACGGCATTGCCCTCTCCTTCCCTCACCGGCAAAACAATGGGCTGAAGTGCCCTCGATGCCGTCGCAGATTCCAGATGCAGCCGCCACTGGAGAAACTCTACTTGCCGGCTTAGCCACCAGCAGGCCACGCGGAAGCGCATCACGCGCAGGGCCTGGTCTGTGTGTTGGATTCTCCAGTAGAACCGCGTCCTCATCGGTCCCCTCACATGCTTGACGGTAGGTCACACGACCTGTCCGCTTCTTACAGGAGTAGGTTCAGTGAGGCGCTAACCGATCAGGGATGTATGCGACGGTCGCGGGAGAAGAATCCGAGAGGCGCAGGAGCGCCTCTTTGGCCAAACCGGCGTAGTAGGCCCAAGCAGGGCCGGAGTATCGAGTGAGCACCCGCTCGTACAACGCTCGCGCCTCCGTCAGTCGCTCTGCCGCTGCCATCACCTCGGCAGCTCTGAGCGTGCAGGCCACGCCCAGTGCTTGGGGATCGATCGCGATGCGGACAGGTTGCCTCGTGACATGATCGCCCCAGCCCTTCATCCACGAAGGTGGTTCGGCGCCTGAGAGTTTCACCCCTTCGAAATGCTCGATCATCCGAAACAACTCCAGAGAATCGGTCGTGGTACGACAGTGCTGATACCGCTCCCACAATGACATGATGGGCGGGGGTTCGTTTTCCCCTGGGCCTTCAAACAGCGATACCCCGTGGCAACCACTGAGCAGAACCATGAGGAGACTGATTGTCCAGCGCATGAACGTCAGTCGGCACGATAAGGATGCCCTTACAGGATCAGCGCAAGAGCGGTGAGAACTAGAACGCGGGCCAGTCGGCTGGAGTTCGGACCCGGAAGCATCGCCTCAAAATGGCAGCAGAAGATGAAAGGGAAACAACGGCTTAGGCACTGCCATCATTCATTCTAATGCATGGTTTTCAACGGCTCGCAATGGAAGTCTTGTCCGCACGGGATCCGAACCCCTGTTTTAATCAGGCCCATGCCACCGCCATTTTCCCCCGTGGCTTAACCCGGATTATTCATGAATGCCGTCGGGAGGCGTTTGAGACTGAAGCCCGCCGGAGTTTCTCGCCAGTAAGGCCGACGCAGGCGTACTTGCAGTCCACATCGAGGAGGCCGAACGAGAAAAAACCTCGCCGGGCGAGAGGATCGGACGCCGGAGCAGGTATTCATGAATAGTCCGGCTTGAGTGCGGTTGAGTCTGAACCACTGGCTCGGCTGAACCATCCGGCGGAAAGAATAGTCCACAAAAGGGAAATAGGAATGAGGGAGTGAATCGGACGTTTGTGGAAGGCCAACCCTCAACTGCCGCAATCCCTTTGTCGTCTGATCCTGGTTCATTTTCCTGAACTGGCCGACAAGGTGCGGGTAGTGGCCTCTGCCCTACGCCGCTGTATCCGAAAAGATACCGGACAAGACGGAATAGATACATTCCAACAGCGACCGACTGTTACGCAGAGGCGACGAGTGAGCAAGTGCGCCCAAGCACTTTGATAAATAGAGTGTTCTCGGCATCCCGGGAAAACCCCAGCTCAATAGGGCCAAATGGCACGAGCCTTGCTGCTCGTTCAGCCTCATCGGAAGAAACCCGCAATGGATGACACCTTGTCTCAGGATTATGCAGAAAGGAATATTGGTTTTGACCGGAGGGTTGCTCCTGCCGAAGGCGAGACGGGTTTGCCTGGATTACGAGAGGGGGCGACTGTTGCTGTGTAATCCCAGAAATCAGGCACAACGATATGGAGCACCAATCTCGGGAGGTGCGATGAATGCGCGCCGTTGCGTCACAAAGGGAGCCTCCGGAAGGTACGCATTCCGTAAAAGATGCACCTCCATCATGACGCCCAACACCTATTCCAGCTCAGCTGACCGGAGCTGAGAGGGGCCAGAAAGGAGTCGCCACGGATGGCTACTCGGGCTCCGCGTTCCAGTCCTTCCCCGACCGTTTCGACTTCAGCCTTCCCCTCACACGACTGCAGAGACCGCCGCCCGCCCATGAGAGGTGGCCGATGATTCCACACTATGTATTACTCGTGCATGGAATCGGCGACGAGAAGAAGGGATTTAATCGCGGCCTTTCGAAAAACATTCGCAAGAAATTTGCCGCGGTCGTTACCCGGCTTTCGCAGCCCGCTCAAGAAGGTGTCAACATTGAGGAAGTGGTCTGGTCGGAGGTTACCCAGAAAGACCAGGATCACCTCTGGAGGCTTCTCTTTCCACGCCTCCCCGAAAAACGTGTCGGATGGGGAATACTATTCAGACACCCCGGTGCGTGGATTCCTCGCCTGCGGTACCTGTCCTATCTTCGACAATTTGTCATGAATTACTTAGGGGATCCGATCGCCTATGCTCCCGGCAAGCCTAAGTATCAACAAATCCATGACGCCGTCCTTAGGCAATGCACAGAAATTGCCCGTGCTGCCGCAGCGAAGGGAGCAACCTCCGACAATCCGGCATTACTGACAGTCGTCGCCCATAGCCTTGGTTCGGTCATCTTCTCCGATTTGTTCTACGAGCTGACGCGACCAGATCGCGAACGAGCATGGCCGCCGCAGATTCGTTTGGCCAACTTTATTTCAATGGGCTCACCGCTGGCTCTGTACTCGCTACGGTACGGGTTCGAGCCGACGATGTTTTCCGAGCCGATCACGATGCAGGATCGTGACCACGGTCTTTGGATCAATGTCTACGACCCCCAGGATATCCTGGGCTATCCTCTCAAACCACTCAATCCCCAATACGACCAAGCAGTATTTCTCGATAAGGAGATCAATGCAGGTCAGTGGTGGCGATTTTGGCAATGGCTTGCGCAGATCTCGCCGTTCAGCCATCTCCTCTACTGGGGCGATGACACGGTGGCGGAACTCATCGGCCGGAAAGCGGCCCTCGATTGGCTGAGAACAACTCACCCTGAAATGGAAAGGGTACTCAAGCTTGAGTACGAAACGTACAAAGCCTGGGTACGCGGTGCGTGACCGTGATGGTCGACTTCAGGGACGAACGGGGACCGAGTGCGCCCCCAGTTGAAACTGTCTCCATTGAGACACAGGAGGTGAGACGATGGCAGAGCCGAAGAACGGGCTTCAACTGGCGAACAATGTCACGGAGTTGACTGCCGTCGCGCCCCTCGTCTCGGGTGGAGCGGAACGATTACGGGCGATCTTCGCCAAGAGAAAAGCCGATGAGGCGAAGGGCGAGCGAAGCCCCATCGAGCAGATCGAGACCATTCATTACGCCCGCTGGGTGATTCTCGATGGAGGTGCCCGGCTACTCTTCACGAGCAACTTCGACGGCGACCTTGATGGGTATCTGACTGAATTCGCAGAACGCGATGAAGGGCCGCTGAATCTGATTTTTGGATTCTGCGAGGGTTGGCCCGGCGCTCGGCCGGCCGACTCATTCATTCGGTACGTCCGAAAATATATGGTGCCGGCTGAGTACTATTATGGCGCCTACCCGAAGCACACGGTGAAGGAAATCAAACGGGCACTCTATTGGAAAGAGACAACCGACGAATTCGTCAGAACTCTCTTACCCGAACTCGCCGACCTGGTGGTCGCGATCAGAACCTGTTGTCGCGAGAATGACGCCACGAAGCACTGCTTGGAAGTGAGGGGAATCGATCTTCAAACTCTGGATACAGCCGGCGAAACAATTCGAGAATTTCTCACGCAATTGGCCATACCTACTCCGGAGGATTTCGGCAGGACGAAAAAGCCACAGGAGGTCCCATCATGATCGATGCGCAAATTCAACGGGGCCTACAAGACGTCCAGGGCAATATCCTCACCGGCTACCACGTCGCTTACGCAACCTATCTCTTTTACCGAATCGACCTCACCGTCCTCGCTCGGCAGTGGCTCGCTGCCTTGCTGCCCGACGTTACCACGGAGAAAATGCCGACAGGAACTCCGTCCCCCGCCATGCTCAATGTGGCCGTTTCCTATCAGGGACTCAAGGCCCTGGGCGTATCGCCTACTTCGCTGAACAGCTTCCCCGTGGAGTTTCAGCAGGGCATGAAAAAACGAGCGGCACTCTTGTGTGATTTCGGCGAAAGTGCTCCTGACAAATGGGATAGCCCTCTCGGCCGGGCGCAAGTGCATGTGCTGGTGGTGGTGCATGGTATCAACCGCGAACAATGCGACATCATGGTCAAGCGGGTGAAAGACCACGCACCTCAAGGGAACGGGATGAACAGGGGGGTTACGCTATTAGGGGAGACAGCCGCCGATGGCCTCCCCGGCGAGAGAGAGCACTTCGGCTTCAAGGACGGTATCAGTCAGCCCTGGATCCAGGGGACCAATCCTGGGCCTCCTATTCAGCCCGATGGAGGCAAGCGGACAAGCAAGGGACTGGAACCGCTCAACCTGGGGGAGTTCCTTCTCGGCTATAAGGATGAGCTGGACCGGATTCCCTCCCTGCCTACACCGTTGCCGCTTGCCGTGAACGGCACCTACCTGGTCATTCGGAAACTCCGCCAGAACGTCGCCGAATTTTGGAAGCAGATGGAAGAACAGGCCACACAAGTCCTAGGTTCCGGCGGCACTAAAGAACGGTTGGCTGCCCTTATGCTCGGACGTTGGCCAAGTGGCTGCCCGGTGCTGCTCTCGCAGGATAAAGACGATCCTGAAATCGCCAAAGACCTCGGAAAAGTGAATGCGTTCAATTACGACATGGATCAAGACGGTAGAACCTGTCCGGTGGGAGCACACATCCGTCGAACACATCCACGGGATCTCAAACGGGACGAGACCGGTACGGTTGTAGTGGAACCGACGAGCACGCGCCACCGTATGATCCGTCGAGGCCTCCCTTATGGCCCGGCCCTCGAAGGGAAGGAGGACGACAAACAAGACCGCGGCCTCATGTTCATCGCGCTGGTCGCAGACATAGGACGCCAGTTCGAGTTTCTCCAGCGCAACTGGATCAATAGCGGGGATTCCGCTCGGCTGGATCGCACGGAACGTGACCCCCTCGTTGGAAACAACCGTGACGAACGAGATATGTCCGCTGCGGGCCAACCGCATGAGGAAACTCCCCGGAAGTTCTCAGTGCCTACTGCACCGAGACTCCCCTGGGCGTTGAAACTCCCAGAATTTGTTACCACTCGCGGCGGCGATTATTTCTTTCTCCCCAGCCTCACGGCCCTGCACGGACTGGCCAATTTGGCCTTCTCGTCGTTTCGGCAAGAATATAACCACTTGGAGGAGACGATCCCGGATCCACGCAAGAAGGCCCAAGCTCAGGGCAAGTTAATTTCGGACTGGCTGATCTATCGTCCCAAGGAAATGTTCGACGAGCTGCGCGAAAAAGCGCCGGTGTTTCAGATGCCTGGCTATCCGGATCCCTTCATCCCCCCGATTACAATCGTGACGAAATACAAGGATGTTCTGGAAGTCCTTGATCACACACAACACCCTGAATTTACGGTCAAGCTATACCGCGACAAGATGGAGATCGCGCCGCCCAGGCCGCCGCGAGGCCCGTTCATTCTCGGCATGGAGGCACGGGATCCTCGGTATATGCAGGAATTGCCCATCTTGGGCAAAGCAGTCCAAGCCAGCGCTGTGTCCAGGATGGTCCCTCACATCCTTGCGCACATTCTCGATCCCATCTTCAGCCGCGTCGGTCCCACAGGCAAACTTGACGTCATCCAGGATCTAGCCTGGCCGGTTCCGCTGGGATTGAATGACAGGTTCTTCGGAGTTCCAGGGCCAGACGATCCTGGCCCGGACAATAAGACCACGTTTAAGCGGTGGCTACGGGATCTCTATACGGAACTCTTTCTGAATCTCAGGGGTGATACGGAATGGACAAAGGCGGCCGATATCGCGGCTGCCGAGATGAACGCCTACCTCGATGGCCTGATCCAACAAATCGTCATGCGGCCGAATGACGTTCCAGACTCAGTGGTGAGAGAGCTCATTCGCGCCAGTCTGGAGCACCCGGAGCTCGCCCCCACTTTCGTCCGACGCAACATGATGGGGCTGACGGTTGGAGTCGTGGAAACGAGCCTCAAAGCCATCGGGCGAACGATTGATCAGTTGATCCGTCGGCCTCACGAGTTAACCATTGCGCAGGCTGCCGCCAAAGCCGGTGATAAGGGCACGGTGCTCACGTACGCGCTGGAAGCCATGCGATTCAACCCGCAGAACCATGTTTTGTTCCGAGTCTGCGCGCAAGATACGAGGATCGCAAAGGGGACCGGACGAGACACGGAAATCAAGAAGGGCACCGTGGTCTTCGCCTCCACCCTCTCGGCCATGTTCGATGAAGACGGGCCGTTCACGCAACCGTCACATTTCAAGCCGGATCGCGACCCGCAGACATATCTATTCTTTGGTTACGACGCTCATGAATGCCTAGGGCGCCACCTGGCCCCCAGCGTCCTCCAGGAGGTCCTGATGCGGGTGCTCACGCTGAAGAATCTGCGGCGCGCCAACGACGACCCGTTTGATCCCATCGACCTGCGGCCGGAACATTTCCTCCTGGAGTTTGATCCCTGAGGAACCGTCCGCAACAGCGGAACCTCCCAGCCACATCTATTATCGCGGAGGCATCAATCATGGACAGGTGGGCTCGCTGGAAAACAATCGGCATGAATCTGGCCCTGCTGACCGTCATCTGGAATCCGTCCACTGCACAGGGTGAGGCATTTCGGATCATGGATCAAGGAGCAGCCGCCTCTGGCCAGGGAACGGCCTTCGCCGCGCAGGCCGATGACCCCTCCGCGCTTCATTACAATCCTGCCGGAATGACCCAACTCGAAGGCGTGCAGTTCTATGGCGGAACCCTGTTGGTCGGCGGACATTACGATTACACCAGCCCCGGCGGGACTAAGTTCAGAGGGAACCTGGACGGTAGCATTGCCTTCCCCCCGCCGATCAATTTCTACCTCACGGCGAATCTCGCCATGCTGGACATCGGCTTTCTGAAGAATCTAACGCTCGGGATCGGCGTGAATTCTCCGTACGGCCTCATTGTGAACTATCCCACGAACGTTCCCTTTTCCGCCCTGGATACGATGGCCACCCTTCCCATGCTCGATATCAAGCCCACTGCTGCCTATCGGTTCAATGACTACCTCTCCATCGGAGCGGGACTCGATATCTATACCTTCGCCAGCTTTGCCGGAGAAGGAGCCGCTCAGGTGAATGCATTCATCCCGCCGGGGACCAACCTGGAACTCCGAACGAAGGATACCGCCATAGGGTACAACCTCGGCATGCTCGTGACCCCGTGGCGCACCGATGGAAAACCGCGTTTAAACCTCGCCTTCGTCTACCGGAGCCAAACGACCCTGAACCTGCATGGCCAGTTCCTGGTCAACGGGGCGGTCTCGGCGGATGCCAGGACCGACCTGACCTTGCCACAGACTTTTACCGGGGCGGTGGCCCTGTGGCCCGTGCGCGATGACAAACGGGAATGGAAGGTGGAAGTCGATGTGGACTATGCTGATTGGCATAGCTTCAAGCAGTTGAACGTTCGACTGTCGAACGGAGGCGTGTTACCGGAGCCACGAAACTGGAGCGGCGTATTCGTCGTCCACGTGGGAACCGAATATAAATGGTTGCAGCCGGCCCTTCTACCGGAATGGGAAGTGGCGGCGCGATTCGGATACATACGGTCGCAAACCCCTGTACCGGACAACACGTTTGAACCGGCGGTCCCGGATGCTCACTACAACTCTTTCTCGGTCGGCCTGGGGTTTCTCTGTAAAGGGCAGGGACGGTTTCTGGGCTTCCTCAAATGTCAGACTCCTCTATTGGGCCCCGTCGGTATTAAAGGCATCGGGATCGACCTGGCATACAAGAACCAGCTCTATGAGTCGCGCACGATCACAAATAATCTTCGGCCTGTCGTCAACGGGACCTGGGACACCGTACTCCATGCCGGGATTATGAATCTCCGGGTCAACTTCTGAGGCAGAAGCAACAACCTGTGCGGGGTGAAGGTGATTGTGAGCACAATCCATGGGGGGGACTTTCCAGACGCACCAGGGAACCCATCATCGGGGACTGTCCCCGAAAGCGGACCCGACGAGAGGGAGTCGCTCGAGCAGGCCACCGATCCGGTGTTCCTCCCCAAAACGCACCGAATCCTTGAACGCCGGTTCATGGAGTTTCGTCCCTTCGGGAAGGATCCAAGCGGAACAACCATTCGAGACATGAGCGGAGTGTCCATCCGGTCCAATGTCGAATATCTTGAAGAGAGCGTCGCACGTACCAGGGGAGTGGAAGCGGGCAAGCGCATCGTGGAGGAGTTGGTCAACCTGTTGAACGGGCGGATCCCGGACCGGGCCTACCACATCACCTCCAAGTTTCTCAAAAATCCATGGACTAGTTATTCGAATGAGTTCACCGCCTATCTTGTCGAGTTCTGCCTAGACCTGTCGGGCGATCCTAATTTTCAGTTCAACATGGGAAGGGAGAAGTTGATCCCCCCCATCATTCAAACGTTGATGCGGCCGTTTTCCGTGGCAGCCATCTACCGGACTGCCGCGCGATGGGCTTCGCACTATGCCAAAAGCTCGTACTTTCTCGAAGGGCTCGATGTGACCGACGGACGTGCGGTGCTGCGGATGGCCTTGATGGAGCAGGCCTTACGGCAGTTCGGCCCCTATCGACGAGCCTGCGCCAGAATCTGGTGTAACGCTCTGGCTGTGGGTATTGCAGTCGTCCCGGAAAAGATCCATCACCTTGGCCTTGGGGCGATCACCCACCGGCAATGTATTGCCGAAGGAGATGATTGCTGTGAATGGGAAGTGCGGTGGGCTGAACCTGCGCCTTGGTATCCGGGGAGGCGCCTCGCCACCGGACTGGCCCGGCAGGTGCTGCGCAAGGAAATCACCGAGCGGGAAATGGTGATCGTTGAACAGATGAACTCCTTGGAAACCCGACATGAGGAACTCCAAAAGGCATACATGGAGGTGCAGCAAACGGCCATTGAACTTCAACGTCGAGTTGACCACTTGACCACCCTGCATGAAGCCGGTCTTACCTTCACGTCCACGAGAGATCGGGAGGTCCTCCTCCAACATGCGTCGGAGACCCTTATTCAAAAGCTCTACTATGACCGGGTGATGATCGCGTTCTACAACCCCCTCCTACAAGTCCTCCATGGGGCGCGACTCCTGGGCGTCTCGCCGGAGATTGCCGCCTTCGCCGAACAGATCGAAGTCCCCGTCACGGATCCCACAACCATCGAGGGCACAGTCCTGCTGCAAGGCCAGCCCGTCATGGTCAACGATCTGAGCCAAATGCTGGATCGGATCCATCCGCTCTACCGTAAACTAGCAAGCCAGACCGGGACCAATTCCTTCTTGTCCGTTCCCCTTAAAGTAGGTAACTGGATCCTTGGCTCGCTCACGGTAAACCGTTCTCAAGCACATGTTTTTACGCAGGACGACCTTGGAGTCGTCGTCACCTTTGCCAACCAGTTAGCCGTTGCACTGGACAATGTCGCAGCCTATCGAGAAATTGAAGCATTCAATATAGGCCTGGAACAGAAAGTGTTGGAACGAACCGCGCAATTGGAAGCGGCGAACAAACAACTAAAGGAGATGGACCGTCTCAAGTCGTCGTTTGTCTCCGTTGCATCACACGAACTGCGTACACCGATGACCTCCATCAAAGGCTATGTTGAAAACATGCTGGAGGGTCTGACCGGTGTCTTGACCGACAAGCAGACTCATTACTTGATTCGAATCAAATATAACGTCGAGCGCCTCACACGAATGATCAGCGATCTTTTAGATTTATCCAGAATCGAAGCTGGGCGTGTCGAACTCAGACTTGGCCCCGTGCCGATCAATGAACTGGTCAACGATGTGGCAGAAAGCCTTCAGCCCTTGGCTCGTGACAAATCACTTGCGCTGGAAGTCCTGCACACCAGCATCATCCCGGTCATCCAGGCAGACCGGGACAGGCAGACTCAGATTCTTACCAACCTGATCGGGAATGCGATCAAATTCACGCCACCCGGAGGCACAATTCAGGTGAAGACGCAGACAATGGACGACGGGTTCTTACAGATCAGCGTGGCGGACACGGGCTGTGGCATTGGAGCGGACGAGCTCCCCAAAGTGTTCGATAAATTCTATCGGGCTGAAGGAACGCCGACAGAAGCGCACGGAGCCGGGCTGGGATTGGCCATCGTGAAGAGTCTGGTAGAAATGCACGGTGGACGCATCTGGGCTGAAAGCACGCCCGGAAAGGGGAGCTGCTTCTCGTTCACTATCCCACTGACTCAAACGATCGAGTAGCCCGTTGTCGGCTGGACGTCCTAAAGCTTGCGCTAAGGAGGTACACCAAACCGCCGGCAACCAGACCGCCAGCGAAAGCTCACGACAGGTGGTTTTTCCCGGCGGGTCAACCATGCAGAGGACGAATGCGGAATGAAGGCCGGACATGAAACCAGCAGGAAACTCGCCAACATTTCCAATGGACTTCCAATGAGGGTTCATTGGAAGTGCCTCGATTGCGTAAGTTACTGAAAATGGTGAGTCGGCTGGGATTCGAACCCAGGACCCTCGCCTTAAAAGGGCCCGCCATGCACCAAAAAACATTTTTAAAATTAATGACTTATGAGAAATTAGCAAAATCCGTGGAAGTCAACTCGGGCAACAACATTTCAAGCACTTACACGATTTATTAATGTCCGTTCTCGACCAACACAGCCTCAATTATCTGCTCGGAATTGGAGTCCGAATTTCTCTCTTCATTTTGAACGACCTTGATCAACCGGTCCTCTTGTTCCTCAAACTCTGTCATTCACGCTCACACTAGCTCAAGCCCTTGTTGCTCTGCAGCAGCACCCTTCCCAGGCGCGCGCGATGGGCTTCCGCCCAGCATGTCATGAGGTTCTCGAATCTCATATCCCATCTTGCGATACGCCTTGATTCGATTCCGATACATGCTCAGAAGCATGGCGTTACTCGAATCGACATAATCAACGATTCGAACATGGGTTTTCCCCTCAACCAGGCGATGGAGTCGGCCTGCATATTGGACCATCCGTCCTTCGAATGAGAGCGGCGTTGCCAAGACCAGCGTGTCTAGTTCAGGCAGATCCACCCCTTCACCAACCAATGGTGCCGTGGCTACCACGAGCAGAGGCACGCATTGGGTCCTGATCTCGCGGATTCTCTCAAGCGCAAGACGCCGTTCTTTGATGGACATATCGCCATCGAGTCGAACCACCACGAGCTGCACCAACGATGCCTCTGCTGTCGCCAGATTCTCAATTCCCTTCGTCAGCGTATCCAGATGGTCCTTGCGGTCAGAAATTAAGAGCGGAAATTGCTTCGATGAAAGTGCCTTCACGACATCCGCCGCAATCCGACTATTTCTTCCCGTATCATTGACAAGGCGATGCATCAAGACATGATAAGCCGGTTTCTCTCCCACTTCGCTGGGTGGACGATACCCAGTCTCAGAGATCGTGACCGTTTTTTCGAGCTTGCCTTCATCGGTAGACACAATTTCATGTCTCACCGGACCGCACTGCTGAAAGAGAATGGCTTCAAGGCCATCCTTTCGATACGGCGTAGCGGTCAGGCCAAGCACGTACCGTGCAGGGAGCTGCTTAAGAACGCCTTCAAATGATACGGCCGGAATATGATGGCACTCATCAATGATGACGTGCGAATAGCGCCGTGCGATCTCGTGGAGATCCCCCATTCGAGTCAGAGTCTGAAGCATCATCAGATCAAGCTTCCCAGTTGTCTTCTTTATGGTGCCGCCAAGAATCCCGATCTCCTTCGGATCGAGTCCAAGGAACTTAATCAGGCCTTCCTTCCACTGGTCGAGAAGTGGTTGGCGATGCACCAAGACGAGCGTGGACACGTGTCGTTCGGCGATCAGCGCGCAGCCCACCACCGTTTTGCCAAACCCTGGAGGAGCAACGAGTACGCCGAACTCACTTTTCTTGAGAGCCTTGACCGCTTCCTTCTGAGATTGCGTCAGCTCTCCAACGAATTCTACCTTGATACGCCTCTTGGCCAGCCGCTCATCGCGCGTGACGACTTGCGCGCCCTCTCCCGATAAGATGTGAATTACCCGGTCAAGCAGGCCCCGAGGCAACAGCAGTTCATCAGGACGAAGCTCTCCAGAAAAGATAAACCTCGGATGCGGATAAGTCTGCATCCTCATTCTTTGCAACTTGTAAAACGTTGGATTAGGGAAGCTTGCCGTTTTCCTGAGTCTCCCAAGAAGCCTTCCCGGCAACCCCGTGAGAGGCACTCGAATCATGGAACCAACGGTGAGTTCGACGGCTCCTTCGATCATGGGCTCCGCGTGATCTCTGCTCCCGCTTTCGGCATCCATGAGCGATCGGTCCGTTATCCATGCCACATCGTCAAAGGCATCGTGTCGCGTCGAGGCTTTCGGGGAGCGTGGAAGGAATCGGTCGAGCAACCGTTGCATCTCTTGACAGTTCGGCCGTTTCACGTGCACCAGGTATTCCCACTGGTCTTGAATGACGGAAAGCCGTTCATCCAAGAAACAACTGTTGCCGGACTCTCGGGGTGTTTTCTGTAAAGGCAGTGCAATCAGGTTGCCGAACCCACCCTTGGGGACATAATCCTGGCTGGGGAACAAGCGGTCAAATGACTTCATGCTGAGCGGGTGCCGAGCCTCAAGACAACGAGAGAGAATCAGCGTGCCCACATTACGAGCAAGTCTAGCTGGAACTTTTCCGTCAAAGAAAATCCACGCATGAGCCCCTTGTCCAGAACGGGATCGTTCCACGGCCACGTCGAGTCCAATCTTTTTGGCACACGCTCTGTACGCGCTGACATCCTCCTTCCAACCTGCGCCGTCAAAATCGCACGCGAGAAACACACACGAATCATCCGCATCAATCGCATACGTTCCAATCGTCAACTGCCCCTGAAGATGTGCTTGAGCCGCATCTTCGTTAAGAGGGAGAAACGCCTGATTGCCGCAATCGGTGCATCTGATCGTTGGTTTCTGACACAGCGGCTGCACCCATTCGTTGCGGCAGGCCGGAGCGTAGCCGCTCTTTCCCGACTTGGCGTTTTCCCACCGCTTTGGATAGACGCTTTCACGGCAACGAAACATCTGTAAAAACACGGCGGCCTGTTCATCTGGAGTGATTGGGGATGAATCTCGCAGCGACCGACCCAATAGGGCCTTCTGGATACCCTGCGTCGGCGCGGTTTCCCGATCAGCGACACTCTTGAGCTCCTTGATAGCCTGAAGAACCTCAGCCCTTTCGACATCCAGCTGCTTGAGCCGTAGCTCGAGCGCCCGGAGCTGCGGCTCTGAGAATTGAGACGACCCTGGAGCAGTCACACTCAGGCCACCTGCTTCTTCGACAATTTGGGCTCAACGGCAATGTGTCCTGCCATACCAAGAACGGCGAGCAGTTTGGCGATCGACTTCAACGAAATGCCGATATCCTCAGGATCCAATAAACGCTGCACCTGAGATGGTCCTGTGCCCAACATCTTCTGCAGCGCGGTCACACCGATGCCTTGCGTCTTCATCATCGCCCGAAGCGTCATCACGAATTGACGTTTCATCGCCCCGGCAATCACCTCCGCCTTGAACGCCTCATCTTGTTCATTCAACCACCCATCGAACGAACTTCCACCTGCTTTGGATCCTTTTTTGGTTTTCATGTGCCTACCTCCTCTTTACATAGTCCTTCAACCTTCGCCGAGCCAGCGCAATATCGGCTTCAAGTACTCGCTGATCCTTCACCGCTGCATGGAGAAGGACCACGACCCTCCCACCGTCAAACGTATAGAACACTCGATACCGCACCTTGCCCACCCTCTCTCGCAGCTCAAATAGCCCCTGGCCCAGTGGGCAGGCATACGGCATAGGCAACGCAGGGCCATTCATTTGCAGCACTTGAATCGCCTGCCCAAGCTGGAGCCGCTCACTTCTATTCAAAGACTGCAGCCATTCTCTGACTGGCTCAGCCCCCTGAGGCGTCCGATAAAAGATGACCTTGTACACAGGAGCAAGTTGCGACGTATCCATTTCATACTTTTACCACAGAAACTACTAATAATAGTAGTCTCGTGCAAGTCCTGCTAAGCCTGAGAGGGTAGGAACCGCGTCAAAGAGCCTTGTCATGGGGTGCGGTTACGGTCGCGTGCGTGGGTGTGCTGGATGCTGTTATTCACTTCCAAGAGGCCTGTGCATATTCCGTGATCGAGGTAAAGAATTCGGGCCAGCTTTGCTACACCTGGTCACACTGCCACACACCAGGAAACATACTGAGCCGATGTGAAAAGAGGGGCCCTCGCCTCGAAAAATGCCGGTTTCCCTAATAAACCGAGGATATTTTCTTCGAATGACGGGTCCGTGGAAGTGGAGTCAATCATAAGTTGTTGAAATGGTGAGTCGGCTGGGACTCGAACCCAGGGCCCTCGCCTTAAAAGGGCCCCAGGCGACAAGTAAAATCAATTACTTACGTACTGAAACATTCCAACCTGATACATGCTTTTACAATGGCTTACAAACTGCGTGTCCTATATAGGACGCCAGCACCCTGCATAGGAAGGCCGGAAGTTGATTCTTGTTCGGGACCAACGTCAGTGCGCCCTAGCTCTCTAGAGTAAGGCTAGAGCGGTTTAGCGTTTACCGGTTTGCCCTTAGCTCGGAGCCCTTGAGTTCCGCCTCAGAAGGAAATAGCACATCGAGAGTATAAGCATGCGCCCTAACCTAGCCATTTCGGTTTCATCACTATCAATTGGCGTGTGCGCACCTGGACTTACAAATCTATAAACACCTGCAATACCCCTTTCTTCCTCAGACGTAATGAAATCGGACACTCGGAGATAGGCTAGAACTTCCCCCCATCTCGCAGCGTCAAAATGGCCAGGACGAGATCTAACTCGACGGTTTGCGATATCTCTTGCTAACGTCTCCAGAGCTACCCTCGCATTGCTCATACAGCTATTATAGTTCGGTGGTGACGCCCGAAAAGAATCTGATGACGCGATTAGGAGTCTGCTTATGTTATCAATTGAGGGTAGTCCTGAACTTCTCAGCGCTCGATCCAGATCATCCTCTACCGGGACAGACCCCTCTATAGTTGGATCGATAGCCACTATTCGCGTGTGGCGTTCGTCAAGTTCTACACCGTCCAAGAGTAAGCAGAGTTTTAAATCCTCCCACCGTTCATCAAATCTGTACCTGGGGCTAACGGCCGATCGCAGGGTACTCCTCGTCCGCAATATCTCCCCGAGCATCGACAGCAGCCGACCTTCTTCTGCATCGGGCAAGAAAGCTTCTAGGGTTGCTGCGCATTCATAACCCTCATATAGCTCATGCTTTAAAAGCAGTGAGTTAAAGTCGCTCTGGGAGAGCACTCTTAGGAACTGCGCAAATGAAACTTTGGTGCGATGGGACAACATCAATGTTACTCGGATTAAATCTTGTTAACTGGAGGTAATTATCAGCATCGGATCACCGTCAGTTTCTAGGCTATTTCCTCGTTGAGAGAAGAAGGTTCTTTGCCCTCCTAGCGGGGAAAGGGCTCGAACATGGGCCCAACCCTAAAGCTTTACTTCCTGTCAACAGACCGTCCTTCTCGCCCGTGGACTATGAAACTAGATTGGTAATCTCACCTGATCGAGGGCTTATTGGCAACATTTATATGGAGGTTTAGTTGCGCCGCGAGAGCGGCTCGCCGAGCTTTCAGGAAGTTTCATCGTAAATATCGACTCTGACATACTTTGTGATCGTCTCCTTCGGTTCCGCTATAGATGTTTTAGCGTAGTACACCACAAAAGCCCCGGTGGCTAGAACTCTCTAGCCCGCTGCCGCGTTTTAAGGACACAGAGCTGGGTATATTGATGGAACTGGCAGCAGGTCAGTCAGCATTTGACAACTCTTGGCTACTCTTGTTCGAATCCATGTTCTCTAAATTTCAGCGTGCGACTGTTTTCAGTCACAGTACGGACCACGTACTCGGGCGTCCCGTCAGGAATATTGGCCTCGATTTCCAACGTGACCGTCACATCGGAGCCTATTAACCCGACCAAGTGCGCGATCACCTCGTCGCCGATGCGCCCTGCATCCCGGCCCACGCGTGTGGGATCGAGCGTGACGCTCCCATGAAACCGTTTCGGGGCTGGTCCCGCCTTAGGCTTTTCACTGCCTCCCTTCCCAGGCACATCCGCTCCGCCTGTTATGGCAGGCGTCGCTGCAGCTCCCATTTTTCCAGCTTTTTCAGCAGCAGCCTGGGCCTCTGCTTGTTGCTGCTGGACGGCCGCTTCAGGTCGTACGAGTAAGCCCGCGTCACCACTCGTGATATGCACCTGTTGTCCGCAGCGTAACCCGCGATAGCGGCTTCCCGCCTCGTCAAAACCATCTGCATATGCGAATGTCTCAGGATCCCACGACAACAGGGCTAAGCCGTTAGCGGCCGCGTCCCGCAATACATATGTGTCAGTCAACCGGGGAAGATAGAGATAGCGGGCAAAGTCTTCGCAGAGCTGCTTGATCGCCACATGATTCCCACGCCACAGGGGGATACGATCCAGCTCCATCCGCAGTCGCGTGCCGGCAAGCGCTGTCACCAGAAGTTCATCGTTACGCAGCTTCTTACTTACACGTAATGCCAGTGCATCTTGCCCTGAGAGCCGGAAGCTCTGCCACTCAATTGAAGCTTGAGGGGAACTCTGGACTGGGACCAGCAACCACTGATACGCCTCCGGTATCCGAGCCGTTACCGCACCATCGGCAGATTTGTGTTGGGTCTCGGCCTGCTTCACCTGGTGAGGATCAAGATTGAGCGCCTCTTTCTCAGCAAGGATTGCATCCCAAGCTAGATAGCGTCGCACAGCTTCATCCAAGTCTTTGAGTCGAGCTTGGTCTGCCGCGAGAAAGACAAGCGTGTTGCGGAAGAGACGTGGGATAGTGCCTCGTGTTTCTAGAATTGCATTTGCCGCGACCTCGGCAAGGTTCCCTGGCTGCTTGCTGTAGGGGTGGTCGATCCCAAGCACGACCAACCGTGCATCCAAATCATCCGGCACATCCTGCCCTGATTGGGGGAGCGGGTGTACACGGACAAAGTCGCCGGTTTTTCGAAGGTCCGCGCGAAGCCGTTTATCCAGGTCCTGCGCCACCTTGTCGGGATCTCTTTTGAGTTGCTCGGCACGGTCCTCCGCTAGCTTCGTAACCGTGGGCTGAGTTGAATACCAGTAGCGTGAACCGTCCTGATAGAGATAGGTTGCGGCGCTACTCAGGCGACGCAACGCATCGCCGAAAATGTTTGGGGACTCTCCCGGCATCACACAGCCAAGCTTCACCCGTCGATCTTCGATGCCACGATTCGCTGCAGTCGCAGTCGGTGCCGAGCCAAGGTAGATCGTGCGCGCCACACGGCGGCAGGCGGCGTACTTCCCAAGATTGGGCACTTCACCATCAAGCCGAAGCGGCAGCGCACTGGGACCATCCACATCCTTTCCAATGACCGGCACCCAATTGTCGGACAGGTAACGCGTCAGCTCGAACTGCACACGCGGGTCGTCGATCGGAATGTTCGAGGGAAGAATCAGCGGATTACGATCTCCTTTTTCCCACAGGCAATGAATCACCGAGGCCATCAGGCGCAACACGCCACGCGTCCGCTGAAATTTCACCAGCGTGGACCAATCGGTATAGAGCCGATCAAAAATCTCCGGGTGTATGGGATATGCCGCTTTGAGGCGCTTCTCGTAATCGGAGTCACGGCACTCGGGCGGGAACTCTGCTGATTGGGTGGCATAAAGATCGAAGAAGGCCTTCGCGACCGTATCGCGGATCACATACTGACTCTTTTCAATGAGTGGCTCGAACAACCGCCGGCGGACAATCTCAAATCCTTCTTCAGCGCTCGCCGGACGCCAAGAAGACTCTACTCGCCCCACTACATTGCGCAGTCTATCCAGAGCCTCCCGCCCTCGCTGGCCACCCACCTCTACATCATCGGCCTGGGTGTGAGGCGATCCGTCCGTGTCGGATGCTGGGAGACTGATCACCAGCAGGCAATTCTGCGCGAGCTTTGCCGACTCGGTAAGGACCTGGGCAAAGGTGAACTGCGTCTCAAACCCGCCAGCAGGCAAATCGCTCTGGTCATGAAGCTGACGCGCATAGGCAACCCACTCATCGATGAGAATCAGGCACGGTCCGTATTCGATGAAGAGTTCTCGCAGTGCATCGCCAGGGCTGGTGGCTCGCTCATCGTCGGCCTGGATCCGGGTGAACGCCTTCTTCGCCTCTTTAACGCCGCCGGCCGCATAACCAAGTTGCCAAACGAGTTCGCCCCAAAGCGTTCGGACCACCGTGCCGTCTGATTTCACAACCGGATTGCCTGGAGAGATGCGGTTTCCGACCAGCACCACCCGTTTGACGCCTGGCAACTTGGACACCCCGGCCTCTTTGAGTACGGCATCGATGCCGAGTAACTCACTGGGTGCAGTCCCGGAAACGAGATGGTAAAGGGCCAGCATCGAATGGGTCTTGCCACCCCCGAAGTTGGTCTGGAGCTGCACCACCGGGTCTCCACCTGTGCCTGCAAGACGCTGTACGGCGCCGACAAGCATTTTCTTCAAGCTGTCAGTCAGGTACGTGCGGCGGAAGAATTCAACCGGTTTCCGATACTCGTCTGACCCTTCACCGATATGGACCTGCCAAAGATCGGCGGCGAACTCGGCCTGCTGATAGCGACCGCTCGCCACGTCCTTATGTGGGCTCACCACCTCACGCCATGGCGTCAGACCACTGCTGGCTTGGCTTTCAATGGCAGTCCCGACACTCTTGCGCTTTTCGGTACGCACCTGCTCATCAAATCGCACGCGAAGGAGTTCCATTTTCATTCTCTCAACATCGTCGGCCTGTGACGCAGAGACGGCGGTGAGCAATCGAGATACAGAGTCGAGCGCGCGATAGGCATCGTCGCCTGAAAACGGGTTCTGATGGGCCCATTTGTTGCGGACATCGCGCAATTCGCTCACGATCGAACGCTCAGCCTGGCCAAGGGTCTTCCGGAAGACGATCTGCCACTGATTCCACATCACCCCCAGAAGGACGGCCACATCCCAGCGAGGCTCCGTTTCCGTACCGAATAAGTTCGATTGAGTCTCTCGCACCGATGCTTTGACCTGCTCGAACCACAGCTGCGCGTGCTGTGACTTCATCTCTCGCTCAACAAACGGCCGAAGGCCCTCCTTGAGCAGGTCCAGCGCTTTCCCGACGCGCTCGTGGTTTGTAATCGCCATGACTTACTCCTGCCCGTACATAGTGGTCTGTGATTCTGCGACGGTGGCGTCTATGGATTCGCCCTCACGCGCCAAGCGCGTAATCTCTGGCCAGCTCTGGACGAGACCGTTATAGGACAACGCCTCTGCTGCGCGCTTCTTGCGTTCGCAAAGGGTATAGAGGCGGTAACAGAGCTCTCGGGCAACCTCGGCTTTCGCCCCGAGCTTCGATACGATCTTCGCTGCTGCGCCTTCACCGCCGGCTTCAAGTACGCGGATCAAGTGATGCACAGTCTCCCAGCTGGTCAGCCGTTTGTCCGTCGTTGGATCCCAGTCGTCGAGCAACTCGTTTGGCTTGAGCAACCTCACCTTCCCGCTCTTTGATGTCAGGAAACCTGCCTCCACAAGCCCTGAAACGCTCGTGTTCTTGCTCTTGGAGAGCTGCTCCGCCGTTCCATACTCACCAACCTCAAAACCAACCTGCTCAAACCAAGTGATTGCCCAACGGCTGTCGGGATCGAAATCGCCCTCCTGTTCGGCGAGTGCCTCGTCCAGGGTTTGGTTGATGAGCGCCAGCGCCTCGCGCACAGTGAGTGCCTTACCTTCGGCATCAAGCACCTTGGCATAGCGGGTATAGACGGCCATGCCCGGACCGATGGCAGCCTGCGCTAGATCAACGGGGGCGATATTGCTGCGCTGAAGGTGGAGAATTGCCGCAGGCAACTCGGCCTTAAGCGCGGTAACGAACTCGCGCCTCGTCGCGGTGGCTGCATCGACCGTGTGTGGTCGGCAGACGAGTATGATACTGGAGGCAAGGGCGTTGAAGTTCACCTTCACTCCTGTTGGCCGCTCAGTGCGCATCGGCCAAGTTCCCGTAAGTGAAAAGCCCGCTCGAATCACCGCGTCGAGGAAGGTCTCCCACCCTGTACTGGCAGTTCCATCTTCACCCTCGCTCTCGGACTGCTTGAATGCGTAGTAGATGGTGACCGGGAATCCTGGGTGCGACTGCTCGGCCAGGCGATGCATGGCTTGTGTCATGCCGTTCAAGAAAAACGTCTCTGCCTTCTCCTTACTGCTATGACGGTACGGCGTGGCTACCAGCTCCTCGGCCTTGGGTACGGCAAGTGTGGCAAAGAGATCAGGTAGGATATGCTTCAGCGAGCGACGCAGCCAGACGTAGAAAAAGTCCGACAGATCTGCATAGCTGATATTATCGAAGTATGGAGGGTCTGTGGAAACAACTCTCCCACTGACTTCTACTAATTGAGCGTCATGTTGCTCAGCCCATGCATGCAAGCTGGCTGGAACGTTTTCGAGAACCTTAGCCATTGAGTTGCACGTGATTGCGAAATCACCTGCCGCGCCACCAAATGGGTTCACATCTGGAAAATCCCACGTCATTGCGATTGCTTGTCTACTAAAGAGATTTACGCTCTGCTCTCGGCCCATAGACCACAATGCAAAAGCGTTTATCGTGTTGCTAGACCTGCTTACCGCCATACCTAGAATAACCGCGACTGCATCGGCATAGGCGCTAGCGCCAGTGCCCCCTGTTGCTAGGCTGCGCCCGTCATCCGGAAGTCCCGCGGTCAGGGCATCACGTTTCGCACGCACTCTTGCCTTCTCCACAAGATCGGCAAACATCGTCAGGGCTACGAGTTGGCGAGGGGTGTATAACTTATCCCAAGTCGTGATCCCATAGAGACCGATGTTGACCCGACACTTGCCGCAAGTCTCAGTGTTCGGTAGCCATGTTGGTTCAGCTTTTTGCGTAGCGACCTCCATCTCAGCTGTGGGAGAGAGATAGAGCCGTCGAGATTCACCCTCGGCAACAACGGCCATGAGCCGTTCGGACATACGCCCTGCCGATGCTTCTGCTCGAAGGTACTCAAAGGTAATCGGGACATCCGAAAGCAAGCATCGGAATCCGCCTTTCTTGCCAAGCTTGGTCCCAGCGTCACTAGCCTTGGGGTCCTTTGGCCTACCCATCTTCACTGTAAAGCGATAGGAACTCCCTTCAATCACCGGTTCGACGTAGGCTTCCCTGCCCTCTTTAGTGGAGAGCATAAAAGTGGAGGCAAGGGGCACATGTACATGTGAGAAAGCCGGATTCGGGCTCTGCACCGTGCGCGCCCAGAGCCAGGCGATCACGGTGAGTTTCTTCCCCACGAGCGGCTCCAAGTCTGGCCGCACTTTTGCCATCTCATTGGTAATTTCCACTTTTGGATAGAGGTGGCCGATGTATCTCTCAGCCTCGTCACGCATCCACTTGCCGTAATAACGCACGTCCTCAGCAAGACCAGTCGCTCCCTTCCAGGAACCGGACTGCGCACCGATTTGCTTCCGTGCCTCTGGATTCACCGGTGGCTTTCCGGCGAACTTCGGCGGAATTTCGATCATCGCCTTATTGATCAGCACCGCCACGGGGTTCAGATCGCTGGCATAGGCTTCGAGCCCGAGCCGTTGTGCCTCCAACGGCAACGCCCCACCGCCAGCGAATGGGTCGTGAAACGCGGGAAGCTTGTTGCGATTGAACAACTCCTTCGCTCGCGGATGGTCTGCATTCTCGGCGCAGGCTCGCCGCCAACTGTTCCAGATTTCGTCCCGCGCCGCCTGGAGCACCGTTTCGTTGGTGGTGTTCTCCCACAGCACCAATTCTTCTATGATCCGGAACAACCGCTGCCGCTCCTGGTCGGCGATGATCTCGTCGAGGGTTGGCTCTGGGCCCGGCTCAGGCACTGCGACTCCCGAGCCCTCTGCCTTTTTGGCCAAGTCCCGTGCTTCCTCCCACACCTTCCTGCGGGCCTTGAGAAGGGTCTCACCCTTCCTGCGCAGCTTGGAGTCACCCCGAAGCACATCCAAGTACGCAGATGGGTCGTCCACCATCTGCGCAAAGATCACTGCCCGCGCTGCCGCCAAAGGTCGCCGGGCCCACCAGAGATGCAGCGTGCTCGGGTGCCCGTGTCGGATGGACTTCTCTCGTGCCGATGCCTTGTTAATTGCTTCCAGCGGCAAGGCGACCTCGATGAGTTTCTTCTTAATGGTCATTCTTTTTCCGTTTCTTCGGCTTCGAGATCAGTCGCCTCGGCAAGACCGGTTACGCGCTGGATCTCCCGCCACACACGCTTCTGTCGCCAGGCGAGAAACGACTCGTAGTCGTCGCTCCAGAGAGGGGATGCATCGCCATTGGGCAAGCAGTGTGAATCCAGGACAGTATCGAATGGGAAGCCCGGAGTCTTGCGAATCTCAGCCATATAATCGGACGGCGCACGGTTACTAATCATTTGGTTCGTCGTACGATCGATGAGTGTGCGGTTGAGCACGCAGTCTCTTGTTCGCGCCAAAGTCACACCCTTCTTCTTTTGCAAGAAATCGTCGGGAAACACATGATGATCATCAATACCCTGTTCGTTCATTAAGTTCCCAGTGATCACAGCTTGAGTGTGGAAATCCCGCGCGCCGGTTCCTGTACCCAAGATCAAGCAAATGGTCCCACGATAGATCGAGCGCTGACGCGGCGTAACGTCGCGCAGTGCCTTCGGGTCAAACCGAAGCGCTTTGATAGATTCAGGAAGCGGACCACCGGTGAACCACGCCACGAGATCGCCAACATCCTTGGCAGATTGGCTATTGGGTGAACTCTCGTAGGCCTGGCCAAATACCGCGCACCAGAACCAGCGCTTGAGTTTCTCCCGACGAGCACCAGCCTCCGCATTCTTCGGCATCCCTGACTTGGCCAGCACGGCAGCAAGCGGCGCCAACATCGTTTGGTACGGCAGCCACTTGGGAAGTACCACCTTGCAGTCGTCCCTGAGGATAGTGAGACCTGTGGCGAGGCCAGACACGACCGGTTGCCACCACGTCTCAATGTCGGCAGGGGCAAGGTTCAGGACATCGCTCCGTTTACACGATGGCGTCTTGCGGCTCGAAAGCGCAATGGACTGGAGGACGTAGTAGGGGTCGACTTCGAAGCTCGGAATGATCGAGTGCGTCTCGCATGCCTTGTCCCAAAGTTCTCGAAGGTTGATGTTCTGGGGCCAAAATCGGGCTGTCAAGAGTTCGAAGACACTGAGCTTCACCCCGGTGCGATTCAGCGTCTCAAAGATCGTGCAGAGTGCATCGGGCTCCGTCTTGTCTGAGAGCGTGACGACCGGAAAGTGATAGTCGTCAATGGTCTTGATCCACTGATCGTTGATCTTGGTGAGGGCATCGAGCATCTGCGTGCGCTCATTTGTCGCCATTGGGTTGGTGACCTGCAATAGCCACTGAAGGAAACCTCCTGCTCCGCCCTTCAACACGCTCAGCGGTAGCGTCAATTCCTTTGCTTGGAGGTCAAACTTCTCGTGTGCCTTCACCCACTTGGTGCTGGCACGCACGTGGAAGATCGCTTCCTCAAAGTCACCGCCAGCGAGGAGCTTTCGAAGATCGAGGTAGTACCGGTGTTCGCCGACGCCATAGAAGGCCTGATATAAGGAAGTCATCCGCTGCTGACCATCGAGCACCAGAAAAGTATGTTTCTGCCCCGCGAGACTAGGCGCACCCTCGAATTCACGTGCGGCGAAGACCCGCTTCGCGTCACGTACGCGCAGGATGCTCCCCGCCGGATAATTATTGGCAATCGAGACGATGAGTTCCTGCGTAGCCCCCGGTTCCCACACGAAGTCTCTCTGGAAGTCTGGCAGCACCATTGTGCGCGAGTGAACCTCGGCAAGAAGATCTTTCAAGGCTCTGGGATTTGTGTCTTCAAATAGGCTCATTTGGTTCTCCGGATTCGTGTCGGGTGTCCTGTGGCGTGCTTGGAAAATGGCCATGGTTCTGGAACATTTTCCTGACCTGTTCTAGTACTCTGGTACGTACACCAATTGCCGGCTGCCCATTTTCGTCGCATACGCGTTTTACTCGACCTACAAATTAATCCCACCCCATTCCAATGATGTCGGTCATAGCGGCGCCTCCTGCGCGTCATCCTTCAGCATGGCTCGTCCGCTCGCCTAATTAATTCATCCATCTCGTAATTGACGCTTGTTACCCCAAAGTCCGGTTCACGCTGAAAGGGTTGGCGAAGATAGTGGACATGGTGCGAGCTACCTTCAAGGAACTCGACGATGGCGAGGATGAAGTCGTCCGGCTTATTCAATGAGCAAAGAATTTCGTTCTTGGTTACAGTTATGGTGTCAGCCCCTGACACTCGACCCTTCACCTCGATGAACCGCAGCTTCCCAGTGCCAGGAACACGGCTCTCGATGTCGTACCCTAACTTGTCCAACTCGCGGTCGGTCGGATCAAAGCCAAGACGTCGTTCAATCTCCATGACGATCTCGCGCGCTCGCGCGCCGGCTGCCTGAGTGTCGATCACAGATGCGGACGCCGCCGACGGACGACCGGACATTTTGGCGAGAAGCCCCATCGGCACGACGACGACTGCTCCCAGCACTACTGGAGGAAGAGCAGACACTTTGCCTTCCAGGTCGAGTTGTTCCATACGCTTCTGGAGGCGCGCTTGCAGGTCATCCGCGCGACGCCGTGCTTCTTGCGAATTGAGCCGGGCGTTGAGCTTCCCTGCCTGCTCCTGGGTCTTTAACTGCTCGGCGCGGTGATCCCAATAGCTGATCTCCTTTGTGAGCCGTTCTTTCACCGCTGCACGTGTCTTGTCGGTCCACTCCACACGACGTGAGCGGACTTCCTGTAAATGCTCCGGTACTACCTTCCCAATGCCGTATCCCTGAGCCTTTTGCTCCAGTTCGCGTGTGATCCAACCGCACTCAGGGCGGGCCAGGATCGTTGCAACATCAGGCTCAGCGCTTGCCAGGGGTCTGTAGTCCAAGTAAGGGGCATAACCCAAGTGGCGTGCGTTGTCTGCTGCATCGAGTTCCACATACAGCATGCGTTTGGAAATGATCCGCCGCTCGCCCGTGCGGCTGCTACTGGCGTCTTGGATGGCGTGATCGAGATAGAAGAGCACGCGTGGCTGATCGCTGGAGTCGCGTTCGTCCACCAGCACCGACCCACGACGCAGCAAATCGCGATGACGCTCCAGCGTGAGGTCGATGGCAGCATCCAGCAAAGGATGACCCGGGCAGACAAAGGCTGCGAGGGACTGACCTTGTGGAGCGATGAGTGCCTTTTCAAACGCGATACGTTCGTATCGTGGTAGGACGGGCTCCCCGATCCCGATTAGGCGGTCGCGGTTTCGCATGGGGGCTGGAACATGCGTGACTTCATACCGCCGTGGCTCTCGCTGCTTCGCTGTCCCACCCAATCGTAGGAAAGCTTCGAGAAAGAACGATTCGATGTAGTGTGGCTGCAGCCTTCGCGTTTCGGCTCGCTCCATATCCTCCCGCACACGCTGCACGCGGCTCGCATCCATGGCGTCGTGGGCGAGTGCCCGCTCCTCTAGCAGATCTTGCAGTTGAACCTTGTCGAATGCATTCGCCACTACTCTCGTCAGCCGGGCCTGGACCTCCGGACGCTCACCGTACCGGATTGCCTCAATGAGGAGATCGCGAAGTGGCTTCCCCTCGAACTGCATTTTGCCCAGCACATCGAACACTTGGCCGCCAAGTGCCTTCCGGGCCTCGTCGAGCTTCTCAAGGAGCGTGTGGTAGACATCGCCTTCGCGTGTTTCCTCAGCCACGAGATTCCAGAGGTGGCAGACCTCGGTCTGTCCGATACGGTGGATGCGCCCAAATCGCTGTTCGAGACGGTTGGGATTCCACGGCAAGTCATAGTTGACCATGAGGTGGGCACGCTGCAGATTAATCCCTTCGCCCGCCGCATCGGTAGCGAGGAGTACCTGCACTTCAGGGTCGTGCTTAAAAGCCTCCTGCGCTTTCATTCGTTCCTCACGGCCCATCCCGCCGTGAATCAAGACGATAGCTTCTCGACGGCCCAGCAGCGTGGCAATGCGACTCTCTAAGTAATTCAAGGTGTCGCGATGCTCGGTGAAGAGCACGAGTTTTTGCCGAGGCGATGGTGTAGGTTGAGGCACGCCACTCGCCCCATAGGGAGATATCGCTTCTGCAGCATGGTCCGCGATTTCTGCAGGCGTGAAGATGACCCCCAGCAGCTTGGCCAGTTCGCGCCATTTCCGATCCTCCCCGCTACGACGGACCGCAAGGGCTAGCGACTCCAGGCGCTGGAGCGTCAGGATCTCCGCCTTCAACTCCGCAATACTGCGCGCGGCCGTGGCTTGGTCGAGAATCTCTTCCTCAGCGGCTGCGACCTCGTTGTCGGGTGCTTCTTCCAGATCTTCCACATCCTCTGCATCAAGCGAAGGTCCATTGGCCACAGTGGCCATTGCAGGAGCGCCGCGATGGAGCAATTCCATCTCACGCAAGCGTTTCTCTAGCCGCTCACGACGACGGCGTAAGGATTGGTAGATGGCTTCTGGAGACGACGCCAGTCGTCTTTGGAGTATGGTCAGTGCGAAGCCCACGGTGCCGGCTCGCTTGTCATTCTCCAATGCTGCCGCTCGGTCGAACTCCTCGCGGACGTAGTTGGTGACTTCCTTATAGAGCTGCGCTTCGCCTTCGGAAAGTTTGTAGGGAACGGTATAGGCGATACGCTCGGGGAATAGCGGCGTCGAGTCGAACTTCAGCAAGCTTTCTTTCACCATGCGACGCATGAGATCCGACACATCCACAGCATGGACCCCGTCGCGGAAACGCCCCTCGAAACGGTCACCGTCCAACAACGCCATGAACAGCTGGAAATCCTCTTCCTTGCCGTTGTGCGGGGTGGCCGTCATCAAGAGAAAATGGCGTGTGAGCGTGGAGAGTAATTGCCCAAGTTTGTAGCGCTTGGTGTACTTGATCTCGCCACCAAAGACGGTGGCGGACATCTTATGCGCTTCGTCGCACACGATGAGGTCCCAATGACAGTCGGGAGCCGCGAGCTTCGCCTGCACGTCCTCGTTACGGGACAGCTTATCGAGACGGGCAATGACTAGGTTTGTTTCGAGAAACCAGTTACCCGTGCGCGCGGCTTCAAGCTTGTCGTTCGTCAGAATTTCAAAAGGGAGATGGAAACGCCGGTATAGCTCGTCCTGCCATTGCTCGGCCAAACTGCCTGGGCAGACCACCAAGCAACGATGCAGATCGCCCCGCGCGATCATCTCTTTCATCAAGAGTCCAGCCATGATGGTTTTCCCAGCGCCTGGATCGTCAGCCAGCACGAAACGGAGCGGTTGGCGCGGAAGCATGGCCTCATAGACCGCAGTAATCTGGTGTGGCAAAGGATCGACGAGCGACGTGTGGACGGCTAGAACCGGATCGAACAGATGGGCGAGGCGAATGCGATGTGCTTCCGACACGAGCCGAAACAGACTGCCATCACCGTCGAAACTCCAAGGTCGTCCCTGCTCGACGACTTCAATCCGCGGTTCATCGTGGCGATACAGGAGAACATTTGCCACTCGACCAGCGGGGTCTTTGTAGGTGAGTTCGAGCGCTTCTGACCCGAACCACTGCACACTGACGACGGTAACCAAGGAATCAGGCAGGATGCCGCGTACAGCAGCATTGGGTTGGAGATTTTCGAGTCTGCTCATAGTTGACTAGGGGTCATGGTCGTTTCTTGTCAGTCAGGGAAAAGAACATTGGCGCCGAAGAATACTCGTTTTCCTTAACAAAATCACCCTTCTCGAAAAGGGAAGCCTCCATACCAAAGTTCCTTCAGAATCCATCTCATTAACACGGGTAATGGGTTGGACTCTCCATAACGTCCCCCGAGATGTAACCCTTCCTACCTTGTTGCTTGATTTGATCAGGAGTTTCTGATTCCAGCCAGTGACATCAATGGCAATTTGTCGGGGCCGTTCCGGATCGTTTTTTGGCTGCATTGAGAGCATTTTTTGGTCCTCCTCCGTGAGACGACTTTTCCACATGTTCTGTTGTTATCCGTTCGGCCACGTTCGAAACGCAGTCCTTCTCGCATTGTGTTTGCACTATGCTGAATGGTTTGCGCTCCGTCCGGACATCCGGCTTGCCAGCGGCTGTGCCTATTGGCTGATAGGGCCATTCATCCCTAGTCAGTGTTTTTCGGCCCTAATTGGCGTTTCTTAATAAAAAAGCGTGAGCAAATCAATCTCATACGTAGTTAATTGCCATTGGTTCGTATGCATGTTTCTATTCTCGGCTCCCTGGGCCGAGATGCACGGGAATTCGTTTTACTAGATCTGTAGCGGCTCCCGTGAGCATCAGTTGGAAACTGTCGGACTACCCTTGATACGGTCGCTGCCTGATACCTCGTGAGTCTCTTCATATCGCAGTGCATTCCCGCGCCTGAACTACTGGCCCCTAGTGTCCCCCAGTGTCCCCCAGTGTCCCCGAACTGGCTCTTTCACCATTCACGCGCCGTTGCGTATGGTCTCCCTCATACGTCGTGCGCTGAACCGAAGAGGAGACGCGATGAAAAAAACGTGGTTAACAATCGATGAACTCGCCCTGGAACTCCAAGTCAGCGTGAAGTCTATCCGCAGAGCCTACCGCAAGGGCCAGATTCCGGTGGAACGGATCTGCCGGTTTGTGCGCTTTGACCTCGAACGGGTGAAAGAAGCCATGCAGGGCAACGGGCAGGGACGGTCTCCTTTCTCCACACGGAGCCAGGGACCGCGCAGCGCGCAAGGCGGCGCAAGCCGGCGGCGCGCGCAGCGGACCAGCCCCCGACTTGGTAAGACGGGGGCGTCTATCGCACAGAAGCCAAGGGGGAAGAAATGAACGGTTCTGGAGGGTTCACACAGACCATCGATTGGCTGGCCTTCACGCTGCCCAGGGCGGAAGTCGCCGACGTGATTGCGCTAGTTGGGGGCGACTGGTTCCAGAGTGAGACCGGCTTTCGCGGCTATCCGGTGGCTCAGCTGATGACGGAAGGCAAAACGGGAGTCGGGAAACTGGGGACGGGCGCCCCTCGCAATCCGAAAGAAGTGCATGTGGATCTCTCCGCTGGGATTGTCTCCCAGTGGGACGAGAGGAAGCTGAAGACGGTATTGGCCTGGATCTTCGCCCAGAAAGGCCATGTGACCCGCATCGATGTGGCACTGGACGACCGGGAGGCCTCTGTCGCAGTAGAAACCGTCCGGCTGGCCGTGGAGGCCGGACAATTAGTGAGCCGATCGAAGCAATTCAAAGTCATCCAAGCTTCCAATCATCGTGAGGGAACCCGCACTGGGGAGACCCTGTATTTCGGCAGTCGGGAAAGCCAAAGCATGCTGCGAGTCTATGACAAACGGCTCGAACTTCAAGCCAAAGGCCGGCAAGACGCGGCCTTATACGGCGTTCGATGGGAGCTGGAATTCAAACAGGATCGGGCCCAAGCCTGTGCCAAGGCCCTGCTGACTTTGGATGCTGAAGACTGGCGGGCCTTCTTGGTCGGGGTCCTGCGCTCCTATGTCGATTTCCGCGAGACGACACGAGAGGCGGAATCCTATGAGAAGTATCGCGCTCCGTTAGTGGGCTGGTGGAAAGCACTCACGGAGGGCTTCATGCGCTGCCGGCTCGTCGTCGAACGCATTCAGCAGCGGTTGGATGACGTAGCGGCCTGGCTCGCGAACGCCATCAGTCCCATGCTGGCGGTGGTGGTCGCCTGTCGCGGGGATCAGTTTCTGTTCGAGATGATCTATGCCGGCACCAAACGATGGACGCAGAAGCACTATGCGTTGCTGAAGCAGCGCAAGCGAGGGACCCCCTATGTCCTTAGAGTTTCATAACGGATCGTGGCGACGCATGTGTCCAGGCTGTGGAACCAGAGGCTGTCGGTGCAAGTGGGTACAAGGCGCCCTGTATCTGAGCTGTACAGCATGCGATTCGGAATTCTGTCTCAGGCCAAAAGCCCGGTCCGAAGGCCGGGGCGTGTGGGTCAGGCGCTTGGCTGACTCGAAATTCACTCACTATTCAGGAGGTCTCGACGATGCAAGTCAAAGCGGAGGGTGCGGTGCAGGGGTATGTGGAACGGAGGAGCCGGGAAGGCAAGGTCTACAGATCGGTGGACTTCTATGTGAAGGGCAAAGATCCGGGGGTGCTGCGCTTGGGGATTCCGGAGGATCAGATGCCGTTGATCGAGGTCTGCAAGCAGGCCGAAGGCAAACAGGCCCGTGCCTCCATCGAAGTGCGGAAGTTCGAGCAGACGGGCCGCGTGTTCTTCGATTTGTCTGGATTGGAAGTCCTGAAGTAACGGCAGGAGGAGGAAGGCCAGTGGATCTCACGATTATCTTAGTCGCGGTCTTATTACTGGCCTTCCTCACCGGTCTCGGAGTGGGACGATTGTGAAACTGTTCTCATTAACCAGTTACCTCACCCTCATCTGGGGTCTCTTGGTCTCCTTCTGTGTGACACCCGGTGAATCGCTTGCCCAAACCGGCACGCAGTATTCGAGAGTGATCGCGCAAGCCGAACGCATTGCCTATCTCGCCGCGCAACGCTCGGCCTTGGCGAATCAGGTGGCAACCGCCGCGCTCGCGCCCTCGGCTGCCTCGATGGCGGTGCGCATGGTCGCTGGTCCTGTGGGATGGGCGGCCCTCGGGGTCAGTGCGGGTTTGGTGCTGGCCCAAATGTATTACTCACAAAGCGACCTCTCCGCCGTCAAAGCGGCGGCCTCGACTCCTGGGGGCTGGCAAGTCACCAGCACGAATGCGGGTGTGCAGACCTTCCCAGGTTTCGGGACCAACACGCCGGGAAATCCGGCCTATCCCAATGCGACCATCCAGTTCAGCGCCACGAATGTGCCGCTCTGTGCCGTCGATACCGAGTATCAGCATGACTGGGTCGTCGGGCCGTTTCAAAGCCTCAGCACGGCCGTCTTCTTCACCGGCAACTTCTTTGTGAATGGGCCTGCAGTCGGCGGATACACCTTGTATGTCTGCCATCGCAAAGGCATTCCCGGCTCCACCTCACCGATTCAAGAGGGTTTGATTCCGCCGACGCAGCAGCAAGTGGCCAACTTTGTCGGGGGGCTCCCGGCCAGTGATCCGAAGTCGGTCGAAGCTCACACCAATCCGGTCGGGACCACTGGTACGACACAGCCGGCTGATACCACCATCTCCCAGGCGGTGGCGCCGACCGAGATGCCGACGACCGTGAAGCCGAAGCCGGTGCCTGCCGGCGATATCGTCGTAGTCGATACGGTCCCACCTCCGGCGAGTACGCCCCAACAGAACACGCAACAGCAGACGACGACCACAACCACCACCACAACCCAGAATCCGGACGGCTCGACCACGCAGCATGAAGAGACACAAGCCACGACCTCCTGCGCGGTTGGCTCCCATGAGAGCCGGACATTTGGAACCGTCCTGCAAGCCCATCAAACCACGTGGGAGACAAGCGGGTTACTGGGTACGCTGAATCTCCTGAAATCATTGACCTGGCCTTCGACCTTGCCCGTGATTGCCTTGCCGTCGGCCTTCTTTGGCAGCCAGCAGGTGGACTTCAATCAATGGGCCTGGTTCTTCACGGTGCTGCGGACCTTGGTCATTGCCACAGCCTCCATTGCGGCGTACCGCATCATCTTCGTCGGGGGAGGCCATACGGCATGACCGCGATTCTCACGCTGATCTATTGCTGGCTGCAGGAGTTCTTCTTCTCGCTGAGCGATTGGGGCCTCGGCATCTGGGATTCGCTGCTGTCCGTGGCGGACAGCACGCTCGCCACCATTGGGACGGCAGGGCTCACCCTACCGGTGATTCCGGATCAATACGCGTGGGTGCTGGGCGCGACCGGTATGAGTCAGGCGCTGGCCATCCTGGCGAGCGCCATGGGGACCCGGTTCATCTTGCAAACCATTCCATTTGTGCGGTGGGGCTCATGAATCAGCTGGTGATCGGGTGGGCCTATGCCTGGACGGCGGTCTTAGCCCTGTGGATCTGGGTGTATCTGAGGAGTCTTCGATGATCGAACTGTATGAAGGGGTCCCAGGCTCGGGGAAGTCCTATCACGCCATCTGCGAGAAGTTTCTCCCCTGGGTGAAACAAGGTCGACGGCTCTATATCGCGGTCGATGGCATCTACCTCGATAGACTCGCGCTCTTTACGGGCATCGAGCTCTCCGTCCTGGAACAACAGATCACGCTCTGGAAAGACTCCGTCGAAGTCCTGCAGGCCTTTCCGCATGTCGAACCCGGTTCAGCCGTGATCATCGACGAGGCGCAGACGGTCTTTCGGTCCATGCAGAAGGTTGAACCAGGATTGCTCCGCTGGCTGGAAACGCACCGGCACTACGGCGTGGATATTCTGCTCATGAGCCAGGATTTCCGTCAGATGTCGCAAGGCGTCACCCGACTGATTGAAGCGACGGTGAAGTTCCGCAAACTGGCTTTTGTGGGCTTAGCCAAGAAGTACCAGGGCAAGGTTCGGGGAAATCCGGAAGACCACGAAGTCATCCGGGCCTTCGTCGGTACCTATTCGCCGGCGATCTACGCCTACTATTCGAGTTACGCTTCGGCGGCCATTCGAGAAGAAAAACGCAGTCATACCGTCTTCAAATCTGCACGCGTTGCCATTGGTATAGCGGCGGGTCTCTTTGCCCTCGGTCTGATGGTCTGGCGGCCCTGGTCTTCGTTGAGTGCCAGCAAGCCAACCACTGCCGCTGGATCAACGGCTGTTCCTACCACCACCATCGACGCATCAGCATCCGGGTCGACCAGTCTGTTGAACCCCTTGGGCGTGGCTCCGCCGGCATCAACGACTCCGCCTGCACCAAAGCGGCCCGTGAGAATCCTCGGTGGCGCCGGAATGAGCAAGGACCGTCAAGGCTGGCGATATCTGTTGGATAGTGGCGAGATCCTCACTGCCGCGCAGATTACCGGACGCTATGGCCTCCTGGTCTCAGAAGTCTATGAAGAGGGATCGATGCGACTGATCGGCGAAGGAGTGTTCTATGGACCTGCCGGCGATTGAGGCGATGACGTATTACACGGCGATTTTCTGGCTCGGCGGCTTTGCCGTGGGCCTCATTATCAAACTGATTCTGCCTCAGAGCCACTGAGGCGCTCGACTGCCGGGGAGTGATCCGGCGGCGTGGGTGGACGGAACCACCAACAGCACAAGGAGGTGCGGTATGAAGGGATGGGGTTGGGTGAAAGGGCTTGGGGGGCTGCTCATGGCGTTCGTGTTCGCCCTGGGCGTGCCGGCGCTGTCGCAAGCGCAGTTGTTTCCGGTCTCGGCAGATGTGGCCACAGTGCGGGCGGATCTGCTCTTGTGGGCCACGGCCTTGATTGGCGTGGCGTTGGCGATTTACGCCTTTAAGCGCGTACGCGCGATTGTGGGCTGACAGGTAGCCCATCGAGGCAGGCTGGCAGCAGCCTGCCTCCTTTATCCAGCAAACTAATCGTGAATGAGATCGATGGCGAAGGAGAGGGAGCATGACCGCGCAACAAATCCAAACGATCGGCAATGCGTTGGCCATCGACCTGGTCGCCTGGGGGACGGCCGCGATCGGGCTCGCACTCGTGGCCGCCGGCGCAGCCTGGGTGTTGCGGCTCTTGCGCTAAGCGCCGGGCCAGCCCTGGTCGGCGAAGCTGTAGTAGTGTTCTTCGGCGAGGATGAGATGGTCGAGGAGAGTAATCCCGAAGAGGTCGCCGGCCTCGCGCAGTCGTTTGGTCAAGACGCGATCTTCGGGACTGGGCGTAATGTCCCCGGACGGATGATTATGGGCACACAGCCAGGCCCCGGCATTCATGAGGATCAGTGGTTTGAAGACCTCTCGAGGATGGACGATGGTCAGATTAAGCGAGCCGGTGGAGACGACATTGATCCCGATCAGACCATGTTTCGCATCCAGTCCACAGATGAGGAACTGCTCTCGGTCCAGACCGTCAAACAATGGCCGGAGGATTGCCGCGGCGCCTTCCGACGTATGAATCGATGCAGAAGCCGGAATGGCACGGCCCTCGCGAACGAGGGTTACACGGTACCGAGGGACCGCGTATTTCCGAACTGGGCTCAGTGGCCGTCCACCGTTCGAGGAACCGAGAGAGCTATCAACGGACATGTCCGCCTCCTTCTGAAATTATGTTCTAGCCCCACCCTTCACCAACCAAGGGTGGGGCGTAACGAAGGAGGCGGCACGGGGCTCTCGCAGCGGGCAGGCCTGGAGGGGCGGAGACCGGCACGGTGGGGACCGGGAAGGCCTGTCCCGCTGCTCAGCGGCCCCGAGTCGTACCCACTGGGGGCTCACTCTTCGACCCCAGCCGGACAGTGCAGAGGCGTTTCAGTGAGAGCGGGACAAGAATGAATCAGGAACGGCAAACGAGCGCGACGCTGGAAATCATGACCCTGGCCGAAGCGGCAGTCTATTTGCGCGTGTCAAAATCCACGTTGTATCAGCGGAAGGATATTCCTAGGCATCGCATGCCGGGATCGCGAGAAGTTAGATTCCTCAAAGACGAGCTGATCGCCTGGTTGAAAAGTGGTGATGGGGAAGCACAGTCGGCGGACTCTAGCGAGTTGGTTTTCCCACTAGACACGGCTCATACCACTGTTTACCATCGGAACCCAAAATATCGGGGATGACCATGGCTTATACGATTACCAAACGACGCACGACCAAAGGGATCGCCTTTGACCTCTATTTCCGGTGGAAGGGGCAACGGTATCGTCCCCTACTCGGCTACGACCTCTCCCCCCATCAAGCCCAACAGTGTGCCATCGACCTGATTCACAAGATTCAAAACGAAGAACACGAGAAGCCGCGTTCGCTCATCACCCTCCGCGATGTCCTCCCGCTGTATTGGCAGGCCTTCGAAGTGAAAAAGCGTATCGATCGCACGCGACCAAAAGGAATTCTGGAGAATCACATCTTGTCCTGCCATGCCTGCGTCAGAAACGACTTCTCTTGCAGTCATCGTTTTGGACACCAACCACTTTCTTCCCTCAAACCGGAGGATGGGCTCCGATATGTGAAGGCCCGATTGGACGAAGGGGCGACAGCCGGCACCGTCCGTCGTGAATGGCAGGTCCTCAATCGAATTCTCAATGTCGCCGTGCGCTATGAGAAATTGGATAGAAACCCTTTGAAACATGTCGAACTGCCGGACGCGGAGAAACGGACCAGAATCGCAGAGCCAGGAGAACTCTCTCTCATTAGCAAGATGCGGGAGAATGACCCCACCAAGCTCGAATGCCGGCAGGAGTTATGGCGCATTATCCAGGTGGCAGTTTCGGTCGGCTTGCGAGAAGGAAAAATTCTGGAGATTGAACGGTCGTGGGTGAAGAAGCGAGAGGATGGGTACTGGCTCTGTCTTCCGCCAGCCGCAAGTCGTATCAAAGGAACTCCGCAAGAAGTGCCGTTGAACCGCACTGCGATGCTTGCCTTAGGCGCTGAGATTCCCTCTCTTGCCGATGGCCGGGTCTTTCGCCGTTGGACTCACCAGCGGGCATTTAAGGAATATTGGAGTGAAACCTGTCGACGAGTCGGTATTCACGACCTACACTTCCACGACCTTCGACATACCTTCGCGACGAGATTGCAACGTATCGGCGTAGACTATGAAGTCCGTCAGGCGCTCCTGGGCCATCGCATGCCCGGCATGACGGCGAACTATTCTCATGGGGGCCCGGAGTGGGACCGAAAGCTGCGATCAGCCGTGGAAGGACTCGAAAAAGCCTATCCGTTGTCCTATGGATTGTCCTATGAGACTAGGGCGACCGAGGGGGGAACTGCGGAACTTATTGATTTGTATGGTGAGTCGGCTGGGATTCGAACCCAGGACCCTCGCCTTAAAAGGGCGATGCTCTACCAACTGAGCTACCGACTCTCCTAAACACAACGACGGCCCATCGTTACGCGTGACGCGGAACGGAGGGGAATCATACCACTGAAAGGTGATGGTTCGCTACGTTGCGGCTGCGTTCCACGGACAATCCGGCCCCTACTGTGACGATTGCGGACGCACGCGGCGGCCCGCCTTGAGCGGATTATTGAGGATGATGGTCTCATCGCGCCGCGAACCAGTGGAGATCATATCGATCCGGCACTCAGCAAGTTCCTCGATCCTCGTGAGGTACCGCTTCGCTTCCGCGGGCAACTTCTTGTAGGTCGTAACCCCGGTGGTGGGAGCACTCCAGCCACGCACCCGCTCATACACCGGCTCACAATTGGTCAACGCCAACAGATCAGACGGCATCTCACGGTGGATTTTGCCGTTCACCCGATACCCCGTACAGACTTTCAGTTCTTTGCAGCCGTCCAGCACATCCAACTTCGTCACGGCCAACGAAGATAATCCGTTCACTCGCGTGGCATGACGGACGATCACACTATCGAACCATCCGCAGCGGCGAGCCCGCCCGGTGGTCGCACCGAATTCTTTTCCACGCTCCTGCAGCCAGCCGCCCACTTCGTCGGTCAATTCAGTCGGAAACGGTCCGCTGCCGACACGCGTAGTATAGGCCTTGGTAATGCCCATCACCGCATCGATTTTCGTCGGCCCCACTCCGGTTCCGGTACAGGCGCCGCCCGCCGATGAACTCGAGGAGGTCACGTACGGATAGGTGCCGAAATCCACATCTAAATGTGTGCCCTGCGCCCCCTCGAACAACACGGTCTTGCCGGCATCGACGGCTTTATTCACGACGAGGGCCGTATCGATGATGTAGCTCTTCAAACGATCGGCATACCCCATGTACTGCTGGTAGACCTTTTCCAATTCGAAACAGTCGACTTTGTGCAGCTGCTCAAGCAGCCAATTGATATCGACCAGATTCTCTTCCAGCTTCTGCTTGAAGAGCGGAGGATTGAGCAAATCGCCCATGCGAATGCCGATCCGCGCCATCTTGTCACCGTAGGAGGGCCCGATCCCCCGCCCTGTGGTGCCGATCCGACGAACGCCCCTCGATTGTTCGGACGCTTTATCGATAGCCTTATGGTAGGGCAGGATCAGATGGGCCCGGTCGCTGACCGCAAAATTCTTCCCGATCTTCACGCCCTGCCCCTGCAGATGATCCATTTCTTCAATCAACGCCCCGGGATCGACCACAACGCCGTTGCCGATCAGGCAGCGGGTGCCACGATAGAGAATGCCGGAGGGGATGAGATGGAAAATGAACGTATCCCGCTTGTTAATGACCGTATGGCCGGCATTGGACCCGCCCTGATACCGCACGACCATATCGGCATCCTTCGCGAGGATATCGACTATCTTCCCTTTGCCTTCGTCGCCCCACTGGGAGCCGATGATGACGAGATTCGCCATTGTTCGCTGCCTACGCTCCTTCTGCCCTTGCCGCACTCGAAAAAAAAGCCCTGACCTCAATCTGATCAGAGCCGGAAGGGCATCATGGTAGGATTCGCCTCGCGGTTTGTCAAGCAAGCTTTTCGGTGATCTTCCATGCGTCGGCAGAAACGAGATGCTCTCACTCCTTTTCCTGCCCCATCCCATGGAGTTTCTTGCAACCGCCCGGTGCGCGCGCAAAAAAATGAGGACCGGACAGCGCCTCATCCCAATGCTTTTCTTGACTGACAAAAACTGCCCATGCTAGATTGCGGAGTTACGTCTGCACGTTGTTTCTTTTTCCCGTGCCTGTGCACATGTACAGAGAAGCTTGCGTGGGGCTGTGGCGCAGTTGGGAGCGCGCGTGAATGGCATTCACGAGGTCGCCGGTTCAATCCCGGCCAGCTCCACCAAATAAAGCTTGTCCGACCAACGCTTCGAATGTGTGCGGGGGTATCCGAACTCTACGAGTCATACGCTTGGCCAGCCGCCGGTGCACACACGGACGCTGATACTCTGCAGCGGGTACCTCACCGAACGTTTCACCCCATACACCGAGTCTTACTGATCCATGCTGCAGCTTGAATCTGTCCATAAACAATTTGCTACCAAAGTGCTGCTCGAAGGTGCCACGGCACACCTGCGTCCCGGTGCCCGTGTCGGCCTCGTGGGACCCAACGGCGCTGGGAAAACGACGCTCTTCCGCATGATTCTGGGCGAGGAAACTCCCGACAAAGGGACCATCCGCAAACGCCCGCGTCTCCGTGTCGGCTACCTCCCGCAGGAATTGGAAACCATCGTCGGGAAAACCGTCCTGGATGCTACGCACCGCGATTTGTATCCGGAACATGAAGCCGAACGGATTCTCGCGGGTCTGGGATTTTCGGAAACCGATTTTTCGCGACCGATTGAGAACCTCTCCGGTGGATACCGCATGCGTGTCGCGCTCGCGCACTTGTTGCTGTCAAACCCCGACGTGCTCATGCTGGACGAGCCGACGAACCACCTGGACAAGCCGACCCAGCGTTGGTTCGAGCGGTTTCTCCTCGACTCGAATCTCACGCTCCTCGTCATCTCGCACGACACCAAATTCCTCGACGGCATCGCCACGCATATCTGGGAACTCCGTGATCGCACCATTCAGGAATATCGCGGCAACTATACGAAGTTCCAGGAACTCCGGGCGGCCCGGGACGCCCAGATCGAATCGGCTGCCAACCGGCAGAGCAAAGAAGTGGCTCGCGTCCAGAACTTCATCGATCGCTTCCGCTACCAGGCCAACAAAGCCAAGCAGGTGCAGTCGCGCATCAAACAACTGGATAAGGTGAAGTTGATCGAGCGGCAACGCGACACCAAACGCGTGCGCTTTAAGTTTCCTCTTCCCTCAGCCAGCGGGCGGCACGTGCTCGAACTCAAAGGCGTCGCGAAAAGTTACGGCGAAAAGGTGATTTACCGTTCGCTGGACTTCACAGTGGAACGAGGGCAACGGATCGCGCTAGTGGGTGAGAATGGGGCCGGGAAAAGCACCCTGCTGAAAATATTGGCCGGTGTGCTGCCGTTTGAAAAGGGTACTCGCCAGGTCGGGCACGGAGTCACGCTTCACTATTTTGCCCAACATCAGGCGGAATCATTGGACCCGGACGACACGATTTTGGAGTCACTAGCTGAGGTCTCGGCGCAGGCTGAAACGAACTTTCTCCGCGGTATTGCCGGCGCCTTCCTGTTCTCCGGTGATGACCAGAAAAAGCCGATCAAAGCCCTCAGCGGCGGCGAGCGGAATCGCGTGGCCTTGGCCCGTATGCTGGTGGAGCCAGCAAACACGCTGCTGCTCGACGAACCAACCAACCACCTGGACCCGGCCTCGGTGGATATGCTGACCGACGCCCTGACGGACTTTCCGGGAACGATCATCTTCATTTCCCATGATCCGACGTTTCTGACGCGCGTCGCCACGCTGATCGTCGAAGTGGATGAAGGCCGGGCGAAGAATTATCTGGGCGACTATGAGTACTTTTTGTGGAAGAAGGCACAGGAGTTCGAATCGATCAAGGAAAGCAGCGCGGAACTTGCCGCCGCCCAGGCAGGCAAATCAGACGGCCCCACCAAGGCCATGGCCTCGCAGATGCAACAGAAATCTCAAGGTGGGGAACGGCGGGATCTGAACAAAACGCAGGCACGCCTTGAAAAGCAGGTGTCGCGGACGGAGTCCGAGATCGCCTCGATGGAAACCAAAGTGAAAACGCGAGAACTGGAGCTGGCCGACCCGGCGCTGTATCAAGAACTCGGCCGATGGAGCGAATTGCAGCGAGAGCAGGAAGGCTGGAAAAAGGAATTGGAGCGGCTCACTGCGCGTTGGGAATCGTTGTCCGAGGAATTGCAAGACGTGCGGGAAAAACTGACGGCAGCCGGTTAGTCGGTCGACTTCAGCGTCTCTTCAAGATAATAGTACAACCAACGGTTCTTCTCTTTCGTCACCAGGTCATCCCACACCACCCCCAGCAAGATTCCCTTCTCCCACGGTTTGGCCCAAGCCACGGTGGCCCTCAGTTTCTCCTGTTGCTCCACGCGATCCGGGTCCAGGAAGGCCAACGACACGGTAATCTTTGCGCCGATAGGCAGAGTCTCTTTGGAATGAAGGCCGGCGCCGATCTTATTCACATTATTCAGCACAGCCGTAAAACCCTTGGCTCCGCTTTGCGGCGACACCAGGGCCGACCCGACGAGCGTGGCCCGGACATACTTCCGGCGCTCGCTCACACTCTCCGCTGAACTGGATTGACGTGCCATGATGACCTCGGCCCTAAGTATAACCGTCCGTCCAGGTTTGTCCAGCCCCTTTCTTCATCGAATTAGGGGGTTCTGGGGCGGTAATACCGTGTGCCACGAAGCGGCTCCGGGAGGTGATTCTGATCGGTTTTGGCCTCAGGATCGTCATGCACATATCGATACCCCTTCCCGTACCCGATGTCTTTCATGAGAGAGGTCACGGCATTGCGCAGGTGCAGCGGCACGCCGAGATTGCCATGTTGGCGCGCATCCCGCACCGCCTCCTGCAGGCCCACATAGGAGGCATTATCCTTGGGCCGCGAGGCCAGGTACGTTGTCCCGTGCGCCAGATTGATTTGAGCCTCCGGCAGCCCGACGAATTCTACCGCCTGCGCCACCGCGTTGGCCATCACCAGGGCCATCGGATCGGCATTGCCGATATCTTCTGAGGCAAAAATCACCATTCGTCTGGCAATGAATCGAGGATTCTCCCCACCCTCCAACATCCGCGCCAGCCAGTAGAGCGCACCGTCCGGATCCGAATCGCGCAAGCTCTTGATATACGCCGACACCAGGTTGTAGTGCTCCTCGCCGGACTTGTCGTAACGAAGCGCCTTTTTGAGCAGCGCAGACTCCAGCACCTGTTCATCAATGGTCCGTGATCCATCCGACCCGACAGGCATCTGGCCGGCCACAAACTCCAACGTCGTCAACAAGCTTCTCGCATCACCGTTGCTGAAGGCAATCAACCGCTCGCGGGCAATAGGATGCAACGTGATCCGGAGCGACCCGAGTCCCCGCTCCCTATCGGCTACTGCACGGTCTAGAATGGAACCAAGCGACTCCTCCGTCAGCGGCTTCAACAGCACCACGATAGAGCGAGAGAGCAAGGGCGCAATCAGTTCGAAGGATGGATTTTCTGTGGTCGCCCCGATGAGCACCACCGTCCCCCGTTCGACATGCGGCAAAAAAGCATCCTGCTGGGCTTTATTGAACCGGTGGATTTCGTCGACGAACAGCGTGGTCGCCCGACCCATCGTCCGACGATGCTCCGCAGCCTTAATAATCTCACGCAACTCGGGAATGCCGCCGGTGACGGCTGAAAACGGCACGAATTGGGACTCGGTGTGCTGCGCGACCAGCCCGGCTAATGTAGTTTTCCCACAACCCGGCGGTCCCCAGAAAATAACGGAGGAAAGCTGATCCCGCTCAATGGCATTTCTGAGCGGGCGTCCCGGCCCCACCACCTCATCCTGCCCGACGAGGTCATCGAAGCTTCGAGGACGCATCCGCTCGGCCAGCGGGACTTTTCCCGGACGGGTGGCCGCCTGAGCCGGCGCGAAGAGATCACCTGTGAAATCACGAGAAGACATGGTCGTGCTCTGCCTGAATACCTCTTTGCATTCTAGCTGGCGCAAGGGAATCATCGCAAACAACTACCGCCTCCCCACGATCCGCTCCTTGATTCTTGGGCACGGCAATGCTACCACCCACCCACCGGCTTTTCACAAAGGATGTACTCATGTTTTGCGACACGAAGAGCATTCGGCTGGCCTACGATGACCAGGGCACAGGACTACCTCTCGTCTTTCTCCATGCTTTCCCGCTGAATCGCTCGATGTGGGCGCCACAGACGACCGCGCTGTCCGGACAATTCAGAACTATTGCCGTGGATCTGCGCGGGCATGGGGAGTCGGATGCCCCGCTGTGGGCCTTTTCACTCGAAGACTATGCGGACGATGTGTGCACCCTGCTTAACCACCTGGCTATTACCCAGGCTGTGTTGGTGGGATTATCAATGGGCGGGTATGTCGGCTTTGCGTTCTCCAGAAAATACGGGAGCCGCCTGAAGGGATTGGTGCTGGCCGATACTCGAGCACAGGCGGATAGCCCAGAGGGGAGAACGGGGCGTTTCACTCTGGCCCAGACTGCCTACAGGAAAGGGACCGATGCCGTGGCGGACATCATGCTCCCCAAACTGCTTGGGCCCACATCCCTGGCACAGAAACCTGAACTGGTTGAGTATGTTCGAAACACGATCCACCACACACCGGTAAGCGGCATCCTCGTCGATCTCATGGCCATGGCGAACCGCCCCGATTCCGTCGCCCATCTCCGCACGCTTGCCTGCCCAACTCTGGTGGTAGTCGGCCAGGAAGACCACACCACACCCCTCGCCGACGCGCAAATGATGGCGGCAGAAATACCCGGCGCCCGGCTGGCCGTGATCACTTCGGCCGGGCACTTGAGTAATCTTGAACAGCCTGAGGTCTTTAACGATCTGGTGAGAAACTTCGTCGAGGAACTACGGGCGGCGGGCGATTAGTTTCCGTCCCTGACGCTGCTACCTCGAATCAACTTCAAGAACTCTTCACGGGTCTGTTGTTGCGTGCGGAACACGCCCAGCATGGAACTGCTCACGGCCACGGTGTTCTGTTTTTCGACGCCCCGCATCATCATGCAAAGGTGTCGCGCTTCCATCACCACCGCCACACCATGCGCATTCAGCTTTTTCTTCAGCGTTTCGGCGATCTGGAGCGTCAATCGTTCCTGAACCTGCAGGCGTCGACTGAACGCATCCACCACACGGGGAATCTTGCTGAGCCCCACGACTTTCTTGTTCGGCAAGTACCCCACATGGCACTTCCCAAAAAACGGCAGCAGGTGGTGTTCGCACATGCTAAAAAAATCGATGTCTTTCACAATCACCATTTCGTCGTACTCGATCGGGAACAAAGCCCCGTTGAGAAGATGATCGATATCCTGCCGATATCCTTGAGTCATGAAGCGCATGGCCTTCGCAACCCGCTTCGGCGTATTGAGGAGGCCGTTACGGTCGGGATCCTCTCCCAATTCCAGCAAGAGATTCGTCATCAGCCCTTCAATTGGGTCCTGGTCGGTCGATGCTGCAGAGACGCGCGACCGTCTGGCTCGGGCCCCAGAAACCACTTTAGCCATGCCTCACTCCCTCTTCTCTCCGCTTGCTCTCCACGGAGCCGGAATACTCGAAGTAGTTATCCCGCGTTTCAATCACACCGACTTTCACTAACCGTCCCGCAGGAAGCTTATCCACCAGCAAATCCCAAATGAGCAACACCAGATTCTCTCCGGTCGTGGTCTGGGTCGCGAACTCCGGATCCAGGTTCAAATCCTGATGATCGAAACGTTGCACCACGATTCGCTCAACCATGGCATCAAGCCGTGACACATCGAGCACCTGATGCGTGACCGGATCGATGTCACCCCTGACGGACACGAACACCACATAGTTGTGACCGTGCCCGTTCGGATTATTGCACTTACCGAAAGTGGCCCAATTCTCCTCAGTTGACAGCTGATCGGTATGCAGCCGATGGGCAGCGCAGAAACGGTAGCGACGGGTGATGGTGGCCTGAGACATCGAGAGAACTCTCCAGAAAGATCGGCAGAACGAACAAGCCGGGAGGGCCCCCGCTAGAGAGGGAGCCACTCCCGGCTTGCTGCTACTCAACGGAACATTCGCAATCCGGTTGGGGGTCAACCGGAAGGCTCTTATGCACTGAACGAACTGCCGCACCCGCAGGTCGTCTTGGCTTGCGGATTCTTGATCGAGAATCCGGATCCCTGCAAGCTGTCGACATAATCGACTTCCGCGCCCTGAAGCAGCGGTGCGCTTTGAGAGTCCATAATAACTTTCACGTCGCCTTTCTCAATGACCGTATCATCGTCGGCCATCTTGGATTCAAAGGCCATGCCGTACTGATACCCGTGGCATCCTCCGCCGCGAACATAAATCCGCAGACCGACCACATCTTTTTCCTCGGTCATCAGTTCTTTTATTTTCTGCTCTGCCAATTGCGTAATCGTTACCATCGTTGGTCCTCCTTCTGGTCTACCTGTTCAGCACGTTACGATACTCTACCATCTCATGGAAGCTTACGGAAGTCCTGCCCCTCTTTTTCCAACTTCGCCCGATGAGGCCGATGTGGGTTGCACCCATTTGGTTTCCGGCACACGCACCACCACATCCCCTAACACCCTTGCCTGGCAACCTAACCGATGCCAAGGCTCCGACAAGGCCTCACGATCCAACAGATCCTGTTCGTCGAAATCAATCTCCGACAGATTGTCCCCACCCAGCTGCACTTCGACGCGGCACGTGGTACAGGACGCATTGCCGCCGCAATCATGATTGAGTTCAAACCCCAGCGTCTTGGCAGCCTCCAACAGGGTGAGATTTGACTCGACCTCACCGCTCCGTCCCTGGGGATGAAGAAAACTCACACGCGGCATCCGACCATTCCTCTATGCGTTCGCACCGGCCCCGGTGCGGGCCGGCTGAAGGGGACAGCGTTGCAAACGAATATGCTCTTCAAATTCATGCTGAAACAATCGCAGACTACTCTGCACAAGGACTGCGGCACCGGTGATGAGGGTGCAATATCCGGTGCCCTTCACAAATCCACACAGCTGCAGCAGCGAATCAAGGTCCTTCTGGCTCCCCTCTCCGCGCTCGATTTTGTCCATCAAGGTCGCCAGATTGATCGTCCCCATCCGGCACGGAGGACATTGGCCGCAACTTTCACCCTTGAAGAAATTCGAATACTTGAGGGTTGCTGCGACCATGCACGTGGCATCATCGATCACAATCGTCCCGGCGGAACCGAGTCCGGTCCCGGCCTTCTTCAGCGAATCGAAATCCATCGGCAGATCCAGCTGATCCGCCGTGACCATTGAGAATGCAGGCCCGCCCGGGAATACTGCCTTGATCTTGCGCCCGTTCGGGACACCCCCGCCGCACGTCTCGATGAGGTCCCTGATCGTCACGCCCATCGGCATTTCATACACTCCAGGCCGATTCACCGCTCCACTAAGAGAGAAGAGCATGGTCCCGGGACACTTCTCCGTCCCCACCTGAGTAAACCACGCAGCACCGTTTTTAAGAATCTGAGGGATGTTGCACAACGTCTCAACGTTGTTCACCAGGGTCGGTTTCCCGTACAGTCCGAAATCGGTGGGGTAAAACGGCGGCTTCTGACGCGGCATGGCCGGACGTCCCTGCATGGACTCCAACATGGCCGTCTCTTCACCTGCGACATAACTGCCATGACCGGAGTAGACTTCAAGATCGAGATCCACGCCAGTTCCGAGGATATTCTTCCCCAATAGGCCACGCTCCCGAGCTTGAGTGATGGCTTTTCTGAGATTCGCCTCTTCTTCCGCATACTCATGGTTGACGTAAATGTAGGAGGCTTTGGCATTCACGGTTCGAGAGGCAATGAGACAGCCCTCGATCAGTTGATGCGGGATATGCTTCAGGAGATGACGGTCTTTGAAGGTGCCCGGCTCGTGTTCCCCGGCATTGCAGACAAAGTAACGCTCCTGCACTCGATGATTGAGGACCTTGTCCCACTTCGTACCGGTTGGAAAGCCGGCGCCGCCACGTCCGCGCAACCCGGCTTTCTTAATTTCGCCGACGATGTCGTTGGGGGTCAGTTCCTTCAGGCACTTCCGCCAGGCTTCATACCCGCCGGTCTTGAGGTAGGGGTCGATTTCCCAGGGAGCCCCTTCAAGCTTCTGCAATACCCTTGGTTGAGGTAGGGTCACGTTATTCCCTTTCGGGGGTAGCACCCCCAGGTTAGCAGGAATGTACTATACGGCTGCTCTCCGGGGGCCGTCAAGCCAAGTTCGCCTGATTAGGCCTGAATCTCAATCAGTTAGGCCTGATAGGCCTAGAACGAATCAGTCCAAAGACTCGTCGATATTCGATGACGATTCCGGGCATTGATGCACCCAAGAAAAAGGGGACTGGCCATCCTGTTCGAATGACCAATCCCCGTCACTCTGCTCACCCGCCTGCTTACTTCAAATGGCTCCCCGCCCCCATGAAGAACAACATGGGAATAGACAGCAAAAAGTTGATGCGGGATGCAATCAAGGCCGTTTTCCCCCACTGAGCCATCTCCGGCGGAGCGGGCGTACCCTGCGCAGCGGCAGCCACCGCCGCAATGACCTTCTTCTGATTGGGCCAAATAATCCCGTGCACATTCCCCATCATGATGATGCCCAGGAGACCGCCGATCCCCAATGCAAGCGCCCCCGTTCCACCTTTTGAATAGAGGTAGCCGTAGAGCACGATCCCCGCGAGGACGGTGACCGTGGCGCCATGGCGGAACCAATTCAGCGCGGCAGGCATGAGCTTGGGAATGACGATGTTCTTCGTCGGCCCATCCAGGCTCTTGAGAAAGCCAGCATTAATGAGGTTAAAGAAGTACAACAGCCCGATCCAGGTAATACCGGCCAGGAAATGGATCCAGCGCACGATCAAGCCGAACCAGTCGGCATCGCCCGCCCCCACTCCAGCCATACCCAGATACACGACTATCAATCCGACAGCGAGCGCAAATCCTGCGCCCAATGTCTGATATGGATCCTCCAAAAATTTCATACGCCCCCCAACTGTAACGGTTTAGTGCCAGCCCCGTTCTCTACTGCAGGCCGCTGAGCCTTGTCAAGCAATCCGCCACACACACCCTCCCGTAGTCAGCCGGCTAGGCAGTCAGCAGACGATCGACCACCGCACATAAGTCCCGTACCGCGTCCGCAGACGCCTGCAGTGCGGTGCGTTCATCAGCAGTCAGATCATATTCAACGATGGATTCACCCCCGCTTCGTCCCAACGTCACGGGCACTCCGACGATGACATCCTTCAGCCCGTATTCCCCCTCGCAGAGCATAGCGCAGGGCACCACGCGCTTCTGGTCGTTCATGATTGCCTCGACCATATCCACCGCGGAGGCGGAGGGTGCATAAAACGCGCTGCCGGTCTTGAGCAGTCCAACGATTTCGGCCCCGCCGTCCTGCGTCCGCTTGATCAACGCTGCGAGCCGATCCGGAGACAATCGATCCGTAATCGGCTTTCCAGACACCGTCGTTTGCCGGACCAGCGGCACCATCGTATCCCCGTGCCCGCCCAACACCATCGCCTGCACCTCCGTGCCCGGCACATTCAATTCTTCGGCTACGAACGACCGCAAGCGCGCCGTATCCAGGACACCCGCCATCCCGAGGACTCGTGATTTCGGCAGTCCGCTGACCTGTCGGGCCACATGCACCATGGCGTCCAACGGATTCGTCACCAGAATAAGGATGATGTTCGGCGAACGCGACACCAGTTCCCGCACCACCGTTTTGACAATTTTGGCGTTCGTCGCCAGAAGTTCATCCCGGCTCATCCCCGGTTTTCTTGGAATTCCCGACGTGATGACGGCAATGGAGGACCCGGCGGTCTCGTCATACCCATTGGTACCGACGACGCGGGTACTGTACCCGCACACCGGCCCGGCCTGGGTAATGTCCAAGGCCTTGCCCTGGGGAATGCCCGGTACAATGTCGACCAGTACGACATCGTATGCATTCTTCTCTGCCAGCCGCTGCGCGACCGTTCCGCCGACATTCCCTGCGCCCACTACCGTAATCTTTGGTCGTCCCATCATCCCACCTCGTGAAGCGTGAAACGTGACGCGCCAAGTGCAAGGGTTCCCTTACACTCACCGGTTACCCTTCACGCGTGTTCGTGGCCCGTCCAGCCGCCGACTTTGAAATTGATCGTGCAGACAAAATTATCGCCGTCATAAAAATTCACTTTGATTTTCTTCTTCCCGTAGTGGGCCGCGAGAAACTCTTCGGGCGCATCCACCAATCCCTGGTATCCACCGGCTGGATACTCGCCCAGTTCGTGGAATACCACGATCATGCCGGCTTTGACTTCCTGCAATATCTTTGCGGTACAACGCGGATAAATCTCCCAAAACTTGGCGTCGATCTCCTCTCGCGTCGGTTCCGGCCGTTCCTCTCCCGGCTTGGTATCGCGATTCGCAAATTTGGCCTGCCGTCGCACATAGGGATATTGATGGCCGGTAAATAACTTGTACAGCCATGGTGGCACAGTCGGTCGTGTCGGCTGCTCAATCATCGTTAGTATGCTCCAGTGCTGAAAAGGCCTCGCGCGCGACCATTCAGGCCGTCAGCCGATGGTAAATCCTCGGGAGCTTCTCCGGCAACCCCTCCACCCGATCAATTACGACATACCGCACATCCCCATACATTCGACGCAGATAGGGATCCGCCTGCTTGTCGATCGTAATGCAGACCGGTTCAATACCGCTGGCACGCGCCTCCCGCAGTGCCATGCGTGTATCTTCCAGGGAATAGTCATCTTTGTAGCCGTCGTCCAATGGGCGGCCGTCGCTGATGACCACCAGAATCCGCGTTTTCGCCTGACGGGCGAGCAACTTGCCCGTCGCATGTCGAATGGCCGCGCCGTCGCGATTCTGCTGTAGCGGCACAATCCCTCCCAACTTGGCCCCAGCGCGCCCGGTCACGAGTTCGTCGAACCCCTTCACGACCACAAAATCCACCTGGTTCCGACCCTGCCCTGAATAGCCGTACACGGCAAATTGATCGCCGATCGCTGTCAGCGCTTCGCACAGGAGCACGAGCCCCTGCTTTTCAATGTCGATAATCCGCCGTCCCTGCTCGACCTGACGACTGGTCGATCCGCTGAGATCCACCAGAAACGCGGCAGCGACCTCACGTTCCCGCTTTTCACGCCGCACATAGATCCGCTCCGATGGCTCGATACCTGCCGAGAGGTCGGCTATCCGGCCGATCACGGCGTCCATATCCAGGTCTTCGCCATCCAACTGACCGGAAATGCGCCGAAACCCAGGTGGGCGCAGACTCTCGAAATAGCGACGCAACAGTCTGACCGTTCCCCGTTGGGTTGCGAGGGTCTCCTCCACAAAGTCTGATATCCCTTCGCTCGCCTCGTGTTCGACCACCCGACACCAATTCATCCGGTAGTCCTGAATGCCAGCATCCCACTCGCGATAACGAAACACCTTGGCCGTGTCGACCCTACGGTCTTCAGACAGAGCCCTCTCGCCTTCAACCGCCAGAATCTCTTCCACGAGTGAGGGCTGTCGGCGGCCGGGGACCAGCACATCGCGCGACATCTGTTGGGAGCGCGCGGTGCCCGCGCCCGAGGAACCTCCGGCATCACCGGCTAGACCCGCGCCGCCTTCGCTGTCACCTTGGCCGGAGGCCGAACTCTGCTCGGGCGAAGACTCGTTTCGATCCCGCACCAGATGGGGATCCATCGCGCCACGATAATCCCAATTGTTCATCGGCTGATACGTATCGGACAGGTCCTCCGACGACTTAGGCGCCGGGATGGATTGTTCCAGAGCCTCCGCTTCGTCCTGACTCGGAATGGCCTCGCGACGAATGGCTAACAACTCGTCCATCCGCGCATAGAGGCGGTCCGCCAGGCGCACCGCTTCCTCTGCGGTGGCGCCAGGATGGCAGATGGTTCGGCCAAGCGCCCAGAGCTGATCGACTTCGCTTTTGACGGCGTCCGGAACTAGGGCCGTTCCGGCATCCGTGGTAGAAAACAACAGGAGTTGATCGACGACCAATTCGCGGACCGTCATTCCATGCGCGAGAGTCCGGATGTTGACGGCGTCTTTCGCAACCACTGCCAGGTCGCGACTCAATCCGGGATATTCGGCGCGCAACAGGTACTCAACCCGGGCATCCTCCAAGAGAGCCCACAGATCGCGAATCAGACCGGGCTGAGGATACCGAGCAAACACATCGCCCAACGTCCGGGCTTCATTCGGTCCAGCTCGCTCATAACGCTGTGCAAGATCCTCAACCAGGTCCTGTAACCTGGCGATGGGCAACTCGAATGTGCCGAACTCCAGATGTCCGGCCTCATGTGCCGCCATCACCATATAAAGCCGCACGTTTTCATCGTAGGTCGGATACCGCCTGACGAGGGACGGCAGCCCGATACTCTGTCCATCTTCACTCACCGTGGCGCGAACCATCGGCTGGGTCGATTCGAGAGAGTCCGGCAGATCGTGAATGCGCACATCGCGACCACAGAGTGCCTGCGTGAACAACTTGACGCGCCGGGCGATCTGCCGCAGGGGCACGCCGCTAAGGGCCTGAGAGACGGCGCCCAAAGCCTTCTCCGTTTCCATCGCGAAGTAGGCTTGCCCCGCCTCCTGGCTGTACTCCAACACTTCCATGCCGGAGGCAAACCAGGATTGGAACTTCTCCTGCGCCCCTTCACCGGACCCGATCAAGGCGATCAATTCAGGACAGCGTCGAAGATAGGCCAGCGCCGTCTCCGCGTCACGCTCGGCGACCAGCAATCCGTAACGGAGCACCTGAGTCCGCCATTCCTCCGAAGGAAGACGGCGGAGGATCGCAGGCGCCTCCGCCAATACCGCAATACCTGCTGCCGGGGCCCGCTCGGCCATCTGCGCACCGATACCAATCACCTGGTTGCGGTGTGACGGCCCGGGAATATCTTCCAGAATGGCCGGACTCGTTCTGAAGAATTCCAAGACTCCCAGGTAGTCCGGTTTGCCGAGACTATTCTGGACGATGAGCTTCATGCCGAACCGCACCCAGGCACGAACGGCATCGAGCGACAAGACACGAGCAATCGAGGGAATCTGCCGGATATATTCCACCGCCAGGGCAAAATCCGTTTCCGTCAGTTCACAGGCCAGATCCATCCACGCGGGCCAATCTGCCGGAGATAAGACAGCGACCGCTTCCGGGGCAATCCGGATGAATTCCACCGCCACATTGGCCTGACGGTCCGCGAGTTCTAACCCGGCGGCCAGCACAATGGCTCTGCTGGATGGGTCGAGGAGACCAAGCAACAGCGGACTCTCCTTAAAAAATCTCAAGGCCAACGCACCGGAATCTGCCGCGATGGCCACCCCGAGATCGATCCATGGCAGCACATCCGCCAGCAGGCCGCGACGCTGCATGTCGGCTAACGCATCGATCGCAGCCCTGGCCGCTTTCGGCGCTTCTTCCGTGAGTTCGTCCAACAACACCAGAACACCCTCAATGGCATCGGGCCTGGCAGCCGAATCGGCGATAGCCGTCACCACGGCAGCAGCCGTGTCTGGCCCGAGTTGTTCGGCCAGCAGATCACACAGTTGTTCAGAGGAGCGCCCAGACGCCATAGTGCCAGAGTCCGTTTTGGGGGAAGTTGTGGATTGTAAAGGACACAATTTCGCTTGTAAACTGTGTCCTCGCGGCGGGCAGGGACCGATGGCGCACTGACAACGATTCACCGGGCAGTTGTAACGCGGGGGACAGGATGGCTGAACCGAGCAAAGAAAGCCTCGACAAGATGTGGAAGTATGTAAAGGGCTTCGCCGAGAAGAGCGGGACCGCCATGCACCCGAATGAAGCCGTCACCAACGCGGTCGTCCTCGGCCTCGCCGCCCACGTCGATGAGTTGGGGAAACCGTTGTGCCCCTGCAACTTCTACCCCGACAAACAGGCCGAAGCCAAGCTGCGACGCTGGATGTGCGCCTGCGACGAGATGCAAATCTACAAATACTGCCACTGCCTGCTGTTCGTCCGCGAAGACGGCATGCCGATCACCGAATATCTGCCGGAGGACCACGAAGGCCGCCAGTGTTACGGACTCATCACCGATCCAACGCCGGAAAAAGGACGGGCGCTCCGGCACAAAGCGCTGCCGATGGCGTCGAAGGAAGCCACTCCGCCAACCGCACCGGAATCCGCCCCGCAGCCGTGATCGAATTTATGCCTCCCGGCCGGAATCCTACCGTTGCCCTCATGCTCTCAGCCCTGTCTCTCCTGTTTGGGTTAGCCTCTACCGGATGCCTGCGCACGATGGAGGCAATCGACCCCCGGAGCCTGCCGATTACCTCGACCTCAGGCCAACGGCTGCAACAGCACGTGTCGTTCCTCGCAAGCCCCGAGCTGGCGGGTCGGCAGCCGGGCTCACCCGGGAATCGCCAGGCTGCCCGCTATATCGAGGAACAGTTTCGAGCTGTCGGACTCCAACCCCTGCCCTCACTCGGCGGCTACCGGCAAGCCATCTCGTCCACAATCGGCGACAATCTCCTCGGCTTTATCCCGCCGACGGCCGGCACCGCCCCCCCGCGATGGATGGTGATCGGCGCCCACTACGATCATCTTGGTTATCCATTCCTGGGTGCGGACGACAATGCTTCATCCGTTGCCATCCTCATTGAAACCGCGCGACACCTGACAGGCCTCCCCCACCACGGCATCCTGTTTGTGGCCTTCAACAGTGAGGAATCTCCTTATTTCGGCAAGGCTGAAATGGGATCGCAGTTCTTGTTTCACCACCTTCCGCCTGAAATCGGCCGTGCCGAGAATTTCCAGGCCGTCGTGATCATGGACCTCATGGGTGGCGTACAATGGTCCCCTATCAAGGATGCGATTTTTGCCGCCGGCGCGGAAAAAAGTCCGGCCCTGTACCAGCGCGTCAAACAAGCCTCGTCGCCATCACTGAAGGTCTTCCCTGTGGGGATGCACCTGGTCGAGGAGATTCCCGAGATCGGCCACAAGGCCTTCAGCGACTACGACGTCTTCCGCAACCATGCGCTGCCGTTTCTGTTTCTCTCCGCAGGACGCACCCCGCGGTACCACACTGCGGGAGACGTCGCCAGCACCCTGCATTACGACCGCATGGCCGCCACCGTCGAATGGCTGCGACACTTGATCGCCCTGATCGATCAGGATGAGGCGCCCTACGGATTTCAGGCAGATCGTGCGGAGTGGGCCGATGAAGTGGCATCGTTCCGCGAAATCGTCAACCAGGCGGTTCAAGACGAGACGCGGATTCCAGGCACCTCGCGATGGTCGTTGCGTAAACTGAGGCAGGATGCGGAATGGCTGCGGGATGCCGATCGTTCAGGGCCGACGCCGCAGAACCGTGATCGGCTGGAGCGGATTTCGATTCGAGTGCAATGCCTAATGGCCGACTACTCGGGCTGCTTCACCTTCTGATCGATCCGGCCTGTGCACGCTCAGAAAATCAGATGCGTCGTTATTGCCAACCGGTCGTCTCATATCCTTTTTCTTTGAGACAGCGTTCAACGAAGTCCGCATAGTCCGGCTGCGGTTGCAGTGGTTTATAGGTCCCGGCAAGGAAACCCAACACGCCCCCGACGGCGCCACCTGCCGCCGCCCCGATGGCGATACCCGTCGGCCCGCCGATCAACCCTGTGGACGCTCCCACCGCCGCCCCGCCGACAATACCCAACGTCGCGCCGGCGCTGGCATTCCCGCTCCGATTGGTCCCATGCTGCAACCCGGCGCGTTCCGCTTTTTCGCCACACACCGCCACGTCACGTTCAGCCTGGTCTTTGCCATACAGCTGTATGCGCGTGTTGGATTTCAGGATGGGCTCTGGCCCGGCACAGGCCGTCAAACCGATCGCGATCAACAGTATCGAACACCAGGGGTTTCCCCGCCGGACTGGACCTGTCTGCCCCGTCATAGTCATCCGATTACCTCGCATGCGTTTCCCTCGGGCGACGCCTCCGGAAAGCAGAGGCTGGCGACCCATCCGCCGCTCATGTCATTCCAGGTGAAGCTGTACGCGCACCTGTTCCACCGATCGCCCCTTGACCAACACGCGTTTCTGACGACTTCCCGCGCCGCTCAGGATCTGGACCGCGCTTAACGGCACATCGCAGCGACGGGCGAGAAACCGGCACAATTCGGCATTCGCCGCGCCGTCAGCCGGCGGCGCCGCGATGCGAATCTTCACCGCGGGCCCATGCAGCCCCGCACATTCACTGCGGGAGGCTTTCGGTTGCACATGAATTGAAATGGTCACGCCCTCGGAGGTGGCACGAACGGCCTGTTCGGGTTCAGTGGCCTGGCGCTCTCGCATGGGGTGTGGTTGGTCGCCGAGCTCCTGCAAACACCGCCTCACCGCGTCACAGCGGGCGGATGCGTCAGAATATCGCCTTCACGACTTCGATGATGCTGCGCAACATGTCCGGATCATCGGTGATAGGACGGGCAATGGCGACATCACAGGCTTGGTCAGCCGGTACGCCCTGCCTGATCAACGTGGCCGCATAGATCAGCAGCCTGGTGCTCACGCCCTCTTCCAATCCGTGATTCTTGAGGTTTCGAACTTTTTCCGCGATCTTGACGAGGCGCTGCGCAACCTCGAGGCTCACGCCGGCTTCATGCGCCACCACCCGGCTCTCGACATCGGGCAAGGGGTAGTCGAACTCGATCGCCATGAACCGTTGCTTGGTGCTCTGTTTGAGATCTTTCAGAATACTTTGGTAGCCAGGGTTGTAGGAAATCACGAGCATGAAATCATCGACCGCTTCAATGACTTGCCCCTTCTTCTCGATCGGCAGCAGGCGCCGGTCGTCACTCAAGGGATGGATAATGACGGTGGTGTCTTTTCTGGCCTCCACGATCTCGTCCAGATACACGATGGCCCCCTGCTTGACGCCGAGGGTCAGCGGGCCATCCATCCAGACCGTTTCCTGCCCCTTCAACAGATACCGGCCGACCAGATCGGAGGCCGTGAGATCTTCATGGCAGGCCACGGTAATGAGCGGGCGCCCCAGGCGATAAGCCATGTGCTGAACGAAGCGCGTCTTCCCGCATCCCGTCGGCCCCTTCAGCATCACCGGCATACGACTCTGGGCTGCAATCGTGAACAGCCCGACCTCGCCCCGCACCTCGGCATAAAACGGCTCGCGCGCGATCCGATACCGATCGATCTCCTGTTCCTGCCCTTTCGTCGCCGCTGCCGTTCGCCCTTCGCTCATTCCGACACTCCTAATTGAATTGAATAACCTGCATGGTGCGCCACGATAAACGGAAACGAGCGGGAAGTTCAAGCAGCCGGCTGAGCACAGCGGTAGACCCGCGCGCTTGTACGCTGCGGTCAGGCGACTTTCGATCCATCGAGCACTTCTCGAACCTTTTGCGCCAGAGTCGTGGGCGTGAAGGGCTTCTGCAGGAAGGAATGCTCGGTGTCGATCCCTCCCTTGGAAAAGGCCGGGTGATCCGGATAACCCGACATGTACAGCACTTTGACCTCCGGACGAACCGTCGCGAGTTTTTCGGCGACTTCCGGTCCGCTCATTTGCGGCATGACCACATCCGTCAGCAGCAAATGGATCGGACCGGCATGTTTGGCGCCGGTGAGCAACGCTTCAATCCCGTGCCGGGCTTCGAGCACCGTATATCCATGCAAGCGTAGCGTTTCATTCACCAACCGTCGGACACCCGGCTCATCCTCCACCAACAAGACCGTCTCGCGCCCTCTGACCGAGTCCCCTCCGACTGCGACGGATTCGGTCTCCGTTGTGGCCGGTTCCACACGCGGGAAGTAAATCTTAAAGGTCGCCCCGCGTCCCGGCTTGCTCTCAACCTCGATACAGCCGCCGCTTTGCTTGACGATGCCATAGACCGTCGACAGACCGAGCCCTGTGCCTTTGCCCTTCTCTTTGGTTGTAAAAAACGGCTCGAAGACGTGCGACTGTGTATCCTCGTCCATGCCGTGGCCCGTATCGCGCACAATCAACGCGACATAAGAACCGGGCTCGGCGCCCATCGGCGGACGGTTCCTGCGTTGCCCGAACTGCACATTGCTGGTTTCCACCGTGAGGCGGCCACCGTTCGGCATGGCATCGCGGGCATTCACCGCAAGGTTCATGATGACCTGCTCCACCTGACCGGGGTCCGCCTTCAACTGCCCCAACCCCGGGTCCAGCACCGTGCAGAGCTCGACGATGTCCTCGCCGAGCAACCGCCGCAACATGCCTTCCATATTGTGGATCACCGAATTCAGATCCAGCACTTTCGGCGCAATGAATTGGCGGCGACTGAACGCCAACAGCTGGCCGGTGAGACCGGAGGCGCGATCCGCCGCCTTCTTCACTTCCTCGAGTTCCTTCCGAAACCCGTCCGTGGGCGCCAGGCGGCTCAATACCAGTTCGCTGTATCCACGAATCACCGTCAGCATGTTGTTGAAGTCGTGCGCCACGCCGCCGGCCAGCCGTCCGACGGCTTCCATCTTTTGCGACTGCTGGAGTTGCGCTTCCGTGCGCCGCAGCGCATCCTCGGCCCGCGCGCGTTCGCCGAACTGACCGATTTTCAATCCGACATCGGCCACCATCTTCAGCAGCTGCTCGTCCGGCTGTTTGATCTCACGCCGGAATAACTCGATCACGCCCTCCACTTCAGTGCCCACCCGGACGGGAAATCCGAACGCCCCGTGCAAGCCCACTCTCCTAGCGGCACCGGCACGGGGAAAGTTGGCCTCCTGGACCACGTCCTTAATCCACGTCGGTTCCCCGGCCTGCCAAATCCGCCCGGGGAGGCCCTTGCCGATCGCAAAGGTATGTTGCCAGGTGTCCAATACAAACTCTTCGGCATTCAGCGCAGGCGACTGCCAGACATCGAGGCAACGCAGTACGCTTCCCTGCCGGTCCAGCCGCCAGAATATTCCCAACTCCCACTCGAGACTTTCGCAGATGGCCTGCAGGATCTTCGGTCCCGCTTCTTCCAGCGTTCGCGATTCCGCCAGGACGCGTGTGACCGCATACTGAGATGCGAGTTGACGCTCGGTCCGTTTCCGGGCCGTAATATCCCTGATGAACGCGCTGAAAATATAGGCATCGCCCAACCGGGCAGGGGAAATGGTGATTTCAACGGGAAACTCATGGCCGTCGCGGTGAGAGCCCATCATCTCAATCCGTCGATTGAGGAGTGCGCCCTGCCCCGTATCCAGGAAATGGCGCAACCCGCGCTCATGCGCTTCCCGATCGCGAAGAGGAATGACCGTCTCGGACACACGGCGCCCAAGCGCTTCCTCCCGCTCCCACCCGAAAATATTGACCGCCTGAGCATTCCAATCCGTAATGATGCCGCCCGCATCCATAGAAATCACGGCGTCCAGCGCCGTATCGACGATGACCCGGTTACGTTCCTGACTCTGCAACAACGCGGCCTCCGCCGCCCGCGCCCATTCACTTTCCTGCTGCGCCTGCCGATGCTGTTCTCGCAATCGACCCGTGGCCCAGAGCAACAGGCCGACCATCGGAAGCCACACGACGACGCCGGCCATGCCCAGCTTCCACATCATGGCTCGAATCGGCAGAAGAATGAGGTCGCGATCCATCCGCAGCAGGATCGTCCACTGCAAGCCAGAATAGTCGCTATATCCCTTGGTTTGGGAATAGCCCGTGACGACCGGGACGTGACGGCGAACATGCATTTCTTCGACGTACCCCGCCTTGCCGGACCGGCTCAACAGCACCGAAGGCAACCCCAATTCTGTGAGATTCACCCGATCGATACCGGAGAAAGCCGAATCCACAAACACCACACCGGCTTTCGTCAGGAATTGATACTCAAAGGGGCCGGCAGAGCCATCCGTATGTTGAATTTCACGAACCGTTTCAATGAGGACATCCTCCAGCATCGGCAGTCCGATACGGGTCGTCACGGCCCCGAGAAACTGGCCGCTGACACTCAGAATGGGGGCTGTAAAGGCCACGGACTCGATCTTATGATTCGATTCATGGATCTCGACTTCGTCCACCTGCACGGTTCCGGTCTGCCGCACCCGGTCGAACCAGCCGCTCCGACTGTAGTCCTGGCCGATCACGGAGGAGTCCGTCGCCGCCACCATCCGCCCATGGGCGTCCGTCACGCCCAGCCAGAGGTAGACCGGCGCATAGGTTTCCTTCATCCACTGCAAGTATTCGTTGATATATTTTTTGTCGAGAGCGCTATTCGAGAAGGCTCGAGCCATCATGCGAACATCGGCATGACGTTCGAACAACAACCGATCGAGCTTGTCCGCAATTTCAGCGGAAGCCAGGGTGAGATTTTCTCCGGTCGCCTCGACCATTCGCACTTCAATGGAACGGAGCATCACCACGCCGATCACAAGCGCCACAATGGTCACGCCGACGATCAGGATAGGCAACCAGGGATAGGACCGACGCGGGGAACCGGCAGGAAGCGAGGCGACCATACTCAGGACTCCGTCACAATGTAGTTCGGCAACAATCGTGCGGGATGATACCACCGCTTGGAACGGGCCAGACTTGGCAGGCCGGAATCATCCATCGTGTTGATCCAACATGCCCCTTTCGCGCGAACTTGGCGACAGAATTCACGAAACACAAACGGCCCCAGCCCCACAATATCCCGATCGGCGACTTCCAGCAATACACAAAACACCGACGGGTTGAGCCACAGCCCCATCGTATAGGCCCGAATACGGCCCCCAACCCGAACCACTGCGCCGGTGAGCCCAAGTTCGGCAGCGTCAGACAATGCCGCCTCATGCGCGCCGGCGGCATCCTCCAACAGCGCACAGGCCCAGCCATCGGAGCCGGCCGGCCGCTTCTGTTCCCGCCATTCATGAAACAAGCTGACACAGGCTCTTTCGTCCCGCGGCTCATAGGGCTCAAGCGTCCCGCCCCGTTCCCGCATAAATCGATTACACGCGGCGCGCGGGGATTTAAACGACGCGCCGGACAAGTCGGACAGAGCCGATGCGACGTAGAGATAGTCGGGCTCTTTCTCCGTCACACGGTAGCCCAGTGCGCGAACTTCATCGACACAGGCCTCCGACACATTCTCGACCCGCGTGACCCGGGAACCGCCGTTCCGCTCACGCATGAAACGAAAAGCCTCGGCCAACGGCTGCGCGAGAGGGCCTGTCCCAAGCGGCGGCAGGGCCATGAACAGGCCATCAGGGCAGTCGGCGAACACACAGAGATGGTCGTGGAGAACGGTCCAGGAATAGGTCACGCGATGCCGCCAGATGTAATGGTAGGCGAAGGAAGCGGCGGCGAGCGGCGTTCCCTGAACACCGGTGCTAACGGCGAGCGCCGCTTCCATGCGCCCCCGATCTCCGAGCGTGAGGGCCTGCGTCTTCACCCGCATCCGCCCCTGCTGCAACCGTTCGGTCACGCGTTCAAGCGGCCGCAACACGATCACGTCTTCCTGAAATCGCCCGATGAGCCTGGGATACCGCATAAGCGTCTCCACCCTGGCATCCTGCTCGATCCATCCGGCAACTGCGTCGGCAGCCTGAGCCACGAGCGGTGAAGACTGGTCCCTCATATACGGACACTTCGTATCCCATCCCAACAACACCTGCTCATGCATGGCATCCCACATCAAGGCAAACGGATAGAGCCGGCAATCGAGGGGACGGACCTCATAGATACGACAGCGCGACGTGGCGGAATCGAAGGCCGGACAGACGTACCCGTCCCCTTCCGGATTCGGCGTCAGATCGATTTGTGAGCCATCGGGGTTTGGAAACAGCGCAGGGGCAAGCCCCGCCGCAGTTGCGGCCCTGATTTCGTCGGCGGTAAAGAAGGGCCGCAGGAAACTGTCCCGCTCCGGAAACCGGCAACAGACATCGCAACTGAGACAGGCGGAACTCGGCACGATCTGCAGGAGAGCATCACCCCCGGGACGAGATAGATGTGTCGGGACGATTGGCACGAATGAACTCGTCATGAGCTGTGGGCACATTGTAGCACTAACAGGCTGAGGGGCCTACTATTCGGAGCGGTTCACCCCCGCGTTGCCGCGCTCTCACGGAGCGGTAACGAGTCGCTCTTCGAACCGCTCCGGCGCTCCGCTGACTTGTACCAGTGTCAGAGGCCATGGTACGATTTGCCTACCTCGAATCCAAACGCGAGTGCGAGGCATGCGACTGCGCTGCGAGTCTCGAGGATATTGCATTGGCACTGGCACAACATTCACGTGAGCCATTGAACTCCGACGAAGCCCGCCGACGTTGTCTCGCAATTCGTGATGCTCTCGTTCACGGCGGGGTCTACAGCCAGGCCGAAACCGGCGACGGCGCGGCAACGACCGACTCCTCAATTCCAACGCCACGGTTCCGTCTGTCGCCAACACCCTTTCCGCTCTCCTCTTCGGACGTCACGTTTTTTCAACAACTGGGACAGGACCTCCTCTCCTTCTACCGGGCTCTAAACCGGCTGTATCAGGACAGCACCCGCGGAACTCAGCCCGCCTGGGTGGCGGCCTATCTCGACCAGGGCAAGCCGGAATCGCTGATCACCTTTAGCCGGATGAACCGTTTCCGCACCCTCATTCCCGGCATCATCCGACCCGACGTGATTCCAACCGCCGATGGCATGGTGATCACAGAGCTCGATTCGGTACCCGGCGGGATCGGCCTGACTGGTTGCCTGACTCGCGCCTATGATGATCAGTCCACCATGGAACACCGGCCCCCAGGCCTGGCATCTGAACGTTCTCCCCTCATCGCAGGACGTGACGGGATGTTGCAAGGCTTCGCCGCCATGCTGCGCGCCCAGCAAGGAGACCAGGAAGGCTGCCTGGCGATTGTCGTCTCCGATGAGGCCAAGGAATACCGGGCGGAGATGGAATGGATGGCCCAGCGATTGCGCGAGATCGGGTATCCGGCCTACTGTGTCGAACCACGAGCGGTTCATTTCTCGGAGGAGGGCCTGTTTCTGCAGGAAGACACCGGACCACGGCCGATCGGGTTGCTCTACCGCTTTTTCGAACTGTTCGACTTGAAGAATATCCCCAAGGCTGAACTCGTGATGTATGCCGCCAAGAAGGGGCAGGTGACGGTCACGCCGCCGTACAAACCCGCGCTTGAAGAAAAGCTGGCGTTCGGACTGTTTCACCATCCGGAACTGGCTCCGTTTTGGGAACAGGCATTACGCCCCGAAACCGCCATCAACTTGCGACGATTACTGCCGAGAACCTGGATCCTCGACCCGCAGCCGGTACCTCCTTCCGCGGTCATTCCGCACCTCACAATCAGCGGTCGCGCCGTGTCGGACTTCCGGCGCTTGGCCCAGACCACCCAAAAAGAACGCCAGTTGGTGCTCAAACCATCAGGATTCTCTGAGCTGGCCTGGGGCAGCCGTGGCGTGTCCATCGGGCACGATCTGCCGCAGGTCGAGTGGGCCACGGCATTGGAACAGGCGCTCCGGGCGTTCCCGACGACGCCGTATGTCCTCCAGGAATTTCACAAGGGCCGCCTGTTCGAGTTGTCCTATTTCGACGAACGGAGCGACACGGTGGTCCCGATGTCCGGGAGAGTCCGCTTATCCCCCTACTATTTCGTCGTCGGCGACAAGGCCGAACTCGGCGGGATTCTCGCGACCCTCTGCCCTGCCAATAAGAAAATCATCCACGGTATGGTCGACGCGATCATGGCGCCCTGTGCCATCGCGCAAGACGTCGCTTCATAAGGTAACCTGATGATCGCTGCAGCAGAACCGGTTCGTTGGCAGATGCCTACTCAACCTTTTTCCCCATAGGTACACATGGCGCTCACGCTCTATCATGTCCAATGGTGCCCGGATTGCGCGGTCGTTCGGGATCGTCTGGACGAACTGAAACTCTCCTACGAAGACGTGGTAGTTCCGGACTTTCGTCCGATGCGCAAACAGGTCTTCGAGGTGTCGGGTCAATACTATGTCCCGGTCCTGAAAGACGGAGACACGGTTCTGACGGAAACCCACGACATTCTTGCTCACCTGCACACACAATACGACAAGGCACGCCCGTGAGGACTTCGCCCGGATCTGCAGCGCGAGCGCCGATCCCGGACCGGCCCCGCTCCCTCGGGCAGGCGCCGGCCCGCACGGCTCGATCAACCAGACCAGTATCAGCGAAAGGATAGAGACGTGGAGGACTGGAGACGTATTCTGGCTCAGAGCGTGGTCAAGCCGAAGGATTTGGCGGATCGGCTCGGCGTCGACCCGAAGGAAATCGAGGACATCGTGGGGGACTACCCCATGCGGATTACGCCGACCGTGCTGGCCACCATCAAGGAAAAGGGCGATGCGATCTGGAAACAGGTCGTGCCCGATCGCGCAGAGCTGGCCGATGCGGATGCGGAAGACGATCCGCTCGAGGAAGATCTGATGAGCCCTGTGCCCCACCTGGTTCACCGGTACCCCGACCGCGTCCTTTTGATGGTGACAAATCAGTGCCCGATTTATTGCCGGTTTTGCACGCGCAAACGGCTGGTGGGCAAACCAGGCTTCCTCAAAAAAGGGGAGCTGGACCGGGCGATCGCCTACCTTCGCGACCATCAGGAAGTGCGGGATGTGATTTTGTCGGGGGGGGACCCGCTCCTGCTCCCCGATCACCTGCTGGAACGAATCCTCAAATCCCTCCGGACCATTCCCCACTTGGAACTGATCCGGATCGGCACACGCGTACCAGGCAGCCTGCCGGAGCGCATCACACCGAAGCTCTGCGACATCATCAAGAAATATCATCCGTTTTATATGAACCTGCACTTCAACCACCCGGACGAGCTGACCCCGGAGGTGAAACGCGCCTGCGGGATGCTGGCCGATGCCGGGGTTCCCCTCGGTGCACAGACTGTGTTACTGAAGGGGGTCAACGACGACCCGGAGATCATGAAGCGTCTGATGCATCAGTTGTTACTGGCACGCGTGAAGCCCTATTACCTATATCAAGCCGACCTGACGAAGGGGACGAATCATTTCCGGACGTCGGTGGAAACCGGCCTTAAGATCATCAAGTCGCTGCAAGGCCACACCAGCGGCATGGGCGTTCCCCACTTCGTCATCGATGCTCCCGGCGGTGGAGGCAAAATTCCACTGCTGCCCGCGGACTATCTGGTCAACTTGGATGAAGACAGCGCCGTGCTGAGAAATTACGAGAATCGGACCTTCCACTACCCCCAGCCTGGCTCCGCTCCAGGACGTGAACTGCCGATGGTCGGTGCCCATCCTTCCTGGGCCTCCACAGGAAACGGCTGCGACGGAGGAGGGGAACACCTGTGACCCGTGCCGCTTCGACAAAAGGGATTCTGCCGTACCAGCACATCACGCAACTGATTGCCCGTGGATCCATCACATCGGACCATCCGATCGAAGACCGGCAAATCCAGCCGGCCAGCCTGGACTTGCGGCTTGGAAAGAAAGCGTACCGGCTGATCAGCAGCTTCCTGCCTGAGTTGTCGGCTATCAGCAGCCGTCTCAACGTACTCGACTTCTATCAGTCCGATCTCGTGATGTACGAGATGGACCTCACGCAGGGCGCCATCCTCGAGAAAGGCCATGTGTATCTGGTCCCGCTCCTCGAACAACTGGACCTACCGGCCGCACTCCGGGCACGCGCCAATCCCAAAAGCACCACCGGACGGCTGGATGTCTTCACCCGCGTCGTAACCGACTTAAATGCGGGGTTCGATGAAATCCGGGCCGGCTACCGGGGCCCGCTCTATCTGGAAGTCGTGCCGCGCTCTTTCGCCATCAAGGTGCGCACGGGTGACTCCCTGAATCAGATTCGTTTCGTGCGCGGCGATGCCACGGTCTCTGACGCTACCCTGCAGAAGCTGCATGGGACCGATCCACTGCTCTTTCATAATGCTTCGCCCCCGAAGGCGCTCCCCCAAAATGAATTCCGCACAGATCGCGGTCTCTTCTTGCGGATCGACCTCACTGGAAGTGCACGGGAAGATGCGATCATCGGCTACCGGGCCAAGAAAAACAGCCACGTCATCGATCTGGCCAAAATTGGACATTATGCGGCCCTGGACTTCTGGGAACCGCTGAAACGGCACCGACAGGAAAGCCTCCTCCTGGAACCGGAGGAGTTTTATATCCTGGCGTCCAAAGAACGCATTCGGGTGCCGCCGGGCTATGCCGCCGAGATGGTCGCCTACGAAGCAGCCTGCGGCGAACTGCGCACCCACTATGCCGGCTTCTTCGACCCGGGCTTCGGGTATGGAGACGGCAAGATGCGGGGCACCCAAGTGGTCCTGGAAGTCCGCCCGCACGATGTGCCGTTCCTCATTCATGACGGGCAAACGTTCTTCAAAGTAGTGTATGATCGGATGCTCACGGTGCCGACTCAGGTATATGGAACGGCACTCGGCTCGTCATATCAACGGCAAGCACTCACCCTCAGCAAGCATTTTAAGGCCTAGACATGGCACCACCCAGCGACCTTCCAGATCCTTCGACCCGTCCGTCCAGGCCCTCCTCGAACCAGGAGGGACCCGAAGAGGAAAGCGGCTCAGACCGCCAGGCGCATGTCGCCGGAATGATGATCGGCACAGCCCTGATGTTCATCGGCTTTCTCGATGTGTTCCTCTCCATCAGCGGAGGGTTCGAAATCAACGTCGTGCCCCTGCTGATCTACTTCAGCGGTATCGCGGTCTGGGCCAATGCCGTGGTCGAAAATCCGACGATTCGTTACTCCTTGATGGCGGGATCGGTCCTGATCAGCCTGGCATTTTTTCACTATGGCGAAGTGCTGTTCTGGCACAAGCAGGTAGTGTTCTGGTCCACCGTCGTCGTTGTCATGTATTTCATGTTCAACGAGCCGAAACAGGCAACCTGAAGCACTCCGCGCCGCGCCCATCCAGAGATCGGGCTGGTACATTCATTGCTCCCCTTCCGCGTCGATGACCATTGCCGTCATCATCCCGGTTCTCAATGAAGCCCGCGGTATCGGGCAGACGCTCTCACGCACGGCCACGCTCGGATTCGACGATCTGATCATAGTGGACGGCGGCAGTTCGGACCAGACCTGCGCCGTAGTGGAGTCGCATGCCGGCCACCTTCAGAGCAGGCCCTGCTCAGGCCCCGCTCCAGCCTCGCCGGCTGTCCGTCTCCTGAAGGCTCCGGCGGGACGTGCGCGCCAGCTCAACGCCGGTGCCGCCGGCAACCGGTGCGAGGTGCTCCTATTCCTTCACGCCGACACCCAACTCCCGTCGAACGCGCGCCAGGCCATCTCCACCGCTCTGTCCGACAAGGCGTGCGTCGGCGGACGTTTCGACGTCCGCTTCGATTCTCCTCGTCCGATAGCCCGACTCGTTGGAAGTATGATGAATCTGCGTTCCCGCTGGAGCGGCATTGCCACAGGCGACCAGGCCCTCTTCGTCCGACGGGAAGTCTTCGAGCAGATCGGACGCTTTGCAGAGATCCCGTTGATGGAAGACATCGAGTTCTGCCGCCGCCTCAAACGGGCAGGACGCCTCGCCCCGCTGCGCACTCAGGTCGTCACCGCCTTCCGTCGATGGGAACGGAACGGCCCTTTCCGCACAATTCTGTTGATGTGGACCCTCCGCTTCCTGTACTGGATCGGAGTCAGCCCCTATCGACTCCAACATTTTTACCCCATTGTGAGATGAACCCATGAGTGCTTCCCCGTCGGTCCCCAAATCACCCACCTCGGCAGCCCTGGTGATTTTTGCCAAGGCTCCGATTCCGGGACAGGTCAAAACACGCCTCTGTCCGGGTCTGACCGAAGACGAGGCCGCCACACTTCATGGCAGCTTCGTCCTCGACACCCTCGAACGCACCAAAACGGCGGTGAATACGTTCAAGCTGCCCATCGACCGCTTTCTGGCCTGTGCGCCCTCCAGCACGCATGTCTTTTTCAGAATCATGGAAGCTCGCCACGGCGTCACGCTCCTCGATCAACAAGGCGACAACCTCGGAGACAGGATGGCGCAGGCGTTCAGCATGCTCTTCGCTCGAGGGTACCGGCACATTTTCCTCGTGGGAACCGACGTACCCTCGCTGCCCCTGACCCATTATCGCGATGCCGTGCAGTCACTGACCCGGCACGACCTGGTCCTCGGTCCGGCGAAAGACGGTGGCTACTATCTGATCGGCATGACGGCCCCTCACCCGGACCTGTTCGCGAATATTCCCTGGTCGACGGACCAGGTCACGGCGCTTACACAGCAAAAAGCGGCGGCAGCGGGATTGAAGACCGCCCTCCTGCCGGTCTGGAGCGACGTGGACACCCTCGACGATCTTCACGCCTTGATCGATGATTGCGCAGCGGACAAGAACCGCCCCAAACAGGAACGAGTGTATTCGCAACGAACGGCCGGCACGCTGGAGTTACTCGCGAAACGCCTGCGCGCGCGCCACACGTAACGGAGTTCCCTATGTCGAATAAAGTTGCTCTCATCACCGGCGGCGCCAAGGGAATCGGTCGCGCCATCGCACTCGATCTCGCCGCGCAACAATGGTCCGTGGCAATCTGCTACCGCACCAGCAAAGCAGCCGCGGAAGAAACCAGCGCGGCCATTCTAGACCGCGGCGGGCAAGCCTTGGCGGTACAATGCAACGTGTCCGACCCGAAGGCCGCCGGCGACTTGGTCTCACAGGTCGAAAGCCGGTGGGACAGGATCGATGCCCTGATCAATGGCGCCGGCCCCTATCACCGCGTCAATCTCTTCGACGAGACGCCGGCGGGCTGGCGCGACATGTTCGAAGGAAACTTACACCCGATTTTTTATCTTGGGCAGGCGGTCGCACCCGGGATGAAGGCACGGAAGCAGGGACGCATCATCAACTTCAGCATGGCCAATGCGGACCAGATGGTGGCGCAGCCGGAGGTGACGGGGCACTATATCGCTAAAGCCGGCGTATTAATTCTCACCAGGACACTGGCAAAACTGCTCGCCCCCTACGGCATTACCGTCAACGCCATCTCTCCCGGTTTCATCGATTCAGGCAGCGCACCACCCGAGGAACTCGCCGGTGTGGTCAAACGAATTCCCGCCGGATACGTCGGGAGCGTGGGGGATACGGTCGCGGCCGTGCGATACCTGCTCAGCGAAGAGGCGCGCTACGTCAACGGCGCCAACCTGCACCTGAGCGGCGGATGGGGCATCTGACTCGACGGTTTACTTGGCAAAAAAGAGAATGGCGCCGATGATCGCTGCCATGAGATAACTTTTTGAATCCTTGACCGCGAACACCACCGGATCGTCGTCCATTCGATTCCGGTAGGCCAACATCCAGACCCGACTGATCCAGTAGAGCATCACGGGACACACCAGCCATAACACGTCCGCATGCGTGTACAGGAGCAGCACTTCTTTACTGCTGATGTAGAGCGCCAACACCAACACCGCCAGCAATCCGCTCGCCGTGCCGATACTCGACACATGTTCCAAATCCGTCACCCAATAGCCGCGCCCGTGCAGTTCCTTGCCTTTGGCCTCACCGGTAAGCCGCAGTTCGGTAAACCGCTTCACCAAGGCAAGACTCAGGAAGAGAAACAACGAAAACGTCAGCAGCCAATGAGACGGCGCCACCCCCGTCGCAGCCCCGCCTCCGTACACTCGCACGGTATAAAGCTGAGCCAACACAATCACATCCAGCAACACGAACTGTTTCAGGTAAAAGGAATACCCCGTCGTCAGCACCAGATAGCCCGCCAGCACGAGCAGAAATGGCGAGGGCAGTGCCAATGCCAGCAAAATCCCCCCCACAAGACAACCTGCAGCCAGGAGAAGCCCGAACGGAATCGAAAGACTGCCGGAAGCAAAGGGGCGGTTTTTTTTCCGGGGATGCCGGCGGTCGGAAGCGAGGTCCAGACAATCATTGACGATATAGACGGAAGACGCTGAGAAACTGAACGACAGGAATGCCAGGGTGGCCTGCAACATCAGGATTCGGTTGGTGATTTGATGCGAGGCGACCACCGGGATAAACACCAGCACATTCTTCGCCCACTGATGCACGCGCAAAGCCTTGGCCACCTGCTTCAGCCATTTCACCGGCTCGCTGAACACACGACTCACCGGCGTCAGCGTTTGCGCGCGGCTCACCAGTCCGGCAGAGGCATTCACGACGATCGCTTCGTTCGCTTCGGCCCACACAGGTAAATCGGCATTCGAATTTCCCGCATAGGCAAAGCGGCGAGCCCCGTATCGCTCAACCAGGAGGGCAACCTTGCGTGCGCCTTTGAGGTTGGTCGACGCATCGCTCCCGAACACCCGCTCATCGAACAGCCCGAGATGAGCCGCTACGGCACGGGCAAAACTCTCATGACTGGCTGTGGCCAGCACCAGTTCACGGCCGGACCGGCGTTCGTTGGAGAGAAACTCGACCAGAGCCTGGTCGTAGGGAAGCGTGCTGGCATCGAGCGTCACCCGGCGGGCAATTTCATGTTTGAAAGAGGCTTTGCCTTTCAGCAACCAGAAGGGAAGCTGAAAGATCGAGAGCGGACTCTGCTTCAGCAGCGCCAGCAGCGATTCCCACAACAAATCGGTCCTGATGAGCGTACCATCAAGATCGACACACAGGGGACTTTTGGGTTGGAAATCCTCACTCATGAGACGCAGGAGGGATTCTATCGGCAAAGGGGAATCCGGGCAAGCACATACGAGGAACCTGGAGGGAGTCAAGAACTCGCACGTAGGCCGGGATCCAACCGACTGCCCGTGAAGGACGGCGACGGATCGACGTGAAGAATGGACGACGACCCAGCGCGCTTATTCGGCTCCGAACGCCTTCTTCAGCAGCGGCATGACTTCGCCCTTGGCTTCCATGGGATCCAGAATATCCGTGTCGCCGTAAAACTGCCCGTCGATGAACACCTTCGGCAGAGTCGGCCAGTTCGTCAACCTGGTCAACGCCTCGCGCTTGGCTGGCTGGGACAACACGTCGATGAGCTCGTAGGGATAGCCGTATTTTTCAAAAAAGTGCATGGTCTCCCTCGTGAACCCGCACATCGGCATGGCTTTGGTGCCCTTGCCGTAAATCAAAATTTTGTTCGCCTTGATTTCTTGCTGAATCTCTTCTTCGATCGGGTCAGCCATCTGTCCCTCCTCTACCATTCCTATGTGTTTACTTCTTCCGGGGTCTTAGCTGTAATCTCCAGGGCATGGATACGTCCGTCTTTCATCGGAGCGGCCAAGGCCTGGTAGACCATCCGATGTCGGTCCAGCAGATTCTTGCCGAGAAACCCGCCCGAGGTCACCCGTACAATCAAATGGTCCTGTGTGCCGGTCTTATCGATCACGGTCACGGCAGCATCAGGAAACACCTGACGAATGAATGCGGTCACAGCGTCGGCGGTAATCATCTTTCCGAAGAATAACGCATACGCGAAGCCGAAGGCAATCTTGCCCGCCGCCGATTTCATTGCACAGCAGGACAAAATGCGTCTCGAGCGGCCCTGGCCGGCGAATATGTCGTCGCGCCTGCGCATCTCCTGGGCGAAAAGGACTTACATTTCTTCGGCAGCACCCCGGCTAAGTAGCACCTCTTTTCAGAGACCGGTCCGGTCCGGTCCGCTCCACAACCACCGGCCTACTGAATCGTTCCAGTTCCCAATCTAATCGTGGCGCCGGTGGTGCATTTCACCCGGCCTGGTGGATCCCAACCACTAGGCCGGACATCCTCCTCACTTATTTTTTCTAACGTACTGAAATCACGCCCCTCTTCAGACTTCCTTCGTTGGCATGTGTGTTGCTGTTACTCAGCAGCAAGTACGGCAGATGGCATCAACAATCGACACCACCATCAAGGAGGGGATCATGGGAGAATTTAAATCGGGGTTCTTCATGAGTGAGTCTGCCTGCAACGGTCGAGTACTCGTCGTCGATGATGAACCGGACATTCGCAAAGTCGTTCGCATGACCTTGCAGAAGGCCGGGTACGAGGTCATTGAGGCAGAGAATGGTGAAAAAGCCATTGAGGCCATCAACACCGGAGAAAACCGGCTGCTACTGGACGTCCTTATCTGCGACATCCGCATGCCGAAGATCAACGGGGTTGAGGCCATTGCCTACTTCCAACAGGAGTGGCCGCGTGTCCCGATCATTGTGCTGACCGGCTTCCCAGACACCGACATGGCCACCTCCTTTTTGCGAAGCGGCGTGGTCGATTACCTGGTCAAACCGGTCGAAGGGGAAAAGCTCCGCACGGCCGTGGCCAGAGCGATGGAACAGCGGGAACTTGCCCAACTCTAGCGTCACCCAGACCGACAGGCAACGCCACACCCTCCACGTCGGGGAGGTCTCCCAGACCTCCCCGACGAAAAGGTGCGAGTCAGCTGGGCTCACTGCCGACCGGACCTCGCAACAACCACGGAATGCGGCCATGAAACTCTGCGCGACGAGAATTGCCATCATCGGTGCCGGGAAAGGCGGGACCGCCCTCTTGGATCTACTCCATCAGATCCCGGATGTGGAGATCGTGGGGATTGCCGACAAGGATCCGACCGCTCCGGGACTCAAGCGAGCGCGAGACCTGAATGTGCTGGTCGCGGAACGGGTGCAAGACCTCATCCAGAATCATGGTGTGAACCTGATCATGGATGTGACCGGCGACCCCTCCATGGAACCGCTCATCCACACCCTGAAACGTCCCGGCGCCGAGGTCCTGAGCGGGGCCGCCACCAGGCTGCTCTGGAAACTCGTCCAACACCAGTCGAAATTGGAAGCTGAATTGTTCCAGGCCGACAAACTTGCCGGGTTGGGGTCTTTCGCGGCCGGCATCGCGCACGACATCAACAATCCACTGCAGTTGATTCTCGGACTGGCCGAAAATCTGGAAGAAGAACAGGACCTCACGGTCGTCCACGAGCAAGCTCGCGACATCACACAGGCCGTCAAACGCACCAGTGCCATCTGTCGCGACCTGACCCGCTACGCCAGACGCAACGGCACCGGCGAAGAGGTCATGGTCAACCTCAACACCAAACTGGACGAGGCACTGAGAATCGCCCGTTATGCCGTGACGCTGCAAGACGTCACGGTCGTCAAACGATATGCGGAAGAAGCTAGTGTGATGGGCAATCCCGACGAACTCCTTCATGTCTTCGTCAACCTGATCACGAACGCGGTCCAAGCCATCAAGGATCACGGCACATTGACGCTCCAAACCACTGTCGGGCCGGACGGATTGGTCAGCGCCTCGGTCAGCGATACAGGGTGCGGCATCCCCAAGGAGGCCTTCTCAAAAATCTTTGAACCACTCTACACCACCAAACCTCCCGGGAAAGGCACAGGGTTGGGGTTGTACAATGTGATGTCGGTGATCTCGAAAATGGACGGTCACATTTGCGTCGAAAGCGACGTGGGCGTGGGCACGACCTTCCGCATCGAATTTCCACAGGTGCAGCCGACCATATCATGCGCGCCACTATGACGAATCCATCGGGCTCCTTCTCGAACGCCCTCGGGTGGGGCCTGAAACGCAAGCTCATCGTGTCCATGCTGATGGTCGGCGTGGTTCCCCTCCTGCTCGGCCTCAGCTTGGCCTTCCTGCAAGGATCGAAGGAAATCCAGGTCGTCAGCGGGGAAAGCTTTCAGGCCCTGGCCACGGAGGCGGCCCGCAAATTGGACCTCCTCGTAGCGGAGGAGGTGGCCAGGACCTCCCGCATCGCGGTCCACCCAGATGTCGTGCGTGCCCTCGAACATCGTCGCGACGCGCTCCACACCTCCGAGCAGAACGCTGCGCTGCCTACTCTCGTGCAACAACGGGCCCGCTGGGAGGCGCGGGACCCGGCTGCGATCAAAGCGATCACAGGAAATTCCACTGCCCTTCTCTTACAAGGTTTTTACGCCGGCTCGCAGAGCGAACCGGACCAACTCCTGCCGCAGGTCGTACGCGCCGCCACCAAGAAGCTGTTCATCACAGATGTGCAGGGAAACCTCTTTGCCGCCCTGACGACCAAACCTGGCTTCTCCCATGCCGACAGGCCGTGGTGGAAGGGCTCGTTCAACAGAGGAGTCGGCCAGCTTTACATCGAAGATCTGCACTTCGACGAACAGGCCAAGGCCTATGTCTTCAGCATTTCCCTGCCGATCATGGACAGCCTTCGGTATGAAGTGGTGGGCGTCCTCCACCGGGTCATCGATGCCAAGGAATTCTTCTCTCCCTCGACCCACCCCATCCGGTTCGGGAAGACCGGCCATGTGATGCTCATCGATAGCCGAGGCATAGTCCTCAGCTGCCCGATCCTGCCGACCGGCGTTCAGCTCTCAGGCGCATCGCTGATTCCCCAGGTGACGGTGCGTCAACCAGGATGGGTCACTGCCGACAGCGACGGACACGGCGGCCGGGGCACCGCCATCATCGGCTTCGCGCCCCTCCCCGAAACCAGTCGCGCCACGAACGGCGCGCTGGAAAACGGCGCCTGGCACACCTTTGTTTGGCAATCCTCCGACGAGCTATTCGCCCCGATCCGGCATCTCATGATGTGGATGATGATTCTCGCGACGGTGGCGCTCGGTTTGCTCGCCACGCTGGGGTATTTCGCGGCCAGCCGGATTGTAACGCCGGTCAGACGACTGCAGGAGGCCGCGCGCCTCATCGGGCGAGGAGAATTGCAGGAGCCGATCCAGATTCGCACGGGCGATGAGCTGGAAGAGCTGGCGGTCGAATTCAATCGCATGCACACACAACTCGAAGCCGCCTTTGCTGGATTGAGCACCCAGGTGGAAGAAAAAACACAGGAGGTGCAGTACCTCCAAAAATCGACGGATCAGGTGCTCGACGCCGTCCCGACCCCGATCATCATGATCGACCAGCAAGGTCTCGTCCAATATATGAACCGCGCGTCCCGGGATGCCATCCAGCCACAGGAACAGAGCTGGTCGAGCCGCCCGCTGTTCGACCTGCTCCCGCTGAATGACGATCACCTCCAGGCCTTGCGGCGAGACCTACGACTCGTTGAAGAAAACAAACCGACCGCGCCGCCCCGCCCGGACCAGGAGCCTGCCCTGAAAGAGGCGCGCGACCCGCTCAATCAAACCCGTAGCCAAGCGCCCCCCTCAGCCCGACGGGAATTACGGATCGGCTCGCACCTGTATCACTATGAGTGGTTTCCGCTGGAAAGTCGTAGCGGGGCGGGCAAACGCTTCGGCCTTGTGTTGCGTGATACCACCGACGAAAGCCGGTTGCAGGACCAGCTGATTCAAGCTGAGAAATCAGGCAGCCTCGATGTGCTGACCGCCGGCATCGGCCACGAACTCAACAACCCGCTGTTTGGAATTCTGGGCCTCGGGGAGGCGATCCAGGAGGAAGCGGACCTGGCTCGCGCCAAGGGGTACGCGCAAGACATCGTCGGACACGGCCGGAAGATGGCGGCCATCATCAGGGACTTCACCGGAGTGGCCGCCCGCGAATCGAAAAGCCAACGCGTGCCGGTGGATGTGACCGCCCAACTGGAACAGGCCCTGGCCATTGTGCAGACTTCGCACGACTGCCTCGGGCTGAACGTCCAGAAACACTATGTGGCGGTGTCGCCGGTGACGGCGCTGCCCGACCAGCTTCGCCTGGCATTTATCAACATCCTCACCAATGCCATTCAGGCCATGAGCGGGCGGGGCGACCTGTGGTTGACCACAGAAGAACAGGACGATCTGATTACGATCACAATACGAGACAACGGCCCCGGCATTCCCAAACAACATCTCGGCAAGGTCTTCGATCCGTTCTACACCACCAAGGGACAGGGAGAAGGCTCGGGACTCGGCCTCACCGTCGCCCAGCGGCTGATCAAGAAATTCGGCGGCGAAATTCGCCTGGAGAGTCCGGAGGGCCAGGGCACGACCTGCGTCATCACCCTGCCGGCGGACAGGGCCGGGGTGCGAAAGGAGGCGCCATGCGTCTCATCCTGACAGGCATTCGGGCACGGCCGCTGTGGCTCGCACTGGCGCTGGCCTGCGCCTCGACCTATTCGTTGCAGGCCAAAGATGTCGCGCCACCTCCGGGCATTCCTCCGGAAAAGGTCGCGGACTTTGTGCACGCGGTTCTGGATGCCGACCGAACCATCTATACGAACCAGGTCGTCAACCGGATGCAGGCCAAAGGCATCGTATCCGCCGCGGAACATTGGGAACACGAAAATGCCCTGCCCTTGCCCGCCCAGTTCCTTCAACATTCAGGCAAACTCGTGGCCGAGTCCGGACGAGGCATTCGCTATCGTCTCATCAGCCTCTGGCCCATCTACCAGCGGAATGCCCCCGCCACCGACTTGGAACGCCGGGCGCTGGAGAGTTTTTCGCAGACCCCCGACCGGCCCTTCACCGGCATCGTGACCAGCGGCCGCAAACAATACTTTCAGGCCATCTATTCCGATCGGGCCATCTCAGCCGCCTGCGTGAAGTGTCACAACAGCCACCCGTTGAGCCCCAAACGTGATTTCGCATTGAATGACGTGATGGGGGGCATGACGATTACCATTCCCCTCGACTGAGAGACGAACGTTTGAACGGCTGGTTACGATGCGGCCGGCGGGGCCGGAAGGTGCTGCTGGTAGTCGTCCCGGTAGATCTGCAGAGCGGTCAAAAACAGTCCGACCAGAATCGGTCCCAGGAACAATCCGAGGATCCCGTAGACCGCCAGGCCTCCGAGCACACTGAAGGTGAGGAGTAACACGGGAATCTCCGCGCCCTGCCCGATGAACAGCGGTTTGAGGATCTGATCGATCGTGGAGACGACCCCGATCCCCCAGGCCAGCATGACCAGCCCCTTCCCCACCGTACCGGCCCAGAGGAGGTACAAGGCCACAGGCCCCCAGATGAGCGCCGTCCCGCCGAACGGAAGCGGAGCCAGGAGAATCGTCAGGGCCATCAACACCATCGGAAACGGCACACCCAGCACCGCATAGGCGGCTCCGGCAAGCAGCCCCTGTGCAATCGCCGTCAGCACGATCCCTTTCACCACCGCGCGAATGGTCTGGTCGAGGCGAGCCAGGATCTTGTCCTTGTGCGAAGCTTCCAGCGGGATCAACGCATACAGCGACGCCAGCCAATGGCGGCCGTCTTTGAAGAAGAAAAACAGGGTGAACATCATGACGAGAAAGTCGGCGACCAACATAAAGACATCCCGCACAAGATCGCTCAACTCCCCCACGATGAATCTGCTGAAAGTCTTCGCGCTCGAGAGCACGAATTGTTCGAGGTCACTTTCCCTGCCGGTGAACCGCTCCAGCCACTCCCTCACCACGTGGCCTCCCGGCAGCCCGGACAACCGATCGGGCAACTGCTGAACGCCTCCGGAGGCAATCCATTCCCGCACCGCACGGTCGGCGGATCCGGCCTCCTTCACCAGCATCACACTCAGCACCACCAGAGGCACCACCACCAGGGCCAGCGCAGCCAATGTCAGGAGCACGGCCGAATGCGACTCCCGCCCTCCCAACCAGGCGGTAAGCCGGACGTGCAGGGGAAAACACAGATGCGCGAGAATCACTGCCCAGAGGACCGGAAACACAAAGGGGCGAAACATCAGCCCCATCTGATACAGCAGCGCCAGCAGCACGCCGAAAAAACAGAGGGCAAAAATCTGTTGTCGATTCATAGTCGTAAAGAGGACCCGCGTTGCAGCCGTTGATAGCAGAACCTGCCCAGGATGTCACGCGTCGGTCTGACGACCGCTACGCCTGAACAGAGGGCTGCCGCCAGGCCGGGAGGAGACCCTATAAACCATAGGGCGCACAGGGTGCGCAGCGTGAGGGCGGGAACGCGAGCCGTCAGGCGTTTTCGCCGAGCATGGCGACGGCCTTGGGACGCTGCGAGGAGATATCCCGAACATTGCCGGGGAGTTTCTGGGCTTCGTCGCCCCAGGAGGCGACCCCCATATCCGACATCCCTTGAAACTTCGCCCCGTCTTCCATGGAGAAAGCGGGCGCATGGACTTCGCCGACGAGCAGACCGGTCTTCAGCAATTGAAGCCGTTCGGTCGCCCGCACCGTCGCCTTGATTTTTCCACTGCTGATGATGGTCCCGGCTGTGATCGTCCCCTGCACGATGCCGTCTTCGCCGATCACGACGGTTCCCGTGGTGTGAAGATCGCCTTCCAACCGCCCGTCGATACGGACCGTGCCTTCAACGCGAATCTCGCCTCTGAGCAAGACCCCTTTGGCCAACAGGGTGATATTGTCGTTTTCCACAAAGCCGGACTTCTTCATCATCTCGCGCTCCTTCTCCCAGGCAGTGGCCGATGAACTGGAGGACCATCCCAACATGAGCCGAGCCTACACCAGCTTTTCGATCACACCTAGGAAAAACCAAAACCGCGCTTCACCCGTTCCCAGAATCCGCTGCCGTGCACTTCACAGTAGATCGAAGGCTCCGTGCCTTCGATAAACAACTCCGCCGACCGCTGCGGACACTTCGAGGTCACCAACTGGGCCGACTGGGGATCGATGTCGCGCGTGACCACGGCAGGCGGCATCGCAAACTCGCGCGTCGCAGCCGGCGAGATCCGTCGCACGAACTCCACCCACATCGGGAGCGCCGCCTGCGCTCCGGTCAGGTGCAACGCCTCCTCGTCGTCGAATCCCACCCACACGCCGACCACCACATCCGGCGTGTACCCGACGAACCAGGCGTCGCGATACCCATCCGTCGTCCCGGTCTTTCCCGCCACGGTTCCGCGCAGGCCCATCGCCTTCGCCTTGGCCGCCGTGCCGCGCTCCACGACACCCTTGAGCAACGAGGTCATGACATAAGCCGCCTGCGGGGACACCGCTTGATGCCGTACCGGCGTATGATGCCAGGCAGGATCCCCTTCAGGAGTCATGACGGCCTGCAACGCCGAAGGAGCCACATAGAGCCCTCCTTGCGCTAGAGCCCCGTAGGCCGCGGTGATCTCCAACAGCGAGACGCCGGACGTTCCCAACGCAATGGACAGATTGTCGGCCAGCGGGCTGCGAATCCCCAGCTTCTCTGCCATCTGGAGAATCCGCTTCGTCCCGACCGCCTGTGCGATCTTCACCGCGGGAATATTCAGCGATTGTTCGATCGCCGTCCGCACGGACACCGTGCCGTGGAACCGATGGTCGTAATTCTGCGGTGCCCACACCCCGGCCCCCGACTCAAACGTCACCGGTTCGTCGACGATCGAGGTGGCCGCAGTAATCGGTTGCCCACCGCTCAATTCGCGGCGGGCTTCCAATGCCGCGAGATACACCAACGGCTTAAACAACGAGCCGGGCTGGCGTTTCGACTGCACGGCCCGGTTGAACTGGCTGGTGCGATAGTCACGACTGCCCACCATCGCAAGAATGCCGCCTGTTGCGGGATCGAGCGCCACGAGCGCGGCTTGCACCGGACTGCTGTGGCCGGTCAGCGCCGGATAGGCCGATTCCAGTTTCCTCAGTTCACCCTCGAGCGTCTGAGTGGCCAGCCGTTGTAACACGGGGTCGAGCGTCGTATAGGCCCTGACGCCGTCCGGCAAGGGCGCACCGGTCGTCTCTTCCACCTGTCTCAACAGATGGTCGACAAAAAACGGCGCATCGGCCAACGTATCCTGCGGCGGCATCACCCTCACCGGCGTCATCACCGCCTGCGTCCACGCGTCCTCGCTCACGAGCCCCTGTTCGTGCAACCGGCCCAGCACCACATCGCGACGCTGCTTGGCCAGCGCCGGATTCCTCAGGGGTGAATAGGTATTCGGCCCCTTGATCATGCCGACCAGCAGCGCGGTCTCCTCCAAGCTCAATGCATCCACACGTTTGCCGAAATACCGGTGCGCGGCCTCCCCTACTCCATAAATCGATACAGACCCGACCTGTCCGAGATAAATCTCGTTCGCATAACTTTCGAGGATGGCCTGTTTCGGGTATTTCGCCTCCAGGACCAGTGCCGCCATCGATTCCTTAAGCTTCCGCCCGAACGTGCGTTGCGGAGAATAAAACAGGTTCTTCGCCAACTGCTGCGTGATCGTACTGCCGCCCTGGATGACCGTGCCTCTGGTCACATTCGTCCAGACTGCGCGACCGACGGCGATGGGATCGATGCCGGGATGGCTGAAGAATCGTCGATCTTCGATCGCCAGCAACACATCGAGAAATCGCGCCGGAAGATCGTCATACGACACCCACTCCCTCACTTGCCGCGAAGCGCCGCGTAACCCGCTGATCAATTGCGGTTCCAGATAGGCGGGGAATAACTCGTCGCCCCCCTGAATCGACAGCACCTTCATCACTCGCCCCTGGTCGAGCACCAAACGGGCCGGAACCGGTCGCAGGTGAAAATCGGCAAACTCGTGCAAGTAAATATCGAATTCTGCAGGAGTGACACGATACTCGCCGGGGGCGCGCACGGCCGTCTCGACCGAGCGATAACCGAGCCGGTTGAGGCGCTCGATCAGATGAGCGGAGGCAATATCCAGATCAGGCTTCAACAGAAACGGGGCGCCGTAGATCAGACGGGGGGGATGCTCGTCGCCGGCCGGCAACGCCAGACTGGCCGAGAGGTAGAGCCCGTAGGCCACCGCACTCCCTGCGGCAAGGACCACGACGCCGGCCAATACCAGAAGCCCCCGCACAATCCAGCATCTAACGAACATCACCACCAGGTCCCCATCCGTCGAGCATACGCGATCCAGCGAACGAAATCACATGCGTGCACACCGCGTCCGGAAGATCCCCTCGGCACCCAAGCTTGACAAAGCACCGTGCCTTCTCTTAGATGAGCGCCACATTGCTGAATTTCTACGCTCTTGCACCCGTCAGGACGTCCGGAATTCGCGTCGGCTCTACGCGTCACACCCGCACAACGTTACTCGCAAGCGCCATGCGACCGGACAGGCTGATTGCGTTTCCGACAGACTCATACACACGAGGAATATGACCGTGAGCACTCTACGCCTTCTTGATGCCGGTGATTCACAGGAACCCTGCGTGCCCGCGACAGGGCCGCCGCACCACGAGAGAACCCGACGGCAGCGTCGGTGGAAGCGACACGGTGACGCCTTCCCCCGGATACTCATCGCCTGTTGCGCGCTGATCTCCATTGTCACGTTCCTCCCACCGGCAACCCGGGCGGGAAGTTTTCGCATCTACGATCACAGTGCCTCGGCAACCGGCCAGGCGTCGGCATTCACGGCGCAAGCCGACGATGCCTCCGCGGGGTACTATAATCCGGCCGGCATGACACAACTCCGTGGGGTTCAGTTCTCAGCCGGCACCACCCTCATCGCCGGCGGCTTCTCGTTTCAGAACGGCGCGGGCACCCAGGCCAACGGCGATCTTCGCGGAAGTGTGGCGGTTCCACCTCCGTCGAACATCTACATGACGGCCAATCTCAAGGACCTCGGCATCGGCTCCTCCGACAGCACCGCCATCGGCCTGGCCGTCTTCAGCCCGTTCGGCACCTTGACGCGCTGGCCGGACAGCAGTCCCTTCTCCACGGCAACCACCAAGGCCGCGTTCGAGTTGATCGACATTCGTCCCTCCATCGCCTTCCGGCCATTACCGAATCTGGCGATCGGGTTGGGGGCGGATATCTATACGTTTTCAGGAGCCTTCGGAGAAGGACAGGTTGAACGACAATTTCGCTGGCCCGGCGGGCTCGGCATCCCGGCCGGCACCGGCATGGAATTGAATGGACGCGACACGGCCGCCGGCTTCAATGCCAGCCTGCTCTATACCCCGCTACGTAATGAAGACGGACGTCCGCTCGTAAACATCGGCCTCATCTACCGCAGTCAGGCGACGCTGCATCTCGACGGGCAATTGCTCGCCGGCGGCACCCGTGTCGCAGACGCCCGCACGACCTTTGTGGTCCCGCAAGTTCTCACCGGCGGCATCGCGCTCTGGCCCGTCCGGGATAAAGAACGGGAATGGAAACTGGAATTGGACGTGGATTACACCGGATGGAAATCGGTCCGCAATCTGGATACGACCCTGTCGAACGGTCTCGCCATCGCCACCCCCGCCAACTGGACCAGCGGCTACACCGTCATGGTCGGCACGGAATACAAGTGGCTGAACCCCGCACCGCTGCCCGATTGGGACGTTGCCTTACGCGCCGGCTACTGGCATTCCCAAAAGGCGATTCCCGATCAGACCTTCAACCCTGCCATTCCGGACGGCGACAACCATGCCGTCTCCACCGGCTTCGGATTCATGTGCCGGGAGCATGGCCAGTTTCTCGGAGTCATCCCCTGCGGAGGATCCGACAAAGCCCTCAGCCCCAAAGGCCTCGGAATCGATCTGGCCTACCAGGCCATTTTGTACGAAAGTAGAACCGTCGCCGGGAACGTGAATCCCACCGTCAACGGAACGTATCGCACGACCTTGCATGTGGGATCCATCAATCTCCGTGTGAATTTTTGATGCCCGGCCTTCCGACGATCATGGTAGAGTGGGCTTACTCACGAGACACACGCGCATCGTGATGTTGTCCTCGATGCTCTGTGTACGGTGAACCTGCTTCAGAGCGAGGCCTTCGCATGGATCGCCCATCCCACACCGATCCGGCCCCGGATCTGTACACCCTACAAGTTCAGGTGTTGTACCGCAATATGCCTACCGGCGTGGCGGCGAGCGCCATCAATGCCGCCGTTCTCGCGGCGGTGGAATGGTCCGTCGTTCCGCATAGGCCCCTGCTCCTCTGGGTCGTCGGTCTGTGGATGGTCGCGGCCGCGCGGACACTCCTGATCGTCAATTATCGGCGAGCGCGGCCGGCCTCCTGGAGCAGCGTAGACTGGCACCGATGGATGCTGGTGACCACCAGCCTGGCGGGATTCGGATGGGGCAGCAGCGTGTATTTTCTGATGCTGGATGTTCCCCTCCCCTATGAATTGGTCCAACTGTTCGTGCTCGGCGGCATGACGGCCGGCGCGGTGTCCGTCCTCTCTGTCTCCTTTCCCCTGTTTTTGTGGTACGCGATTCCGCTGACACTTCCGATCCTCGGACACCTCTTTCTCAGTGGGCACGAATTCCATCTGATCATGGGAGGCATGGGCGTCCTGTTTCTCCTGGCGACCATCCACTCGGCTTGGAACTTCAACCGCGTGCTGCTCTCCTCGATGCGCTTGCAACTGGAGAAGGTGGCCCTGGCACGATCGCTGACGACCCGCACGGAAGCGGTGGAACGCCTGAATCAGGACATCACCAAAGAGATCCACGATCGCCGCGTCATCGAAGAGCAACTACGCACCGCGCAGACCGATCTGGAACAGCGCATCACCGAACGCACGGCCGACCTGGCCCAGGCTAACGCGCGGCTGCAGAATGAAGTCCTGGAACACCGGCGAACGGAAGGTGCGCGGCTCTCGAGCGAAAAGCGATTCAACTATCTCACCGACAATCTCAACCAGGGCGTGTGGTTTGCGCAGGCGAATCCGCCGCAGGTCCTCTACGTCAATCCGGCCTTCGAACGGATCTGGGGATTGCCGGCCGCGCGATTCTATGAAAATCCAAAGCTCTGGCGGGAATTTATCCACCCGGACCACCAACAGGTCGTCAGCGAGGTCTACGATGCGGAGATTGCGAATCCGACCGGACGCGACCTGCACCTGCTGTATCGGATCATACGGCCGGACGGGCAGGTCCGATGGATTCACGATCGGATGGTCATCCACCATACCGCGACGGGGGAAGTCGATAGTCTGAGCGGGATCACTGAAGACATTACGGAAGCCCGTGAACTGGAAGACCAATTGCGGCAGGCCCAAAAAATGGAGGCCGTCGGGCGATTGGCCGGAGGCGTGGCGCACGACTTCAACAATGTGATGACCGTGATCCTCGGCTATAGCGCAGTCCTGCTCCAGGAACTGAGCCAGAACTCTTCGGCCCGCTACTTCGTTCAGGAAATCCAACGCGCGGGGGAACGCTGTGCGGCGCTGACCGGCCAATTACTGGCCTTCAGCAGGAAACAAATGCTCCACCCGGTCTCGCTGGACCTTCACCGGGTGATTCGTGACCTCATGGCGCTGCTGAAGAGCCTGATCGGCGAACACATTTCGATCGTCCTGCAACTCGACTCTCTGCCGCTCTGGGTCAAGGCCGACGCCGTCCAACTCGAACAGGTCCTGCTCAACCTGGCCGTCAATGCCCGCGACGCCATGCCGCATGGAGGCACACTGACCATCGATACCCGCCAGGTTTCCCGGGAAGAGGTCTGGGGAACGGATCATGGCACGCGCACCGCCCGCACCTATGTGCGTCTACGGGTGCATGATACAGGAACCGGCATCGACCCGGCCACGAAGGCCAAGATCTTCGAGCCCTTTTTTACGACCAAACCGCCGGGCCGCGGAACCGGTCTCGGCCTCTCCACGGTGTATGGCATCGTGCACCAAAGCGGCGGGACCATTACGGTCGAGAGCGCGGTGGGCCAGGGCACCACCATGACCGTGTTTCTCCCGGAAGTCGCCCCCCCACAGACGGCCCTCCCGTCGGTTCAATCTGAACCCGACAAGAAAACGGGGACAGAAATCATCCTTCTGGTGGAAGACGAACCGGCGGTGCGACTGCTGACCCAGCATATTCTCCGGACACATGGCTACACCGTGCATGAAGCGGAGGACGGTTTTCAGGCACTGGACCTCATCCGTCGCAATGCGCTGCACATCGACTTGCTGCTGACGGATCTCGTGATGCCCGGCATGAACGGCAAAGAGTTGGCCATGCGCCTCCGCAGTCACTTCACGGAGTTGAAAGTCCTCTACATGTCCGGCTACAGCGATAATCCGCCCGTCACAGGAGATGAAGCCCAGGGCCACACGACATTTCTGCAAAAGCCCTTCTCGCCCGAGGACTTGATCCGCATGGTGCGCGAGATTCTTCACTCAGTCTCGCCCGCCTAACAGGATGCGGGTGATTCTGATACCGACACCGTGCATGAGTTCATCGTCGTATATTGCGCAACAATCGAGCTTTTCCGCAGCCTGCTAGTTCACTCGACGGGCGAGGAAAGGGACGGACGGTTCGAAGACGCACGCACTCCGGCCGGATGCTCGATCCATTGCGGCAGCAAAGATCCGGCCACCATCCCCACAACTGCGGCCAGCAGGCCCATGAGCTGCGGCGGCCAAATTTGGTCGAGCGTGACGGTCAGCTCCGATCCACACCAGGTCCCAAGCCCCACAGTGATAGCCAGCACCGCCCCTTGTGTCGTGGCCCTTGACCAGTACAACCCTGCCAGCAACGGCACGAAGGCCGCCACCAGCGTGACCTTGTACGCACTCTCGACCATCTTAAAAATGCTGACCTCTGAATTGAGCGCGAACAGCAGGACCGTGGCCGCAAACCCGACGAGGACGGTTCGCATCACCCGCAACAACCCTTGATCGCTGATCGTGGGTACCCAGCCTTTCACGATATTTTCACTGAACGCCACCGACGGCGCGAGTAACGTGGCGGACGAGCAACTCATGATGGCGGACAGCAGCGCACCGAAAAAGATGATCTGCGCCACGATCGGGGTGTGCTGCACGATCAGGTTGGGAAGGATGAGTTGGGAATCCCGTTCCAGCAGCTGCGCCACCTGCGCCGGATCGACCAATGTGGCCGAATAGGCGAGGAACATCGGCACGAACGCGAAGAAGAAATAGAGCGTCCCCCCCAGCACCGATCCCCGCACCGCCGTCCGTTCGTCCCGCGCCGATGTGATGCGCTGAAACACATCCTGCTGCGGAATCGATCCGAACATCATCGTGACCCAGGCGCCGAGAAACGGAATCCACGCCTCCATCCGCGCCGGCGGAAAAAAATCCAGTTTCCCCGCCATGGCCGCATGCGTGACCACTCGCTCCACCCCGCCGGCTAATCCGCTGATCACCGAGCCGATATAGAGCATGCCGCCCATGATGATGGTGATCTGCACAAAATCCAGGATCGCCACCGAGAACATGCCCCCGAACGTAGTGTAGGTCAGGACAATGACCGCTCCCAGCACCATGCCGACCGACTGGCTCATCGCGCCATCCGTCACAACGTTGAAGACCAGCCCAAGGGCCTTGATCTGGGCCGAAACCCAACCGAGGTACGACGCGACGATGCAGAGGGTGCAGAGGACTTCGACCGTGCGATTGTACCGGAGCCGATAAAAGTCTCCGATGGTGAGAAGGTTCAGTCGATAGAGCCGACGGGCAAACAACAATCCGGCAAGAATCAAACAGAGGCTCGATCCGAACGGATCGGCCACGACGGCGCGCAGACCGTCCTTCACGAATGTGGCGGAGATGCCGAGCACAGTCTCGGCGCCGAACCAGGTCGCAAACACCGTGGCGGTCACTACCGGCAGGGGCAGACAGCGTCCCGCGACGGCGAAGTCTTTGGCGTTATGCACGCGGGTCGCCGCGTAGAGCCCGATCCCGACCGAGCAGGCAAGATAGAGAATCACGAAGGATAGGAGCATGGAGTCATTCGCGCGTCGGTGAGACCACACCCATCGGCGGGTGACGAGCGAGGGAGATTGTACCGGCAGGGAAGCGCCTGCGCAATGGCAGGAGGAGCACGACAGGCGCTCACGCGGTCGGCTACGGGCGGCCCGCGTATGGGTCATCCCCATGCACAGGCCGGTCGCGCCGCATCGGCGGAACCAACCTATTCCGTCTTCGCTTTCAGTTTCTTGACCTTGCCCTTAGCCTTCTCCACGGCCGCGCTCCCCTTGCCCTTGGCGCGCTCCACTTCCGCCTGAACCTTATTCCCCTTAGCCTCTTCGACAGCGGCTTTAGCCTCCCCCTTCATCTCTTCAACCTTCGCCTTTGTATCGCCCTTCATCTCCTCCATCTTGGCCTTCATCTCACCGGCCCAGCCGGCAGACACGAGGCCGAACAGAACCAATGCGATGGTCGCGGTGGGAATAGACATCCTGTTCATGGGGAGTCCTCCTTGTGAGAATGGTAGGTGGTAACGGCACCCGATGCCCATGACAGTAGTGTCTGCCCATGACAACGCCGGAGCAATTCCTGAAACCGACTAGGGAATCTTCTGGAACAACTCCCTCCCACCGTCACGGGCAACTGATGCAACCGGCAAAGATCGACCGTTTCGTTGACATCTCATCTCGCTATGGTACGAATAGGCCATGCGATATTCATTCTACTTCGCATGGGTGGTGGCCGTCCTTTCGATCTGCGTCCTGACGACGCTGGCCTCATTTCCGTTGCTCGTGAGCGGCGAGCGCCCTCCCGATCCGAGAATCACGGCAGGAGCGGAGAAGCTTCGGACGATCAAGATCCACCGCCTGCGCTGCAATCCCTTTACGCCTTCATGCCAGCTCTCCAGGCACAAGCCGCAGCACAAAGTGCCGGCCTAACCGGCGGGAGCGTTCGGCTAGGCCAGGGGAATCCGCCCCTTGTTCACCTCCAGCCACTGCGCGAAGGTCTGCAGCCCTGGATTCAGCGCCCGGGCGATCACCGGCTCGCGCGCGCCGCAAAACACCGCATTGAAGTCACGCTTGAACTGAAACATGTTGCCCAGGTCATCCGCTCCGAGGAACCCGAACGTCCGGTAGACCTCCGGCGGCACCGCGTTGTAGCGCATCTCCCGGCCCAGCGCCTTCGTCAACGCAGCAGCCATTTGTGAGCCGGTAAGATGCTCCCCAGCAATCCCGACGGTCTTTCCAAGATACGCATCCCGTTTTTTCAGCAGCCCCAATGCGCACTTCCCGATATCCTCCGCCGCAATACCCGGCAACCTCGCCTCACCCATGGGAAGCGTGAACGCCAGCGTCCCGTCCTGGCCCTTCTTCGGGCCCATACCGAAATGGATGAGGTTATCCCAATAAAACGACGTGAGCAGAAAGGTCGTCGGCACGCCGAGCTGCCTGAACACCCGATCGGCTTCGCCCTTGGCGTCGAAATGCGGCACCTTGTACTTGCCCAGCAGCGTGGGCATGCGGTCGTCCGAGAGCGGAACCCATCGACGCGTGTCTTCGAGGGTCGACCAAATCACATGCGGAACCCCCGCCGACTTGGCGGCCTTGGCCATCGCCTCGGCTTCGGCAAATTCCTTTTCGGGAGAAAAATGCGCCCAGAAAAAGGTCACGCAAAACACCCCGGCAGCCCCCGCAAACGCCCGCTTCAAACTCTCGCCATCGTGCACGTCGGCCGCGACCACCTCGGCGCCCAGTCGCGCGAGCTCCCTGGCCTTGTCCGAATTCACATCCCTGGTCAACGCAAGCACCGTCATGTCGCTGCTTGGATCGGCCAGAATCGCCCGCACCAACCCGCCCCCCTGCATACCTGTCGCCCCGACCACCGCAATCACCTGCTTCTGGCCCATTTCTCCTCTCTCCTTTCCGTAACCGGTTGCCGCCGCCAAGCATTCTTTCCTTACAGCTCGTTGTCAACCGATCCGCGCATGGTTCGTTTCATTCGTTCAGTCCTAGCCCTGGTCTTCGCCGCCGTGAGAATGGTAGGCTGTAGGTAGCTAGCCAGGGAGGAACGTCATGGTACGTCTCACGACTGATCGAATGAAATCTCCTCGGCATTGGGTCACGTCTCTCGCAGTCGCTTTCTGCGCCGTCCTCTTCACGCTTCCCCTTCACGCCGCCGACTCTTCCGGCCCCTGGGAATGTTCAAGCTACACAGGTGATGCGCACACACGATGCCTGCAGGCGTTTATCGAGATCCAGCGCGACAAAATTTCGAAACTGGAAGCGGAGGTCCATGTCCAACAAAATGCCGTCGGTCGGCTGAAAGAGCAGGCTGATCAGCAAAGTGCCATGACCGCCGACCTTCAACGTCAAATGGCTGAGCAATCCTCTTCCGTATCGACCTATAATTATATTGCGCCCGGATTGCTCTACGGGTATCCGTCCGTGGGATTTGGCCTGTACCTCGGACGTCCATGGCTCTATGGCTCTCCGTTCTACGGCCGACCCTACGCGTGGGGACCACGGTATTATCGACCCTACTATGGACGATGGCATAGACGCTGGTAGTCCCGGACCATAAGCGCCACAGCTGCTCAAACGTTATCCTCTCAGTGCCTTTCAACCTGGGGGTTCCACCCCGGCAAGGTCTCACCGCGCTATTCCCCCTTTGTCGCTCCCACCGCTTTCCGAAGGCTAACCGGTTGCTTGACCAGGGTGCGAATCTCGAAGCACGAGACGCCCAGGGCGCGACGCCGCTGATGACGGCGGCAGGGGGTTTTGGGAACTCTCCGGTGAATTCCGGGTGGACCGGCTGACCCGGCAGGCCAACGTGATCGATGTGCTCCTTCGCCATGGAGCCCCGATCCTGAGTTCAGAGACGCGAGCGGAAGAACTCCGATCACTCTGGCAGCAGAAAGTAGCAATGGTTCACTCAGGCACGCATTTAAGAGGACACCCGTGCGGGCCATACCAGCCACCGAGAGACCGACGACGTTCCCATCGCCCGCCGCCACGGCAGAAAGTTCACAGACAGCTTCCGGCGTGACAGTTCCGGATCTGGGAACACACTCAAGCGCAATCCAGAGTAACCCTCCGCCGCCTCTCGAAGCGTGGCCCCACTCCCGGCCGTGCCGTCGCTCAAGCCGCCGCCAGACATTTCGATACAGGGCGACAGACAAACGGGTATCGCCGTCCTTCCCATCCCATCCACTGGAGCGACGGAATCCTCCACCGGTCCGACGAGGCGAAATCCCTCTCTCCCGCACCTGAGGGGGCTTCGGCGACCACTTCGCCCGCTGATGCCACTTCCAGGCCGCACGCAGGTCCAATACCGGCGCCACCGCTCGCGAGGATCGACAATTGACGAGCCCCCTTGATTCTGACTAAGGTAGAACTCCCAAGGAGAATCGTGCAATGAAGGCACAACCCCAGTTTCCGAACGAACAGACCGACAGCGGCGAATTCAAACGGCAGGCCGACGCGTTTCGCCACTGGGTCACCGAGGACGGCCGCTCCGGATATCCGGCCGCAGCCGGACGGTATCATCTCTACGTCTCCCTCGCCTGCCCCTGGGCGCATCGCACCATCATTGTGCGCGCGCTCAAAGGGCTCACCGGGGTCATCGGAATGACCGTGGTCGACCCGATCAGGGACGACCAGGGCTGGGCCTTTCGCAACGGTTCCGGCCACTCCCTGGATACGACCAATGGGTTTCACTTCCTTAGCGAGGCCTATCGTGCCACCGATCACGATTACCGCGGGCGCGTGACGGTTCCGGTACTGTGGGACACGGTGACAAAACGAATCGTGACCAATTCCGACGATGACCTCATGCGAATCTTCAACGGCGAGTTCAATCGGTTCACCACCAGCCCGCTGGATCTCTACCCGACAGCGCTCCGTCCGCAGATCGACGAGATGAACGACTTTCTCTACGAGCGGGTGAACGATGGTGTGTACCGTGCCGGATTTGCGACCTCCCAGCAGGTGTATGAACGCGCCGCGCGTTCGGTCTTCGTTGCGCTGGATCAACTCGATACGAGGCTTCGCGACCGGCGCTACCTTTTCGGCGCCCAATTCGTTGAGTCCGATTGGCGGTTGTTCGTCACGCTGCTCCGGTTCGATGCCGTGTACCACGGGCATTTCAAATGCAACCTCCGGCGCATCGTCGACTATCCCCATCTCTACGGTTACCTTCGAGACCTTTACCAGGTACCGGGCATCGCGGACACCGTTGATTTCGATCACATCAAGCGGCATTACTACGTGACCCATGACGACATCAACCCGACCCGCATCGTCCCCATCGGACCGCAACTGGATCTGGAGAGCCCGCACGGACGAGAGGCGCTCTCCTGACCGCACCTCCCGGCAAGACTCCTGAAACAGACGACATACTTACCCATCCTGGACGCCAGACAGGCCTTCCATTCGGCAAGGCTACAGACAAGTCTGCGTAATCTTCACAGGCTGCTCAAAACGACGTCCCGCTAGGCCGCAGGCGAGTCAAAACCGGAGACGTACCCGCAGGGGTACGTCGAGGATTTTGACGAGCCGAGAACGACGCGGGAGGCCGTTTTCAGCAGCCTGCCCAAGAATTTTCTTGAGCCGCAAGGGCTCCCTGGCATATGGTGAGCTGAGTCAGGCTTTTCATCAGAAAGGATCGTCTATGCGTCATGTGACCGGTGCCGTCTCCGCAATGGTGCTCCTCATGTCCTCGCTCAGCTGGGCGGCCGCCCCTGAACCGGCCAACGACGAGCAGAAAACGCTCTATGCCCTCGGCGCAGCTATCAGCCAATCGCTCGGCCCCTTTACCCTGAACGAATCCGAACTGGAATTCGTGAAAGCCGGCTTGGTCGATGGCGTCTTGAAACATCCCCAAAAGGTCGATTTGCAAGTGTACGGCCCGAAGATTCAACAGATGCAGCAGGTACGCGCCACGGCGCTGGCCGAGGTTGAAAAGAAAGCCGGGGCAGGATTCCTGGCAAAGGCTGCGGCGGAGCCGGGTGCAAAGAAAACGGAATCGGGTGCGATTGTCTCCATGATCAAGGAGGGCAAAGGCGCGACCCCGAAGGCCACCGATACGGTGAAAGTCCATTACCACGGGACCCTGATCGACGGAACGGTGTTCGACAGCTCGGTCAAACGCGGAGAACCGGCCACCTTTCCGCTGAACCAGGTCATCAAATGCTGGACCGAAGCGGTGCAGCTGATCAAGGTCGGCGGCAAGAGTAAACTGGTCTGCCCGTCTGGCATCGCCTACGGGGACCGTGGATCACCCCCGGTCATCAAGCCGGGTGCCACTCTGATTTTCGAAGTGGAATTGCTGGACATCGTCAAGCAGTAGCCCCCTGCCGGAAGGACTCTACCGGGCACATTCCCCGGCGGAGTCCTTCGGGTTCCCTCTCTTTCGACCTTCCTTAAGTATTCCTGGTGGACTTCCGATAGGGGTATCAACGCCTTGTATTCCGATGCGAGGTCACAACCTATGCCCTATACCCCGACGGCCTAGCCGGCAACCGGAGGTGCCACATATCATGTTGGTCCCGCAACCACAGCTCTTGCTCGTCGATGACTATCCCCTGAATCTCAAGATCCTCCTTGAGTTCCTCCCGGAGCCTGACTATCGATGCACCACGGCGCAGGGCGGACTCCAAGCCTGGGAGATGCTCGAAGCGGAACCGGATCGGTTCCATGCCGTGCTGCTCGACCGCATCATGCCCGGGATGGATGGCATGGAAGTCCTCCGCAAGATGAAGCAGCATCCTGTGCTGAGCCAGATCCCCGTCATCATGCAGACGGCCGCCTCCACACATCAACAGACCCTGGAAGGACTCCACACAGGAGCCCACTATTACCTGGCAAAGCCGTTCGAAAAAGCGACCCTGCAAGCCATCGTCGATGCGGCAGTCCGCGATCACATCAGCTACCTGGAAGTACGACAGGACCTGCGCCGGACCACCACGACCATGCGCCTGCTGGACTCAGGGACGTTCCGGTTCAAAACGCCTGAAGAGGCGAAAAACCTTGCGATGCTGCTGGCGCATGCCTATCCCGATGCCAACCGGGTGGTCACCGGCATCCTCGAACTCACCCTGAACGCGATCGAACACGGCAACTTGGATATCGGCTACAAGGAGAAATCACGCCTCATCGAAGAGGAACAACTGGATAGTGAAATTGAGCAACGGCTGAGCGACCCCCTCTACTCGTCCCGAGAGGCCACGGCACAGTTTGTCCGCCATCCAGACAAACTCTCCCTGTACATCACCGATCAGGGCAAGGGATTCGAATGGCGGAAGTATTTGAACTTCGACCCCGAGCGAGCCTTCGACACCCATGGCCGCGGGATCGCCATGGCCAACACAGTCAGCTTCGATCAGATCGAGTATCGCGGGAACGGCAACCAGGTGATCACGGAACTTCAGCTTGGGACTGTCGCGCCGGCACTGGTTGCCGAACGACGCCTTCCGCCACAACGATCCACCTCTCATGGCACCGACACTGGCCGAAGAGACCGGAACCAGGCCGAACAGTCAGCGAATCTCCACGCGTGACAGCGCATACCACCGGTCCGCTCGTTTCCCCTCTATCGCCAGCTCGACATGGGCGGAACGAGCATCTTCAGAGAGAATCGCCGCATCCAGAACGTAGGAACCGGGGGGCACGGTTTCCGGCACCACCACCGTGTCCTCTACCCGGGGCGAGGGTCCCGGCAACCATTGCTTCAAATCGGCAGGACTAGTCCACTGCGCCACGACCTGATCCGAGTTCGATCGTAGCCGATAGGCCAACGGCCAGGCGCGGTAGATCGGCGCCACCCCCTTATTTTCCCAACGCGACTGAAGGACGAGCGGCCCGCCGGGATGACTCTCCGCTGTATGCGTCAGTTCGCGCAGAACGAAGCGATACCCGATCCTTTTCAGAAATTCATTGAACCGCGGTCGCCAGGCGACGGGCACCGGCTTCGATTTCGCATTCAATACCGAGAGATGCCACTCGAGACCCTGGTTTAGAATACGGTCGAGATCGAATCCCCGCTCGTACCATTCGTGGATGTACCCGCAGACCTCCATTTGAACCGGCCCATGCTTCCAGGCATTCGCAATGACCGCCTCTTCGAGTACCGGTGGGTACGCATGCTCCATATGATTCCAGTCCGGACTGAAATAGCCGTAGTCGCCAAAACAATCCCCGCGCCAACCGGCGCCATGCGACGCCGCGTATTTCAGTTGTCCGCCGTGGAGCATCACCAACGGGGTGCCGGCGAAATATTTCAAGTACCAGTCCGTGATGGCGATCTGATTCGCCTCGGTCGGAAAGAAGGCCTTGCACTGAACTTCCACGCCTTCGCAACACGCCGTGTTCCACTCGCCCCAACAGCCGACGGACCCAATGTCGACATGGTCGATATCGAGCGCGCGACCGTACCGCTCACCGAAGGCGCGGATGAGCCGTTCATGGTAGTCGAGAAAAACGGGATGGTTATAGTCGGGGAAAATGCCGTCCGACTCCTTCACACTCCCGACCCCCTTGTCGAGCAACCATTGCGGCGAACCGGTTTTGTATTCGGACACGATGCGGATGGCGAGTGTCTCTCCCTTGGCCTTGGCTTGCTCGATTACACGATCCACGAGGGCGAAATTGTACTGACCTTCCTTCGGTTCGAGTTCCGCCCAGGGCCAACGAAAATAGGCGACGGTCGTATGGGGATACTCTTCTGATGTCGGCGGATGTCCGAACCCGAAATGAAAATCGGCAAAGCCCATTCCGGGGTTGTACAGCACCTCGTCGATTTCATGAGGCTGAACGGTCACGGTCTGTCCGGTCCCATACACACCTGCAGGGTCCGAGCGACCGATTTGCGTATCGGCACAACCAGCCCCCCCCAACAACAGCCCTACCAGGGCCACATCATTCCAGCTTGGTCTTCGCATATGTCCTCCTTGGACGAAACCCCGACCGACCCTCAACCCACCGCCTCCGTCCGGTCAGCCTTGTTCATCGGTCCCGCCGGATGAAACCGAGAGTAGGGTCGCGCCGTAAATTATGATAGGGTACGCGACCGGCCGGAAAGAACCGCCTCGATATGCTGAATTGGTTTTCACAATCTCCGCAATCCGACTCCGTCGTCATCACCGGCGCCTCCACCGGCATCGGAGCCGCGTGCGCATTGACGCTCGACAAGCTGGGGTACCGTGTCTTCGCAGGCGTTCGTCATCCCGCTGACGGCGAACGGCTCCAGCAACAAGCCGGACCGCGACTCATGCCGATTCGCCTCGATGTCACCGATGTCGCCTCGATCTCGGCGGCCAGTCATACCGTTGCAGCCATGGTTGGAGAACGCGGCCTCGCCGGTCTGGTGAACAATGCCGGGATCGGCGTCGCGGGGCCGATCGAACTCTTGCCCCTCGCCGACTGGCGGCGGCAATTCGAAGTCAACGTGTTCGGCCTCATCGCGGTCACGCAAACGTTCCTCCCATTGATCCGAACCGGGCGAGGACGCATCATCAATATGGGCTCCATCGCCGGACGGGCCTCCATGCCGTTCATGGCCCCCTACGCCGCTTCAAAACATGCGCTGGAAGCGATCACCGATGCCTTGCGACTGGAACTCCAACCCTGGGGCATCCGCGTCGCACTCATCGCACCCGGCGCCATTGCTACGCCTATATGGAAAAAGACCAGAAAAGAAGTCGATGCCTGGGACGCAGCCTGGGGGCAAGACCTCAAGGGCATGTATCAGGAAGGCTTCACCCGTATCAAAGACGCGGCCACGGCGGCCGGTGAACAGGCACAACCCGCAAGCGTCGTGGCCGAAGCCGTGGCGCATGCCCTGCGGTCGAGGTGGCCGAAAACACGCTATCTCATCGGCTCCGACGCCGCGATCCGTGCCTACCTGGCGCTGCTCCTGCCGGATCGTCTGAATGACTGGCTGATCACCCGGATCGTGAAGCTTCCCCCGCGCCGCTGACGTCGTTCAACGCCGGGGCGCCCTGACCATGTCGATCACCTGTCCCTGCGCGTCGAGATAGACCGATACCAGTTCGTTGGGAGCGAGCTGTTCGATCGCGGGCTGCAGCAACGGCCGCACCGGAAAGGACTGAATGTCATCGATCTTCATCCGGAGGCGCATCCGTCCGTCGCCGATGGTCACGAAGGCCCCTTCGAGGCGATGCTGCGGCGCGCGCGGCGAAGACTCAAACGCCAGTTCCCTGGGCTTGCCCAACGAAAACGCATCGACGAGGAGATACGCTCGATCGACGGCAAAATCGGCCGTCTCGCCGACCTCAAGGGCCGCCAGCTTCTCCATGGCGACCGTGCGCGCATAGAACCCCACATCCCGCCCCGTATCGAGACGAATCGTCACCCGTTCCTTTTCAGGGTTGAACGGTCTCCCCAGCGAGCCGCGGAAAATTTTCGTCGGCGGCTGATCGGCCGGTCGCTGATAGGCCACAATCTCGTCGCGATCATTGACCATGATCTCCACGACCCCGCCAGGCTGCAGTCCACGCGCCTCGTCTCCGCCGGCTTCGAGTGACAGGTAACGCGGAGCCCGCTCCCCCGTCTGAACTTCCACACGATCGCCTGAGAAACTGCTGATCGTGCCCCGGATCAGCCTCGCACCGGGCAGGATGCCCGGCACCGGCTTCAATTCTTCGATACTGAGTCCGGACATGAGTTTTGCGGAACTCCCGCAACCGGCCCCGGAAACGACCATGACGATCGCACTGACTAACGCACACCACCCCATTTGCCTCATGCCCATCGTCCCTCCGACTATCGCTCGGTGGATCATAAAACAAACCGTTGCCTGGAGGCGAGCGTCCGGCTTCCACAGTTAACGCGATCTTAATCCGGCTTGCAACGAGGTGTAACGACACCCTGCTAGCCTATCAGGCTGTTAACGGTTCGGCAGCGGCTCTCCGCAGAAAGGAACCTTGAATGACACCGCCCCCCGTCGAAACCGCCGCTGTCGATTCCTTCGAGACAACTCTCGAAGGAGGGACTTCACAAATCGGCCTCTTCCTCATCCTGATCCTGCTCACGATCGGCGGAATCTACGTCGCCGGTGAATTGACCTCGGATCTCTCCGATGTTCGCGCCTCCTCAGTCTGGCCGTTTATCCTGCTCGGGTTTGCCCTGCTGATCGCGCTGGGCTTCGAATTCGTCAACGGGTTTCATGACACGGCGAACGCCGTCGCGACCGTCATCTATACGCATTCCATGCCGCCGCACCTCGCCGTGGCTTGGTCCGGTCTGTGGAACTTTATCGGCGTCATGCTCGCATCCGGGGCAGTCGCGTTCGGAATCGTTGCCCTGCTGCCGGTCGAACTGATTCTCCAAGTGAGCGCCGGTGCCGGATTCGCCATGGTTTTTGCGCTGCTGATCGCCGCCATCCTCTGGAACCTGGGGACATGGTATCTGGGTCTGCCTTCCTCCAGTTCGCATGCGCTGATCGGCTCCGTGATCGGCGTCGGTTTCACTAACCAGCTGATGGCAGCCGGCGGCACGAATACCAGCGGCGTCGATTGGACCCAGGCCTTCAACGTGGGCAAGTCCCTCCTGTTTTCACCGCTGATCGGATTCTCTGCCGCCGCGTTTCTCCTCCTGATCGCCATGAAGGCCATCCCCATCGAGAAGTTGTACAAACCGCCGCGCGGCAAGACACCACCGCCCCTGTGGATCCGGGGTCTGCTCATTCTCACCTGCACGGGTGTCAGCTTTGCCCATGGGTCCAACGACGGACAAAAGGGCATGGGTCTCATCATGCTGATCCTCATTGGAACCGTGCCGACCGTCTATGCGCTCAATCGCACCGTAGACATTTCGTACACACCTGCCTTCGTGGAGGCGTCGAGCAAATCGGAGGCCGTATTCCAACGCTACAGCAAGACAACCATCACCCCGGCGGACCCACGACAGACCGTCGCAGAATACCTTCGCACCCACGAGGTTCGCCCGGATACCTTGCCGGCCCTTCGCGCATTAAGCGGCATAGTGCGCACACAGATTGCCTCCTATGCCACCGTCGCCCAGATGCCCACGGAGCACACCTCCAACGTGCGGAACGACATGTACCTGCTGGGAGAATCCCTGCGTTGGATGGATAAGACCCGCGAGCCGGCCTTTGCGCGAGCGGACCGAGACATCTTGCTGCACTATAAATCCATGTTGGATAACGCCACCAAATATATCCCTGTGTGGGTCAAAGCTGCCGTGGCCATTGCGCTTGGGCTGGGCACCATGATCGGCTGGAAACGCATCGTCGTGACGGTCGGGGAGAAGATCGGGAAAACGCATCTGTCGTACGGCCAGGGCGCCAGCGCCGAATTGGTGGCGATGACAACAATCGGCGCAGCGGATCTCTTCGGGCTGCCGGTCAGCACGACACAAGTGCTGTCCTCCGGCGTAGCGGGCACCATGGCGGCCAATCGGTCCGGTTTACAGTGGCAGACGGTCCGGCACCTCGCACTGGCATGGGTCCTGACCCTCCCCGCGTCCATCGTACTAGCAGGGTCCCTGTTTTGGTTCTTTCGCCATTTTGCGTGACCCGACCGGCGGTTTATGGGCCAAGCATTCGGCACAGGCACTCGTCGAGGAAGCCGGTGCCAACCGGCCGTTCGGTCTTCGACTGCCGAGGGATCGATCAGGAAGCGGGAAGCGCCTTCAGCAATCGTTCCGCTTCCGGACGGAATCTGCGCCTCCAGGCATAGGGATAATGTGGATGCTCGATATGAAGTACGGCGTCGAGATGCGCGCGCGCTTCGCCGGATCGGCCCTGTTTGAGGAGGAGTCGGGCCAGGATGAGATGGGCATTGGTATAACGTCCGTCCGCCGCAATCGCGCGCCGCAGATACGATTCGGCCTCTTTCTCGCTCCCGCCCAACAGCCAGGGCAACTCCGCATAGAGGCCTCCCATCATTTGCAGCGCCTGCGCATGGCCCGGATCGAGCTCGATCGCCCGACGGACATGCTGCTTGATTTCCCCCAACACCAGCCCGGCATTGGCGATGCCCTTCAATCGCTCCGCGCTTCCGCGAGCTGCAGCATACAGAAAATGGGCCTGGGCGTTCCGTTCCTCCATCTGTACGGCGCGCTTCGCCATCTCCGCCGCCGCCTCATAGGCCAGACGCTTCTGCGCGTCGTCCTCGAACAGGTCATCGGCAATGTCCAGGTACAGCTCGGCCCCTGCGAGCAGCCGGTCGAGCCTGACACCCTGTGTGGCAATCTTCGCTTGCAGGGCGGCCAGCTCACGCTCCAGTGAGTCGGGATAGTCCGGCGGTAGGGATTCGTGCTCCGCTCGCGCGGGAGCAATCAACGACAGGCAGGCGAGACCGAGGACGGCAATCAGACGATATCCGTACGGTCGCCGGGCAATCAAACCTGATCCTTCACGACATACATCGACAGTGTTGCCGTGGTGACTCGACTTCGGCCGGTGAAAAAAAACATACCGAGCCACAGACCTTGCAGGCACAAAATCACGCCGGGTTGCCATAGGAGTCGGATCCCACGCAGCACGTCCGGTGGCACCGACGGCACGTCCGCCAGCCAGAAAGCCAGGAACGCAGCATACGCTATCCCGGCGAGCGACAGGGCCTGGTACCACGACATCCTGCTGCCGCCACGATAATCGGCGCGCAAACATTCCGATCCAACCCGCCAGATCTGCGTGACCACGACGGTGAACAAGAATGCCGCCGCCATCCGACCATGAAAGAACAACCAGAGACCGGCCATACCCGTAGCGACCGAAACCACCGCCGTCATCGCTTGAACGGGAACCAGCGGCACCGACTCCAAGCCGCTTTCATAGGCGGCCTTCCTGGTCTCGCCCGTAAACGTCGTGTGGTGATGCACAAACAATCCGGCAATCCACGGATGACTCCGGTTCAGCGGAGCGCCATAACAACAGCCGAAGCTCAGGCAAGCCAGACGGCCCGTCCCTTCCCCGAACGCATACGCGATGGCGACCGTCGCCAGCACGGCGGTCACCGGCAATACGTTGTCCTCCCTCGCCGGGAATGCGGCATTCAGCGCCGTCACAATCCACGGCGCAAGAAATAAGCCGAACATGGACGCGCCGCCGATCGTGAAGGTATTGGCCTTTCCCTCGATCAGCCGGGCCAGAATTTTGGCCGCCGGCACACAGGCGCCCAACAGCGTCACGGACAGCAACAGAATGGCGTCGAGCGGCACCGCCACACTCCCCAGGAGCACGATGGCCAGGGCCACGGCCACCACGACGGCACTGGCCGTGAACGCTCCGTAATAAGTCAGATTGAGGCCCATCCACCGTCCGTCCGGACGTCGCGCCTGCGGCACCGTCGCAAGCACCTGCCACCCTTCGCGCGGCAAGACACGAAAGGCCCACCGGAACAGGGCCGTATACATCAGGATCAGCAGAGCGGCAGCAACATCATGAACGGCCATCAGGTGATCCTTCGCGCCTCCAACCGATCGTGGAGCGCACCCGCACATCCGTCTCGACGAGCGCCCGGCCAAACCCTTGAGAAAACCGACTCTGCACCCCGGGACGAAACCGATTCCGGACAAGATCTTCGCAGAACGCCACCCGGCCCGGCTCAAATAACAGCACGTCGGTGGAGCTTCCCGGACGATAGAGGCTCTTCGGGCGCCCTCTTTCTATCATCATCCCGATCTGGATGGGCCGGGGATCGTCATAGGCGACGGCGGAGTAGCATTGATCGATGTGGCCGATCATCAACGCCACGATTTCGATCATGGCCACCAGCCCCACGCGCGACCCGCCCGGCACCTCCGTATCGATGATCGTCACCACACGTTTATTCTTCGAGTACGGTGTGGCTACCACCACAACCGGGCCGGGATTGCAGGAATGGTAGCGGCCTGAAATTTCATAGCAGTCCAGCACCCGCCCCGATACCGGGCTGTGGTTGTAATGATATTTATCCGGGGTCAGCCTGCAGATCGCCCAGTCCCCCTCCCGAAACAGGCGCAGCCATCGGGACCGGTCGATGCCGAGCAGTTCGTCATAGTCGAAAAATTTCCCCTTGAGAAAGAGCGAAGAGTCGTCGGCAAACGACCCGAGCAACAATCGGGCATCGGCCGGAGACACGATGGCCCGCGGATCCTCATCCATCGGGCGTACCTGCCAGTAGCGCAACCGCCGCTGGAAGAGACGTCGCAGAGTATTCAGGCGATCCTGAGGGTCCAGGCATTCTGAAAGGTCGATCTCCAGCGCCCGGGCGCACCTCACAACCGCCTCCCGAGTGGCGGTAAACGGCCGGTCATAGTGAAAGAACCCCAACACCTGTGTCGTACGTTGGGAGGTTAAGGCCTTCATCAACCAGCCCGCATCCTCCCAGAGTGCGCGATACGCCCAATTGAGCCACCGATCGCCGCAGAACCGCTCGGTCTTGATCAGGCTGGTCTCACGCTCGATGTATTGATGCGGCGCGATCATGAGGCCAGCGACCGGCCATCCCGGCTAAGGGATGCCGCCCCGGCCCGGGTAATCGTGAGGAGACAGAGGGCCAGACAGCGGCGCAGGGTGGGGACGTCCGCCGTCTCGGACAATAATTCCTCTTCGGCTTCCGCAAGGACATCCACGGCTGATCGGGAACCGATCACCGCCGTCGCAATCCCGCGATACCGCCTGTCGCACCCGGACTCGCCCTCGTCGATCGCCTGCAAATCCTCCCGAACACAGCCGAGTCCCTCTCGAACATACTGGGTGCGTAACTGACGGCGGTAATAGGCCTCCGCTGCCTGCGCGAACTCCTCACCGGACAACTGCATCGGATTTTCCGCACCGATAGAATCCAAAATGCCCCTGGTCAACTTTCCGGCGGTACTGTGGCTCTCCGGTTCGAGCAGTCGTTGACGCAGGCGACCCAGATGCCCAGAAAACTGAAATGCCTCGATCAATTCGGCACCATCTTCTTCAAGCGTCGCCAGAAGCGCCAGGCGGTAATCATCGACGCGGACCCGCAGATGCCCTGCATACCGCCGGCTGACTCTGGTTTTCTGGGTCCTGCTCAAGATGCGCGCCAGGAACCGGTTCGGTCCCCCGTCGCGCACATTCACCGTCCCGACGCCGATGGCCGACGCGAAGATGCACTGTCGCCGCTCACTTTCGGTGAACGGATCGTCCGGGATATCGTCGTGCGTCACGGTGCCGGTTGCGATATAGCGAAAGGCCAAGGCCGTCACCAGCGCCTGCAGGCTTGCCGCATCGGCGAAATCGTCCAGGTGATTCCAGAACAGACTGTGCTGCCGCCCCTCGAAACCGGAGAATCCCATCACCGATTCCGCGCGCAACTTGTAGAACAGGTAGAGGGCCATGCGTTCGTCGAAGACCCCGAGCTGCCCTAGATCGCGTTTCAGCCGGAGATCATTCCCCTGGATCCCGTTGAGGGCCGGACTTTGATCGGTCGACAACAGGGACACGAGGTAGTCGATCAACCTGAAATCGGGGAGAAAGTCGCCGCGCAAATGAAAGAGCGCGCTGAGGGCACGATCCACCCACAAGGGACCGACCGGCGTGATGGAGCGTCCGAACACCGAGAGACCAGCCTTCTTTTTCCACCGGCGCCACAACATGCGCAAATGGGTAAAGTCCAATTCGTGCGGCAGGAAACCCAAGGCCGTTTCCGGATGGAAATCACGAAAGTTCATGCGGTAGGGCGCCGCGCTATAGGTGCCGGCAAACAGCGGCAGAAAATGCTCCACGATCTTGATCACCAAGTCGCCGACGACCTTTTCATGCGCAGCCGAAAACGCCTTCCCGCCGGATTGCAGCGCCTGCGTCAGAATACGACTCCCCAAACTGAGGTGTGTGCCGTTGTTGGCCAGACTGATATTCGAGGTGGACGGCAGCACGACGAGGTTGCGCGTGATGATCCCCGCATCCTTCAACCGGACGACGGCATTCAGTTGGCTGCGCGACAGCACCTCATGACAGAGCCCCATGTACTGAGACTTCTCCTCGCCCCGCTCCCACCCCGACAAGCAAGGGTTCATGAACAATTCGCGGTAGAAGGCATCAGACACCAGTCCGTTGAGGCGGCGCTGCCGCAACGGCGGATGGGGTGACGCATAGACCAACACCTGTTGTCCGCTCTCCTGCAAACCGAATTGCCGATTGGCATACAACGTCAGCAGATGCGTAAACAGAAACCGGACCGCCGTTTCCCGCGCGATACCGCTTCCCATCCCTTGCGCCCGATCCATCGGAGACACGTAGAAGGAGAAGGTTTCGGGCGAGCTATTGTCGTTCAGGAAGTGATTTAGCAGCCGTCGGCCCTCAATCGCGAGCAGTGGCGCATCCCACTCGATTTCTTCGATCACCTGGGCCAGCGTGAGCTTCAGCAGGTAACTGATCGGAAGGCGGACCCACTCCTCGTCCTGCTCCGTCAGCAGATACCGATGGGCATCGGCCCGAAGCGGCCCCATGGCATGGCGCTTGTCGGCTGCGAGATCGCCCTCGAAGAGTTGATTGGCGGTTCGATTCAGGAGCCGACGGGGAAACCGCACCCACGAATTTTCCCAAACGGTCGCATCCGGCGAGGCGAGGAATTCCTGCAACTGCCTGATGACGATCCTCGGACTCTCGCCGGCCGCCGTCCGTTCACGGATATTGTGCAGATAATTGGAACTCTGAATCGTGCGCGCCAAATCGACATCTTCGGAGATGCCGCAGACCGCCGCCTGTAACTCACTCTCGGAACCAGCCGTGATGTCATTATGGGAGAACGGCAGAACGGGGAGACCGGCAAGGAATTGCGCTGCCTCCGTTTCGAGCACATGGCGGGGCTCGGCCGGGCGCAGAGGGGAATTCGAGGAGATCGTCGTCGTTCGGCTCATGCTCAACCTCCCGATGATCACCCGGAGAAGGCTACGGCTGATACGGATCGAGCCTACCGCCGGTCTGTTACGAGCGCCTCATCCTCATAGAAATGTTGTGTAACAATGCAGCGACCGTGAGGAGATTCGTTAGCCCGGACTATTCATGAATGCCGTCGCGAGGCCGACGCAGGCGTACTTGCTGTCCGTCGAGGAGGGCGAACGAGAACAGCCCCGCCGAGCGAGAGGATCGGACGACGGAGCAGGCATTCATGAATAGTCCGGGTTAGATTCAGAACGAGAGCTGAGCGAGCACCTGGCTCAGGGGCAATGCGTGAAGCGACGGGACGACAAGATCGGCCTGCACCAGACGACTCTCGGGCAACGTCGTCGCCACCCCAACGCAGCGCATGCCGGCCTTGCGGGCTGCCTCGATCCCGTGCGGCGTATCTTCAAACGCCACGCATTCGCCGGCTCGTAGCGGCGACCGCCGATTCAGCGCGTCGAGCGCATGCAGATACAGGGCCGGATCGGGTTTGCCCTGACGAACATCCTGCGCCGCCGAGATATGCTCGAACATCGACGTCATCCCCGCCAACTCCAAACACAAGGCAATCTCCTGGCGCAACGCACCGGATGCAATGGCCGTACGGCAGGTCTCCGTCACGGCTGCGACAAATTCCCTGACGCCGGACAGAACGGGCAAGGCCTTGCGCAACGCTTCCTGCATAAGATCGGTTTTGCATTGCACGAGTCGGTCGAGAGTGTCGGCCGTTACCGCAGACCGACCGGAGTCGGTCAAGACCGCGCGGAAGCAAGCCTGATCCGTCAACCCGACATAGCGCGCATGGTATCGGTCCGGAGCAAGCGTCACCCCTTCCATTCGAAGCACCTGGCGAAACATCTCGAAATGCAACGGCTCGGTGTCGAACAACACCCCGTCGAAATCGAACATGGCTGCTTTGATCGTGGCCATGTGGTTCCACCCATACCAGGTACGGCTGCTCGACACAACCAGCCGGCGCATGGTTCATAAGAACTTAATCATCTCCTGACCTCGTTGTAATTCTGTGCCGGTACGATGGTCCGACTGATATCTCCACCCTGCTCTCGACAGCCGCCGCGTGGCCGGCCTCGCAGTCCACTTGCAGTCTGCACACACATCGCCCATCATCACAGGAATCTTCCGGGAGAACCCCCATGGCACCCCTCGATGCTCCTCCGCTCTCGATCGAACAGGGGACCTGTTATGCCCTGTTCGCCTATGACATTGGATTGGCGATCAATCTCGATAAGGCGGAACAGCACGTCACCGCCATCAAAGAACGCGGGCGCATCCGCCACAAAGCGCGAGCCCCGCACTATTTTGAATACCGCCCGGCGCCGCTACGACTGACACAGGAGACCGTCTCCCTGGCTTTCGGTGGCTACCGGTCGAGCGAAGCCGTGGAAGTGATGCTGTACGACTTCGGCGCGGTCACCGTCATCTACCGCATTCCGATCGACGGGCCATTTGAAGGTCTGCTGAGCTTGAGCGAATCGCTCTATGAAAATGAGACGCTGCTGGCGGAATCGCGCCACCGCTTGGATCAGCTGGTGCGCGACATCCATCCGGCCATCGAGCGGCCGTCCACGTCGAAGGAGGTCGAGGACTACCTGATTTTTTCCATTGAACGCTGCGCCCCCTCGGCCATCCAAACCTTCGGCGCGCCCTACGATCCGTTATTTGCCCACGTGCTTCGAAGCGAACGTACGAGACTCTCGGACCAGGAGATCCATGAAGCGACGTCCTGCCGGATTTCATTCAGCCGGGATGACACCGCCCTGATCGACTGGAATGCCGCTCTCGTGTTCGGACAGGACATGGATGACGTACGGGCCGTGCTGGAGTTTGTAAACGTCGAGCTGCTCGAAATGCGCGCGCTGGATGAGCAACTGGATACGGCACTCGACCAGGGATATGACGCGCTCACGCGAAAGTCCGGCCCGACATCATGGCTGCCCGGTTCGCACGAAGTCGCATTGACGCACATCGGGCAATTGCAGGTCGACAGCGCCGTACTCTTCGAACGGGTGGCCAACACGTTGAAGCTGCTCGGCGATCAATACCTGGCCCGTGTCTATCGATTGGCATCCCAACGCTTTCACCTGGAGGCCTGGGATGCCAGCATCATCAGAAAACTCCAGACCTTGGAAAGCATTTACGGGAAAATGGCCGACCGGGCCACGACTCAACGGATGGAAGTGCTCGAATGGATCATCATCGTGCTCATCGCTATTTCGATTGCCATCTCCTTCCTTCCGATCACCGGCCACTGAGCGAAGGGGCTCAGGCCCTAGGCTCCATCGAAGCGATATGGTAGAACCCCTGCCGATGAACCATCAACGCCGATCAGATCCAGTGCGCGGCACGATTCACGCCGGTCGGCTTCGCGTCCCGCTCGGCCTCCTGGCCGTACTCAGCCTCGCAGGCTGCCTCTCTCCTCCGACACTCAATCGCGCCGTCCTCGCCTACGACGAGGCCATCACCGACGCAATCTCCAAACAGCTCCTCATCAATATCGCACGGGCGCACCATCATGAGCCGATTCACTTCACCGGCGTCGCCAACGTGGCGGCCACCTTCGATTTTCGTATCAACGCGGGCGCCACACCGGCCCTCACCGGAGAACACGGCCGTACATTGGTTCCCTTATTCGGGGGATCAATCGCCGAAAATCCCACCATCAGCATTACGCCGATCGAGGGAGAAGAATTCACCAAGCGCATCCTGGCGCCGTTCCAGGAAAGCAAACTCAACCTGCTGCTCCGGCAAGGTGTCGACATCGATCTCCTCCTGCGGCTCATGGCCAAAGAACTCCGCCTGAAACACCAGGGCGAAGAAGTCGCCTACCGCAACAGTCCCTCCGACAAAGACGGCTACGACATGTTCCGCAAAGTCGTCCTGCACTTGTCGGCCATTCAAGATGCCAATCACCTCTATGCGGAGGCCTTGACGTTCGAGCGCACCTGGACCATCCCGGCCGAGTCCGTGACCGCCGAAGGCTTTGCTGCGCTGGAACAGCAATACCTCATCACGTACCAAAGCGAGACACGCACCTACACCTTGCGCAAGCCGGTCTCCGGACGCATTCTCATTACGAACTACGATCCCGCCACGCTTCCGCCTGCAGAACGGGTCCGATTGCACGAAACCGCAGACCAGCGTCCGGTCAACGATGTCTCCTTCGACATTCGAACAGGCCATTTCGGAGGAGAGTGGCCGTTGCAGGGGGATTTCAGGCTACGAAGCTTTAACGCGATGTTGAATTTTTTGGGGCACGCCGTGGCCGAAGACCGCGAGTATGCTGTGGAAAAGGATCCGCGTACGCCCCCCGTGGCCGAGAACCCTGTGCACACGATGGACCTGCTCATCCTCGACCACACGCCGGACGAACCGGCCCTGGCCGTGAAATCCCATGGCCGCTATTATGCGGTCAATGCCACGGGACCCCAGGCGCGCTGGAATCGCGAAGCGTTCAAATTACTCTCGCAACTGTTTCAGATGACCGTCACCGACGTGCCGCGAACCGGCGTGCCGAGCATCACTATCGCCAAATAGGCCTCAGTCGGCGGATCACCCGTGCACGGTTTTTTTTGTTCCCGTTCTCTTGCAACTCCGATGGCTCTCCAGTAGGGTTGGACCATCGACAGAATGCGGGCCGCCCGACTCTCGCCATGAGTGACGTACCCGTCCGCCCCTGATTCACACCCATGCACCGCAATGTCATCAGTCGCTCCCTGCTGTGGCAGTGGACAGCATTCCTCATCAGCCTGTGTCTCGCCCTGCCTTCCTGGGCCGACGAAGTACACCTGCAGAATGGAGATCGACTGACCGGCACGATTCTCAAAATGGAAGAGCGCGTCCTCACCCTGCAGACCGACTACGGGGGCGAGGTGAAAATCGATTGGGGAAAAGTCGAGAGCCTGAAGTCCGACGGTCCACTGAAGATCCTGGTGCCGGGCGAGTCACACGATGTACTGCGCGATTTTCTGTACGGCGCACAAGCCCTGCGGGAGACCAGAGAACTGGGGCCCGAGAGCCCCGTGCCCTTGGCCGACGTCACCGCCATCAATCTCGAGCCGCTCCGGCTGACAGGGACGATCACGGTCGGCGGCAACAGCACCTCAGGAAACAGCAGCACGAAGGCCTTCAACAGCGCAGCCCGCTTGACGATTCAAGCGTACCGCCAGCGACTGTTACTCGAAGGGAAATACAACTACGGACAGGCCGGCGAACTCGTGACGGCCAGAAACTCACTGGCCAGCGTGAAGCACAACTACTTCCTGAGCAAGCAGATCTTCATCGAATCCTTCGGCATGCTTGAAAAGGACACCCTGCAGAACCTCCAACTCCGATCCACGATCGGTAGCGGCTTGGGCTATCAGTTTTACGAGAGTGCCAGAACCACCCTCTCGCTCTCCCTCGGTCTTGCCCATGTGAGCGAGCACTTCACCAACAGTCCGAACACGCAAACTCCATCAGGCCGATGGAGTTTGCGCTGGGAACATGCCGTATGGCCGGATCGCGTCAAGGTCTTCCACCGCCATGAAGGCTTCTACGACGTCAATGCCGGCAATGCCTTCCGCATCAATGCGGACCAGGGAGTCCGGATCACCGTCTACAAGAATCTCTTCTTCAATGTGGAATACGACCTTCGATTGAACACGCAACCCGCGCCAGGACGGGAAAAAATCGACGAATCCCTCATTTTTGGCGTGGGCTACGAATTCAAGTGACGGCCGAAGCAGTACCTAGCGGCGTTCCTACTTTCCCGCTGCCCGCTCACCCTGTTCGCCGATCCCGGCGCCGGGAGTCACGGCTGCCGCTCGACCGGCCAGCCGTCCGGTCGCCCAGGCCCACTGAAAATTGAATCCGCCGATCCGCCCGTCGCAATCGAGCACCTCCCCGACCAAATGCAGGCCGGGCACCAGCTTCGACTCCATCGTGCGGAAGTTGACCTCTTCGAGCGGAATCCCCCCGGCCGTCACCTCGGCAAAGTTCCACCCTCGATCACGCAGGACAGGAAACCGGAACCGGGTGAGAGCCGACAGGAGGCGATCTCGAATGCTGCGTGGCACCTGCGCGCTCGCCTGCTGTGGATCGCCCGCCACATGGCGACAGAAAGCCTCGGCGCATCGCTCGGGAAATACCCCCATCAACAACTTCACCAGCGATCGTCGAGGATACCCGGCAGCCTGCGCCAGAAACCATTCGCGCGCCTGCTCCGTCGTGCGCCCGGGCAAGAAATTTCCATACACCTCCGCCGCCTCACCGCGTTCTCTGGCAAGGCACCAGAATCGACTCGCATCCATCACCACCGGACCGCTGATCCCGAAATGCGTCCAGAGTAAGCTGCCGGTCCGCCGATCGACCGCCTTCCCCTGCACCACCGTCTGGATCTCGACCTCCTGCGCAAGCCCCGACAGTTCCTTGTGAAAACAGCAGTCGTCGAGGACCAGAGCTACCAATGCCGGGACAGTCGGCGTGACCCGGTGGCCCAGGCGTTGCGCGAGTCCATAGCCCGATCCATCGCTCCCCGTGCGTGGCAACGACCGCCCCCCGGTGGCCAAGATGACGCGCCGCGCAACGGTCTCGCCTTCTTGGTGCCGGATCACGAACCGCGAAGCATCCGTGTTGTCCGACACGTCTACATGTTCGAGGCGAGCAATATCGGTAACTCGATGACCGGGACGAAGGACCACCCCGAGGGCCCGGCTGCGAGCGAGGAGCGCCTCCAACACGGTCCGCGCCTTGTCGGTCACCGGAAACAGCTTGCCGGTCTCCTCGCACTTGAGGTCCACACCGAGCGAAGCAAACCACTGGATCGTGTCTTGGACGGGGAAGGCCGCGAGCACATTGCGCACGAGGTGGCGGGTGCCGAAAAAATCATCCGGCGTCACCACATCATGGGTGACATTGCAGCGGCCGCCGCCGGACACCAGGATCTTGGCGCCGATGGACTTCGCCCCATCCAGCAGTTCGATCGTCAGGTGCGGGTTCTGCTCGGCGGCAAAAATACCGGCCGCCAGCCCGGCCGCTCCGGCCCCAATGATACACAGATCACCCGCTGCTTCTGTCATCACCCCTCGGGTCAAACTTCGGAAACCAGCCGCCGCATGATGCCCGCTGCAGCCGGGCAGCGCAATCCCAAAACTCTGCCTGGAAAACCGCAGTCTCCCTGTGCCAAGATCGACCGTCATCAACCAGCGAGACACGGTCTACAGTGATGCCTCGATGCCTTCGTTACATCCCCCTGCTCTTCGTGCCGGTTATCTGGGGGGGATGCTTGCTGCCCGCTGATTCCACGCCGATTGACAGCCCGAGCGATGCCGTCATTTCCACGAACGTGGAGGCCCGGCTGGCGGAGGAGGAACAGGGGGGATTCGCCGGGATCCTCGTGGCCACCGAACAGGGCACTGTCACCCTGGCCGGGACAGTCCAGAAAGCGGAGCGCAAGGCGAGAGCGGCGGAACTGGCCCGCCAGGTGAAAGGCGTGCGACGTGTGAAGAATGACCTCGACATTCGCGCGGCCCCTTCCCCGTAAGCAGGCACATCCTAAACCGCCCGTCAAAAGTCTTCCTCTTCCCCTCCGGTGATCCCCTCTTCCACCATCGAATAGGCCTTCTGCGGCAGCGTCAGGGCATTGACCAGAAGATCGAACGCCAATTGTGCGGTGCCCTTCACCCCCGTCATCAACGATTCCGTGGGAAGGTAGCGCAAGTCCGGACGGTCGGCGCTCCCCTTCAGTTCGAACACGGCGGTATCGAACCCCTGGCGGTCTCCGGCAAGGAGGTGACCGAACAGCGGAATGCGCTTCAACATATCGGAATAAGAACCGAGAGGACTTGTCGCCAGCACCATATCGAACTCGTCCGCCACTATGTCATATCGCCCCGTTCCGCTAATCTTGAGGATAGGACTGTCGAGCAGGAATTCCTTCGCCGTGACGACGCCGTTGCTCAGAGAACCCACCAGTTTCAGCCGATCGAACGGCAAGCCGTCTTTGTCGAGATTCACCTGCCCCTGCAACACAGCCGGCAGATTCAGGACCGAGAGCAGCGTGGACAGCACCGGAACCTGATAGATTCGGCCGTCCTCCACCAGGACCTGCACGGGCTGACGACTGGTCACCGCCCCGGGCAGCAGGACTCCCCGCTCGAGCTCTGCCTGGATTTTCCCCGACGTGGTCAACCAGCCCGAGAGAACCGGGTGTGCCTGAAACGGCGATAACACGCGATCGACAGGAATGCCGCTGGCGCGAAAGGTGCTCCGAACGTGCTCGATGCGGCGGCCGTTCGCCCGAACTTTCAGCTGGCCGGCCAAGTGCCCTTCATTCGTATCGCCGCTGATCCGCTCGACCGTGAAGAGTCCGCGATCCCAGGAAATTTTGGCGGAGAGATCGGTCAGCAGAAATTTCTTGTAGTACACATGATCGGCAAACAGAAACGCGTTCAGCGTGGCCTCCGACCAGACAGGGTTCGAAACGTGAGGGCGGGCCGAGGCCGACCGGCGTGGACCGGAGACACGAAAGGCGTCGAGATCGATTTGAGACGACTCGACGACGAGGCGCGCCTTGGGTGAATCGGCCCAACGCCCGATGGAGCCGGATATCCGCATATCGCTCGCGCCCACACGAAAAGCCATCCGCGGAATCTGAATCCGATCCTGATCGAAGCGCAGCGTCACGAATGCGTCTCGAATCGGTTCGTCGAAGGCCTCCAGCTTGATCGTGCCCTCATCGAACTTGATCTGGCCGGATGTCCGCCAGGACGACCGATCCTTCACCTGCCCTTCCATCTGAAGCGTGGCGTCCAGCAGTCCTGCCCGGACCGGTCCCAGAACGATGCCCTTTGGAAGCCTGGCGATGGCCACTTTACCGGACGACACAGTGGCCGAGAAAGACATGTCCCCGCCGAAATCGATCGCCCCGCCGCCCGTTACCTTCACCGGAGGAAAGCGGACGTCAAGATGCCGGATCACGAGGCGGTTGCCCTGGTCCAGTTGCCCCTCGAACTCCACGGCAGCGGGGGTCTGCAACGGCTTGGTGAACCGCTCCGGTATGCGAAACCCGGCTTGCCGGAGATCAACCAGCCCCTTGATGCGCGGACGCGCGAACCGTCCTGTGATGGTGGCCTGCAGTCGAATGGAACCGTCTATTTCAGGACTGAGATCGCTCTTGACCTGTTCCTCCAGCCAGGATTGCACCTCCGGTCCGGCAACGTCCATCGCCAGCGTCACATCGGAATAGGCACGGTTTTCCACCAAGGCCACCGAACCGCGCGCGTCGAATGCCGCCGGCCCGAACCGCCCGTCAAGATGTTCGATAGCCACCAAGGTCGGCGTGACGGTGACATGCGCCTCCACCTGCCGGACGGCGACCGGCAAGACACGGCTGCGCCCGCCGCCGCCATGAACGACGAGGTCGGCATCGACCAGCGAGAGCGGCTGCCCGCTCAGCGGCCGCCCCATGACATGCGCGATCATCTCGACGTCGCCGACCGGTTGCTCCAACTCCGTCACCAGATCGCGCAGCAACGGAAACTCGTCGAGGCGCCGGACAGCCTCCGCCAATCCCCTCACCGGCGCCGTGCCTTGAATTTTGACATCGACGTGCGGATCCGTCGCCCATTGCGTGATGAGCAAATCCTGTCCCCTCAGCCGGATGGGCCCGCACTGCGCGCGCACATCTGTCACCCGCACCTGGACCGCATCGTACGAAATGGTTGCGGATAACGCCTCCACGGGAGGGTACTGCGTGGCCAGGGTGAATCGGCCGTTTTGAATGTCGACCAGCCCGTTGACGGTCGGCTTCGCCCCCGCGACCATGTCACCGGAGACCGACATCGATTGCACCGTGATCACTCCATCGACCGCATGGTCCTTGAACTGCGCCCGAAGCGGATCCGACAGCCAGGCCGAGGGAAGTTCGGTCAGGAGCCTCGCGACCGAGACCGGCGGAGCGGAGACCGTCGTAGAAAATCGTGCCCCGTCTGTGCCGAGTCCGAGCACCGACCCGGAACCCTGCACCGACACATCGGACAACTCCGCCCTCACGTCGTCGGCCAGGAGATCCGCCCCTTCCGCTCTCGGCAGCCAGCGCAGGTGCGCCGTCAGTTGCGCCGGTTGCGACAACCCATCGGTCATCCGGCCGTCGCGACTCCAGAATGCGAGCACGTGGCGCATATCGACGCGGTGGAGCCGGAGGTCGCCCTCCGCCTGCACACGCCCTCCTTCCTGGCTCTGCGTCAATGAACCTTCCCAGGTGAAGGCTGCCCGCCCCCTCGGTTGTGGCACCTCTCCTGACATGTGCAGTCTGGCGCGGCGGCCCGTCAGTTCGCTCGTGAGCAACCCCTGCATCAAGGTGATCTGCACTGCAGCACCGGAAGCGCCATCCGCCTCATCGACGATCGTGACGGTCCCTTCGACGACCAACAGATTTCTGACAAACTGCAGGATCGCGAACGGCCGGCTCGGGTCGGAAGAGGGCGGGGACGGTATGTTGCCATCCAACGACCAGTTCCCGTTCGCTTGCCGTCGAACGGTCAGGCGCGGCCGGTCGATGATCACATCGTTGGCGATGACCCGCCCTTCGAGCAACGGCAGCCACTGGACGGCAATCTCCACGCGGTCGGCGCCCACCAACGCCGTGGTGGGAGAGGCGGAATGATGGACGGTCGCGCCGAGAAGTTCCAACCTGACGGACGGGAACATCCGGAGATGCGAGTCCTCGACCGTGACCCGGTGCCCCGTGCGCTGTTCGACCTGTTGCAGCAGCGCCGTGACAAGCGACGGCCGATCGACCACCCACGGCAAGAGCAGCAACCCCGCCAGATACAGCAGCGCGAAGAGGAGTAGCCCGAATGCGATACGTCCCGCGATCTTCATGGAGCGAGTGGCGGTTGGTTGATCCATTACAATCTTCTCGATCCACTGTACGCAGCGACGGCTCCGGACACAAGTCGCGGGCACCGTTCCCTTGACTCTGCCGGACCGGAGGCGCAGGCCCGCTTGCCGCTACCGCTTGGCATCGACCCTCCGGCATCCCTATGGTACAGTCCGGACCGGAAAGGGGAGAGAAAATGGCTGCCCTGTGTGACTCATGACCAGGCCGACGCTCCGTATTGCGTTGTTACACCTTGCCCCGATCCCTGGAGCGCTGGCCCGGAACCGCCACCTCGTCACCAGCGCCATCATTAAAGCCGCTCGTCACGGCGCCGGATGGATCATGACTCCGGAACTGGCGGTCAGCGGCTACACCTTCGCGGACACACTCGGAACTGACTGGATCGAACCGCAACCGGGTCAGTGGATGAGCCGGATCGGCCGCCTCGCAGCCTGCCACCGGGTGACCATCTTTCTCTCCCACCCCGAACGTCAGGCACCATCGACGCGCTTATACAACAGCCTGTTTGCCATTGGGCCAGACGGACAGGTGGCGGGCAGGCATCGCAAGATCAATGCCCTTCGGGTCGGATCAGAGGCCTGGTCGACGCCGGGCACGGAAGCCACCACGGTGCGCGTGGCGCCGTTCGGCAGCGTCGGCCTCCTCATCTGCGCCGATGCCTATACTCCGGAGATTGCCGTGAGTCTGAAGAGGCAGCAGGCCAAAGTGTTAGTCTCCTCGGCAGCCTGGGCGCCCGGCCTACACGGTCCGAACGGCGAGTGGGAACGTTGTACCAAAGAGACGGGCCTTCCGCTCTTTGTCTGCAATCGAACCGGGAAGGACCGCACGCTCGATTTCCGGCACGCCGAAAGCGTGGTCGCGCAGGACGGCAGACGACTGTTGTCGCTCGCCTGCGAACGATCCGCCATTTTCATGATCGACTGGAATCTCACGACCGGGGCGCTGGCCGACCCAAACGCCCGGCGCATTCTGCTCTAGCGACGCAGACAGCGCATCTCGCAAGGTATGGGAACCTATGCCGGGTACGCTCTCGTTCGGAGCCAGTCTCTGGTCCCCACCATCTATCGGTCATTCGCTCCCGCTTCACTCCAGCGACATATGGCCGTAGCGGGTCATGACGATTTCAGCAATCCGTCCAATAAGGCGAGACCGGCAGGCCAGTCACCAAGATCGCTCTCTGCATTGATATGGCCGACCGCACCGACCGCGACGAACGTACTACCCCAATTCTCCGCGCATCGCTTGGCGTAGGCGACCGAACCGAACGGATCGTCGCTGCTGGCGACGACCAGACTGGGGAAGGGAAGGCTGTCCGTTGGAACCGTCTCAAATCCTTGGGTGACCGGTGGAAACGCGGGCCCCTCAGGATCAGGCGGGGCCACCAAGAAAGCGGCGCGTACCGGAACCTTGGAGCGCTGCGCCCAGTGCACGACCAACAGACAACCCATGCTATGCGCGACCAGCACAGGCGGAACAGAAAGACGGGCTAAGGCAGCATCGAGCCCGCGCAGCCATTCTTCACAGACCGGACGATCCCAATCACGCTGCTCGACGCGTTGCCAGCGGGGATGCCGCTGCTCCCACAAGCTTTGCCAATGGTCGGGGCCGGAGTTTCCGATGCCCGGGACGATCAGGGCCGCCACCCCGTCGTCGATTGCGTCATGCCCTTGCACGTCCCGCACGCTCCTTGAGCCAGGCGACCGCACCGGCACCGGCGGTGCGCCCACTGGCGAAACAGGCCGTGAGCAGATACCCGCCCGTCGGCGCTTCCCAATCCACCATTTCTCCCGCGCAAAATAAGCCAGGCAAGGCGCGCACCATCAGTCGCTTGTCGAGCGCTGTGAACTCCACGCCGCCTGCGGTACTGATCGCTTCTGCCAGGGGACGCGGCGCCGTCAGTGTGAGCGGCAAGCCTTTGATCGCGGCTGCCAGGCGCGTCGAGTCCGCGAAATCTTCCTTGGAGACGATCTCCCGAAGCAGCCCGGCCTTCACCCCGTCGATGTGCGCCCGCCGCTGCAAATGCGTCGCCATGGTGCGTTTCCCGCGCGGCTGGGAAAGATCCTTGATGAGCCGCGGCAGGTCCCGATCGGGCGCAAGATCCAGCCGGAGCGTGCCACGGCCGGTCGCCTCGATTTCATCGCGCAGGAACGGGGCGACCGCATAAATGACGCCGCCTTCGAGGCCGGTCTCCGTGATCACGAATTCTCCCATCCGACGCATCACTGCGCCGGTCGGTGATTTCGCCACCACGCCCACCGTTTTCACCGGATGCCCCGAGAACTTACCGCGGAAATGCTCGGTCCACCCCACATCGAATCCGCAGTTCGCCGGGCGCAACGGGGCGACGGAAATCGAACGCGATCCGAGGATCGACACCCAGGCGCCATCCGAGCCGAGCTTGGGCCAACTACCTCCACCCAACGCCAGGATGACGGCTTCCGCCCGCACGGATGCCGTGCCTTGCGGCGTCTCGAAGCGCAGGGCTTTGTTTTCATCCCAGCCGCACCAACGATGCCGCACGTGAATGGTCAAACCGGCCTGCCGCAACCGCCGCAACCAGGCGCGCAGCAACGGGGCAGCCTTCATATCCGCGGGGAACACACGGCCCGACGATCCGACGTAGGTCTCGATCCCAAGCCCCTGAGCCCAGGCGCGAACCGCGTCGGCCCCGAACTCGGCCAACCAGGGCGCGACCTGCGCCCGGCGTTCGCCATACCTGGTGAGAAACAGGTCGGCTGGATCGGAATGAGTGAGATTCAAACCACCCTTTCCGGCCAAGAGAAACTTTCGGCCCACGGACGGCATGGAATCGTAGAGCGCAACCTGCGCGCCCCCGGCCAGTGCCGTTTCTGCCGCCATGAGCCCGGCCGGCCCGCCGCCGATAATCGCGATCTTCACCCGTTACCTCTTCCTCGTCACAGACAGAAACCACACCGGCCTCATACGCCCGAAGTCGGTCCGAAGGGAAGCCTTCAATGTCGGATTGGAATCTACCACGTACGACCGGCCATTCTCTCGCACGAACACCACCCAATGCCAGAACGGTCGCCCCTGTTCCAGATGCCACTTGATGGCCAGCAACGCACAATCCGGCAAACCAGCCCATGAGCGGAATGGCCTTCGCGTCCCTGCGGCACGCAGACCGAATTGTGTCACCAGCCGCCGCACCGATGCCGTTTCGGACCACAGCTTCGGATCTTCAGCAGAGATGCCCAACGAAGCGGCGACGGCCTTCGCGTGCGCATAGGACACACCTCCCAACGCGGCCGCTGCCGCGATGCCACAACCGGTTCGCTCTTCTTGAACCACGGGCCGGATCACAGAGACAGTTTCATTTTCCGCCCGCCGGAAATGCTGAATCCCTGTCGTTCATAAAACGCCAGAGTCCGGTCGAACTGCGGGAGTGGAGGTGTCGTCACCTCCAGCCTGGTCCATCCTCGTGCGCGGGACAGCTTCTTGGCCTCTGCCACGAGTCCGGTGCCCACGTTGCAGGACCTGAATGCCGGACGCACATACAAATCCGGAATGATCCCGAAAGCGCCTTCCGCATAGAGGGCACGACTTTCAGAGAGTGCCAGAAAACCGGCAACCTTCTCGACGTGATACGCCAATAACACCGTATAAGTCCCGTCTGCCAGCCAGCGCCGCGCCCGCGCTTCGGTCTCGGCATGGGAGAATCCGAAGGCCTTGGCGCCAAGGGCCATCATGATCTCGTGCAATAGCTCACCGACTAGATCGGCAACGAGCGGCGCATCGGACGGTTGGGCATGAGTGAGACAAATCGACATGGCGCGAACCTACCCGCAGCAGGCGTGCGCGTCAAGACGGGACACCTCACCTGGAACGAGAAGCTCGCCGCAGCCATCTTGCCCCCACTGAGCGACATCAATTGACAGACCGCTGTCCCGACCCTATATTTGGATGCATGCTGTGCATGAGAACAATGGCACGACACACCGGGGTGGTCGCCTGGCTGACTCTGCTCGTCTCGCTCGTGATTACCGGAGAGCTGGTCATGGACCTTGCTTTCGAGGGGCCTGTTCTCAGTACGTCCGCCGAAGGAACTCCTCTTCCGGAAGAGCTCGACAATCCAGCCGAACATATCCTGATGGCGTCGCAGAAAACCGACAGCCAGGTAGAAATCGCGTGGCCGGCCTTGGCATGGGTAGCCTTCGAGACCATTCTCATTTCCGCCTGCCTGCCGTCTCTCTCGAGCACACGAGCGGACCCCTCTCATGAGCGGCCGCCGCGCAGCAGCCCTGTTCCGCTCCTCCTTCCCCTTCGAATCTAAACCACATCCAGTCTCCACTGACGGTTCCGCCGTTCCTCACGGTGAAACCGTGATTTCATTCATGGAGGCCTGCGATGCATGTTACTCATTTCAGTCGAAACGTCCGCACATGGATCTTTTCGATCATTCGCTACTGTGCGATGGTCATCATTCTGTATGCTGCACCTGCACATCCCGCTCATGCAGAGGACGGAACCATTGCGATTAACAAGTTGGAAATCAGCGGCCTGCTGCATACCACAGAAGATACGATCCGAAGATTGCTTCCACGTCCGATCCCCTCACATTTCACCCGCGCAGAGGTCGAGGAGTTTGAGAGGCGCATCCGAAACCTCAGCCTTTTCGATCGGGTGAAGGTGGCGACACAGGACGGCACAATCGCCGTGGACGTGCGGGAGAAATTCACGCTCTCTCCCATCTTGAGCTTCACGAGCGGCACCAGCGTCAAAGACCTGAATGCCACCGCCGGTCTCGTGGAATACAACCTGGACGGCACGGGCACGCAGATCGGTGGTCAGTTCAATTACAGCCAGCGAGGACCGAATGTGGATGTGTGGATCTCAGAACACGCCTACCGACCGGACCGCTGGGCGAAAGAGGTGAAGGGTTCCTATGCGAGTAACGGCATTCGGTTTGCCGATTCGACCGCCACGTGGACGCGCAACCGCATCGGCGGAGAGTTTGAGCTCAAAGGACCTTTTGCGTACGGATCTCCCTTGCGGTATGAGGTGGTCGCCAAAATCTACCGCGAACTCGTGCAAGACCAAACGGGGACAGGGGCGCGGCCACCGGATGGCTACTATGTAGGCCTCATTCCTGAAGTGACCTGGGACCGATACCATTGGCACGATCTCGTGCCCTTCGGGTATCGCATCGCGCTGGAACTCCGGCCTGGTTACTTCCTCGGCGCGAATCAGCCCCGTCACGAGGCGCGCCTTCGATACCTCCAGGGAATCCCCCTGACACCCATGACGGTCCTGATGATCAATACGGTCGCCGAGGCGGTGAACAACAGCCGCAATCCAAACCACAGTATATTGATGGGGAGCATTGCGGGAGTCAGAGGGCTCTCCGATAATCTCTACCGCAACCGGGCGCAAACGTATACAAATCTGGAATTGCGGCATGCGATTCAAATCGCACCACGCTGGGCGCTCCAGGGCGTGCTCTTCTCAGATTTCGGCGCCTTTCAACCGTTTAGCGACGAAGGTAGTCAGAGGGATTGGATAGGCACGGTCAATGTCGGGGCAGGCATCAGGGTGGTGCCCACGTTTCTCACCAATACGTTGCTGCGTGTGGATTGTGCGCAATTGCTGTCCCCCAGTCCCAATTCGCTTATTCAAGTGGGGATCACGCAGTATTTTTAACGAGGCAACGTTCGACGTTGTTATCGCCGATACGGCGTAGCCAAACAGATTACCAGGCTACGGCGAACTTCTCACAGGCCGACCAGACTCACGCCCCTCTAGTTTTGGCTCCGGCCGGGACGTCGCTCGCCGACACCCAGGTGAAGCGCAGCCACATCGAGTTCCTGCTCTAAGCGATGCAGGACTTCGTCGCTGATCGTGCCGTTATCCCGAAGCCCGATCAAGGCGACCCGCTCGGCCGTGAGCACTTCATGCTGCAGACGCTGGTCCGATTCAGTGGTCGAGGTGGACATCTGTTCCTCCGCCAGACCGGCCCGGGTGAGGCGCTCCAGCCGTTGGAGGTACCGCAGCCGCACCCGCTCGACCTGCTCCAGCGACACCCAGTTTTCTATGACGACTTGATCCAGCCGATTCAAGGCCACCGTCACCGCATGTTCCCGCGCCAATGTTTCTTCTTGTTCCAGACCATCGTCTTCTTTGAGATGCATCAGCCTGATGATCGGCGGCAACGAGAGGCCCTGCAGGACCAAGGTCGCAAGAATCACGGTGAAGCTGATGAGAATAATCTCAGAGCGAAACGGAAACGGCACACCGGTGCTGGTTGTCACCGGTAGCGCCAACGCGGCTGCCAGGGTCACGATCCCGCGCATCCCGGTCCAGGAAATGAGGAACAGGGCGGACCAGGGAGGCATCGGATCACGTTCACGTAATGTCGTGCTCACCCATCTGGGGATGAGAGCGGCCAACGGCACCCAGAGAAGCCGCACTACGATCGCAGTCGCGCTCACCCAGGCCCCGGCAATGAGCACCGGGCCGAACTGGCCCGGCGGCACCGAGTCGCGTAACGCGCCCAACTGCAGGCCGATCAGGATAAAGATGACTCCATTCAAGATAAAGATCAGGAGATCCCACACTGCACGTGCTTGCAATCTGGTGGCCGGGGACACCGCGCCGCTGAACGACTGACGAAGGTACAGCCCACCAGCCACACAAGCCAGCACTGCAGAGGCATGCACCGACTCACCGCACACCCAGGCGACATAGGGCGCCAACAACGTCACGCCGATCTGCGTAAAACCATCTTCCGTCGCACAGAGCGCCCACCGCGTGAGCCAGGCCACACCGAGGCCGATGACGACACCCGCCAGCGCGGCGCATACGAACTCAAACAGCGTATGACCGAGTGCAAACGAACCGCTGACGGCGGCGCCTACGGCCGCTCGATACAGCACCAGCGCCGTGGCGTCGTTGACCAGGCTTTCACCCTCCAGGATGGTGACGATCCGTGGCGGGATTCTCAGGCGTTTGCCGATGGCCGTCGCAGACACGGCGTCTGGCGGCGAGACAATCGCGCCCAACGCAATGGCTTCCGCCCAGCCGATTCCAGGCAGGAGAGCGTGCGCGACCCAGGCCACCCCGGCGGACGTGGCCAGCACCAACCCCACCGCCAGAAGCGAAATCGGCCGGAGATTTTGGCGAAACTCGCGCAGGGACGTGAAATAGGCGGCCGCCCATAGGATCGGCGGCAGGAAGACCAGGAATACGAGGTCGGGATGGAGTGTCACTGCGGGCAAGCCCGGCACCAGTCCCAGCGTCAAACCGCCCAACACTAGAAAGATCGGATACGGGATACGAATCTTCTGCGCGATGGTCGTCAACGCGAGCACCACCGCGAGCAACATGATGATGATTTCGAGTTGATGCAGGCTTTCCATCGATGCCCAAGACTGTTTCTGCGGCGATCGCGCGGGCCCGGCCAATCGCCGCTGCTACAGGAAACCGCTTACATCCCGATGATTTCCAATCGCTGGAGATCATCGGGCGCGATCGTGAATTGGTCAGAGCGCAGGTCTTCCTGCATGTGTCGTGGATCGGTCGTGCCGGTCAACGGCAACATGCCCATCTGCATGGCGAACCGGAACACCAGTTGCGCGAGCCCCATGCCGTATTTGGCGGCCATGGCCCGGACCTCGGGATCGGCGAACAACTCCCGATTCGCCGTCAGCAGCGAGAACCCTTGGTAGATGATACCGTGAGTCCGGCAGATCGCTCGCACATCCTGATCCCAGCCCAGCGCGGCATAACAGCGATTCTGCACTACCATCGGCTTATGAGCTGCCCGCGCACAAAGCAGCGTGAGTTGATCCGGCGTCACGTTGCTGATGCCGATCATCTTCGTCTTCCTCGCATCGTAGAGCGCTTCAATCGCCGTCCAGACCTCCCAGTCGGCATCGCTCAACCCGCGCCTCCCATAGGGGCCGTGTAAGACATACGAATCGAGATAGTCGGTGTGGAGATGGGCGAGGGAACTGTCGAAAGATTGTTTCACCTGCGTGGTGAGATCGGCTTGCACATCGTAAGGCGTGCGATGATCCTGACCGTTCACCGGCGTGAACTTGGTTTGCAGAAAGAGCCGGTCCCGAGGCGTGCCCCGCTTCGCCAGCTCCATCAGCGCCTCTCCGACCAAGGCTTCCTCATAGTGGATCAACTGATTGGCCGTATCGATCGCGGTGAACCCCGCCGCCACGGCCTGCAACACGAGTTGTATCGTCGCTTCTTTTTTCCAGGCGGTTCCGTACATGAACGACGGAATAGGCACCTGATTATAGGCAGTCAGCATGTCATGAAGTCCTCCATGCCGTACCTTACACAGATCCTCACGACGGTCTCAATGTTAGGGAAGGTCTGATTAATTCGATGTTCCCGACAACGATGGTTAAATTCTCGGTGTTTTAGACGCCGACCGATCAAAAGCGGGCATTAATCAGCCCTTCCTTAGATGATCGAAGGTCGTGCCAGTCGGAGCGTGCCCGTCCTGCCGCACGCGGGATCGGCGGCGCTGCCATCCGCCCGGCTAAGCGGCCGGCAAGTTCGGCAGCATGGCCGCTGGGGCACTGGGCTGGGTGAGAGACTGAAGGCAATTGAGGGCATCATAGCCATGACTCGTGACAGTCGATAACCGACCCAGTGAGACGCTCGTCCGCACGACCTTTTTCGGTTGAACATCTCCCGTTGTGTGTCCGTCCTCTGCTCGTGCGACGGGAACAGGGGCACGACCCTGTGTCCACCGGGAATCCTGCCTTCCTGATCTCATCGACAGCCCCTCCGTTTGTATGATATATAGCACCTATATATCGCTCTCGATGGAGGCCCACATGCCATCTACGATGGTTCAAGTTCCAGTCCTGATGAGCCCCAGCCAAAAACGTCGGCTTGCACAAAAGGCAAAAGCCGCCAACCTCACCATGGCAGAACTCCTGCGAGAGGGCGGCGAGCGCTATGCTCCGGCTGACGATCCAGCGCTGTTGGATCACATGGCCAAGCGAGTCATCCGGGAGACGAAGAAAACCATTCGCTCGATCGACAAAACCCTCGCCTTGGTGGCGGAGTCGGAAGCGCGCATGCAGGCGCTCTCCAGAACCCCTAAGAAAGGATAACGATGGGGCTCACCGAGCGTGTGTGGGATGCGTTCGCCAACACCATCAAGCTGAACGACAAAGTGGACCAACTCAGCGCCACGGTGGCCAAGCAGCAATCGCATATCGAAGACCTCAACGCGCGTGTGATTCGCCTCGAAGCCGCGCTGGAATTCGCACTTGGCGCCCAACGGTCCCGGCGCCTGCCTAAACCACCCCGCTAGCCCTCATCCGGATCCAACAGGCTCACTTCGTGGTCAGCCGGCTCGTCCGATCGTACGTCATGGTCAGCACGCTATCCGGATCGGTGACGGTGGTCAAGTTCCCGACGAGATCAGAGGCACAACTCGTCACCTGACTGCCAGGGAGGACTTTGGAGAGCAACTGGTTCACGGCATCGTGGCGACGTCCAGCCGGATTGCTTCCTGGGCAGGCAAAAGGGGGCGGGAGTCTTTCTTTCTGCCACGATCCTTTCCATCACGCACGCGAACGCAGCGTCGCCTCCATACCAAAGCGCTTCACCATTACGATGCGCGCGATGGATCGGGCCGCTTCAGACAATCGGTGGGATATCAGGAAAAGATCCCCCGAAATTTGCTACAGTGCGCCGTCACTTTCAGTAAGGAGCGCCGCCCTATGGATGCAGAGCAGAGCCATCAAGTCGTAGAACTTCGACTCACCTATCGCTACATCAAGGAGCATCCCTGGACGGTCCAGGCCATCAACGGATTTCTCTCCGCCTATTTCATGGAGAAACCCGGGTTCTCCGTGCAGCGACACTTCGACGATCTCGAATCCGGCATGCATGTGTGGCTCTGCGAGGTTCCGTCCAACATGAAAATCACGGTGCTCTTGCGGCGATTGCAGGCGGACATTCCCCCTTGCCGCCACATTCAGCCTGCCGCAGAACCCTCGGCCAGAGCGCAATACGTCATCGACAGTCCCGAGTGAACGACTTTTGCGCCGCACAGAGTCCCATGACTACACTCGGCGATACATGAACAAGGGAGGTCCGGCATGCGGGTGATTGTGATCGGAGGAACAGGCACCATCGGATCCGCCGTCGTAAAGCTGCTTTCGACGCGGCACGAGGTGGTGCCGGTGGGACACAAGCGGGGAACGTATCAGGTTGACCTGGCCTCGCCGGACTCCATCACCGGCCTCTTCAAAACCATCGGCACCTGCGACGCAATTGTGAGCACCGCCGGGATCGCCAAGTTCGCAAGTCTGGACGACCTCACCTACGACGATTATTTCATCGGACTAAAGAACAAACTGATGGGCCAGGCGAATCTCGTGCGGATCGGTAGACCGTTCGTGACCAACCACGGCTCGTTCACGCTCACCAGCGGCATGCTCAGCCGGGAACCCATGAAAGGCAGCTGCGCGATCAGCATGGCCAATGCGGGCCTGGAAGGGTTCGTCCGCGCCGCCGCCATCGACCTGCCACGAAGCCTGCGCGTGAATGTCGTCAGCCCGCCCTGGGTGACGGAAACACTCATCGCCAGAGGCATGGACCCATCGATCGGCCTGCCGGCTGAGACGGTCGCGCAATGTTATCTCGCCAGTGTGGAAGGCACGATGACGGGGCAGGTGATCGATCCGCGGAAACACGCGGGCGGGTAAGCGCGGCTATGCTCATTATCGATCCGTGAGCTCAAACGTCCCCAGCGGATGCGCCTGGCCATTGATCACTACCTCGACCGCGTGTCGCCCGGGATAGTGCCTCCTCGTCGTCAGCTGCGCGAGGGACAACGTTTTCCGCACCGGGACCGCTTCTCGCGGAGCCAGTTCGACCTGCTTCAACTTAAACACCTTCGGCCGTTGCACACCATTGGCCTTGACGTAGTGCACCCGCAAATCCACCAACAGCCGTTGAACCACCGGAGCCCGATTGGCAATCTCGCAGGCAATGGCGACAGACGAGCCGATTGTGGGCCGCTTCGGAGCAATCCGCACCTTCTCCACCGAGACACGTGCGGCCTCCCCGAATCCCAACAGTCCAAGCGCCCCTGAATCACCTCGCTTCACCGCCGACCGCAGCGCATGACGGATGATCCACCGGCGCTCATCCGTCGCGTCGACTATCCAACGCCTGGCCGTCTCCACGAGCACAGCCGGATGGTCCTTGCCGATGTCGTTTAGATTATTGGCCACACTTCGACGTACGTAGAGCGACGGGTCATCCTTGAGTCGCTCGAGCAACGCGAGCACGGGGCGCGGATCAGCCTGAAAGGCGCGCAACCGGGAAGCCCAGGGAAGCCGGGGGCGCGTGCCTTCCGACACCAAACGGCGCACATCCTCACTAGGGTCAGCCGACCATTCCATGAGACGGGCCAGCGTCGCAGCCGGATGCCGTTCGAGATACCGCCGAATGCTGAATTCGGCGGTGAAGCGTTGCGTCAGCACATATTGTGCTCGCATGGATGTTTCGAAATGTTCAAGTCCATATTCGGCCACGAAGAACACGTGCGGAAGCAACAGAAAGCCGCCCATCCCCTGGGCAACGGTTCGCTCCGGTTTCCGGTCGAGCGATGCCAGAAGAATCTCGATGGCCTTCTCATAGTCCTCCGGCAAGGACCGGCGAAGCTGATGGGCGATTTTCCAACCGCGAGGCATCAGATCCAGCGCGTCATACCCTTCCAATGACGACCTGACGAACGCTTTCTGATCGAATCGCGGAAAGACGGCGGCAATCATCCGGGCAATCGTGCGCGGAACATCGGCCCCGAAACTATTCTTGAGCGGTTCAGCCATGGCATCTCACCCGCCGGCAAAGACCGGCCGGAATCCGGCTTTCGTCAGAATGCGCGCCACATCATCACGCTTATCACCTTGTATTTCGATCCGCCCTTCCTTCACCGTGCCCCCGACGCCGCAGGCCTTCTGCATCTCCTTCGCCAGTCGCTCTTTTTCATCCTGACCGATACCGACGAAACCCGTGACCACCGTCACCGTCTTGCCGCCGCGATGCGCCGTCTGCCGGATAATGTCCACCCGCCCGCGACTCTTCGCTAGCTGGGGCGTGGCCAGGGCCGGTTGGTCAGGCTTGTGTTGAGACTGAGTCGGCGGCAGTTTAAAATTCTTCAAGGCCGCAAACTGACTGTTCCACTGAACCGGCTCACCGTCGATGAAGATACGTTTCTTCTCCTTCATGCCGTCATGCTCCATAGCTCACCGTTCGTCGTTCGCGAGATACGCTTCACGTTTTACGGTTCACCTTTCACGCTTCCTTCAGGGTCATCAACTCAATCTGCACGGCATTCGTCCCGTCGCCGATCAACAACTGCCCCTCTTGAATGGTGCAATGCAGTTCCATGTTGCGTTGCGCAAGCCCGGCCAGAGCCAGGCTTCCCTCCAGCGAGAGGTTCATCACGGCGAAATTCTTCGACCGCTCAAGCGCAGCCAGATTCTCCTTCCACCATTGGTCCGCAGCACGACCGCCATAGGTGTAGACGCAGACCTGTTTGGCGCGACCGCAGGCCTGGCGGAGAGTCTTCTCATCCGGCAGGCCCACCTCGATCCACAGCTCGATGAGCCCGGTCAGGTCCTTTCGCCAGAGCGCCGGCTCATCTTCAGTGCTCAGCCCCCGGCCAAACAGCAGTGCCTCATGCGCATGAAACGCAAAGGCCAGCAGGCGCACCATCATACGCTCGTCGGTTTCTGACGGATGGCGCGCAAGGGTGACTGTATGGTCCTCGTAGTAATTGCGATCCATGTCCGCTATATGGAGGACGGCCTTGAATATCGTCGCATTAGGAGCCATGTGGGCGGTGACGTCCTTCTGTGGAGCGTTCAGATTGAAGAAACTATGTAACCGGTCGAAGCGGACGGCTCAGAATCAGGGCAACTCCGCGATATACATCCCCTCCACCCGCTCCCGCGCCCAAGGCGTCTTGCGCAGAAACGTGAGACTGGATTTGACGCTGGGATTGTTGAGAAAGCACCGGACCGGAAGACGACGCGCTAACTCAGGCCACCCGTGGCGTTCAACCAGGGTCGTCACAATGGTCTCCAGCGTCACACCGTGCAAAGGATCGCGGGGATGGGAGGTGGTCATGGGCGTATGGCTGACAGTCTTAGAAGATGAAAATTCGATAGCGTTTCTGCATGGCTAGAGTTTCTTCCTCTGCCTTCATCTCGTTAAGTATCCAGACATTCTTCGGCCTCAGCCTCAAAGTGAAATTGAGCCATTTTTAAACTACTGTCAAATTCCAGGCCTAGTTCAGGCTCTCGGGCTGCCAGATGCATAAGATCCGTCAACACGTCGATCAAAGTCCCGCGCGGATCATAAGGGTCACCAAATTGCACGGCATACATTTCGAGAATTTCCCTGGCACGTTCTGCCCTTTCGTCGTTGGTTGGCATATATCCTCCATTGTGGTTCGCATGGATGAATCTAAGATCATTCACGAAAAAGGTTTGAGCGATGGAAGGCCAGAAATTCCCTCTCGGGCCAGAACTTGTCCGGCATGCGAATTTGGGCTCTGGAGAAATCGACGAAACTTACCTCGAGAATCTTGCTTGGCAGGTATGCCATCAAGGCAGAAGACAACTTTATCTGATAGGTATCGTCGATGGCCCATAGTCCACTATCAAACGCGTCGTGATGGAGCGAACACAAACACAGACCATTCCTTGGATTGGCGCGAAGATCCTCCCTATCGGCCCAAGGAACAATGTGTGCGGCCGTGAGTAACTGAGGAACCGGATTGGAACAGAAGCAGCAACTGCTTCCATATGAGGCCAGGACAGCTTCTCTAAAAAATCTCTGGTGTAGCCTAACTTTGACCTCGCGGACTGTTTCGCTAGGCCCGCTGAGGATATCCTCAACCTTCACTGGGTGACCGTAAATATGTGAATCCCCTACATGTCGTTCAGGAGGCGTTGTCAACATGCTGCCCGGAAACCGTTCTGCGGCTAGTTCACTTTCAATCGAGAGCCTCTCCCAGTCCTGATTGAATTCATCCCAAATAGCACGGTCCGCCCTACTTGCACCAGAAAGCCCTTTAACCCCTTTGGCGTGCAACGCAGGATCGAATGAACCGAAATTACCCAGCTTCATCGCCACCGAAGCTGCTGATCTACCTATTTGGTGCGCAACCTCGATTACCAAAGAGTTGTTAGCTTTGGTCTTTGAAAATTGAATTTTGCAATACAGATTAAAAACAACAAGTAGCTGATCACGCGTCCAAGGTTCATGCATGTGCTGATTCTGTAAAGCAGTCTGAGGTTGGTCCAAATAATAAACATGTCGGCAGCTAATGTACACAACTGCCACTCCATATAGAGATAGAGCTTGGAATCTCGTCTGACGGGATACGTTTCATAGCAATTCGATCCGTCATATTCCTGCCAGTCGTCCAAGCGAGGTGGCTGTTGTGGTCTCCACTGCGCGCGTCCAACGAGGGCCTTCCGAGGCCGCGCGTTGCGCGAGCACAGGAGATCAACCTGCCCTCATCCAGCCTCCCCCTCCTTGCCGCCACCCCACTCCGACTGATAAAAGATAGAGTTGCCATCCAGCGACGCCAGGCGATGCCCTGATCCCCTGTCCCGTTGGCTTTCCCTAACCACAAAGAGAAGCGCTATGTCCCTGCCGGTTGAGAAATCTGCGGCCGATGAATTGCGGCGAGAAGTGCTGCGGCGGCGCACGTTTGCCATTATTTCCCATCCGGACGCCGGAAAAACGACCTTGACCGAGAAGCTGCTGCTCTATGCCGGCGCGGTGCACCTGGCCGGCGCGGTGCAGGCCCGCTCCAGCCAGCGTCAAGCCAAGTCCGATTGGATGGAATTGGAGCAGGCGCGCGGCATTTCCATCACCTCCACCATGCTGCAGTTCGACTATCAGGGCGCGCGGGTTAACCTGCTCGACACGCCGGGCCACCAGGACTTCAGCGAAGACACCTACCGCACACTCATGGCGGTGGATAGCGCCGTCATGGTGCTGGACGGCGCCAAGGGTATCGAGCCGCAGACCAAGAAGCTGTTCGCCGTCTGTCGCAAGCGAGGCATCCCGATCCTGACCTTCATCAACAAGATGGACCAGCCGGGACGCCACCCCTTCGACCTGTTGGATGAGATTGAACGCACACTGGGCATGACGGCGGTGCCCTTCAATTGGCCCATCGGCGAAGGGTCCGGCTTTCAGGGCGTCTACGATTTCCAGAACCATCAGGTACTGTTCTTCCAGCGCACGGCACACAATCAACGTCGCGCACCGATGACAGTCGAGGCCTTTCCCAACCCAAAACTGGCGGAAACCCTCGGCGAGGCCTACGGTCCGCTGCAGGAAGAGATCGGGCTGTTGACGGGGGCAGGCACCTCCTTCGATCGCGACCGGTTCCTCGCGGGGGAACTGACGCCGGTCTTCTTCGGCAGCGCGTTGACCAACTTCGGCGTCGGGCCGTTCCTCGATGCGTTCACCAAACTCGCACCGCCACCAGGCCCGCGGCACAGCGCCCAGGGTATGGTACAACCGACGGATGAGACCTTCTCCGGCTTCGTGTTCAAGATTCAGGCGAACATGGACCCGCAACATCGCGACCGCATGGCCTTCCTCCGCATCTGCTCCGGGCGCTTCGAAAAGGACATGATGGTCCATCATGCCCGCCTGGGCCGCAAGATCCGGATGACACGCCCCCATCGCCTGTTCGGCCGCGATCGCGAAACGATCGACGAGGCCTACCCCGGCGATGTCGTCGGGTTGGTGAACCCCGGGCTGTTCACGATCGGAGATACCCTGACCTCGGATCCCGCACTGACCTTCGATCCCATTCCGCACTTTCCCCCGGAATGTTTCGGCCTGCTGCGCACGCAGGACATTTCAAAACATAAACAGTTTCAGAAGGGGCTCAAGCAGCTGGAAGAAGAAGGGGTCATGCAGATCTTTTATTCACCGGACCACGTGCGCCGCGAACCGGTGCTGGCCGCGGTGGGCGAATTGCAGTTCGACGTCGTGATGTCCCGCCTGGAGAACGAATACGGGGTCAAGACATCCGTCGAGCGTCTACCCCATGCCCTGGCCCGCTGGATCGTCGGCGATCCCGCCACGATTTCGGCCGTCTATTGGCCCTCCGACACCCTCCGGCTCGTCGATCAGCAAGGCCGCGGTGTCATGCTGTTCACCACCGAACACCTGCTGGCCTATTGCATCAAATCAAACCCGTCGATCAAATTTCTGTTGCGGGAAGAGGTCGAGCAGACCACAGCGCAGTAAAAACCGGCCGAAGCGCCGACCCGGCCGCCCGGTCGAGGCCAAGCCGGTAATCGGCAAAATGTGTTATAACGAGCCAGCGGTCCAGGGGAATGCCGGACGACCCCGTGGAATGATGAACGCGAGCACGATCACACCTCTAGCTGCCCTTAGCGCCTCAGGCTAACTCGGCCTAGGTGCCTTGCCCGCCCCCTGTCATGGTTTCAGGTCCTGCCGCCCCCATGCCCGATCATCGGCAGGGAACGGCGGAGCCCTTACGCCGACAGAACGCGACTCGTGCACTCACTCAATAACCGGTCATTGAACCGACACATGTTTCGAGGAGATGGACCATGCCGAAGGCAAGAACCGCAAAAAACTGTTACTACTGCGAAGCGGAAGACCGCATCAAGATGACCTTTATGCTCTGCGGCCTCTGCCATCGGCACTTCTGCAGCGCCCATGGCGTGCCCGATCTGGAACAGTGCACAAAGTGTCTGGAGGCAAGCGAAGAAACGGAATAATCCTCACAGGATGCTGAAAAAGTCTGTCAGCCGCGTTCTCGTATCGCTCGCCGATCCGTGAAGCGTGAAACGTATCTCCTGGGGGCAAGAGCGTATGGCTTATGGCTGATAGCAAGTACGCCTACTCTCGATTTCTTGCCTTCCGCTATAAGCTATACGCCATAGGCGCTTTTGGCCCTTCCATTTAGGTGGCGATGGGACAGCCGACTCGTCAAACCGGCTTCTTTCGCTTCTTCTTGATACCCACCATCACGGACACCTTCGCTTGCCGCGACAAGGCTTGATCGATCCGGCTTTTCCCGTTGGTCGTGAGAATGACCAGGCCGTTATGCTCCTCGATGCGTTGCAGTAGATGGGCCGCTCCGGCAGCGGTCGAGTGACCGGCGCCATCCTTGCCCGTCCGGCCCGTGCCGAACAGCGCATCCGCGCCGTCGAAGAAGAGAATCGATCCGCTCCGTTCCGCCTCATCGAACACCCGGTTGATGTTCTTCTCGGTCTCGCCGACCTGACGGCCGACCACTGAAGCCAGGTTCACCTTTGCCAGGTCCAATTGCAGTTCTTCCGCCACCAACTCCGCCGCCTTATTCCGGCGAAGCGGAGTGGAACCGGACAGCACCACCACCGCCACGGACGGGCGCTTGGCGCGGGGCGTCTTTACGCGGCGTGCCGGCGCCGCTTTTTTCGTTCCTGATTTGTTCACCGCCTGCTTCGTGCTCTTCTTGGCGACCGCACGCGTCCGGCGCGCCACTTGTTTCCCAGCCATGATTGCCTTCCTCTCACCTCAGTATTCAAGGAGATCGCACCCCCCGACGGGGCCTGCCATCATTACCACACTTCAGCCGTTCAGCGCTTCTTGTCGAAGCCGGACTCACGCCACTTTTCCAGCAGGGCGATCCGCCGCTCCAGTTGCGGGATAGTCGCCTGATCGACCCGGCCCCCTGTCCGCTTGATCAACTCCGCGTTGAGCTGCCGATGATCCATCCCGCACTTCCGCGCCACCGCCCCCACCAGAGAGCGATGTTTGTCCCGCAAGACGTTCTTCTGGTCATGCAACGCGACGGCCGGTTCCTGCTGCCCCTTGCCTTCACCGGCCGGCTCCCCCTCGTCCGCGCCGATCAAAGCATCGAGCCTAGCCACGCCGTTCAGAGGAATATACTCCTTGAGCGAAGTGGCCGCCGTGCCGAACAGTGTCCGTTGCACCGCCGGCATGATCTCTTCGAGGACGTGATCACGCTCGACCTTGATGCGCTTGGCATAATGCACCAGCGTGGCATCCTTCGGCAGGTAGAGCCAAGCCCGTTGCGGCTTCGGCACCTTGTCCTGCATTCGCACGAACCGCCCGACGACCTGGCGGAAATACATCTCGGTCAACACGTTGGTCGCATACACCCCGACCCGCAGACGCGGAATATCAACGCCTTCGCTCACCATATTCACCGCCACCAGCCACTGCTGCTGCTTGTGATCGGCAAAGGTTTCGATGGTCTTGGAGGCTGATGGATCGTCCGACACCGCCACGAACGCGCGCGTACCTGTAAGCTTCAGCACCAGATCCGCCACCTGCCGCGCATGGTCCTGGTTCATGGTCACGATCAACCCGCCCGCATCCGCCTGCTCCTGCTTGCGTAAGCGCTGCAACTCAGCATGGGCATCGCTCAAGACCGGGCCCAGCCATGTATCCTGAAGCAACGCGGTCTTGAGCCGTTCCCGCTGGCGCTCGAAGGTCAACCCGTCTTCGAAGGTGGCCCGATGCTCGCGCCCGTCCGACAACCAGGTCAGTTCGCCTTCGTAACTCGGGAACAGAATCGGGCGACAGACGCCGTCACGAATCGAGTGCGAGTACCCATAGGTGAAATCCGCCTGGCTTTCGCCCTGCTCATATCGCACGAACGGAATCGGGTTGTTGTCCGAGCGAAATGGAGTGCCGGACAGCGCCAGACGAAAGACCGCTTCGCCGAACGATTCGCGCAGCGCCTTGCCCCAATCCTTCCCGTCCCCGGCATGGTGCAACTCGTCCAGGATGACCAGTGTCTTGCGACTGCGGCAGGCGCGCCGGAACACTTCCGGCGCCAGACAGACCTGCTGATAGGTCACGACCGCGCCGTGATAGTCGCGCGCCTCGCAGGCCTGCTCGTTCGAGAGGGCTGGATCGAGCTGAATGCCGACCTGCCCCGCCGCCGACGCCCACTGCGTTCTGAGATGGTTCGTCGGGCAGATCACCAGCACACGGCTCGCGGCCCGATCGGCAAGATACTGATGCGCGATCCGGAGCGCGAAGCGTGTTTTCCCGGCCGCAGGCGTCGCGGTGACGAGGTAGTCCTCGCGCGGCTGCGCTAACACATCGGCGACCGCCCTCGCCTGCCAGTCTCGCAGCACGGCTTTCCATGGTGCGAGCGTCACCGCCATCTCAACACAGATCCTCTCCGTCGCATTGACTCATCGGACCTCAGTGTCACCCCTGCGCCATCCCCCTGGATCGTCACCAAATGTCATACGCCGCCAGACCCTCTCCGCAATGGTTCGCCGGTGCGAGGCACCACAAAGACTGTCTGCCTATAACTGATCGGGTAATGAGGTGTGACACACACTCTGTCGGCACACCCTCACGATCGCGAGGCGGCCGGCACGGTATGGGTGAGACGCATCATGTCTGTGCGGGATGGTATCGCAAAACCAGTCGGGCAACAAGGGCCAAGAAAATTTCCGGAGGACGACTAAGTTCCCTCTTGCACCCTTGAAACCGCTTTCCCTCCATCTCATACTTGTGCCATCTCTATCATGTCTTCGCCGCAACACGAGAGTCCGCGACCCCTCCATGGCCTGGAAGCCGATGCCGTCCTGCGCGCGATTCTCCAGGGCACCGCAACGGAAACCGGTCACGGATTTTTCTCCGCACTGGTGAAAAATCTTGCCAGTGCCTTAGGCACACACGGAGCCTGGGTGACGGAATATTTCCCGGAGCAGCGCCGCCTCCGCGCACTCTCCTTCTGGATGGACGGACAATGGGTCAAGGACTATGAAGTCGATATCGCAGGCACCCCCTGCGAGCGCGTCATCGACACGGCCCGGCTGGTCCACTTTCCCGACCGCATTCTGGAGATTTACCCGCATGAGGAAGAGCTCCGGCAAGCCGGCGCTGTCAGCTATCTGGGTGTGCCGCTTCAGGACACGAATGGAACGATTCTTGGCCACATGGCGGTCATCGATCGGCGACCGATACCGGAAGAGCCGCGGATCTATGCGATCTTCAAGATATTCGCCGAGCGGGCGGCGGCAGAACTTCGACGACTACGGGCGGAGGCCGAGGTGCGTGAGCGTGAAGAAACCGTAGGCCGCCTCCTCGGCAGCGCCATGGATGCCATCATCGAGCTGGACGACCAACTCCGGATCATACGCGTGAACCCCGCCACCGAGAAGGTCTTCCGCTGCCAAAGCGCCCAGATGGTGAGGCAGAATTTCCGGCGATTCGTGAGCCCGGCAGACGTCGCGCGCCTCACCAGCCTCATCGCGGAAGTTGATGCCCGTCCGGAGGGGCATCGATCCCTTTGGATTCCCGGTGGACTCACGGCCTGCTGTCCCGAAGGGTCGTCATTTCCCGCCGAAGCCACGCTGTCGCGATTCGAGCTGCATCGCCGGACCTTCACAACGGTGATTCTCCGCAACGTGCGCGATCGTGTCGATGCAGAACAAAAGATCCAATCACTTACCGCCGAAACGGAACGTTTGCGGGAGGAACTCCAGGCCCTGCATCAGGACGGCGCGTTGATCGGCGACAGTCCGGCCTTGCGGCAGGTCTTGCAGGACATCGCCCAAGTCGCCCCGACGGATGCCACGGTCCTGATCATCGGCGAGACCGGCACGGGGAAGGAACTGGCGGCCCGAGCCATCCACCAGGCCAGTCACCGGAAGGATCGGTCGTTGATCACCGTGAACTGCGCGGCCATTCCCGCGACACTCATCGAAAGCGAATTCTTCGGTCACGAACCGGGAGCCTTTACCGGTGCGACCCGGAAACGCGAAGGCCGCTTTGCGCTGGCCGACAAGGGCACGATTTTTCTCGACGAGATCGGCGAACTCCCGCTTGACCTGCAGGCCAAACTGCTCCGGGTCCTGCAGGAAGGCGAGTTCGACCCGGTCGGCAGCTCCTACAAGAAGAAGGTCAACGTCCGTGTGCTGGCTGCCACGAACCGTGACCTGTCTCAGGCCATTCGTGAGGGCCGCTTTCGGGAAGACCTCTTTTATCGGCTGAACGTCTTTCCCCTGCGGCTACCGCCGCTCCGCGAGCGCGGCGACGACGTAGTCCGCCTAGCCTCGTCCTTCGCCCGGCAGTTCGCGAACGGCATGGGCCGCTCAATCGCTCCCCTGACCCCGGAATGCTCGCGGCGGCTGAAGGCCTATCATTGGCCCGGCAATGTACGGGAGCTGAAAAATGTCATCGAGCGGGCCGTCATCACCGCCACCGACGGCAGGCTAAACCTGGATCGCGCGCTGCCGGAAGCGCTCTCGTCAGCCCCTGTGATTGAACGGCAGAAGGAAATCTTTTCCGAAAAAATTCACACCGTCAAGGAACTCGAAGCGCTGGAACGGGACAATATTCTGCGGGCACTCGACGCGACCCAGTGGACCGTATCCGGTGAAAAGGGTGCGGCAAAACTGCTCGGGCTCAATCCGTCGACACTCGCTTCACGCATGAAGGCGCTGAACATTCAGAAGCCTCGCTGAGGCTCGCTGCCGTCTGGCTCTCACCCCCCGCTCACGGTACCGATGGTCCTTCCCGATTAGCGATATTTCACGATTTCATTCGCGAGATTTCACAACCGGCGACATCTCATGATTACTCTCGATCGGCATCTCTCCACCCAACCCCATGAATTTCCTCCCTCGTGTTCGCAGCGCCGCCTTGGCATCAATTCTGCCTTAGGACGGGCATCGATTCAATCACGGTTCACCCTTTATTAACCGGGAGCAGCGAGATGAACACCTTTCACGATCTGAGCTGGTGGTACTGGGTCATGACCGTCTGCCTCCTCGGTGCCGGCCTCTTCGGCTGGCCTGCCGGAATCTGGCTGGCGATGGCGCTCTGTGTCGTCCAGATCGGTCACGTGCTCCGACTCACGCGCGATAGCACCGCTTTTCCGGTGCAGGTGCGGGCGGCCTATCTGAGCCTGCTGCTCGCCGGATTGTGGGGTCCGCTCTTCTGGATTCACTGGATGCAGTTCGCGGGAACCACGGCGCGAATTCTGGCGGGCTATTGTCTGCTGGCGAGAATCCTCTCGCTCGCGCCTTGGAATCGTCGGCGGCCGTTGACTTCGGGGCTCCTGCGTCGGACGTTCCTTTCGCTGCAGACAGCGGTCCCGTCCTGCGGGGATGCGTTTCGTGGACTCTCGCTCGAACGGGTACGGAAATGAACTGGGAATCATTGTGCCGGAATGCCGACCGGCGCTTGTTTCGGCAACTCATCATCAACCAATCACACACAGGAGGGTGCATCATGTCACAAGCAACCATGGGAACAACCATCAACGGCGTCGATGTGGAACGAATGGGAGCGACGGTGCAGGCAGTCCAGAAGAATCACGACCTGGCTGCCTTTCAATTCCGAGCCGTGAACCAGTGGTTCAGCGGGGGCCACAACCGCTCGACCATCAAGAGTTTTTACGGGGCAGGGCAGGAAGACACTGTGCGCGCCAAACCGTTTGTGCTCGACGCCGATGAACCGCCGGTGTTGTTAGGAGAGGATCAGGGCGCTAATCCGGCGGAATATGTGCTCCATGCCCTGGCGGCTTGCCTGACCACCTCGATGGTCTATCACGCGGCGGCGCGAGGCATCCGGATCGAGTCGATGGAATCGACATTGGAAGGGGATTTAGACCTGCAGGGCTTCCTCGGCTTGTCGGATCAGATTCGGCCCGGCTACAAGAACATTCGTGCCCGCTTCACTGTCAAATCGGACGCCAGTCCCGAACAACTGCGGGAGTTGGCTAAATTTTCGCCTGTCCACGACATCATTTCGAATCCCGTGCCGGTGACGATCGATATCGAAACCACCTAACCGCCCCAAGCGATTCAGCCTGGGCGTCTCTCTGGATGCCCAGGCCTAATGCACCCGCCCTCATGCGGAACCAGAGCCGGCTGCCACTGGAATACGGACCGACGTCCTGCTCTAATCTCTGAACAGTCTCACCGCCACCTTTTGCCCCTTGATACGCGTTCGCCCCAAGGCCTCGATGATCTGCCGGACCGCTTCTTCCTGGACATCCACCAGGGAGAATCGCTCCTCGACTTCAATCGCCCCGATCATGCGCGACGGCACCCCCGCCTCATTGGCAATGGCCCCGACAAGATCACCCGGCCTGATGCCTGCCGCCCGCCCCGCCCCGATATAGACCCGCACGGTTCCGGCCGCCCGACCACCGCGACTCGGGCCGCCCCGAGGCGCACGCGCGCGATCCCCCTGCTGAGGAGCGGACCCGTAGGCAGGCCGCGACGGCCGATAGGGCTCCGGCGCCCTGGTCGAGACCGCCGGGATTTCTTCTTCCGCCCGTTCGCCGCCATGGGACCGGTAGACCAGCTTGATAGCCGCCGCCGCGATATCCGTCGGATCGGCTGTCACTGCCAGTGCCTGCACGACACGGCGAAAATCGTCCAGCTCGCCGGCCTCCAGAGCCTCCTGGATGGAAGCCTTGGTCCGTTCCAGCCGCTTCGCCAGTAGATCACCGAGAGACGGCACGGCGGCCACCGTAATTTTCGCTTTGGTATGCTGTTCAACCGCGCGCAATAATCGCTGTTCACGTGGCTCGATGATCGTCATCGCCGCGCCTTCGCGCCCCGCCCGGCCCGTTCGCCCGATCCGATGGACATAGACTTCCAACGACGAGGGCAGGTCGTAGTTGATCACATGGGAGACGGATGGAATATCCAACCCGCGCGCGGCCACGTCGGTCGCCACGAGGAGTTCGGTTTGCCCGGAGCGAAAGGCCTGCATGACGCGGTCCCGCTGCACCTGGCTCATCCCCCCGTGGATCGCCTCGGCCCGATACCCTCGACCGTTCAGCGCCGCCGTCACTTCATCAACTTCCAGCCGGGTCCGGCAAAACACGAGCGCCGACTTGGGCGTCGCAATATCCAACACACGGGCCAGCGCGGACACCTTATGCTGCCGCGCCACCACATAGGCGGTCTGCTGCACACGTGGCGCAGCGCCCGCCTTCACCGGCTCACGCGCGATCGTCACATCCACCGGATTCTTCAAGTGCCGGCGGGCGATCGACGCAATCCGTGGCGGCATGGTTGCCGAGAACAACGCGGTCTGCTTCGTCGCCGGAGTCTGCTCGAGAATGGCATCGAGGTCGTCGGCGAAACCCATGTCGAGCATTTCGTCCGCCTCATCGAGCACCACCACTTGGAGATCGACCAGCTTCAACGTTTTGCGGCGGAGATGATCCAGCGCCCGCCCCGGCGTCGCGACAATGACTTCCACTCCGCGCCGGAGGGCCTGCAGTTGTGGTCCCATTGCCTGACCGCCGTACAGGGCGAGCACTCCGATCCGCAGTTCCTTGCCGTACCGCTGCACCGCCTCACTCACCTGCACAGCGAGTTCCCGGGTCGGCACCAACACCAATGCCGTGGGCCGCTGCCGTGGCCCATGGGCGATCCGCTGCAGGAGCGGCAACGCAAACGCCGCCGTCTTTCCGGTTCCCGTGGCCGCCTGCCCCAGCAGGTCGCGTCCATCCAGAAGCGGAGGGATGGCTTCACGCTGAATCGGGGTGGGCTCTTCGTAGCCCAAGGCTTCCAGGGTGGTCAACAACGAGGCTTCTAATCCGAGCGCGGCAAAGCCGGGAGAGAATCCCTTGGCCGCCGGCTCTGTCTGCAAATGCGTTGTGGTGTGTTTCATCAGGGGGGGATAAACCTTTCTTGGTAGTACTAGCTGTTCATGCTGGCGGGCCACATGAATTCCAACTCAGGGAATTTCTGCTTGTAGTCGTCGTGACTGGCGTGAATGACTTTGATGGCCTCATCGCGGCCGTAGATGCTCGTGATCTCGACCTTGTGCTGCGTCGATCCCGGCGCGTGCTTGTAGGTCAGAAAATAATGATGCAGTCGATCCAGAAGGGCCGCCGGACATTCCTTGAGATCGGTAAACGACCCGTAGACGGCGTCGTCCCGCATGACCGCGATGATCTTGTCGTCCGCCTCCCCGCCGTCCGCCATGCTGAATCCGCCGATGGGGCGAGCCGTCAACAGAATATCGCTGTGCGGAATCGTCTTCTCGGTCAACACGCAGATATCGAGCGGATCACCGTCTCCGATCATGTCCGGCCGGCCCGCCCGCGCGCCGAACAGTTTTGCCACACGCTCGCCGCAATAGGTTTGCGGGATCAGCCCGTAATAGGACGGGCAATAGTTGGAAAATCGCTGCGGACGGTCCACCTTGAGAAACCCGCTGGCTTTGTCCACCTCATATTTCACCGTATCGGTCGGCACAATCTCGATATAGGCCGTCACCAAGTCGGGCGCATGGTCGCCCATGGACACTCCGTGCCAAGGATGCGCCTTGAACATCAGGCTCATCAGTCGCCGCGCTGCATCGATTTCCTTCTTGCTCATCCTGATTCATTCCCCCTGTGAATCCTCTCGGAACTGACGGTCTGACGATCGTGCGATCCGCGAAGGTCTGGATTGATTCTACGACACACTGCTAATGAAACATGATTGATCGGCGAGAGAAACAGACAGCTTATAACACATTGCGGCCGAATGAAACAGCAGGACCGCGCAAGCCGGCCGGCGAACCGGCTCGTGGCGCCGATTTTACGGCAGAACAACCTGACGTCATGCGCCGCACAAAGGAGGGTAACCCCAGAGAGACACAAGGGGGAAGCAGGGGAAGTCCCGTGGGGGCAGCCAGCAACGGCGGAGCCGCTACTGACTGCCCTGGTATGGCGTCATTCCCATTCGAGGACTCATGGAACGCTCGGGATCGATATTAAAAGGTATGGCGCACACCGAAAAGCAGGCCCATGGTGGACCCGTCACTGTCGGGATGGTTACGCTTCCAGGCCGCTTCCATATTCAACATCAGGCCCTTCGGCGCACTCTGGACCAGATTGGTCAACGCATAGTCGATGCCGCCGCCGATCCGCCAGGCGAACGTATCTTTCACATCCTTCGTATTGATGTTCACGCCCAGACCGGTCGTGAAGTAGGGGATGACGTTGCCGAAATGCCCGGGGCGATATTCCAGATTCACCGGCAGAAGCGTGATGGTGTTGAGGGACCCGCTTCGAGGCCTGTCGATCCCGTGATTTTCCCACTCCAGCATCATACCCAGACGAAACCACCGGTTCAGCCCAAACATGCCTTGAAAATTCAGCGCCGGACCGGCCGTCGAGACACCGGCGCTCTGCGTGGTGAAACTAGGCCCTACACGAACACCTGCCGTGAACTTCCCTTCTTCGGCCATCCCCTCGTGCACCCATCCGGCAGCCTGAGCGAAAGCGGGGGCAAGGCTCATCACCAGGGCCAGCACCATGGCCCCACCGAACACATACTGTTCCAGATTCCTGCGCATACCGCCCTCCTATGATGATGAAACAATCCGCAAACGGTGCACTCTAGGCAATCGGCCTTTCCGTTTTCAAGAAAAAGCGTGCGGTTCCGGCAAAAGAGAATGGTTCCAATTGTTGTCGCAGCCTGAGACGGCATGACCGCCCAATAGCGGGAGCAGAGAAAATCATTAGTACGTAGCATTGAGCAGTTCAAACGGAAGGACCTCCCACCCCTGAGCGGGCAGAAGCGGCGCACCGCAAGAGCAGGGCCTGAACCGGATCGAGCGGCATGAGGAAGTTACGCGGGGGCAGCCAGGAACGGACCCCCCGCTACCTGGCTGCCTGAATCCGGCCTCTGAGACACCAGCCGTGAGGAACGCCGACACGAGAAGAGACGGAGATGACTCCGCCATCCTGAACGTCGCCCCTAGAACTTCGCAGGGAATTGCGCCGCCAACGCCTGCGTCAGCGCATCGGACACCACGTAGATGTGTTGCTTCATGCCCGTCCAGGTCTCCGCCTCCTGTACGTAGTCTCCGTCTTTCAACTGCTGAAACTGCGTAAGGTGATGCGCGGCATGGGCCATGAGCAGTCCCATCAACGTATCCTTCGGCAACTTCGGGTTGGCGCCGCTGAGAAACGTCGAGATCTCTGCCGCATTCGCGGTGAGGGCCTTCACGGCCGCCTCCTGCTGGCTGGCCGCCCCTGCCACAGTCGCATCCAAGTGGTCGCGAATGGCGCCGTAGTGACCGGCCAACAAGGTAAAGAGTTTATCGGACGCGCTCTTGCCGTAGAACGGCTCAATCGACCGGGCAATCTGCTGAGCATTGGCGACCACACCCGCTTCGGCCGCGCTCCGCGCAGGCGCATTCTTATCCATTGTGGCCACGGCAACGTTTCGAATGGACAGGATATGGCCAAGCCAGAGATCCCGAAGCACGGCCTTGGTCTCCGCCACCTTGGCCGGGTGCGCCGTCGCCAACGGGGACACAGTTGCTGCAGGCGAATCAGTCGAATGGGCACAGGCAATCGCGGATAGAGTCAACATCAACACAGGGAACGCTCGAACCAGCTTCTGCATGGCAATTCTCCTTTAGAAAATAGTAATGGTGCGCCGGATCAACCGACACCGGCAGTAGTCTCGAGAAGCAAGGATAGAGAACGGAAACGGTCCTGTAAGTTAGCGGGATAACATTGCGGGGAGAAACGTGGTCTTAGAAGCCGGAATCGCTGAGATTGACAGGAGACTTTTCGGCCGAACCCAGAAATCCGTCGAGCCCGGCACGATGCAGCAGCAGCCCGTCCTTCCGCGCGTAATTGATCAGGCCCCCATCACGCAACTGGTTCAAGAGGGTCGAGACCACTTCCCGGCGCGCGCCGATCATCTGCGCCAGATCGTCCTGCCGGAAATAATGAGTCAGCCGGACCCATTCGCCGTCCGGCTCGCCGAATTCATCTGCCAGCCGGCCCAGCGTCCGCACCAGACGCTCCATGGTGCTGCTGAACGAGAGCGTCTGAATCTGGTCGTAGGCCGCCGACAGCTGCTGCGCGACGTTGGAGAGAAACAGCAGGAAGGCGGGACGATTGTTCTGCAGATGGGCCACAAATTCATCGAAGTTCAGTTCGACGATCTCGCTGTCTTCCATCGCCACGGCCTGTTCGCGGCGCTCCCCGGTACAATGGCAGAGCTCGCCGAACACTTCCCCGGCTTGATGCAGGCGCAAAATCAATTCACGGCCATCCTCGGTCAGAGAGGTCAACTTGACGAATCCCCGCCGAAGAAAATAGACGCTCTGTGCAGATTCGCCAAGCCCGTAGACCAGTTCGCCCTTGCCCACAGTGCGGCCGGGTCTGTTCATGAGCTGCTCGCAGAGTTTACCGCGAAAACAGCCCGACAGGGCGGCACAGTGACGGTGGTCTGTCATATTCATCGCCGTGTACATCATGTGTCCCTCACAACTGCGCATTGTACCGGGATCCTGAAGCGCGTGACCAGCCCCGCACGAGGCCCCATGGCGCGTCCCTTCCATCGGGCATGGCACTCCACCTCCTTCCTCGATTATGATGGAGGAACCAGATCCGACAACCAGGCCACCCGGACACCGACCATGCCGACGTCCTCCCATCAGCCACCGATTCGAAGAGGCCGCCCTGGAATGGCCCTCACCGGGGCAGTCTGCTTCGCAGCCTCGTTGATTGCCGGTTCACTTCTCTGGGCTGGATCGCCGTCACAGGCACAGCCGGGTAATGGGCCGGCGGATGCTGAGCAAGGCCGGGCCATCTTCAACGGCAAAGGCCTCTGCTCAACCTGCCATGGCATCGACGGCTACAGAGGCCGGTTGCCCCCGCAACTGAGCAAGAACATCCGCGATAATATCGAACATCTCTCGCCTGCGCCACCCGACCTGCGACAGGCGGCCACGCTTTCCCTTACCACCGACAAACAGCGGTTCGAGGTCATCCGGCACGGACATCTCCGCACCGCCATGTACCCGCTCTCTAAAGAGGCCCTCTCCGACGAAGAGATTCTTGCGCTGCTCCCCTACCTGGCCTCAATCCGCAACACCGTGCCGCCACCCGGCTCCATCCCTGGACTCGATACCTCGCTGCGTGGTGATGCCAAGAGCGGCCGACAGCTCTATCATGAACTCGGTGGATGCGCGATCTGCCATGGAATCGAAGGACAATTGAATCGAAGACCGCCGATGTCGGCCGACCTGATCAAACGGCTTGACGCGCTTCCGGCGCCGCCCGCGAACCTCCGGGATCCGGCCACGCTGAAGTCGCAGAACGACGAAGACCGCTACCGCTCGATCAAGCGCGGCCACCCTGGCACAGCCATGTATCCAAAGACACTCCTCCGGGACGAAGATATCCGCGACCTCGTCGCGTACCTCGCCACCCTTCGTGAAACAAGCCGGTAGTCCCCCTTCCCGGCATTTGCCGATATACAGGCGAAGCGACTGAGCCGAAACTACTTCCTCACGAATTTCACTCGCGCAAATCGCGGGATAGGAGGATGGGATGCCGGCGGTGAGATCAGCTGGGACCGGGAGGATCTTCGCGATCTTCGCCGGCAAGTAATTCGGCTTCTTGCGCTTCGAGTCCCTGCAGATCGGTCAGAAGGCTCTGCAACACCTGCCGGCGTTGCTGCAGCCCCTTCTTCGGAATATCTCGCGCCTGTGGTTCCTGTGCCGATTCGGGCAGATTCACCAGCGCTTCGGCCTCGCCCACCGTAGCGTATTTGTACGACTCCACGTACTTATGATTCGCGCCGTATATTTTGATGAGAATGTCTTCTGTCTCCCCGTCAAACCGATCGAACGTGGGGTTCACGACCGTATGGTGGGCGAGGCCTTCGAGCTTTTTGATCTGGGCCTTGAGGTCATCACTCGACGTCTGTGCACAATACATGGAATTGACTTCAGTCATGACGTCTCCTCCCAGTTTGATTCACTTGTACCCTCCCTTCGAACAGGTCGGCAGCGAGGCATTCCCCTGGACGGTCACGGAGACCCGCATCGACCTGAAACGAGGCTTCTGTCTTACCGCAACGACCGTCGCTCCAGTTGCGCGACCAGATACCCCAGGATGGCGATATTGAGAAGGAGCATTGTCACATGCATGACCGAGATCTGCTTCAGCACGTCGTAGAATTCGACGGGCAGAAACACACTGGTGGAGATCACGGCCATGTATCCGGCCCAGGAAGCTTCGAGCCACAGGCCGCATCCTTCAATGAGCAGGAAGACCGAATAGAGCAGGCTGGCATAGGCCATCAAAAACAGGGTATGGGAGGGAAACACACCGACCTTGAGCAGCAGCGAATGGACCAGGCGGGAATGCCCATGCAGATGCAAGAGATCCACAGTCGGGGCCAGGAACGTGGCAATCTCAGGATCCACCAATCGGAGCAGCCCGGCGCCGACAAGCAACAGGACCGCTCCCTTGACCAATTTGAACAGGGCGATCAGCGCCAGACTGCTCCGGGGCGATGCATGCGTCATGGACGGCGCCATGCCATTTCCCGCCACCCCGGCACAGCCGGATCGAACCGCATCATCTTCCAGCAAGCCTCAATAGCCCCTTGCCCGTCGTACCCATGTCGCCTAATCTAGGGAGAGCCGCACCATGTTTTCACGAAAGAGGCGATCGATATGAACCACCGACAGGCCAACAGCCTGGCCCAGACCTGGATCGAAGCCTGGAACCGGCACGACTTGGACGCCATTGTGCACCATTACGCGACGGACGTGGAGTTTACCAGTCCGTTTGTGCCGGCGCTATCAGGTGACCCGTCCGGAACCATCCATGGCCGCGAGCCATTGAAGGAGTATTTCAGGAAAGGCCTCCAAGCCTATCCGGACCTGCACTTTGAATTGCTGCGCACACTGACAGGGGTCGACAGCCTGTTGCTGTACTACCGCAGCGTCAACGGGTTACTGGCGGCGGAAATGATGACGGTCAATGGAGAAGAGCGGATCCAGACGGTGCACGCGCATTATGTCCAGGAGTGACCGGGCCTGGCTTGGAGCCGCAGTTTCAGCAAGGACTGCGAGCTCAGCTCCCGCATCACGGGAGCCGAGCCCGCCGACCGCACAGGCTTCCTTATTCTACGGTAAACTCCGACGTCATCCCTTGCACAAAGTGGGGCTTACCGGTAGCCGGATCAGGGAAAAAACAGATCAGACCGTAACGGCCCGGCTCAAATCGAGCGGTAAAGAACCCATGCGCTCCCGTTTCGAGCCCGACCACGCCACCCATCGGCTTGCCGGGAGGAGGTCCGGAGAGGCTTCCTTCCGCTGCCACTGCAAACTGTTTCGCCGTCGCGCCGGGCGCCAGTCGCACCAACACGACCTCGTGCGGTTGCGTGCCATGATTGACGACCTGAATCGTATGGGGTCCCGCCGTCACCGGTTGAGAGAGAGCAAAACCGAAGTCGGCTTGGGTGATCGTCAGCCCGGCTTTCGGCTCTGAGACCAGGGTAGAATGTACGCCTTTGACGGAGAGCGGTTTCTGCATACCGAGAGCCATGTGCGGCACGCCCTCTTTATTCGGGATAAGACAAATCAGCAGGTATTCACCTTCCCCGAGACTCATCGTGGCCCGGGCCTCACCGCCCGGCGAAACGGCGTTCGGGCCACCCACGAACGCGATCCATTGCGGCAAACGCCCCGGCTCAGCCTTGAGGGCCGCGCGAAAATCTTCCGCCGTTTTGCCCTGAAGCAACCGGAGCAGTTGAATGTGGTGGAGATCCTGCCCCTTGTTGACGATCTGCAAGGTGGTGACTCCCGAGGGAATGCGATCCGGACCGGTGAACCCATAGTCGTTAGCCACAAACACGACGGGGGCACCGTCGGCGCGGGATCCGGCGAAGGCTCGAGGGCCATCGGCCAGAACCACGGCATGGGTGAGAAGCAAAACAAGCAGCGGGGTGAGCCATCGAGACGACGTGGGCAACATAGGAACCTCCTTCTGTACATATCGGCAGAGCCGACCTCAATCATCCAGTGGAACGTTACGCGATGCAGCCATCAGCTTTCGGCAAGGCAAAACATACCATCACAGGCCGAGCGGCGGTTCCTAAGAATATGCTATCGTTCACCTAATTATTTCTTAAGTCCGACGCCTGGCCACGCATCATGATTCCTCAGCCGGTCTTCGACCTCCTTCAAACCGGGGTCTCCGTCATTGTGGGCACACGCGACTCGACGCTCATGCCGGAGTCCACCAGGGCCTGGGGCATCCACGTGGGGAAGAATCGGGACTCGGTCACGATCTTCCTGACGGAAGCGATTTCCCGCAAAACCATCGAAAATCTAAAAGAGAACGGACTCGTGGCGATCAGTTGCACCAGGCCGACCGATCATGTGGCCTGCCAACTCAAGGGACGGCTCCAGACGATCCGGCCTGCCGGTCAGCGTGATCGCAAGAACAGCAGCGACTGGCACCGCGAATTTGTCGAAGAACTCGTCGCCATCGGGGTACCGGCCGACCTGTGCGAAGCCTGGATCACCGCGCCCGCCTTGGCCATCGACATCGACGTCACCGACGTGTTTCATCAAACGCCCGGCCCCGGCGCCGGAGAGAAGGTCTGAGCCGTGGAAGACCGCTTGCTCAAGCTGGAAGAACTCTGGCCCTGTTTTCAGGGCATCATCCCCGCCGCGTTGAGCACCTGTTCGCAAGACGGCACGCCCAACATCACGTTCATCAGCCAGGTCCATTACGTCGATCACACACACGTGGCGATCTCCCATCAATTCTTCAACAAGACCCATCGTAACGTGCGGGAAAACCCGCTGGCCTGCGCCATGATGCTGGATCCCCGGACGCTGCAAGCCCACCGCATTTATCTCCGCTACCAGCACTCCGAATCCTCGGGGCCGCTCTTCGACTCGATGTCGCTGCAACTACAAGCGATCGCATCCCACGCCGGAATGACCGACGTGTTCCGCCTGCGCTCCGCCGATGTGTACGAGGTCCTACGCATCGAACGGGTGGACGGATTCACCAGGCTTCCGCCGGCCATGCCAACCGATCGGCCGTCACGCCTGTTCGTGGATCAGGATTTGGAATCATTGCGACTCTTCTCCGAGCGCATACACCGGGCTGAACTGCTGGAGGACCTGCTGGAAACCACCTTGCGCTTGCTCGATGACCTGTTTGGCTTCCGCCACTCGATGATTTTACTGATGGACGAACGCAACACGAAGCTGTTCACGATTGCCAGCCGCGGCTATCCTGAAAATGGAGTGGGCTCCGAAGTCGGAATCGGCGAAGGCTTGATCGGCACGGTGGCTCGAGCGAGGCGGGCGCTCCAGCTCTCGGCGATCGATCACAGCCTGCGGTACGCCCGCGCGGTGCGGGATCGCATGGAGGCGGGCGGAGGAGCGGACGCGGTCTGCCGGGAAATCCCTCTCCCCGGCCTCCCAAGTGCGGCAGGGCAGATCGCCGTCCCGCTCCTGACCAGGGGCCGCCTGATCGGCGTGCTCGCCGTCGAAAGCGCAGAACCCCTCGCCTTCATGGCTCGAGAGGACACCCTCCTGACGATTGTGGCCTCACATCTGGGGGGCTGCATCGAACAACTCAGTCGGGATACGGAGGAATCTCCACAGGGCGCCCTCGCAAAACCTCAGTCTTTGCGCGCGCTCGCCGCGCCACCGCGAAGCCGCAGCTTCTGTTTCTTCCCCCAGGATGACTGTGTTTTTGTGGACGGCGAGTACCTGATTCGAAACGTGCCGGGTCGCATCCTCTGGCGCCTGCTGACACAGCATCGCGACGAGGGCCGAACGGAATTCTCGAACCGGGAACTCCGTATGGACTCCTGGCTCGGGCTCCCGGAGATTAAAGACAACCTGGAATGTCGGCTGATTCTGCTGCGCAAACGGATGGAACAGAAATGTCCGGACATCAGGCTGGTTCCGCGTGGGCGAGGCCGATTCGCCCTTGAGACAGACGTGGCGATCGCGTTGTCGGAGCGGGACACATGAGTCCTGCCTGAGACGCCTGACGGTCCTCAGTGTTTCGCCGCGTCAACCGGAATGCCGAGGCGGATCTGCCGGACAATCTCGTCCGGCGGGAGAGCGGCGTCGATCACCAGGGCATCGGCGGGCTCTTCAAGGATGGCAAACTGGCTAGCTAACAATTCCAGTCGCATGAAATGAGCCCGGCGGTGGACCAGCCGTTGATGGAACAGATCGAAGCTGCCGTTGAGGTAGACCAGTCGTAAATGTTCGCGACACCCCTCTTTCACAATCGCTCGGTAACTCGCCTTCAAGACGGAACAGGCAAGCACCGCCGGCTGGTTCCGCCTGATCCGATCGACAATTGCGGCATGCATCCGTTCCAGCCAGGGCTGGCGATCGGCGTCCGTCAACGCATGGCCGCTCCGCATCTTCTCGAGATTCGCTGCCGGATGGAAGTCATCGCCGTCCGAAAATTGCCAGTCTAATTCGTGCGCCAAGCGACGACCGACCGTCGTCTTCCCGGCCCCCGATATGCCCATCACCAGAATGACCACAATCCTCCACGTCGTGCGGCCAGCGGTTGGACGGAATCGTCACGGTTCCATCCGCCGGGAGCAGCATTCAAACCGGTCGCCGGTCCGTCACAGCAGGGGCAAGGTGTCCCACGATCAACCGGGCGTCACCGATCGGATCACTCGTGAACGGCGCCTCATGCCGCTTAGTCACGGCCGTGGTGAGTCGTTCCGCCGCTTGCCGGACAGCCGATGGAAAGGCCTCCTGCTGCTGAATCCGACGCAAATACTCCATGGCATCACCGCGCCGGAACGCATCGGTTGAACGCGCCAACCAGGCTTCGACAGCCAGCGCCACGGCCCGCCGCGCGCAGACCCGCGCCTTGCCGGCATTGCCTTGCGTCCACGCACCTTCAGCCGCGGCCAGTTCTCGCTCGATCATCGTGACATACGACATGACCGAGTACGCTACGTGGCTCAGGACGGAGCTGTCAATGAGGACAGGATGGCAACACGAACGCCCTATGAGATGGGCGTCGTCTCCGCATTGTTCCCTTGCCGGAGATTCGCTATCATCCGCCCGGCGGTCGGAGTGAACAGGCAACGAACTAACGATGCGGCAACCTGCGGCTTGGATTGTCTATATCCTCGAGTGCACCGACGGCAGCCTGTACACCGGGATCACAAATGATTTGGAACGGCGCATGAAGGCGCATGCGACCGGGAAGGGGGCAAAATACACGAAACGCCGCGGGCCGTTCACGGTGCGGTATACCGAATCACTCGACAGCAAAGGGGCCGCCTTGCAACGTGAAGCCGCAATCAAATCACTGGATCGCGCCGCCAAGGTAGCGCTCATCGCGTCGATGTCGTGATTTCTCAGAGGCAAACGCTACACTCACCGAGCCGAATCTACACTGCAACCACATGCAACATTGACAGTCCTCACCTCCTGCCCCTCCTCACTTCTTTTTCGCCACTTTCTTTTTGGGCGTGGATACGGTCTTGGCTGTCGGCTTTGGAGCGGCCTCTTTCTTTGGGGCTCCACCCAGTACAATCACCGGCTTCTCAGGCGAGAAGGCTTCTTCGATGCGGCTCTTACCGTTACTCGTGAGGATGACGAGGCCCTGGTGGTGTTCGATGCACTGAATCAGATGGGACACCTCGGCATTGGCATACCGATCGTGGGCATCATGCGCCTGGGTGCGCTTGCCGAACAGTGCGTCGGCCTCATCGAAAAAAAGGATCGACCCATGGCGATTCGCCATATCGAACACGCGATTGACATTTTCTTCAGTCTCACCGGCGTGCTTGCTCACCACCGCCGACAAATCGACGCTGGCCAGGTCCAATTGCAGCTCTTCGGCCAAGACCTCCGCGGCCTTCTGCCGGCGAAGCGGCGTGGCTCCGGAGAGCACGATCACCGCGCCAGACGGCTCCTGCGCGCGGGCCATCTTGGGTTTTCTCGCAGGCGCCTTCTTGTTCTGCTGCGGAGCATTCTTACGTTGCCGAGTCACCGTTGCACCTGCCATGTCCTTCGTCCCTTTCCGATTCTAGTATGACCCACGTGGCCTCCCCTTCATGAGGAGCAGGTGCTGAGTATAACCGGTTCTCATTCCTGTCGCTGAATTTCTTCTTGCTCCTCCGGAAGGCAGATCAATCGTGAAGCACCGAACGTAAGACGTGAAACGTATCGTGCAGGGAAAATAAGAGCGTATCGCTGATAGCCCTTTCTTTTCTTTCTGGGGCCTGCCTGCTCGGTGTCTCACTGCGCGCGCCCAACGAGGGCCTTCTAAGGCCGCGCGTTGCGCGAGCAAAAGACACTGAGCAGGCAGGCCCCTCTCCTATGTCTCCATCATCTCCAGCCGCGCATCGAATTCATGGCCGCAAGCCGTGCAGCGAATGCAGTCGGAATCGACCGTGAGTTCATCCGCCCTGATCCCCATGCCGCCGCAATCCGGGCAACGTGCCAGGTGCACCTTCTGGTCATCGACCGTTTCGTATTGCACGCCGTGCAGACAGTAGATCGGCTTTCCGTCCAGCTGCCAGGGCTGTCCGGCATTGTCGCGCACCGGCATGACGATATAGTGCTGCCGCACGTAATCTTCCATGGCCTGCCGGCTCGCAAATCCATCCCGTATCAGTTTGCCGCTCACGGCTTCGTGGAGCGACTGCCCTTTCACGATTGCTTTGGTCGGGCCCATATCACACCTCCAGCGGCTATTAAAGAAATCCCGCCTGCTCCGTGTTTTCCATCAGCTACCGGCCATGCGCTCTTCGTTCTGCTCGTCCGGCTACACCACGCCCGAGTAGTAGCGCAAAATATTGGACACCGACACCACACCGATGATCGAGCCATCCTGCGTCACGGCCAGATGCCTGGTCGCCTGGTCCTTCATCATGCGCACCGCCTCGATAATCGGACGGTCGCCGGCGATCGACACCACCGGTCTTCGCATGTGCGCCTTGACCGGCGTCGCGGGATTCACTCCCTTGGCGACCACCGCGCGGGCGAGGTCTGAATCGGTGATAAACCCGACATAGGCCTGCTTGTCGGTCAGCAACAGCGAGCCCAGTTTCCATTTCTCCATGGCCTGCCCAGCTTCCTTGAGGCTGGCATCCTGGGACAGGCTGCGGATCTCGGACGACATATGTTCGGCGACCTGCGGACCGATGAGGGTCTGCCGGCTGGCTTGTGATTGTTTCGGTTCGGCAGCGCGTCGGGCCTCGAGTTCGGCGATGCAACTTTCCAGCACCCGGCTGCGTTGCAACAGGCGCTGTCTCTCACTCTCCACACCGGCGCTTTCCGGCGCCTCATCCGTCAAGTTCACCAGACCGGCCGCTTCGCCGAACTCGGCATATTCATACGCCTCAAGCAGCGCGGAGGTTTCCCCGAGCAATTCGACAATGAGGTCTTCGGTGTCCTGATCGAACGCTTCCAGACTGCGGGTGGGAAGGCCCCTGCCTAGATAGGCGGCCAAGTCGGCCAATTGCTTGCGTAAACGCTCGATGTTGCGGTCGAGGGAGATCCGGGCCCGTTTGGGAGTCGCACGTGTCGTAGACATGGCACCTCCTCTCTGTATGGCGGGATGTCCGATCTTACCCCTCCCGAATAGGCGAGGCAAGCGCCGGGCTCACACCGCCGCACCGACTTGACCTTGGCAACCGGCACGTGCATGTTTAGGCCATGCACCACCGATCAGCACTACATTACCGCTCGGTGCTCGTTATGATCCGCCACATCGTGATCAGCGGCTCGCTTCTCCTGCTCTGGTGCCTGTTCGGACAATGTGCGGACCAGGCGTTCTCCGCAGAACCGGCCACACCGGCCGCGTCTGCCAATACCTTGTCAGGCCATGAACTGCTTCGCATCGGGACGATCCATGATCAGCAGGAACATTTCCCGGAGTCCCTGACGTATTACAACCTGGCCTTGTCGAGATTCCGGGAGAAGAGACAGCCCCAAGGCATCGCCACCACGCTGGTGAAGATTGCGCGGATCGATGAGCGCCAGGGCCGTCTGCAGCAGGCCCGCACCTCGCTCAAGGAAGCGGTGTCACTGTTCGCCAAGGCGTCGGATCGATCCGCCCATGCCGAGTCGTTGCTCGCCATCGGTCGTGTCTCGGCGCAATTGGGGCTATCGGACGAATCGCGCGACGCCCTCACCCAGGCCGCCGCCCTCTTCACACGCGTGAGAAATGCCCGGGGATGGAACGACACGATGGTGCAATTGGGGTTGTTACAGATCGCAAACGGAGAGAACAGCGCGGGGCTGACCACCTTGCAACAGGCGGCGGAGGAGGCCCGTACGAGACGGCACGTGGATCAACAGTTCACCGCCATGGTCGCGCTCGGAGATGCCCATTGGCTGCTCGGCCGCACCAGTGACGCGCGCAGCGCCTATCTCGACGCCCTCAGCCTGGCGGAAACCGAACATCACCTGCCGTTCGAAGGCATGATGCAACTGCGGCTCGCGCGACTGGATGCGGACAAGGCCTCCCTGAACGATCGCGTCGCCCAAGGGAAACGCGCCCTGCAGATTGCGCAAGCGATTCACGACACCGCCGCCGAAGCGGAAGCCTGGTCGCTCCTCGCCGACCTCTATGGACAACTGGGGCAGACCACGGAGTCTCAAGAAGCGGGCACCCATGCGCTGGCGATCTACCGCAACCGCGAGTTGTCCGTGCACGGAAACCGGTAGCCGTCAGACGGCTCTGGTCGCCCGCCAGGCGATGCCCGCCCCGATCAGCAACAGCGTCGTGGACAACAGATAGGGTGCCCCCGGCAAGTGCCAGTCTGCCTGCGGGCCGATGAACGCGGCGAAGGTTTGCGTGAAGAGCGTGGGGCCGATCAAGCCGGCGATGCCGGTTAGGCTCGCAATGGCGCCTTGTAATTGCCCCTGCTCGGACGCACTCACGCGGCGCGTCATGAACATTTGCCCGGAAGGACCGGCGAGTCCCCAAAACGCCATCACCGGAATGCCGAAGCAATAGATGAGCGGCGTGGGCGCGAGCCCATAGATGGCGAAGCCGGTGGCCCCGCACAGCAGTCCGGTGATCAACGTGCGCCGCTCTCCCAGCCGCGCCGTGATCGGCTTCACCAGCGTGCCCTGCACAATCATGGCGCAGACCCCGACCGCCGCAAGCGTGAACCCCACCGCCGACGGCCCCCAGCCATACCGATAGCCCAGGTACAACACCGCCACACTGGGCAACACTCCGTGGGCCAGGTTCATCAGGAAATTCGCTGTCGCCAGACCGAACAGCTCATGATCTGAACGCAACAGAATCAACGCGCCGGCCGGATTGGCCCGTTTCCACCGGAACGGTGCCCGCTTCTCCAGCGGGAGCGATTCCGGGAGCACGAAAAACCCGTAACAGGCATTGAGCAGACTCGTCGCCGCCGCGCCCCAAAAAGGCCAGCGGGGATCGATGGCGCCCAGCAACCCGCCCACCGCGGGACCCAACACAAACCCGAGGCCGAACGAGGCCCCCATCAGGCCGAATGCAGCGGCGCGTTTGTCCGGCGGCGTGACATCGGCGATGTAGGCGCCGGCTGTGCTGAAACTCGATGACGCGATGCCGGAGATCACCCGGCCCGCAAAGAGCCAGACGAGACTGGGCGCCAGCGCCATGAGGATGAAATCGAGACCGAGACCCAGGTTGGAGAGGAGCACGACCGGACGCCGCCCGAAGCGATCGGACAGCGTGCCTTGAATCGGCGAACAGACGAACTGCATCAAGGCCCAGGACGTGCCCATCAGCCCGTAGATTTCCGCAGCCTGCGCGGTATCTCCGCCGAGAAACTCCTCGACCAGCTTCGGCAACACCGGAATGATGATCCCGAACGACAACATGTCGAGCACGACCGTGACAAGGATGAAAAAGACCGCCGCTTGCCGCGGTGGTGCTGAACGCTGCAGGTGAGTCATGGGATGGGCCATCGTAGCAGGCCCGCCGTCCAGGCGCATAGAAAAAGACGCGGGGATCAGTCGGATGATGCGCCTCCTCTTCGAGCAGGTTTTCTGCTACCCTCCCGTCGATGCCCGCCACCCTTCAAGCCTTCATCGCCATTTTCTTGCTCGGTGCGTTGCTCCGGTCGTCCGGCCTGCTCGGGAAAATCCATGCGGAGCGTCTGGCCTTCGTGGTCTTTTCGATCAGCCTGCCAGCGACGATTCTGGTGTCGCTGGATCGAGTGGTCTTCGCCCCTACAGCCTGGAAGCTGCCGGTGGCCGCCTGCCTAGTGACCCTCTCGATGCTGCTCTGTTCCTGGCCCGTCGCCCGCCTCCTGCATCTGCCGCGCGCCACGCGAGGGGGACTTCTCCTCGGCACCGGCTGTATCAACTCCGTCTATTTCGCCTATCCCGTGATCCTCGCAACACTGGGTGACAAGGGATTGGCGCAGGCGATTCTCTTCGATCTGGGGCAAACCACGTTGACGCTCACGGTGATCTACGGCCTCGCGGTCTGGCACGGAGCCAGGAGCGCCACGGCGCAATCCGCCATGCTCCGGCTTGTGTCGTCTCCGCCGCTCTGGGCCCTCTGTCTCAGCCTGCTGCTCGCCCTGTTTGGACTCCATCTTCCCGCCTGGCTCCACGACACCCTCACCCCCGTCCACCTCACCACGACACCCCTGGCGAGCCTGGTGCTGGGCCTGTCGATCAGTTTCTCTGCCGTGCGCCGAACCTGGCCCCTGGCATTACTGGGGGTGAGCATGCGGATGATCGGCGGGTTGCTGCTCGGGTTTGCGGTCGCCTACGGGCTCGACCTTTCGGGCATGGAACGGGCGATCGTCATCCTCGTCGTCGCCATGCCGTCCGCCGTCACGGCGGTCATTTTCGCAACCGACACGGGATTGGACGAAGACCTCGTCACATCGATTGTCGCCCTCTCGATCTGCGTCAGCGTGGCGTTGCTGCCCTGGCTACCGCAACTCGTCTTCTTGCTGGCAGGATAAACGAACCGAACCGTGCACCGATGTATCGGCTCCGTAGACCTCCTCCGGTTGTCTCCATCCGGCACCTGTGGGAATGGCGTCACGTATTGTGAGGTTTATGCGACGGGCAAAATTTGCCTGGCGCGCGTTGCGACAGGGGAAATCGTCGCCACAACCGTGCATCTATGCGAATAGCCGATGGTTTCACGATTTACGGTGCAATCCCTCGGAACAATGAACGGCGGTATGGTGCTTGCTTTATCCCCGGCCGGACACACTGGAGGCACGATGATGCACGACCCTATGCTCTGGACAAGTTGGTATGTCTGGCTGTTGGCGCTTCCCGCTCTGGTCATCGGCACCCTCATCTGGGACTGGATCCAGCGGCGGCAGCCCGTGCGAGTGCGGAGGCGGCGCTAACGCCGTACTTCCGCCATCGCCGGGCACAGACTGGGTCAGTCGAAGCGCCCGCCGCCTTTCCTCTCGGGCGTCGCTTCACGCACCGCACATCCCCATTCGCTGACCGGGATTCGCCGTAGTCAGAGCCGGCGCTTCTCTGGTGATTACCCCCTTCTACCTTCCCAAATCCTCACGATTCTCAGCTCCCTCGTAATCTTCTTGCCCGGACCTTCGGGGTTTACGAGTTCCGCCTCGTAGCCCGAGTGCCGTATGAAAGGGCGGGCGCAGAATTCGCCGCTGCAGGACGGACCTCACACATCCTGGCGGAGCAACGGGAGCTCAGTCCTTGCGATGTGTGACGCCTGTGCGAGCAGGGCCTCCGACATGAGCGCGTTCAGCGCCGCTTGGAAGCGTCGCTCTGACCGGGCCATTCACCACTTCCGGACTTCCCTTCAGAGTCTGGCAGCGGCTCATGCCCCGTCGGGGATTTCCCACCTGATCGATCACGTCACGCAACAAGCGGCTACGGCCATGCCCGGAGCGGACCTATGGGCAGAAATCGCCGCGGATTGTCGACGTGATCTCTCCGGCCTGCCCGTCCGAAAGGGAACCTTGGCTCAAGCGGTCGAGTGGGAAACCCTCAAACTCCAAACCCGCCTCCGCGGCACACAGGGCGGCGCGCATCGAACCTTCGTCCCGTTGTTCCGCAATCGCCACGTGCACATCGGCGCCTTAATCCAACTCTGGCGGCGTCTGGCATTTGATACCGAAACATGGCTGGCGGACCAGGGCTATGAGACCCTGCTCGACATCGGACCGTGGGGCGGATTCAACTTTGTCGTGGACGATAATGGCTATACCCGCATGCCCTTCGCGAGACTCACTCTGGCAGTGGGCAGCCCACCGAGAACGCCGCTGGACGACGCAGGCGGACCTTTCTTCGACCACCTGCTTCCCTGCTATAGGGCGGAATTACAGGCGGCCGGGGTTCACTTCCCGGACCAATGGCAATGGCAATTCCCGAAACGCGACCAGGCCGGTCGATTGACGGAACTCTCCGGCACGCACTATTTGCCCGAGCACTCCTACGATCGACGTACCTTCATCAAGGTCCGCCTCTCCCGCTCCTGCGAAACGGTGGAGGAAATCACGCTGCAAGACCTGCTGCCCCTGCTGGAGCGGCTCCACTTCACGACCGACTGGAACCTCTATCGTGAGCAGACACAACCGGTCGATGCCCGCTTCGACCTGCAAGACTTCCTCTCGCTCAACCATGTCGTGGAAGGCCTGTATCAGCGGACGGCGAAGGAAGAGCAGCTGTTGAACGAAATCAAAGATGCCTACCGAGGCGCCGTGCGATCGCCGCAAGTCCTGTACAAATATCTGGACACCGTGATCCGGTCAGGGTGGGTTGAGAATCTCTACTGGGCCCTGGCTGAAGCGGCACTGGGAGTGAAGCGGTATCAACGGGCGGTGTCCTTCGATCGTGAAGTCTGCCCTCACATCCCGCCACGATTACTCATCCCGATCCGGCGGCATCTGCAGCAGTACCATGCGCGGCTGAGTGCCGTCGCCCCGGTACCGGCTGAAGTCACAGCCTGACAGCCTCCAGCGTGCCGATACTGTCGGTCACCAACCGCCGGCGAAACCGTCCGAATCCGGTAGCCCCCAGCCAGGCCTCGACGTCGTTCCACGCATAACTCCGCCCGGTCGGCGTGAACGCGTACATCAGCAGCGAAAACACCGCGGCCTCAGCAGGGAGGGTGCCGGCCGGGTTCAGAAAATACTCCACGATCGTAATTTTTCCCCCGGGTCTCAGCGCGTCATGCACGCGGCGCAACAGCCGTCGATTCTCCGCCTCATTAAAGTCGTGCACCAGGTTGGAGAGCAACACAAGATCGAATCCCGAGTCGAGCGGGGCTGTCAACACGTCCCCCTGCCGTACTGCGACACGGTCGGCCAACCCGGCCTTGGTGATCCGGCGCCGGGCAACCCCGACGGACTGATCCACCAGCAGCACGCCAATCTCCGGATACCGCTGCGCCAGCGCGATGGAGTAGGCGCCCGACCCGCCTCCTAAATCCAACAGGCGCGTCGCTCCACGTGGCAACCGGATCCGATCGATTGTGAGCGGTGCCAACACATAGCTGCGCTCGTGCATGGCCAGGGCAAACCGTCGTCGGAACGCCGCGGTCTTGGTGACCGATGCCCACCCGGACCGACCCAGACGAACGGCGCGCGCCATCCCCGTCCAATCCGACCAATGATGGTTCAGCAGCCAGAGCAGATTCGTCACCGCCGTCGGACTTCGGCCGTCCAGATACTTCAGCCCCAACGTCGTATTCCAATAACGCCCCGCTTTCAGACGAACCAGTCCAAGCCCTGCGAGCGCTTTCAGCAGGAGATCCATGCCCTCGCGCGAAGCGCGGCAGGCGGTGGCCAGTGAGTCGGCGCACTTGCCGCCCTGGCCGATTGCCGTGAACAGGCCGAGTTCATTGGCGACGAGCAGCACTTTCGACTCCGCATAACCGTTCGCCAGCCGCATCAGGTCCCGATACGTCACGGGCCCTCTGCGGGGGTCAGCGCCGGCTTCACCTCCATGTCCATCCACATGCCGCGGGAAAAGTGAGGGGCTCCTGTCACCGGATCCGCAAGAAAACAGAGCAGGCCGTATCGCCCCGGCTCCAGATCGAGATGGACAAAGCCCTCTCGTCCGGGATCGAGACCGGTGAGACCGCCGGCTTCCCGCCCAGCGGAATTGGGCAAGCCTCCCGGTCTGTAGCGCGCGATGAACTCCTGCGCCGACGCTCCCTCTGCGAGTCGAATCAGCACCAATTCGTGGGCCTGCCGGCCGTCATTCACGAGCTGCACAGTTCGAGACCCGGCCTGCAGCGGACCACTGAGGGCAAATACAAAATCGCTCAAGCGCAGCGTCGCATCGGCGCGCGGCGCGGGCTCGCCCGGAGCCGTAGCTTCCACCACTCGCAGCGCGCGCACCATGCCGCGCATGGCGTGGGGACGGCCCGCTACATCCGGAATGCCGCAGAGCAACAGATAGTCTCCGGGATCAAGCTGAATGCTGACGGACGCCTCATGACCGGGGGCGACACTATTCACTCCCCCATGACGCCGCAACCAGTTCGGCAGGCTTGGCGATCGGGAAACCAACGCCCGTTCGACATCGGCCACGGTCTTTCCCGGTGGCAGCGCCAGGAATTGAACCTGATGCACGTCCCGGCCGCGATTGATGAGCCGTACCGTTCGCCAGCCTGATTCGAATTGCTCCGGACCGGTGAAGGCGTAGTCTTCGGCCGTGAAGGTCGTGACGGCTGCTCCTGCGGAAACGGGCAGGCCGCACAGGGCCATGAAGAGACCCGAGATCACCAGCCAGCCGCTCATGGACCGGAACGGTGTGCTATGGGCACGTTGAGGATACATGTCCTGGAGAGGATACTCCGGCGCGCGGTCAGTTCCTAGCCGGATACGGGAAAAGTTCCCATCGACGCTCTCGCGGCGCTCAGAGGGGGGGACCACGCCATCAATGCTGGTTTCGGCCTTTGGCAGGCGGACGTTGCGACCGGAACAGAACTGCGCCTGCAAGCCGATCGCGCTGACCATTGTTGAAACAGTCCCTAGGCTTACTCACGGGCACAATGAGGACTCTCCCTAGGCCCCAAGATTTCATGAACAGCATATAGTCCCCCTCCAAGTCATCGTCGAGGGAGGGTATGTATGAAACTGCTGCTCGTCCATCCAGGCCCGTTGATGTATACGAAAATCTATCTGCGCCTCGAACCGCTGGGACTCGAACTCGTCGCAGCCACGGCGCGCCAGGCCGGTCACGACGTCGCACTGATCGATCTGCAAGTGGAGTCGCGGGAACAGTTCGCCTCCCTGCTGCAGGAGCGTCGCCCCGAGGCGATCGGCTTCGCCTGCAACTATCTGGCAAACGTGCCCGAGATCGTGGATCTCGCAAGGCTCACGAAACAGCAACTCCCGCACAGTGCGGTGTTCGTCGGCGGGCACAGCGCATCCTTCGTCGCCGAAGCCATGCTCGAGCATGCGGGCGGCGCGATCGACTGCGTGTTGAAAGGCGAAGGTGAGGGCGCCATCGGCCCCCTGTTATCGGCCATTGAAGAAGATCGGTCGGCGCTCGCACAGGTACCCGGCGTCGTGACGCGGTATGGCGAAGGTCCCCCGGCCCGTATGCTCACCGGCCTGGACGATGTTCTTCCGGCGCGCGACCTACTGCGGCACCGGCGCAAATACTTCATCGGCGTACTCGACCCCTGCGCCTCCATCGAATTCACCCGCGGCTGTCCTTGGGATTGCTCCTTCTGCAGCGCCTGGACCTTTTACGGCCGGAGTTATCGCGCCGCAGCCCCTGACAAAATCGTGGACGATCTGGCCTCCATTCGAGAACCAGGCGTGTTCATCGTCGATGATGTCGCCTTCATCCAAGCCAAACAGGGCATGGAGATCGGCGAGGCCGTGGCACGACGAGGGATCAAGAAGCAGTATTACCTGGAGACGAGGGGCGATGTCCTGCTCCGCAACAAAGAGGTGTTTCACCTGTGGAAGCGACTCGGCCTCGCCTACATGTTCATCGGCATCGAAGCGATGGACGAGGAAGGGCTCGCGCACCATCGCAAACGCACCACGATCAGCAAAAACCTCGAAGCGCTCGAATTCGCCCGTTCGCTCGGCATCACGGTCGCCATCAACCTCATCGCCGATCCCGGCTGGGATCGACGCCGGTTCGAGATCGTCCGTCAATGGTGCCTGGAGATTCCCGAGATCGTGAACATCAGCATGAATACGCCCTATCCCGGCACGGAGTCCTGGCATACGGAAGCACGGCGTGTCACAACCCGCGACTATCGCCTCTATGACATCCAGCATGCGGTCCTGCCGACAACGGTGCCCCTACCCGAATTTTATGCGGAATTGGTCAAGACGCAGCAGATCTTGAACCAGAAACACTTGGGATGGAGAGCCTTGAAGTCGACTGCGCGGATCGTCGCCGGACATCTGCTGCGCGGCCAAACGAATTTCGTGAAGATGCTGTGGAAGTTCAACAGCGTCTACGATCCCCGGCTCCAACTGTCCGATCACGAACGCCCTGTCTCCTACCAGATGCCGTTACCGCCCACACAGAAACAAGGCATCAGCCAGGACCTGCTGTACATCCATCGCGCCCAGGGCCGTAACAGCCGCGCCCTGGACGACTCCACGGAGCGGTTCGTCGAGGTGACGAGAACCGGAACGGCAACATAGAAATCACGCAACGGCAAGAGGCCTTCTCACCTTCGCGCAACTCATCTACGTAGTGGTATCGAATGTGATACGGAGCTGTATCCGATGCGATACCGCCTCAGACACCCACAAATACCAGCAGTTCCAGACACCGTCTCCAAGCGATTGTTATTACGCGCAGAGGCTCTGTCTGAGTTCGATGGCGCAGAGTTTGCGTGATGTGAAGTCGTGCCCAGACCTCCTGCGGAGCGAGCTTTCTGGCCACGCTTCCAGGATCGACAGCAGAAGACAAGGAGGGAACGATGCGCCGGATCACCCTGCTGATGCTGCTTCTCTATGGATGTGTTCCGCCTCCTCCTCACCAGTTCGTGCCGGGAGGGCCGCTCGGCGAAGCCGGACAAACCGTGCAAGGACCACGGCAAGCGAGCGATGAAGAAGTGCGCACCATGTTGGCGGAATCGTCGCTGCACCAGCAGAATCCCCCCGGGCGAGTCGATTTGAACGGCTTGCTCACACAGATTACCCAAGCCACAAACTTTCGGCAGAAGCAGCGTTTGGTGGATCGGTATCACCATGCGGCACTGCTTCTGCCGGAAGCCGAGCGTGATCAGGCATTTCGGCGGTTACGAGACGCGACCGAAAAGTGACCGTGAACGGCACCCGACCTGAGCGAGAAAGGAAAGGACCATGAAGCGGATACCACTCGGCACGCTGCTGCTCTTCACAACCGTCATCCTGGGCGGACTCTTAGCGACATCCACACCGGCCGAAGCCCACGATTGGCTGGGTGACTGCGTGGTCGACTTCGATAATACGTTTGCGCTGACCTATATCTACGGGCAGGCAAGAGGGAACTTCGGATACCCTACCGGCATCGACAATTCAGGCGAGTTGCAACCGTGTAATGCCACCCATCAGGCCTGCTGGACCTACCGCCATCGCTGCTTCGGCAATTACATCAACGTGGACGACATGACCTATGGCCACATCCACCTGGTCTTCGACAGTCCGAGTCTGCTCACCCCCTGTTTTGTCGATCCCGGCGACGGCCCCGGCGCGGGCTTTGGACGGAACGTCGGCGACGACTGCATCGCCGCCGATTGGATTCATGAACCGAGAACGCTCGGCACACATGGCAAGGATCACTGGATCAAGATCTGGATGGAGGATCGAGTCACGCATCAGCCCAGGGTGTTCGACATGCCGATCGTCAGAGTGACCGGCACCGAGCCGATTCAATTCTGGTTCAGGAAATCGAACGGCAGCTGGTGGTACTGGTCGAACCTGGCCCCCAATCCCTGGTTGGTCGGCGGATGGGTGTTCGATGTGACCGAAGTGCGGATCAGAGGCGCGCAGGCGGCGAATGGACCGTATTTTATCGGCGCCTTCTCAATCCTCGATTAAGCGAGAGCCACGGTGTTTCAGATTGTCTCTCGCCTCTGAAGGCGGTAAAATTAGCGCATAACGAGGGACATCATGGCGCTTGCAGCAAAAGTGGTGAAACGAACCAAAGACAGTTTTCAGTTCAAAATCTCAAAAGAAAATTTTGAGTCTTTTTGTGATTCGATCGGCCTCTATCGCCGAGAATTCCTCGATGCGCTGGACACCTCTGAAAAGGACCACAAAGCGGGGCGAATCACGAAACGAAAGTCGCTACGAGAGTTGATCGCGTAGTTCGATCATGCTCGAGCTTTCCACTACCGCAACCTTCGACGCCCTTTTCTCCAAGCTTCCCAAACCAATTCAACGAAAGGCCGCTTCCAAAACGGATCTCTTCCGGGAGAATCCGTTTTACCCATCGCTCCATACAGAGAAGCTCCGCCCCAAACATCACGAAGTGTGGAGCTTTCGTGTCGATCGATCCTATCGCATCATCTTTAAATTCCTCGGCCCGAACCAGGTGCAGCTCCGGTACATCGGCCATCACCACTCGATTTACGACTACGACATGTTCAAGTAACGGTAAGAGCGGATGAAGCTCCGAATTGTGACGGTGCAAAGCCGAAATGGTTGCCTGAATATAGATGCAGGTGCGGCTCACGGTCGGCACTGAGTGAGCGTGAGCCTGGCCAGAGGCCCCTACCGGCCGTCCGGAACCTGCAACTTGATGGAGAGCGCCTTACGGTCGTCGGTAATCTGTGCCACGATCTTGTCGCCGGTCTTCAAGCGACCGCCCACCACGCCCTCGATTTTGGTCTCCGGGGTCACCAGCAGACGCTCCTCGTGACCGGAGAATTCCTTCACCACGAGTTCCTCGCCTTCCCAATACAGAACATCGGCCTTGATGACCAACGCGGCGGTGGCCGGGGAACCCTCTAACGCTGATGCGGGAATGACTGCGGAAAAGATGAGGTAGAACGCGAGAAGAAGTGCCATCACAAACCCTCCCGTTTTTTTCTTAGCCTACCGATCGATGAAGACTGCTGTCAATCGAGACGGGGTCCCACACCACTCTGTGTTGAGTCGGTGATCGGCTTAGGGGGTCGCCGGCGACCATGAAGAATCCTTCCCTTTGGACTTAGGAGGAAATGGTTCTGACCGATCCCCCGCTCGCCTGGAGATGATCGTCCCACCGCTCCATTTGATGATCTCATTAATTTGATCATTCATGGTCGATTTCAGCGCTGCCCCGAATGCCCCCGGCTCGGCATCGATTGAAAATGGAATCCAGAGCGTCATGATCGGAAAAGCTTTAAAGTAGTACTGCACATCTAGTTCGGAAGTGGTAGGGTCGAAAGACAGGTTGGCATGAGACGCGCCATAACCCAGCGCTCCGAAGCTATATGCCGGCCACCCGTCGCTCATACTTAACGTATTGGCATCCACCTTCTCGACGGACCACTGTTCTTGGGATTGTTGTGCGACCCGGTCAAGCGGATGGTCAGGAACCGTTGCTCTGATATACGTCGCAGACGACGAACAGCCGCCCGCAAACAAACCCACCAGAAGAATGCAAATGTCGAAGAGATGTCGAGCTCGGTGCATACTTACTCCTTCTTCTACAATACAGCGCTCAACCTAGCTGAGGCTCGACGCACAAGGAGATCTGCGAGTCAGCTCCGCACCAGTCTATCTCCGTGGTTGAGCTTGACATAGAGAAACAAGAAATCCCTGCGTAGGCGAGCTCGGGTTGCAGACGCACCATCCTATTGTGGCTTCTCACACTCAACTCAACCATTCCACAACATGTGCGGGACAGATGGGACGTAGTGTGATCGCTCGGTGCAGACAGTGCGACCGGGTGTGAACTGGTCTGGTGACGAGTTTCGAAACAGAAAAGGATGCGTCCGAATTCGAGAAGGCTCTGGCCGGCATACGAGGCGGTCACCCTGCTCTGCCTAATTCTCCCTCCACTTACTTCTTACTTCCCTCCCCCCTCAAGTAGTGGCGTGACTCCGTTCCCAACTGCGCGCGTCGAACGAGGCCCTTAGTAGGACGCGCGTTGCGCGAGGTGCGCGACGCGACGAAGAAGGAGCGTCACGTCTGCGCACGCCGGCGAGACGGTGAGCCGGCAGTGGTTCTTGCCCCGTCAGGCCACCCCGCCTCTCTCTCAACATTTCGATCCATCCGTCCTGCATGCCTCCGCCCGATCATTGAAGCCTGAATTCCGAAAACTCTCGTACACATTGTGCTGCCGTTCCATTTCCCGGTCGTAGGGCGTCACCTCCCGCCCTTCGGCAACGTAGCTCCCACCGGGATTCCGCTTGGGCTTCCGCGCGTACAACACTTTGTTCACTTCGGTTTCGTAATAGCCGCGCGTCTGGGGATCGGCATCTTTCTGGTAGCAGGTGGTGAGAAACTTGCGGCCCTCGGCGTCATGCCCCAGCGCATAGTGCGCAAAGCCGACATTGCAGTAGGCATTGGGGGTGGTGGGATCGAGCTTGAGCACTGTCTCCGAATCCGCCAGTGCGTTCTGAAACTGTTCGTGGCGGCTGTAAATCTGAGCGCGGAATGCGTGGGCGCCGACGTGTTTGGGATCGAGGCGAATGGCGGCGGTGAAATCCTCCAGGGCTTCGCGATCTTTTCCTTGGTATTCCCGGAGGTACGTCAACCCGCGGCCATAGTGGGCTTCGGCGGTCGGCTGGAATTTAATGGCAGCGCTGTAGTCTTGCAGCGCCTGTGGAATCTGGCCGAGCATCTTCCCTGCCTTGGCGCGAAGGAGGTAGGCATCGGCTTTATTGGGCAGACGGCGAATGACCTCCGACGCGTCCTGCAGGGCTTGCGCATAGGCGCCAAGAAAATAGTGGCAGCGGGCACGCGCGAGATAGAGTCCGGGCTGATTGCGCTTTTGCTCGAGGACGTTGGTGAGGTGTTCGACGGTTTGCTGATTGCGGTGGTTGTTCGCGTCGCAATACGCGTCATTGAATGAATCGCCGCAGGCGGCGAGCAGCAGCACACTGCCCAGTACCATGATTCCGCGTGCGATCAGGCCGGCTCGTCCCATGCCTGCCTCCTGACGACGGGCGCATTATCTGCCTAGGGCCGAATGGCCGTCAAGAAGGTGGTGATCGATCCAACGAGACGGGCAGATCCAATCCTTCCAGGACGGCTTTGACCAGGGCACATCGGCCCTGGCCGTCGCCGGACGCGAGTCTCACGTCGGGCGCTCGAATGACGAAAACATTTTTCGATTTTCACCGGTCTGGCTTATAAGCATTTACAACAGGCCTGACCTCCGCTATCTTGCCGCTGCCGCGCACCTGCGCCCCGGCATGAGCCGAGCCTCATGACCTCTGACTCACGCGACAAGGACTCCACCCTGCAGATGACGCGCACATGAACGGATTCGACACGACCGTCTTAGGTTTCTTCAACCAGTTTGCCCAACGGTCCTGGGCCATCGACAGCCTGATCATGACGATCAGCGACAGCGATGCGCTGAAGGGGTATCTCTCGCTGCCGCTCATCTGGTGGGCCTGGTTTCGCGTCCCCCATCGTGAGGACCATCGACAAACCGTCCTCCTGACGATCCTCGCGGCCTTCGCGGCGATGGCGGTCGCCCGCGCACTTCAGCTCGTCCTCCCCTACCGCGCACGTCCGGTGCACACCGCCGGATTGGATTTCACCCTGCCCTACACCATGCCGGCCGATTTCCTGGCCGGGTGGAGTTCCTTTCCCAGCGACCATGCCTCACTCTTCTTTGCCCTTGCCGCCGGCCTCTGGTTGGTGTCTCCGTTGGTGGGGGCCTTCGCCTTTCTCCACGCAGCGGTAATCGTGTCCCTCCCGAGAATTTATGTCGGCCTCCACTTTCCGACGGATATTTTGACGGGCGCGTGCCTCGGTGTAACGGCCGTGGTCGTGGCCTGGAAATGGCGCTCCGTCTTTGGGAAGCTTGTGGAACCGGCCCTGGCCTGGAGTAAGTCGATCCCGCACCTGTTTTATCCGGCCTTCTTCATCCTCACGTCCGAACTGGCCCATCTGTTCAAAGACAGCCGCTGGTTGGCGGAGAGTCTCTGGCACATGGCAAAACTGAGCCTGGCACGCTAAGACGCCCCGTCCCTTCGCTCCACAGAGCAACGCCGGACGCCTCCCCCCCTATCTCTAAAATCCGACGGAGACCCCCATTGTCCCCAGCAACGCGGCGCGATCCGCCGGCCCGACAAACTCGGTACCGAGCCCGCCGTCGAGCACGACGCGCGAGGTCAATTGATGCCGGATGCCGATTTCCACGCCGGTGTGGTTCTGTTGCCCGCGCAGGTCCGATTGGCGGGTAGAGACGCTGGCAATCAGCGTATCGCGAAAACTCGTGGGGTAGCCCAATGGGTAACTGACGGCGGCAACGGCACGATAGGCGCCGGGCCGCTCCTGTCCTTGCGGCGACCCGATCACGGTATAGCCCGCATTGAGGTGCACCCGCAGCCGCCCGAACGAGCGGGTCAGGATGCCGGTGAACTGCGTATCCACGCCTTTAGAATTCACGCCGGTGGGTACATCCGCCTCGACCCGGACGGCCAACGCCGGCAGCACCAACGTTTCCGTATTGAAGTTGTAGAGGACCCCCAGGTGCAAATCGCCGGACTTGTTCGCCCCCACGATGGAGCGCGGGTCGGTAAACAGATCGCCTTGGATTTCGATCTGCGTATTGGCGAAGGCGCCGTAGATGATTTGCGGTTGAAACGTCACCTGCGTGCGGCCTTCTCGACGGTCATTGAACCTCACCCCGCCTTCCAGGCCGATTTCCCCTTTCGGAATGGCATAGGCATCCTCCATGCCGATCGGACGGTTGGGATCGAGGTTGTCATGGTCCAAGGCGAACAGCGGCGCGGTCGCCAGCGCGAGGGCCGCGCCGAGCAAGCGCGCAAAGACTCGCCCGCTTCTCAGCTTCAATGGTGATGCTCCTGTCCTTGCACGATCATCGGATTGGTCGCATCCGCACTCGCGAGATAGTAGTGATTCAGCACACGATAAATTTCAGCCCGCTTCGCCTCCCAGGTCGGAAGCCGCTCACTCGTAAGAATGTCGCTGATGTTGTCGTGCAGCATATGGAGATTGTCGAAGATGTTGGCCAATTCAGGATACCGCGCGGCGAACTGCGGACTCAGTTCCGCCGTGAGCGGCATGAACGTCCACTGCACCGGCGGCTGTTCGAGATACCTCCGATAGGTCGCAAGAATCGGCCGGACCGCTTGCGTCTTGGCGGCCAGGTTACGCGCGGCCCGCAACGGGTCGTACACGGCCACCTGCAGATAGTGGTACGACCAGATCGTCGCGTTGAACAGCGGGAAGCGTGTCCTGAAGGCCTTGGAATAGGGAAACTGGTCCAGTCGATGGTGATCCAATCGCTTCGACGTGATCGCGTAGGCGCTGTCCTGATAGTACGCCAACACATTACGGATGGCCCGATCCTTCTCCGGCTCGTCCGACACCGCAATGTCGTACGTGGCGCGGTGCAGGGCATGGGCTTCGTCGAACGTGTTCTGCGCGCGCCAGGCCAGCTTCATGTAGGTCGGTGCAATCGCCTCCTCGTTCGGGTTCAGCCGGGGTTTGGTCGCAATAAACGCGAGCGTCTGCTTGCGCGCCCGCCCCTCGATGGCCGGTACATCCTGACCGCCGGTCAGCAACAGGTTCTCGTACAGATTCGAATGGCCGAAGTCCACGCCGTTGAACTCACTGTCGAGTTCGGCCAGATCTTCCCGCAACGAAAAATTCCACAACGCACGGTAATAGAAACGCTTGTCGCGCGGCTCGAACTGGCTGCACCCAGCCAGCGCGAAGGCGACCGTGGCCGTGGTCACGATCACCAGCATGCACAGATATGGGCGCGTCTTCATCGCAAATTCCTCTTGAGCCGTCATCGCTTCTGACGGTTCGTTGCGCAATCGTCAAGCCGCGCCGCGAGACGGGCGCGCGGAGTCGTGAGGGACTGAGGCGTACTGTGAAGTACGTCGAAGGACTGAACGACGATCCCACCCGGCTGGCTGCCCCTCATCAGCAGCCAGGCATGTCGCAGCAACGGATCGACGATTGCAGCCGAACCGTCTCAGTGGCAGTGCTGCCCGTGCACCCGCGCATGCCCCTTGCCCCGCGCGATCAACCAGCGGTTGACGGGAAATGCCGCCGCTCCGGCCAGCAGAAGGGACAAGACCAGACTGCCCCAGAACAGCGGATCAGGCAACCCGGCATCCATCGCACCGGGAATCATCACCATGATCGCGTTGTCCACCAGTTCCATAGCGGCCATGGAGAGGGTATCGGACGCAAAGGCCAACCCCAGCGCCGTTCCCCAAGCCATACCCGCCCGCCGCAACGGATACAAGGTCATGGCATACCCGAAGAAGAATGCCAGCGCAACAGCGAGACCGACCGTCGGCCAATTGCTCCATCCCCACGCGGTGCCGATCGCCATGCCCATCACTTCGCCGATGGTGCATCCCGTCAAGCAATGCAGGGTCGCCATGAGCGCCGTTCGATCGAGCGAGGCGGCCTGGTGGTTCGCTTCCGGATGCTCGTGAGGCTGATGACGGTCAAGGTGATCGCCGTGAGCCTGCACACAGTCATGCCCGTTCGTGTGGTGGTCGTGACTTCGCGGCGCTGGGTGACGCGGTGCGGTGATCGTCGCTGATTGGTGATGAGCCATGTGAGTCCTCCCTGTGAGTGGTGAAATCAGCCGTTCACCCTTACAGACGGAGCAAGGCGGGAAACATTACAGGCTGGCGATCATTCTTCACATCTACCGGCGGATGGTGGCGCTAGTCGCTGGTGACAAGCCTTCAGGACGGGCGCCGGGGCGTTTCGGCATCGGTTTTCCTGGCCTCGGCCGCACGCGCGCGATAGCCATTCCCACCAGATTACACCTCCAGCTTTTCCCTTCCGTCCAATTCATGATACGTGTATTTCTGAGTCACTCCGGCGTCCCTGCTGTCCCGTTCTGCAACAGCGGCGGAAAATGTCTTGATCTGGACCTTGGAGACATGCTTGACTGATTTTTATTCATCATCTGCTTCCATGATGGAGGATCGGCATGCCCCTTGGAAGGTTTCGTGTTCTCGGCACCCTCGTCTTACTCCTCGCACCGCTCGCAACCCAAGCCTCCGATACCGTCCCCGATACCAGTCTGGCCCCGCTCAAGCTCCTCGTCGGAGACTGGAAGGGAGCCGACGCCGAAGGGAAGGCCCACAAGATTTCCTTCGCCCTCGGTTCAGGCGGCACCAGTCTGACTGAAACCCTCACCCCGCCCGACAGCCCCCCCATGACGACCATGTACTACAGCGACGGCGATCAACTGATGTTGACGCATTATTGCTCGCTCAACAACCAGCCGCGTATGCGCGCCGCCGCCGTCAAAGAGGGAGAGAAAACCATCACCTTTACCTTCGTCGATGCCACGAATCTGAAAAACCCGACCGATGTGCACATGCGCCAGCTCTCGGTCGAGTTCAAAGACCACGATCACTTCACCCAGACATGGACCCTGAGCAAGGCCGGTAAAGACGTGCCGAAAGTATTTGCCTTTGAACGCGTCAAGTAACGCCGCTATAGCCCCTGACCAACAAGGAGTCACGCCGATGCCCGCACAAACGCCAGAAGCCGTGATCGAAGCCCAACGCCAGGATTGGAATCGAGTCGCCGCCGGTTGGGATAAATGGGATGACTTCTTTAATCGCAACATGGCCTTCATCAACCACCGGCTGGTGGCCGACGCGCGTGTGCGCCCGGGACTTCGAGTGCTGGATCTGGGATCGGGCACCGGCTACCCGGCGCTGCTGGCCGGTGAGGTGGTGGGCGCGGAAGGAGCCGTGGTCGGCATCGACCTGGCCGAATCCATGCTGGCGGTCGCCACGCGGAAAGCCAAGACACTCGGCCTGCAGCACGTGACGTTTCGTACCGGGGATGTCACTTCACTACCGTTCGACACCGGTTCGATCGATGCCGTGATCAGCCGATTCTGCTTGATGTTCCTGCCTGAAATTCCAAAAGCTGCCGCGGAAATCGCCCGGGTGTTGAAACCGGGCGGCTATGTCGCCGCTGCCGTCTGGTCTGCGCCGGATAAGAACCCGTTCATTCGAATTCCCATGGATGTGATCAAAACCATCACGCCCCTGCCGCCGCCGGACCCTGATGCGCCCGGCATCTTCCGGCTTGCAAAGCCGGGCGACCTGACCGGCATGTTCGAACGGGCTGGCCTAAAGCCGCTCGATGACGAAGAATTCACGGCCGAGGTGGCCTATGCTACGGGGGAGGAATTCTTTCGCGGCTTGATGGATGTCGCCGCGCCGATTCAAAACCTGTTTGCCAAATTGACGAAGGAGCAACAGGCCGAAGCCGAGCAGGGTATCATCAAGGCCGTGAACGAATATCGCGGGCCAGAGGGCGTTTCGTTGCCGATCGCGGTGAGGATCGTAAGCGCGCGTAAACCACAGTAGCCGTCTCACGGCAACACTTGCACATGACCTTGCCCGCCGGCCCTGACAGGCCGGCGGGCGGCTAACAAGCTACGCTAGTCCGTGGCCTTTTCCTTCAACTCTTTCATCTTCCCTTTGGCCCGTTCACCCGCCCCTTTCAATTTACCCTTCGCCCGTTCCATCTCCGCTTTCGTGTCGTTCCCCTTCAACTCTTCCTTCATCGCCTTGGTTTCACCCTTCAGTTCTTCGAGATCGCCCTTCAACTCCCCCTTGCCCTTTTCGATCTTGGCCTTGGTTTCCCCCGCTCCGACAGAGAACGACAACCCCGTCAGCAGACAAAGCCCCGTGATAGCCGCAATGATGAATGTACGCATACTCGTCCTCCAGATGTGGTGAGTTGCCTATAGAGCTTGTACCGCCATCGCCGGGTCGGCAGCACTAGCGAAACCCCTTGCTCCGTACGCGTACCTCCCCAACCCTCCCGGACTGCCTGAGATCCGGCTGCGAGCCCCCGAGTGCCGAAGAGACATTGAAATTCTTCGTCTATCGGTGCAGAGTGTTTGCTTTCACCAGGCCCACGTGAGGACCCTCACGCCGTTTCGTGACCAATCACGGGCCCGACGCATGCGCCACGATAGCTTCAAAGACTTCGTCCTGGATCAACTCGGTGAGATGCCTGAGCTCACAGGAAAAGCCATGTTCGGCGGCTACGGCCTCTACCAGCGGGCCACCTTCTTCGGCATCATCCACAAAGGTCGGCTCTACTTCAAAACCAACGACGTGACGCAACCGCTCTATCGCGCGCACGGCATGCACCCCTTCCGCCCGAGCGCCAAACAAACGCTCGCGCAGTATTACGAAGTGCCTACCGACATTCTCGAAGACCCGGATCACCTGATCGTCTGGGCCCGCAGCGCCGTGACATTACCGACCTCGCAGTTGCCCCTCCCCTTCCCCGCCATGCCTCAGGGCTACGACCTTCCCGCTCAGATGTAGGGAAGGGGCGGCCGGCTACGCTCACTGTCGGCTGATTGCCTTCATCGCGCGCTTTCTTCAGACTGCCGACCATGTGGTATCGACTCCTCGCGGATCTCATACTGCTGCTACACCTGACGTTTGTGTTGTTCGTGGTGACGGGCGGGCTCCTACTGTTGAAATGGCCTCGCCTTGCCTGGCTGCATCTGCCGGCAGCGATCTGGGGAGCGATTGTCGAGTACACCGGTTGCGTCTGCCCGCTCACCCCGATTGAAAACACCCTGCGGGTCATGGCCGGAGAGTCAGCCTATGGCTCCGACTTCATTGGCCACTACCTCCTGCCGCTGATGTATCCAGCAGGGTTGACACGCAACATTCAGATTCTGCTGGGGACAATGGTGGTGCTGGTGAACGTGACGATCTATTGGCAGGTCTTCGGAAGGCCGGGGAAAGGACGGCAACAGGACTGAACGGATTACCCGGCCTCTTCGTTCTGTGTCGAGGTCATCACCAGGGCCAGGCACCCCTGCTCGCTCGATGTGATGGGATGGGCGCTCCCGGCCGCGGCGCGGTGGTAGTCTCCCGCTTGGAGGAATTCCCCGGCGCAGATACAGCTCCCTTCCAGCACGTAGAACTCTTCGACTTGCCGGTGGCGGTGCGCCATTAGTTTTCCGCCCGGAGCTAACCGCAACAACATGGTGGCCCGCGCTCCGGCTGGATCGTGGAACAGCATTTTCATGGACACACCCGGGCCCAGGTCCCGCCACGCCACCTGCGCCGATCGGACAAACGTAAAGTCCCCCGCGCCTTCCCGTTCTTGCGGCTCCTGCGCGATACGCGCCATGAGCCGCTCCTTGAGCGACGCCGGGGGAACGATGATGGGACCGCTGAACGCCAGCTCCTGCGCCACATCCTGAAACGCTGCGACCTGTTGCCGGACTTCCGGAGGAGCCGTCTCAAGAGACTGTTTGAATTGCCGCTGGCCGTCATCCCCCAGGGCCTCCAAGGCATAAAGCGCCGCGAGCTGAGACATCTCTTTGTGGCGTGGATCGGTCATGACCGCAACCCTTCACCATGCGGAGCCAGGACCTCTCGCAATCTGATCATGCCCAGCCTCATCCGCGTCTTGACCGTCCCTAACGGCAACTTCAATCGGTCGGCGATTTCACTCTGACTCAAACCCCAATAGTACGCCAAGGCAATCGCCTGACGCTGCTCGGCGGAAAGGCTCGCCAGAGCTTCCTGCACCAGCCGCTGCCGTTCCAGGTCGGCACTGTATTGCTCAGGAGTCGCCACATCACCCGGCAACTCCGCCGCTTGATCGAGAGGGACTTGCCGTCCCTGCTCCAGATAGCTGCTCCGGAACCGGTCGATGGCCCGGGTCTTCGCGAGCGTCATCAGCCAACTCCCCGGCGTGCCTCTCTCCGCGTCGTAGGTGGAGGCGCGGCGCCACACTTGCGTATACACATCCATGGTGACTTCTTCAGCAGCCGTGCGATCCGCGAGGATCTTCATCGCCAGCCCGAACACCTTGGCACTGCTCGCATCATAGAATTCCGCAAGCGCAGGCTGGTCTCCGGCGGCAATGCGCGCGAGAAGTCCCGTCCATTCCTGCTCATGCATCGAAGGTGCCTGTGCCACTGCCTGTGATTGACTCATGAGCATCCTCGTCAAGAACTACGAGTCTGCCCGGTGACCTAGATTCCCTCTACCTGCGCCGATCCGCCGAAACTCTAGCACCAGAACGATCGGGGCACAACGGAGTTTTTTCGTTCCCGGGAAATCCAACTACCGCTCCACTTCGTAGTTCGAGACAGAGAGCCGGTCGATGTCGTGACATACCCGGCCCAACTGTCAGCCCCATAACCAGGAGGTACTCTCATGTCGCAACGAATACCATCCCTTTCTGTGATCCTTGGTCTCGCGCTGACCCTCGCAGCCTGTAATACGGTCGGCTCAGGGCCGGCCGGCACCGCAGCAACTGAAAAATCTCTCTACGACCGGCTAGGGGGCAAGACGGCCGTTACCGCAGTAGTCGACGACTTCGTCGGCCGCGTGGCGGCGGACAATCGCATCAACGGGAAGTTCGCCAACGCCAACATCCCGCGTCTGAAATCGATGCTGGTCGATCAAATCTGTCAGGCGTCGGGCGGACCTTGCACCTACACCGGGCGAAATATGAAGAGCACCCATGCCGGTATGGGGGTCAGCAGCAGCGACTTCGACGCGCTGGTCGGAGACCTCGTCGCCACGTTGAACAAATTCAAAGTGCCTGAACGGGAGAAGAATGAGCTGCTGGGCGCATTGGGCCCGATGAAGGGCGACATCGTTGAGAAACCGATGGCTTCGATGCAGTAGTCGCCGACACGCGTACGGCTTTCGTGGCCTGCGGGGGCAGTCGAACCGGCTGCCCCCGTCTCCCGATGTTGACCTGCCGCCTCTTCTCTTGATAGACCATTCCGATTGCATTCCCCCATTCCAATCCGAGGACCTTATGGCCATCGACGATATCACCCAGAAAGTCAGTGCCCGCTATGCCCGGGCGGCTGCGACCGGAGAACAAATGTGTTGCCCGACGGGGTACGATTTTGCCGACCTCAAATCGTTTGTTCCGGAAGAAGTCCTGACCATCTCCTACGGCTGCGGCACTCCGGCGGGACTGAATACGGTTCAACCCGGGGAAACCGTGCTGGATATCGGTTCCGGCGGAGGGATCGATTGTTTTGAGGCGGCGCGCCGGGTGGGACCCACCGGCCGGGTCATCGGGATCGACATGACGGACACCATGCTGGAGATTGCCCGCCGGAACGCGCCCATCGTGGCCGGAAACCTGGGCTACGCGACATCGAACATTGAGTTCCGCAAGGGAATGGCCGATGCCATGCCGGTGGAGGACGCCAGCGTCGATCTGATCATTTCCAACTGCGTGATCAATCTGGCGCCGGACAAGCGGAAGGTCTTCCGCGAGATGTACCGCGTGATCAAGCCGGGCGGCCGGTTTACGATTTCCGACATCGTCTCGGACCAGGTCGTGCCGCAATATCTGGTGCACGATGCCGCCAAGTGGGGAGATTGCCTGTCGGGCGCGTTGCAGGTGCAGAACTACATCGGCGGGATGGTCGATGCGGGATTTCGCGCGGTCCACCAGATCAAGTCCACGCCCTGGCAGTCGATCGACGGCATCCATTTCCTCTCGGTGACGCTCACGGGATACAAGTTTCCAGCCATCGCCGACGAAAAGGCCTCGTCCTATGCCACGCTCCGGGGCCCCTTCTCGAGCGTCACTGATGAATTGGGCCAACGGTACGAACGCGGCGTGCCCCAAAGAATCGACGCCCAACGAACCCAACTGTTACAGAGTAAGCCGCTTCGTTCGTTGTTTCTTCTCGGCCTCACGCCTGTCACACTCGCCGCCACCGACCCACGCTGGTGCGCCGTCCACCCGGAGCAGAAGCTCTGCGTCTGGCAAGGCGCCTATGCGATTCTCACCGGACCGATCATCAGTGCCGAGGACGACGATCATCACCAGTACTACCGCGGCGTGCCATTGGAAATCTGTTCCAAGACCCTCCAGGTCCTGACACAGGAGGCCTATCGACCTCACTTCACGATCTACCAGCGAGCTTCGGCAGGGGTGGACGGCACGGAAGTCGCCTGTAGCCCGACCGGCGGATGTTGCTGAGCCCCTGACGATGAGGAAAGGATCAATCCGATGGGTCTAAGCCTGCTCGCTCGACGGGATCCGCTCGCAGCCGCATCGGAACAACTGCGCCTCCTCGCCCAGCCGACGGCCTGTCAACCGTTCGAGGTGGCTCTGAATCAGGTTGGACTCTATCCTCTTCGCGCGACCGGTATCACGACGCTCCAACTTAACCTGGGGAAGCTGTGCAACCAAACCTGTCGCCACTGTCACGTCGACGCGGGACCTGACCGGACGGAGGTCATGTCGAAAGACACGCTCGACCTCTGTCTCCAGGCCCTGGCTCGCGCGGATATTCCCACCGTGGATATCACCGGCGGCGCTCCCGAACTGAATCCGCACTTTCGTTGGCTCGTCGAACAGGCCCGATCATTGGGCCGTCAGGTGCTGGATCGCTGCAATCTTTCCGTGCTGCTCCTGCCTTCGCAAGCCGACCTGGGAGAGTTTCTCGCGCAACACCGCGTGGAAGTCATTGCATCGCTGCCGTCCTATCAGGCGACACAAACGGATGCGCAACGCGGCGAGGGGATTTTCGACAAATCGATGGAGGCGCTTCGATTATTGAACCGACTGGGCTACGGCAAAGAGGGCAGCGGACTGACGCTCAACCTGGTGTACAACCCGGTGGGCGCCTTTCTTCCGCCGAAGCAGGACGGCATCGAAGCGAAGTTCCGGAAGGAGCTGGCCTCCCGCCACGGCGTCACCTTCACTCGCCTGTACACCATTACCAATATGCCCATCAGCCGATTTTTGGAGTTCCTGATCGAAAGCGGCAACTTCGAAGGCTACATGGAGCGGCTTGCGGCGGCCTTCAACCCGGCGGCGGCAGCGGGCGTCATGTGCCGCTATACTCTGTCGGTTGGATGGGACGGGACGCTCTACGATTGCGACTTCAATCAGATGCTGGAATTGCCGGTCTCGCCGGAAACCCCACACCACATTCGAGACTTCGATCCCGCGCGCCTACACCATCGGCAGATCGTGACGAGGAACCACTGCTACGGGTGCACAGCCGGCTCCGGCTCCTCCTGCGGCGGCGCCGTCACCTAGTGAGCATCCGGGATGAGCCGGGTTCCCTCCTGGGCCAGGAAACCCTTGATCTGTCCTAAAATCTCGTCGCGCACTCGTCGAAAGAGCTGTCGTCGGGTGTCGTCCGATCCGGTGGCCGCCGCCGGATCGTCGAAACTCCAATGCAGCAGGTGCGTGGACCCCGGCCACCTAGGGCAGGATTCCTTGGCCCGGTCGCAGACCGTAATGACGTGATCGAACGGCTGCGTCATGAATTCAGCGACAGACTTCGAGCGGTGCGCCGAAATGTCGATGCCGACCTCGGCCATCGCTTCGACCGAGCCAGGATTCACGCCCACCGGGTGAGTGCCTGCGCTGAACACTTCAAACCGGTCGTCCGCCAGATGCCGCAACCACCCTTCCGCCATCTGACTGCGCGCGGAGTTACCGGTACAGAGGAATAACACTCGCGCCTTCATGCGCCGACCTCCTGATTGAACCAATGCCTGGTCTTGTTGCAGACGCTACAGACGGACAACATAACCGGCACTTCCACCAACACCCCGACCACCGTCGCCAACGCCGCACCGGACTCCGGCCCGAACAGGGCGATGGCCGTCGCCACAGCCAACTCGAAAAAGTTACTGGCACCGATGAGCGCTCCCGGCGCGGCGATCGCGTATGGTACCCGGCACCGATGCATCAACCCATAGGCCAGCGACGAATTCATATAGACCTGCAGGAGAATCGGCACTGCGATCAACACGACATGTACGGTCTTCTCCAAGATGTTTTGCGACTGAAACGCGAAGATGCACACCAACGTGAGGAGCAGCGCCGCGATCGTCAGCGGCGCGAATCGGGGCAGGAACTGCTCTTCCATCCACCGCAGCCCATGCCGGCGCACCAGCCAGACCCGGAGCCCAGCGCCGATGACCAACGGAATGACGATAAAGATCGCCACAGAGTAGAGCAGCACATCGAACGGCACGGCCAACGATGACGCGCCGCTCACCAGCAACCCGACTATCGGGACAAACAGCACAAGCATGATCAGGTCGTTCACGGCCACCTGGACGAGCGTGTACGCAGGGTCTCCGTCGGTCAGGTAACTCCACACAAACACCATCGCCGTGCAGGGAGCCGCAGCCAGGATAATAGTGCCAGCGATGTATTGATCGGCCTCGGCGGGTGAGATCCAGCCTGAGAAGACGTACCGGAAAAACACCCAGGCGAAGAACGCCATGGAGAAGGGCTTCACCACCCAATTCACGAACAGAGTAATCAGCAGACCGACCGGCCGCTTGCCCACGTCACGAACCGAGGCAAACTCAACCTTCATCATCATCGGCACAATCATCAGCCAGATCAACACGGCAATCGGCAGATTGATGGGGCTGCCCTGTCCGATCTCCGCCCCTCGCAGGCTCGACACCAAACCGGGCACCGCCTGCCCGATTAGCACACCTGCCACCATGCAAAGCGCCACCCAGAGCGTGAGATACCGCTCAAAGAACGACAGCCGCTTCGTGGCCACCTGCGGCTCATCGACCGATAATGCGAGCTCCATAACCTTCGCTCCCTCGTGCTCTGGCTATCCGGCCGAATTAGACCGTCACAGCCGGTTTCTTGGCCCGAATGAATGCGCTCAGGAACTTGCCCTCGACTTGGGCCACGAGCAGATCACTGGAGAGCTCTGTGCCGATCAGCAATTCCTTCACGTCTTCGGCGTGATAGATGCGCGTCGGCTCGATTCCGATTTCGACGAACCCCGCTTTGGCCAGCATGTCCCGATACTCCGTCTCTTCCAACGCGCCGGCGACACAACCGGCCCACAATTCGAGATTCCGTCGGATCTCCGAGGGAACGGCCCCTCGCACCACAATATCGGATAACGCCAGCCGGCCGCCGGGACGCAGGACGCGAAAGGCTTCCGCCAGCACGCGCTCCTTTTCGCCGGACAAATTCACGACGCAATTGCTGATGATCACATCCACGGAACGATCAGGCAGCGGGATGTGCTCGATTTCGCCCTTCAGAAACTCGACGTTTTCCATGCCGGCTGCACGCTGATTTTCTCTGGCCAACGCCAGCATCTCCTCAGTCATATCCAACCCGTAGGCTTTCCCCGTCGGACCGACTTTCTTGGCGGAAAGCAATACATCGATGCCGCCGCCGGACCCCAGATCCAACACCGTCTCACCGGCATGAAGGTCAGCCAGAACCGTTGGATTCCCGCAGCCCAGCGATGCCGCCACGGCATCCGCCGGCAACCCCTGACGCTCCTGATCTGAATACAGATTGGACGTGATCGGATCGACATTCATGAGCGCGGGAGAAGCTCCGCAGCAGGAACTGCCTCCGCTCTTGGCTCTTGCGGCCGCTTCACCATACTTTTCCTTGACCAGCTCTCGAATCGTTTGTGCGTCCATTTCAGCGCCTCCTCCTTATGCATCAACTTTCATTGATCTATTGGGCAGAAAAAAAAATCAACAGCAGCCGGTGGCGCGGCGCGCCCGCTTCGCCTGCTTGAGCGAATCGACGAGGTCATCGAGCTCCGCAAGGGCCTCGGCGTTCACGGAGTAGTACATCCATCGGCCCTCTCGTCGATCCACAATCATTCCCGCACCCTTGAGTACCTTCAGATGAAATGAGAGCCGCGACTGCCCGGCCTGCAGGCGATCTGTCAGTTCGCACACGCAGCACTCGCCCTCTTTCAGCTCGTCCAGAATCTCCAATCGCGTCGGGTCAGCAAGTGCATGAAACAACTCTGCCGCCCGCGCCGGACTACGCACCGTGATTCCCTTCATGACAAGAACATATATCAACGAATCTTGATAAATCAACTGGTCGCCTTTATGTGTTGCTCGACGGTCCTCACTTTGCTAAGGTGACCAGCTGGCGACATTGCCACCCTCACTGAATTGAGCCACTACATGGTCTGGGACCCCAAAGACCCTTGGAGCAAGAAGGGCGACGATTTGGATCAGGCCTTCAAGCAGGCCCAAGGACAACTCCGCAATCTGTTGCCTACCGGCGGTTTTCGCAACCTTCTCCTCGTCGCCTTCACGGTCTTCCTTATTTGGCAGAGCGCTTTTATTGTGGCGCCGGACGAAGAAGGCGTGGTGAAACGCTTCGGCATCCCCGTGCGCGTCGTGGATCCCGGCCCACACATGAAGATCCCCGTCGTCGAAAGCGTGCTGCAACCGAAGGTAGCCAAGCTGCATCGGGTGGAAATCGGCTTTCGAACCGATCGGCAGGCGCGCCAGCAAATGGTGCCGCAGGAAGCCCTCATGCTGACCGGCGATATGAACATCCTGGCGATTGAATTCATCGTTCAATATAAGATCAAGAGTTCACGCGAATATCTGTTCAATGTCGCGGACATCGACGACACGATCGGAAAAGCGGCGGAAGCATCGATGCGGGAAGTCATCGGGAAGAGCAAGATCGACGAAGCGCTGACGACCGGCAAGGCGCAGATCCAGCACGACACGCAGGAACTGCTGCAGCGCATTCTGGACGAGTACAAGACCGGCGTACAGGTTGCCGCAGTCCAATTGCAGGATGTCGACCCACCGGAAGCCGTGGCCGCCGCGTTCAAGGACGTCACCAACGCCAAGGAAGACCGCGAAAAGCTGATCAACCAGGCCCAGGGCTACCGCAACGACATTACCCCCAAAGCCAAGGGTGAAGCGGCCCAGTTGGTGAACCAGGCCAAAGGGTATGCGCAGGCGCGGCTCAATCGTTCCCAGGGCGAAGCCAATCGGTTCCTCGCGACGCTGAAAGAATACAACCAGGCGAAAGACATTATCAGCAAGCGGATCTATATCGAGACCCTTGAAGACGTGCTCCCCCACATTGATAAATTTGTCCTGGACGGCAAAGGGGCGGACCGTGCCCTGCCCTATCTGCCGCTCGATCGGTTCTCCAAACCGGCCCCGACCAGCTCGACGCAGGAGCGCACGCCATGAGCAAGCAAGGATTTATCCTGGCATTCGTCGGCATTGTTCTCGGGCTGCTCGTTCTCGGTGCGTCGCCTTTTTACATTGTGGACGTGACCCAGAATGCCATCGTAGTCCAGCTCGGGAAGCCGGTCAGGAATGTGACCGAAGGTGGCCTCTACCTCAAAATGCCGTTCATCGAAGAAGTCACGTACTTCGACAAGCGCCTCCTAGACTACGACTCCAATGCGCAAGACGTCATTACTCAGGACAAGAAGACTCTGCTGCTCGATAACTTTGCAAAATGGCGGATCACCGACCCGCTGAAGGTGTATCAGGCGTTCCAAAGTCAGCGCGGTGCGCTCCAGCGCCTGCACGATATTATTTACTCGGAACTGCGGGTGGAATTAGGCCGGCACGATCTGGCGGAAATCGTCTCATCGGCCCGTGCGCAACTCATGGCCGTGGTCACCCAACGCGCCAACGAAAAAGCGTCGGCCTATGGCATCGAAATCCAGGACGTGCGGATTAAACGAGCCGACCTGCCTGAGCAGAATGAAAAGGCTGTGTTTTCACGCATGCAGGCCGAGCGGGAGAGGCAAGCGAAGCAGTATCGCGCAGAGGGCGCGGAGGAGGCTCAGAAAATCAAGTCGGAGGCGGAGAAAGATCGGGAGATCATCCTCGCAGAGGCCTATCGAGAATCGGAAGAACTGCGCGGAGGCGGGGACGCCAAGGCGTTCCGCATCTATGCCGATGCCTATCGCCAGGATCCGCACTTTTTCGAGTTTACCCGCACCATGGAAGCCTACCGCAAGACCCTCAAGGACAAGACCACCATCCTCGTCAGTCCCGAATCAGAATTCTTCCGGTACCTGAAACAGCGTTGACACTCCGCTACTGCAGGCCCACGATTTGACCCGATTGTGGGTCTACATCGATCCGTTCCCCGGTAGGCTTCTTCGGCAGACCCGGCATCAACTGAATGCCTGAGCAGACCGCGGTGAGGAACCCAGCCCCGGCCAGAATCCGCAATTCCTGAATCGGCACCGTGAACCCGGAGGGCCGCCCCTTCACGGCGGGGTCATGCGAGAGTGAAAGCGGGGTCTTCGCCATGCAAATGGGAAGTCGATCGAATCCCAATCGTGTCGCCAACTCCACGTCCCGCTCTGCCTGAGACGAGAACGACACGCCGGCCGCCCCATAGATCCTGGTAGCGATGGTCTCAATCTTCTTCTTGACGGGCGAGGTCACATCATAGAGATGGCTGAATTGCGCGCCTTGCGCAGCAACCTTGACGACCGCCCTGGCCAGCTCCTCCGCTCCCCGTCCGCCATCGGACCAATGGGTCGACACCGCAGCTGCCGAGGCACCTGCCGCCAATGCTCGTTCGCACACCCAGTGTAATTCATCGACTGAATCATCCTTGAATGCGTTTACTGCGACCACCACCGGCACTCCATGCGCCCGAACATTGGCAATATGCTGTTCGAGGTTGGCGAAGCCCTGCTCCAGCGCCGCCTGATTCGGCCCCGTCACACCGAGCGGCAGCGGAACACCGGATTTCACGATTCCTCCACCGCCATGAAGCTTGAGCGCACGCAAGGTCGCCACCACTACCCCGACATCCGGACGAAGACCGGACGTACGGCACTTAATATTGAAGAACTTTTCCGCACCTAAATCACTCCCAAATCCAGCTTCAGTCACCACATAGTCTGCACAATGTAACGCCAACCGATCGGAGACAATCGAACAATTGCCATGCGCGATGTTGCCGAACGGTCCGGCATGAACGAACGCCGGAGTTCCTTCCAGGGTCTGCACGAGATTCGGCAACAAGGCATCCTTCAGCAGTACGGCCATGGAGCCGGCGCAGCCAAACTCCTCAGCACGCACCATCTGTCCACTCTTTGTCAGGCCGACCAGAATTCTCCCGAGGCGTTGGCGAAGATCTGCATGGTCGGTCGCCAGGGCCAGCACCGCCATGACTTCCGACGCCTCTGTAATCACAAACTTCCCCGGCCGCCGCCCGGTTTCCTCTCCCAGGAGAATGTCGCGAAGCGCGCGGTCACTCACCCCAAGCGTGCGCGGCCATCTGATCCCGTTCGGATCGACCTTGAGCGTATTTCCGTGGAACAGATGGTTATCGACAAATGCGGAAAGGAGATTGTGGCTTGCAGAGACGGCATGCGCATCGCCGGTGAAATGCAGATTGATATCTTCCATCGGGTGAACCTGGGCTCTTCCGCCACCGGTACCGCCCCCTTTGATTCCGAAGACCGGTCCTAGGGAAGGCTGCCTGAGCGTGACGGCGGCTCGATGACCTAGACGGCACAACCCCATGCTCAGCCCAATTGAGGTGGTGGTCTTGCCCTCACCGAGGGGCGTTGGATTGATGGCCGTAACCAGGATGTATCGTCCCAGCGGTCTGTTCTGGATTCGCTCACCCAGCGTGGGGGCGATCTTGGCCTTGTAGCGCCCAAACGGGACCAGATCATCAGAATGAATGCCTAAGGACTGTGCGACTTCGAATATATGCTTGTGAGGGATAGAACGAGCGATCTCCAAATCACTCATGCAATGTTCCTCGTGATAGCAGGAATTTCAAGAAAGTGCGGAGTATACCACGGCATTCGACGAAGTAATGGGACGCAGGGACTGTGTTGCATAGGGATGGAGAGCTGGACCAGGAAGCGGGCAGTCGGGGATTACAACGGAGAAAGAGGAAGGGAACAGGCAAACTTCACTCGAAAGCCGTAAGGAATGCAAAAAGACTAGTCGAGAATAAACTTGGTCGGATCCAACGCTTGGCCGTTCTTCTTGACCATGTAATGGAGATGCGGCCCCGTGGAAAGCCCGGTGCTGCCAACAAGCGCAACCACATCACCCCGCTTCACTCGCTGCCCTTCTTTCACCAACGACTTGGCAAGGTGTCCATAGACCGTCTCGATCCCATAACCATGGTCCAACTTGACCATATTACCCATTTTCGAGTCAAAGGCTACGGTGACGACGCGCCCGAGCGCGGGCGCTTGGACGGGGGAATTGGCCTGAGCACCGATATCCAGACCGTCATGCCAGGCCGGCTTTTCGGTGAATGGCGAGACCCGGGGGCCAAACGCCGAGGTCACCCATCCGCGCACAGGCCAGATGGAGGGAGTTGACGCCCACTGAGTCGAACGTTGCTCCGCAACTTGGGTCAGGCTTTCGAGGGCTTCCTCCTGTTGCTTAGCCTCTCGGACAAGGGCATCAAGGCTTTCGCGAACCTGCTGCGTCACCTCTTCAATACTTTCCGTAGCAAAATCAACTTCGGACTGATTGGCATCACGCGCTTCGGAGACCTGCTGCCGCAGCTCCAGCCCAGAAGTGGCTGATCCACTTCCCTGCACACCGTTTTTTCCATCCGGCAGTGGACCGTCCTCACCACCCCGTCCGTTCGCTAAATCCCCGGCCGGCTTGCTGGCGTCAATTCCCAACATGACCCGAAGCCGTTGATTCACCTCACCCATGGCCGAAAGACGCTTCTTGAGGTCATCAATCGCAGCGGAAAAGGCAGCCGTCTGCTCACGCGCGCCCATGGCCTCAGCCCGGAACGCCGACAATTGCCAGACTTCTCCGGTCCGAATCACATAATGAGAGATAACGAGCAGATCTGCCACGACCAGGATCGCAGCTAGGATCAGGAGCTTGCGCACGAATTTCCGTGGAAAACTAAACCGTAACGGCTTGGAGGAGGACCCCCGAAAGACCACCACAGTATAGGCATCACTTGTTTCGGCCGCTTGTTGGCTCATAGGACGCTCTCCCCTTCACGGATTCATCCAAAAATTCAGCCACTGACTTTTTGCAGTGTACTGATCTCTCGCGCGATGGTCAACCCTTTGTTTTCAAAAATTACATTATTAGAATCAATTACTTACGACTCTCATCCCGAACCCATTCCAGGTAGGGCGCCGATCCCGCAATGACTGGGAGTGCGATGATCTCAGGGATGGTATAGCTATGGTGCCGTCGAATGACTGCTTCGAGCTCCGGGTATCGCTCCAGGGTTGTTTTGATGAGCATCAGGCATTCATTTTCGACGTTGATCTTATTCTCCCAACGGAAAATCGATCGAATGCCAGGTAAGACATTCGCGCAGGCAGCAAGTCTGGATTCCACAATGATCCGCCCGAGTCTTTCTGCCTCCTCGGCTGTTGCCGCAGTCACAAACACCACTACCTCAGAACCGTTCGCTCCCATGTCCCCCTCACGGTCTAAGCAAATTGCGTGCCGACGCAAACCGTCAAACACTGCTTGCGCTTAAGTTATCAAGCACTTACGTCAGAATTCTACCCCTTCTTCATTCCGATTACGCTCAAGAAACTAGGCAGGATTTGCACAATTCGACAAAAAACGACCATCTCCAGAGGCGTGACCTGCCGACTCATTGTCAGGCTCCAACCCTCGCCCTCTCATCTCTAAGCTTAGGGCTGAAACCGCTGAATCTTGAGATCAGGCCCCATGCAACGCGTGGCTGGACCACACCGGAGTTGACACCCCTTTTGCCGCTCCTTATGATCCGATCGTATAAGATGGAGGTGCACTAATGAGTTTCACGATTACCCCTAAGGATCTCAAGTCGAGGCTGGATAAAGGCGACAAGCTGGTGCTGGTAGACGTCCGGGAGCCATGGGAATATGCCATCGCCAAGTTGGAGGGATCCATCCTGGTCCCGCTGGCGACCCTGCAGCAATCTCTTGGCAAACTTGACCGTGACGCCGAGATTGTCGCCGTGTGCCACCACGGGATGAGAAGTGCGGACGCGACAGGGTTTCTGCTGCAGCAAGGCTTCGGAAAGGTGAAAAACCTGATCGGAGGCATTGATGCCTGGTCTACTCAGGTAGACCCATCTGTGCCTCGCTATTAGCTCAGGCGGCTATCCGAGCCCGTCGCGAAAATACTCGACCGTCCGCCGTAGTCCCTCTCGAAGATCGACCTTCGGTTCCCACCCAAGGTCACGGTGGAGTTTTGTAGAGTCGATGACGCTTCTGGCTTGCTCGCCTCGCTTCGCCGGGCCATGCACTTCCTTAAACTCCACCTTGGTTAAATCGACGACGGTTTTGAAGAGGTCGTTCACGGACGTCTCGATTCCTGTGCCCACGTTGTATACACCCTCCACCTCAGGACCCATCGCCATCAAGTTCGACTCCACGACATCCTCGACAAACACAAAATCGCGAGTCTGACGCCCGTTTCCGTTCACCACCGCCTGTTCGCCACGCAGCATCTTTTGAATGAAAATGGCAACGACTCCTGCCTCACCCTCCGGATCCTGCCGCGGCCCGTACACATTGGCATATCGAAGACTCACCACTTGAATGCCGCTCAACCGATGGTAGTAGGACAGGTAATGCTCCCCGCATAACTTGCTGATGCCATAGGGCGACAATGGCTGGGTGATGTGAGTTTCCGGGGCAGGAAATGCCAATTGCTCTCCATAAATCGCCCCGCCGGAGGAGGAGAAGACGACCTTGCGCGCGCCATGTTTCGACGCTTGTTCCAGAACATTGAGCGTCCCAAGCACATTGACCTGCGCATCGAACATCGGATCTTCGACCGAACGTCGCACGTTCATCTGAGCGGCAAGGTGGAACACGACTGACGGCCGTTCATTGCGAAAAATCCGTTCCAGTTTGGGGTTTTCTATATCCAGCTTGTAGAATTGGGCCGCCTTGGAGACGTTTTTCCGCTTTCCTGTGACAAGATTATCGACCACCACAACATCATGCCCCTCCTGGAGCAAACGATCTACGACATGTGACCCGATAAACCCTGCGCCCCCCGTGACCAAGACTTTCATACGTCTCCTCGCCTCTCCTTCGTCTGCGGATGTGCCGTTCTCCTGACCGAACAATTGATGGTCAGCCTACACCTTCTGCGGGCTTCCGCAAAGTGTTTTCGTGTTGCCCTTGGGCGTGAACGTCTCGGACAAAACCCGCCGTAGACTCACTGATTTCCCTACTCGTACCTCTCACGCCCTGCACCGGAACCAGGCCAGGATTTCCCGATTGCCCTTTCGGCCCTCGATGGGCGATTCCATACGATCCGCCAGCTCCAGCCCCAACTGATGTGCGCACGCCACCACTTTGTCGGCCGCTCCTTCCCGCAAACCATCATCACGAACAATCCCACCCCGACCGACAAGGCCTTTTCCCACCTCGAACTGCGGCTTGATCAACGTGATCACAAACCCGGACTCAGTGAGGTAGGGCACAACACAGGGCAGCACGAGAGTCAGCGAGATAAACGACACATCGATGACAATCAGATCGATCGGATCCCGGATCGCACCCGGCTCAAGATACCGGATGTTGGTCCGCTCCATGAGCACCACGCGCGGATCCTGCCGTAAGCGCCACTCAAACTGGCCATATCCTACATCGACAGCATAGACACGCGCGGCGCCGCGCTGCAGCAGACAATCGGTAAATCCCCCGGTCGAACACCCGACGTCGAAGCACATCATCCCTTTCGGATCGATCTGAAATTGATCCAGCGCGCCGGCCAGCTTCTCTCCCCCGCGACCGACATAGGGCGACCCAGGCCCGGTCAGCTCCACCTTCGCATTCGACAAGGTCGGTTTCGCCACCTTATCAACCACCACCCCGTCCACACAGACGAGGCCGGCCAAGATGAGTCGAGCCGCGTCTTCTCGACTGGCAACCAACCCTCGGCTGACCAGCACGCGATCTAGCCGTTCCCGCTCCGGGCGTAATTTCTGGCTCATAGGCTGTGTGGAGTGTCAACCGCGACAGGCACGGGCACCGTGATAGCCCGCGCATCGACCAGACCGTTACTGAGGGCGCTCCGGCTCATCCTCACCGGGAGAAAACGCTTGAATCCGCTTCTTACCGTCCTTCTCTTGCACCAGGATTTCAACCTTCCGCTCGGCATCCTCCAGCATCTTCAGGCAAGTCTTAGACAACCGAATCCCCTCCTCGAAAATCTTCAGCGAGTCATCGAGAGGAAGATCGCCCTTTTCAAGTTCGGCAACAATCGTTTCCAATCGTGCCATTGCATATTCAAACTTCACGGCAGCCACAACAACTCCCTTGCTCATTCGTCAAACGGAACATTATTGCCTGCCCCACCGGTGAGGTCAAGGCATCGAGGGCGGCAGCGCCTCATTGACCAGACACAACAGACGCCCCTCGGCCAGCCGCGCCTGCACCACATCCCCCACCGCCACTTCTGACGCTCGCCGGACGATCCGCCCGGACGGAATTGCCTGGATGACGCTATACCCGCGGCTTAAAATTGCCAATGGACTGAGAGCGTCCAATGCCATCATGTACGACGCAACCGCTTGCCGCCTGGACATGAGTCCCCGTCTGGTTTCCCGCTCCAGCCGTTTATACAGTTGCGGGATCACCACCAGCGCGGCCTGAATCCGGTTGTGCGGTCCCTGAGCCAGCAGCGCATGTTGGCGTTCCACCATCCCCCGGTGGAGCAGGGTCAATCGTTCGGTGAGCGTGCGCATCAATCCGTCCCGCAATTCATCGAGATGCTGGGCATGCGCCTGCACTCGAAAGCGCATGTCGCGCATCACCCCAACCGATCGCTCGAACCGATGGCGCTGCATCTCCAACAAAGCGCGCACGACTCGATCCAGACGATCCGATGTCTCGCCTAATCGCTCCACGATCTCGTCCAACACCGGCACCACCGCCTCGGCCGCAGCCGAGGGTGTCGGAGCCCGATAGTCCGCGGCAAAGTCGGCAAGGGTCACATCGATTTCGTGCCCCACCGCAGATACGACCGGGACCCTCGACTGCACAATGGCGCGAACGACCACTTCTTCGTTGAACGCCCACAAATCCTCTGAGGCCCCGCCTCCACGCCCCACGATCATCACCTCAATCTGGGGCATTCCGCTTAACGTCGTGATCGCCTCCGCAATCTGCTCGGCGGCTCCTTCCCCCTGGACCGGCACGGGAGCGATGAGAATATTCGTAACCGGACAACGGCGGCGGAGAACCGCCACAATATCGCGGACCGCGGCCCCGGTGCGAGACGTCACCACGCCGACCGTACGCGGAAAGGAAGGCAAGGAACGTTTTCGCGCCTCGTCGAACAATCCTTCTCGCGCCAACCGCTCCTTGAGTTGCTCGAACGCCAATTGGAACGCTCCGACGCCCTTCGGTTCCAGCGAGTCGACGATCAGTTGGTATTCGCCACGCGGCTCATACACCGAGATGCGTCCGCGCGCGACGATCGCCAGGCCCTCCTGCAACGTGAACCGAAGCCGCGAGGCCCCGGATCGAAAGAGCACCCCGCGAAGCTGGCTCTGCTCATCTTTCAAGGTGAAATACAGGTGTCCGGAAGACGGGGCGCGAAGGTTGGTAATTTCGCCCTCGATCCAGACATCCCGGAATTGCGATTCCAGAGAATCGCGGATAAGTCGTGTCACGTCGGATACGGAAAGAAGCAGAGGGAGCGGAAGGGTTTGGCCGGTCATATCTTACCGAGCCTGAGAAAATGGCGAGATGAACAGATCAATCCACCACTCGGATTCGTTCGATCGACAAAGCCTTGCCGAGCGTGGCATCCAGTTCCATCAATACCGCGCAGAACACGACAGGACCCGAGGCCACTTCAAAGCGCCGCGGCATTCCGGTGAGAAACTTTTCAATCGCCAGTTCCTTTTTAATTCCGATCACCGAATGAAGCGGGCCGGTCATGCCGATATCCGTGATATACGCCGTGCCTTTCGGAAGGATTTGCTCATCGGCCGTCTGCACATGGGTGTGCGTCCCCGCCACAACCGTCACCAATCCGTCCAAGTAATGCCCCATCGCCATCTTTTCAGAGGTCGCCTCGGCATGCATATCGACCACGATCGCAGAGACCTGCGTCTTGAGACGTTCGATTTCCCGCTTCGCGACCTGAAACGGGCAATCGATCGTAGGCATAAACGCCCGCCCCATCAGATGCAGGACACCCAACGATTCGCCGCCGGGCGTGGTAAATACATAACTGCCTCGGCCCGGCACTCCGGCGGGATAATTCGCAGGACGCAGGAGACGCGGCTCACGAGGAAACACTTCGAGGATTTCCTTCTTGTCCCACGCATGATTCCCCGTGGTGATGACCGACACCCCGAGATCGAAGAGATCATCAACCAGGTCCGGAGTAATACCAAATCCGCCGGCCACATTCTCACCGTTGCCTACGATAACATCGATGGAATGGTTGGCAATCAGTTTCGGCAGGAGGCGAGCCACGGACCGACGTCCTGGCTCGCCCATGATATCGCCGATCATCAGAACCTTCATGACTGTTCACTCATTTTGCAAAATCAACGAACCGGCTCTCCCGGATCACCGTCACCTTGATTTGTCCGGGGTAGGTCAGCTCCTGCTCAATTTTCTTTGCCAGATCCCGGGACAACTGGAAACATTCCGGGTCCGTCAAATCTTCCTGCTTCACAATGACACGAATTTCACGACCCGCTTGAATCGCATAGGCCTTCTGCACACCCTTGTGAACGGTCGCCAGCGACTCCAACTTCTCCAGCCGCTTCACGTACGACTCCAACGCTTCACGGCGTGCCCCCGGCCGCGCAGCCGACAGCGCTTCCGCCGCCGCCACCAGTACGGTCTCCGGGCAAATGGGCTCAACCTGTTCGTGATGCGCTGCAATGGCATTCACCACTTTGGCGTTCTCGCCGTACTTCTTGGCGATCTCCGCACCCAGCATGGCATGCGGGCCTTCTTCCTCGTGACTGACGGCCTTGCCGATATCGTGCAACAAGGCCCCACGTTTGGCGAGCTTCACGTCGAGTTTCAACTCGGAGGCCATGATGCCGCAGATGTAGGCCGCTTCCCGCGCATGGTACAGATTGTTCTGTCCATAACTGGTTCGGTACTTGAGCCGCCCCAACACCTTGACCAACTCGGGATGAAAATCAGACAAGCCAACCTCGAAGATCACCTTTTCAGCCTCTTCGATCATCAGCTTCTCAATATCGACCTTCACCTTTTCGACGATCTCTTCGATGCGCGTCGGATGGATTCGGCCGTCGTGCATGAGCCGCTCAAGCGAAACCTTGGCAATCTCACGACGAAGCGGATCGAAACCTGAAATAATGACCGCTTCCGGCGTTTCATCGATAATGAGGTCGATCCCCGTCGCCGCCTCGATCGCCCGGATATTCCGCCCCTCTCGACCGATAATCCGGCCCTTCATGGCATCGTTGGCAATCGGCACCACAGAGATGGTGGCTTCATTCACATAATCCCGGGTTACCCGCTGAATCGAACTGGCGATGATTTCCCGCGCCTCCCGGTCGGCATTTTCCTTCGCCTCTTCGAGCAAACGTTTGGCCAACCCGGCAGCTTCCAATCTCGCCTGGCTATCCAGCTCTTGAATGAGTTGCCGCTTGGCTTCCTCAGCCGTCAAGCCGGCCACCCGCTCAAGAGCTTCACGATGCTGTTTCAGCGCCTGCGCGCAGGCCGCGTCCTTCTGAACCAGGGCCTCCTCACGCTTCAGCAAATCCTGCTCTCGCTTGAGCACTTCCTGATCCCGTTTCTCCAGCAGGCTGAGCTTACGATCCAGCCCCTCTTCCCGTTGGGACACACGCCGTTCTGAATTGGAAACCTCGACAAGCTTTACCTTCTGTTCCTTTTCGATCTCGATTCGTGCCTGAAAGACGAGATCCTTGGCCTCCAGCTTGGCCTCTTTGACGAGATTCTCTGCTTCACGCTGAGCCGATTGAACGATCTGCACCGACTGGTCCTCGGCCTCTGCACGCCGTGCCAGCGCCGACCGACGGCGGAAGAGCTCATACAGGCCGGCCCCTAGGACCGCGCCCACTAATCCGACAAAAATATACGCAACAACGCTGAGAGAAATGGGAACCACCTCCCTTACAGCAGCGGGACAGTAGACGCTGTCACCCTGCGAATAGTCACAGCCAGTGTTAAAGGGGGAGCATGGAGCGTGAGAAAGGAATGTCTACGCGCGAAGGGAAAGCACCTGACTTCTTGAGCCAGTAGAAACGAAGCGTGGAATCGCCGCCATTAATTCACGTGGAGGAGGGGTCGACTTCGACCCGAATCAATACGTCTGTCACGTTGAAGGTGCACAGACCAAGGCCCCCGGTCGGGGATCGTCACAGGTTGCGAGCACGGGACAGGCCATAACACATCCGCAAACACCTGCTCTCCGCACATTGCTAGCCGTTGGGAACACACCTGTCGCACAGCCATGCCAGCCTGGGAGCCTTCTCTCATCCACACTATTACGACCACTGTGAACAACAGCACAAAAACCAGCGATTCCATATGTTTAGTGCTCAAAAACCGTCGTCAGATTTTCCGTCCCTGTTCGAAGCTTCCTTTCCTCTCCTGCTCTTGTTGACCCTCAGGTCAATACAACACAGAAACGATAACAAAGCAGTACAGTGAAAGCAAGGCGAAACTCACCGGGACAGGATGGACGGCATCTGCTGATCGATCGATTCCATCAGGGAGGCCACGCGACGATCCGCATCGGCCTCTCCCTGCCGGGACTTTCGTTCTGATTCCATCAACTCGTGGGCAAGATTGAATGCGGCAAGGACGGCCAACTTGGCCGGGGTGGCTGACCGCATGCCGGCCGCCACCTGCTTCATCTGCTTATCGACCATATCGGCCAATTGCTTCACGTACGATTCGTCCGCTTCCCCGTTGATGCTGTACCGCTGGCCATAGATCTCCACGTCAATGGTCTTAGTCAACAGCCACCTCCTTGGGTTCATCCAGGCACTCCAACAGATCGATCTCGCCCAGGACCTTCTCGATCCGTGAACGGATATCGATCCGCTCCTGTTCCCAGCGTCGGTTTTCATCATCACGAACCGCAACCCGCTCCCGCGCCAGACGCAGGTCATCCTCTAATGAGGCGTTTTTCCGCTTGAGATCCTGCACGAGCTTCACCAAATCGCGAATCCGAATTTCAAGGGCGTCGAGACGATCTAAAGTCATGGTATTTCCTCATATCAAAGTGGTGGTCGAACACGTTGGGTGACGGGGGCGAAATATAGAAAGTTCGCTCCTGCTTGTCAAGAAAACGGCCCCGCTACGAGGTGCCGTTATGCAGACGACGATATTCTCCATAGCTGCGCAATACCCGTTTCACGTACAACCGCGTTTCCTGATACGGAATGAGTTCCACGAATTCGTCCTGCTCCCGTCCTTGATGCACCGCAATCCAATTGTTCACGGCAATCGGGCCGGCGTTGTAAGCCGCGACCGCATGGGCCAGATTCCCGGCGTATTGCTCGATCAACTGCCCCAGATACCGTACCCCCAGTCGAATGTTCGTTTCCTGGTCGAACAGTTCTTCCCGTCCGACCGCTGGAAACCCATACCGCTGCGCCACGGCATTCGCCGTGACCGGCATCAACTGCATCAACCCCACGGCGCCCACCATGGACACAGCCTTTTCATCGTATTGGCTCTCCTCGCGAATGATCGCGGCAACCAGGTAGGGGTCAACCGCAGTGACGCCCTGCGCGGTGATCGTCGGAAGGAGGCCGGTCGGGTAGGCCACAGTCCACAAGGTCGATGCCGTCGGCAAACCGCTGCGTTCCAGCTTGTCTTTAAAGTGAACTTTTGCCAGGCGTAAGGCCGGATGGTACGCCCCCACCTCGCTGAGCAGGGCCGAGAACGCCAGTAATACCTCCGGGTCACGACTATATTGCTCTGTGAGAGAGCCAAGTTCGCGAGCCGCATCCTGGGCAAATCCCAATATCTTGAGCTCGATTCCGCGTTGATAGACCACATGCCGTTCGATCTCAGGACGCCGATTCTCCGGCAACCGTGACGCCTCGTCACCTGCCGGACGCTCCGCGTCTGTCGCAAGCGGAGTAACCGACGGCAATGAGACCCGTCGCGCAGCCAACTGGCAGTAGTAACTGTACGCGTGCCGCTGACAGAGGCGCGCATATTGATCGGCGACCGTGGTGTTTCTTACATGTTCGTCCGCCCTTGCCGCCCAATACATCGCCTGAGGCTCAAAGCCGTTGACATGCAACTCCACAACGGAACGAAAGGTCTCAGCGGCATCCCGATAGCGGGCCGTCCGATATTGCGCCCACCCGGCACGCCACAGACCTTCCGCACGCTGGCTTGCCGAGTCCCCCTGCTTCGCCACCTGCCGGAACATGCCGATCGCCTCATCGAATTGCCCCTGATCCTCCAACCACACCCCGGCGAAGAGATGCACCATCGCCCGCTGGTCGCCCCCCAGGGACCCCTGCGCGACCGATCGCGCCAATGCGATAAGTTTGTCGCCCTGACTCTGCCGCAGATAGACGCGAGCCAGCCACACCGTGGCCTCGGATGATTCCTGCACTCGATCCGCCACTAACCCGCGAAACGTCTCACGGGCCTGGTCATATTGCTTGAGCCGGACATAGGCCACTCCCAACTTCAAACGGGCGTCAAACCGGCGGGGGTGCCCGGGAGCTATGGCCAGAAAGCGGCGCAGCTCTTCGACCGCCTCCGCTTGCATGGCCAGCCCCAGAAAGGCCTGTGCGCGAATCGAATAGTCTTCGGCCGTCGGCGCCCAGGATTCTCCACCAAGCGCCGTATCCAACCGGGCTTTCGCCTCCCGTGCTTCAGGCGAGTGCGGATAACGGAGCCAGAGTTGCTTCAACACGGTTCGCGCCTCCGGCAGTCGATTCTCCCGGATGTGGCATTCGGCCTGGTGCCACAAGGCCAACGAAGCCGCCGGATCCTTATCCGCAAGCGCCACAGCCCGCCCCAGCCAGTCCACCGCCCGGAAGCACACATTGGCGCCATACCAGGCTTCGCCTGTTCGGTAGGCAGCCTTGGCCATCAAGCTCGAATCCGGCACGATCTTGGGAATCGTCTCCAGCAATTCGGCCGCCTGGATCGGTTCGTTCTGCTTCAGCAGCGATTCCCCGATCCAGAGGCGGAGATAGTCGTCGAGCACCGGCATGTCTGGCTGAACAACGCGCAGAAGCTTCGCCGCCTCGACCGGCTCCCGCTCGATCAACAACACTCCCAACACCACCCTGGCCCGCTTGGCCCAGATCGTGGAAGGATAGAGAGCCATCACCGACCGCAGCTGGTCGATCTTCACCATCATCGTTTGATCGCGCTGAACGGGCGATCCCAAACGTTCATTGAGCGCCACGGCGGAACGGAAACAATCTTCAGCGGAGACGCAGGGTGCAGTGGCAACGGGCAAGGGACGCGGTGACTCGGCTGTGGCCGTCAAGAACAAGCTCGACAACACAGACCACACAGCAAGAGCCGACAAGCTAATCCGCCAGGGAAGTGCGGTCACATTCTCATCCTAAGAGAGGGTGAACCGGTCCTATTATAGCCGAACGCCGTATAAACGCGACCGCGTTCGCCTTGCTTGTCACAAGTTTTTTCCCTGTGCTAGGCTCCGGCATGCTCCAACAGACCGATAGTCGCATCAATCTGCTGGCCCTGACCGAAAGGGGGATGACCGCATTCGTCGCGTCACTCGGATGGCCGGCCTATCGCGCGTCGCAAATCCTGCGCTGGCTCTATCAGGAACGTGTCCGCACGTTCGCCGAGATGAGCAACCTCTCGCAGAAAGACCGGGAGTACCTGACGGGCAGCTGCAGTATCGAACGGACTTCGGCGGTCCAAATCCTTTCGTCGCAGGATGGCACCAAGAAATTGGTGCTCACGCTGGCCGACGGCAATCAAGTCGAATGTGTGCTCATTCCCGACGAGGACCGGCTCACCCTCTGCCTGTCCACGCAGGTCGGCTGCACGCTCGATTGTGGTTTCTGCCTGACCGGCACGCTGGGACTCCAACGCAACCTGCGCGCACATGAGATCATCGACCAGGTCCTGCTTGCCCAGGACCATTTGCAGGAGGACCGACGGTTGACGAACCTGGTCTTCATGGGCATGGGCGAACCCCTCGCCAATCTGGATGCCGTGGCCGATGCCGTCACTCGCCTCACCAACAACACCTGGGGCCTGGGGTTTTCAGGTCGCCGCATCACAATCTCTACCGCAGGCCTGGCCTCGCGGATCAAGGACGTGGCTCCCCTCAAGGTGAACCTGGCTATCTCGTTAAATGCGACCACCGATGCACTCCGCCAGCAACTCATGCCCGCGGCAAACCGGCTCCATTCGCTCGACGCCTTGCTCGAGGCCTGTCGGGCCTATCCGCTGGCAGACCGTGATCGCTTGACCTTCGAATACGTGCTCCTGGCAGACGTGAACGATCGGCTCGAGGATGCCACCCAACTGGTGAAGCTGCTTCGAGGCCTCCGCTGCAAGGTCAACCTGATCGCTTTCAACCCGTTTCCCGGCAATCCCTATCGACGCCCCTCGGACGCGGCGATTGAAACGTTTCAGGACACGCTCCGCCGAGGACATATAGACGTCTACCTTCGTCGCAGCCGTGGCCGCGATGTGTTGGGTGCGTGCGGCCAACTCGGACGCCTCGATACGTCCGAGGCCCACGTTGCCTTGACACAGATTCAGACCCGTTGTTAGCATGTTCTTCGTACATGCCTAATCAGAGCACAACTTCCAACTCAGTCCCTGTGCGCTTCTGCATCCTCGCCTGTTCATTGCTAAGCTTCATCCTGTTCGTGCGGCAGACCTCCCCGGCCTATGCCGTCGAGCCCAAGGAATACACCTTGTCCAACGACATGAAAGTGATCCTCGTGGAAGTCCCCAAGGCTCCCGTGGCAACCGTGCAGGTCTGGTACAAGGTGGGGTCACGAAACGAGGTCATGGGCCGGGCCGGGTTGTCGCACATGCTGGAGCATATGATGTTCAAGGGCACCGCCAAGTACCCCAAGGGCACCTTCTCCCGATTGGTTCGCAAGAACGGCGGGGTGGACAATGCTTTCACCAGCCAGGACTTTACCGCCTACTTTGAAAACTTGGCCGCCGATCGCGTGACCCTGGCCCTCGAACTCGAAGCCGACCGCATGCAAGGGCTGATTCTCGATGCGAACGAATTCAAGACCGAACGGGAAGTGGTGAAGGAAGAGCGGCGGTTGCGGAACGAAGACGATCCGCAAGGCGCCCTGGTGGAAGCCCTCTTCGCGCAGGCCTTCATGAGTCACCCGTACCACTGGCCGGTCATCGGATGGTTCTCGGACCTCGACGCGATGAATCTCGACGATCTCCAGCGTCACTATGACACCTACTATTCGCCGAACAACGCCACCCTGATCGTGGTCGGCGACATCAAGGCGGACACGCTTCTGCCGACTATTGCCAAACTCTTCGAGCCGATCCCTAAAGGTCCGTCCCCCAAACCCCTGGCCGTGACGGAAGCCACGCAACACGGCGAACGCCGCTTCCTCCTCAAGCGGGAAGCGCAGGTGCCGTTCGTCATGATGGGCTACCGTGTCCCCAACTATTCCAGCGACGACTCTTATGCCTTGAACGTACTTGAATCGATTTTGTCTCACGGCAAGAGCGCCCGGCTCTATCAAAGCCTCGTGTACGAGCAAAAGACCGCCCTGGCGGTGGGAGCCGACTATGGCCTGATGCAAGCCGACCCTGGACTGTTCTACTTTTATGCCGTGGTGAAACCCGGCGAGAAGGTTGAAGCGGTTGAAGACGCGGTGCTCAAAGAGATTCAGCGGATCCAAACCGAGCCCCCGAGCGAACTCGAACTACAGCGCGCGAAAAATCAGATCGAAGCGGCTCACATTTTTGAACAGGACTCGAATTTCCGCCAGGCCATGCTGCTGGGAGAAGCCGAAACGATCGGGGCCGGATGGCGCAAAGTCAGCCAGTTTGTGGAGCGCACCCGCGCCGTCACCGCGCAAGACGTGCAGCGTGTAGCGTCGCACTATCTGGCTGCCGATATGCGCACCACGGGAACCCTGATTCCTCAACCTCCGCAGACCCATGCCGCGTCACCGACACAACCTCACTAGCGAGCGATCCCGATGACGCAACAACCAATCACCCGTCTCTCGCGCCAACATCGAAGCCTCCGGTCTGTGGGCCGAACACTAGTGGGCCTACTCTGTATGGCGCTCTGCCTGCCCTTCGCCTCGGCGCAGGCTGCGGACATCGTTCCCACCCGCTCCGTGACCGCAAACGGCATAACCCTACTGTTTTTGGAACAGCATTTTCTTCCAACCGTGGAAATCCACGCGCTGGTCAAGGTGGGATCGGCGCAGGATCCGCCCGACAAAGCAGGTCTGGCCAATCTGACCGCCAGTCTCCTGGACGAAGGCACGCTGACCCGGACCTCTCGACAAATCGCCGAACAGATCGATTTTGTGGGAGGCTCGCTGGAAGCCCATGCGGCAGAGGATTTCACCACCGCCTCCACCCGCGTGCTCAAGAAGGACGCGGACCTCGGCTTTGCGCTCCTGGCCGACATGCTCCAACATCCTGCGTTCCACAAACAGGAATTCGAACGCGTCCGCACGCAGATCCTCGGCGAAATCGTCAGTGATGACGATGATCCCGGGAATGTGGCCATGAAAGCCTTCCACCAATTGATTTTTCACGGCCATCCCTATAGCTGGCCGGCCCATGGCACGGAAGAGACGCTCAACAAGATCACCGTCGCGGACATCCAGCAATTTCACGCCAAGGAATACCTACCGAATCAAACGATCCTGGTCATCGTGGGGGACCTGACACAGGATCAGGCGGCTGCTCTGGTCCAGACCCATTTCGGCTCCTGGAAAAAGGGAATGCCCTCACCCTATCAGATCAAGAAGCCGGCTTCGATCGAACGGAAAATGGTCCAACTCATCGAGAAGGATCTGACCCAGTCGACGATCATCCTTGGACACACAGGCATCAGCCGGACCAATCCCGACTACTATGCCGTCACAGTCATGAACTACATCCTTGGCGCCGGTGGGTTTTCCTCCCGCCTCATGGATTCCATTCGCGACAAACAGGGACTCGCCTATGGAATCATGAGCCAGTTCGACACCCGCTTGATGCCGGGCGCCTTTTTTATCAGCCTGCAGACCAGAACCGACGTCACTAACCAGGCCATTGCGGGCGTCCTTACGGAGATCAAAGGGATGCGCGATGCCCCGGTCACGGATCAGGAAATCAATGAAGCCAAATCCTTCATCGTCGGCAGCTTCCCTCTGCGCGTCGATTCCAGCGCCAAACTGGCAAACGTCCTCGCCCAGGTCGAGTTCTACAACCTCGGGCTGGACTACTTCACGCAGTATCCCAAAGCCATCGAAAAAGTCACCAAGGACGATGTCCTGCGCGTCGCCAAACAGTATCTCGACCCCCAACATTACGCCCTGGTCGTCGTCGGATCAATCGCGAAGGCCAAGGTCAAACAATAGCCGGCCACTGTCCCGCAACCAGGCCGCGTAGACCTAGAATCCCATGCTTTCCACAACTCTGTTGATCGACAAGGTTGCCCGGGCACGACAGATCCTGCGCGAGATGGGCTCGGTCATCGTGGCCTTCTCCGGCGGAATCGACAGTTCCCTCGTCCTCAAATTGGCGCATGATGAACTGGGCGCGCAGGCCGTCGGCGTGACAGCCCTCTCCCCCACCCTTCCGGCGGCCGAGCTGGACGCGACACAGAAAATCGCCGCTGAGATCGGCGCGCACCATCGCATCGTTGAAACCGATCAACTCGACATTCCCGAATTCGTCCGGAATGATGCCACCCGCTGTTACCACTGCAAGACCGACTTGTACTCCCTCCTCGAAACGCTCCGGAGTGAATATGCGGCTGGATACATTGTCGATGGCACGAACGTGGATGACCTGGGAGACGACCGGCCTGGACTCAAAGCCGCTCGCGAACGAGGTGTCCGCAGCCCGTTGCTCGAAGCCGGATTCTCCAAGGCCGACATCCGCGACGTAGCGAGGGAACTACACCTCTCCAATTGGGACAAACCGGCAGCCGCCTGTCTCTCTTCCCGCATACCACGTGGGATCACAATCACGAGAAGCACCCTCTCACGCGTAGAACGTGCGGAAGATGCTCTCGCACAAGAAGGCTTTCGCCACTATCGTGTGCGAGACCATGGGGAGATCGCTAGAATAGAATTGGGCGTAGAAGAACTGCCGGGGCTGTTACAACCGGGACGCCGGGAACGGCTGGCCGAAACCCTGAAGAAACTCGGCTATCGCTTTGTGACGGTTGATTTGGAAGGATACCGCCAGGGGGGCGTGAGTCTCCCCCCCCCGGCGTAAGAGAGGCTAATTCCGGGTCTGGTAGCTCTTTGCGAGGGCATCGAGGGCTTCGTCCGCCAGGCGACGATGATCGCCTTCCGTCAATGCTCGCCCGACAACTTTCTCAGCCACCATCATTGCCAAGTCAGTCGTTTGCGAACGGATGTCCTGAATGGCCTTCCGACGCTCGGTCTCGATTTCGCGAGTCGCGTCACCCTTGATGCGTTCCGCATCCGCCGTCATGCGCTGTTCGTTCTCTTCCATCAGGCGTTGCGCGCGTTCTTTGGCCTGTGCCAGGAGCGCCTCTGCGTCTTTGGCCGCCGTCGCCAGCTTGGCTTCGTATTCCTTCAGCCTGCGCTCGGCTTCAGAACGGTGGCGTTCCGCCTGATCGAGACTGTCCTTGATCTTTTTCTCGCGTTCTTCCAGCATGCTCAACAAGCCGGGAAACGCATACTTGTAGAGCAGGAAGAACAGGATCCCGAAGGAGAGCACCTCCCAGAAGATCAGGGACGAAAAGAAATGTGATTCAAATTGAGGCATAGTCTATTACCCAAATGAGTTGAAGTTCTGAGCCGGGAATGGGCCCCAGCATCAGGGCTCAGCCGTCGAAACGACTACTTGCGCAAGCCCATGATGATGAACGCAATGACCAGCCCGTACAATGCGATGGCTTCGACCAGCGCGAATCCGATCCACATGTACTTGCCGACGCGGCCTTCCGCTTCCGGCTGCCGGGCCACGGCCTCGATCATTTTCCCGAAGATATACCCGATGCCGACGCCGGCTCCGGCAAATCCTGCCGCCGCCAATCCCATACCCACCAACGCTGCTGCTGCTGCATCCATTGTTTGTCCTCTCCTCCCTTATGTGGCAACTCGACCTAGTGTGCGTGCTCGCTATGACCGTGCAGGGTAACCGCATCACCCAGATACACACAGCTCAGCACGGTAAAAATATAAGCTTGAATAAACGCGATGCCGACTTCGAGTCCGTTCATGGCAATCGTGAACGCAAACGGCAGCCACCCGATCAACAACCCACCACTGATCGCCAGACCGAACAAGACGCCTAGAATGACGTGGCCGGCGGTCATATTCGCAAATAGACGGACGGCCAAGGAAATGGGGCGCGCCAACTGACTGATCAGTTCGATCGGAATCATCAAGGGTAAGAGCCAACCCGGCGTACCAGGCGGCACGAGAATGCCAAAAAACTTCATCCCGTGGAGGGAAAAGCCGAGCACAATACTCAGCCCGTAAATCCCGACGGCAAAGACCGCCGTCACAATAATCTGACTGGTAACGGTGTAGGAACCAGGAATCAACCCGAGCAGATTGGCGAAGAGGATAAAGAGGAACAACGTAGCAATCAGCGGGAAATATTTCATCCCCGGCTCGCCCATCGTATCCAAAATAATTCCGCGAATGAACTCGACGATCAATTCGGCCATGTTCTGCAATTTGCCGGGAACCAACTTACGGGCGGCCGCAGCAGAGATCATCAAGAACGCCACCAGACCCACGATCACCCACATCAGAATCACGGCCTTGTTGATGGAAATGTCCACCCCGGCCGGAACCAAGGGAATCAGATCGTGCAGTTCAAACGCATGTAACGGACTTTCTTCCACGATGATCCTTTATCAGTCAGACGATTCTGGTTAACCCTGCCATCGTTGCGCCGATCGATAGGCATTCCGCATACCGGCCGCGGCCCCGAACCCCAGCCCTACCACCAATCCCCATGGATTAGAATCAAGCAGATAGGTGTCGACGACCCAACCTAGCCCGCCCCCGACGATCAACGCAGCGAGCAGTTCCGTCCCAATCCGGACAGCCTGCCCGAGCCCCGCATATAACGGATCCTGAGAGGGGGGCATCAGATGCTCACGTGCGGCACTCCTCAGCGCAATCGGAGAGAGTGCACCCATCGGCGGGCGCGCCATTCAAGCAAATTCGCTGGGGGCTTGTCAAGAAGTTGGCCACCTATGACCCGGCCGCTCGATGCGGTATAGTCATTTCTTCGAGTATGGCTCCCCTCTGAAACGCAGGTTCATGAGTTTTTCCTCTCACCAGGCATTCCTAAGCGGACCGCCGCAACCGCTGGTGGTCGTGCGGCCACAACCGGATGCCGACGCGTTCGAGTTGTACTGTCGGCTGGCGCCGGACGAACGTCCCTCGTTTCTCCTGGAAAGCGCCAATGGCACCGACAGCACCGCGCGCTATTCATTTTTCGGACGGGCCCCCTATTTCACCCTCACAAGTCGCGCGCAGGAATACCAGATCGAGACCGGGGGACAGATCCGGCACTCTCAAGGCTCCGGCCTTCAAGCCCTTCAACGCACACTGGCCGCATCGACCATTACCAAACCGGAAGACCTCCCGCCGTTTTATGGCGGCGCGGTCGGATACCTCAGCTACGACCTCGTGCGTTCGTTCGAATTACTTCCGACCCTGGCCACCGACGATCTCCACCTCCCTGACTTGCACATGGCCTTTTTCGACGTCGTCGCCGCTGTCGATCACCACACCCGGCAGCTATACCTGATGTATTGCCCTCCCTTGTCGCGATTTCAGGCGGAACCTCGGGAGAAACTTTATCGAGAAGGCCGTGACCGGCTGGCGGAGCTGGAAGCCCGCCTCACGATCCCGGTCGCGCCCCCGACATCCTCGCCCTGGCCCTCACAAACCACCTTTGTGCCCAGTCAATCGCGCGAGGCCTACAAAACTCGCGTGCGGCGTTGCCAGGACTATATCGCTGCCGGGGATATCTACCAAGCGAATCTGTCTCACCGCTTTACGCTCGACCTCAACGCCGCCGTTTCACCCACCGGGTTCGAAGGATACTCAACAGAACTCTATCGCCGCCTTCGCGGGATCAACCCTGCGCCGTTCGCGGGGCTCGTCCGATTCCCTGACCTCAGCATCGTCAGTAGTTCTCCTGAACGGCTCGTGCGGCTGACCGGTTCACAGGCCAGCACCAGACCCATCGCCGGCACTAGGCCGCGAGGCACCGGCTTGCAGCAGGATCAGCTTCTACGCGCGGAGTTGCTTGCCAATCCGAAGGAACGCGCCGAACATGTGATGCTGGTGGATCTCGAACGCAACGACCTCGGAAGGGTCTGCCGCTACGGCTCGGTGCGCGTCGATGAGTTCATGACCATCGAACAGTATTCGCATGTCAGCCACCTGGTGTCAGACGTAGTCGGCACCCTGCAACCGGGCGTCTCACCCCTCGACCTGGTGAAAGCCGTGTTCCCGGGCGGAACCATCACCGGCGTTCCTAAACTCCGCTGCATGGAAATCATCGAAGAGCTGGAGCCGGTGCGACGCGGACTCTATACCGGCGCACTGGGGTATTTCAGTTGGAACGGCGACCTGGACCTGAACATTCTCATTCGTACGCTCGTCCTGACCAAGAACAGAGGATATCTGCAAGTCGGTGCCGGCATTGTGGCCGACTCGGATCCCGATCGCGAATATGATGAAACGCTCGCCAAAGCGGGCGCATTTTTTAAAATACTGGAGGCTGGTCGCTGATGTGGGTGTTTCTCAATGATCGGTTTGTGCGCAAGGAAGAGGCCGTGGTCTCCGTGTTCGACCATGGATTTCTCTATGGTGACGGCGTGTACGAAACCCTTCGCTCCTATGGATCCCGGATCTTTATGCGGGACCAGCACCTGGCCAGACTCCGGCGCTCCGCCGAAGCCATCGGCCTGGACATTCCTATCCCGCAGTCACAATGGGCGGAGTTGCTCCATGAAGCGATGCGCCGGAACGGGGTCGGCAACGAACAGACGGATGCGTACCTCCGGATCACCGTCTCACGCGGCGCGGGGGAAATCGGCCTGGATCCCAGTCTCTGCCCGCGGGCCACGGTGGTCATCATGGCCAAGCCGCTCCACCCCTCTCCTGCTATTCTCTCACGCGATGGTGTGTCGCTGACCGTCGCCAAAACCAGACGCAATCTGCCCGAAGCGCTGTCTCCTCAGATTAAATCCACCAATTTCCTGAACAATATTCTCGCCAAGCGTGAGTCGATTGCGGCCGGCACCTTCGACAGCCTGTTCTTGAATTGGAAAGAAGAGCTGACCGAATGCACGGTCAGCAACCTCTTTTTCATCTCCGGCCAAACCCTCCATACCCCCGCACTGGACTGCGGCATCTTGGACGGCATCACGAGAACCATCGTCATGACCCTCGCGCAAGAGGAGGAGCTACCCGTCCGAGAAGGTCACTATCACGTTGCTGATCTCCAGCGCGCGGAGGAATGTTTTCTGACCAATACCAGCATGGAAATCATGCCGGTCAGCAGGATCGATTCGTTCCCCATCGGCGATGGCCGTCCGGGCTCACTGACCCGTCGGCTGCAGACGCGATTCGCCGACAGCCGGACGAGGTTTCTTGAGCCGGCCCCGTAACGAATATGGCAATGCATATCCATGGTATCAATGGGTTACGAAGAAGCAATCGAGTTCGTCCGAGACGAGGTTTTTTGACAGGTCGGGGGTCCGATGCTACGGTTGAAACAGCCGAATGCGAATGCGCGACTTCACTGGATTCACCGTCCACATGCCCAATGTCGGCCGCATACCAGCGATCCTCTCGATCTCCGCGGCACTGCTCCTGAGCGCCCTCCCTAGCTGGGCCGACGTCTATCAGTACATCGATGCCAACGGCACCATTTCTCTCACCAACGTGCCGAACGATCCTCGATACAGACGAGTCATTGCTGAACTGCCTCGCTCGCGCACGGTGATCTCGGACGGGGAATTGGAGCCGGTGATTGCGCGGCATTCCAGAGCCCACCGCCTCCATCCGGCGCTGATTCGCGCAGTGATCAAAACGGAATCCGACTTCGACCCGCAGGCGGTCTCACGCGCCGGCGCCATCGGACTGATGCAGCTGATGCCACAGACCGCCGTGCGCTTGGATGTGCGGGATTCCTACAATCCGGATGAGAATATCGGCGGCGGAACGAAATATCTGCGACAGTTGCTGGACCGGTTTAACGGAAATCTTCCGCTGGCCTTAGCGGCATACAATGCCGGCGAACATACCGTGGAGCGTTACCAAGGGCTTCCTCCTATCCCGGAAACCAGGCAGTATGTTCAAAAAGTGCTCCGGTACTACCGCACTTTCCTTACGAAGGACCGGCTTTCTGCTTCCCGGGCCTACCGCGCACAGGCGCTGGGGGCGAAAGCACGAGCGCTCGCTCCTTCGCTGCCGACCCGCTAGTCTGACCGTCCGTAAACAGCAACTGGCTGTGTTGTCGCCACCCGGGCCGATTGGCTTCCGGAAAATCTGAACGATAATGGGCTCCGACACTGTTTTCCCGCCATAACGCGGCGTCGGTGATACAGCAGGCAACCTGCACCATATTCTTGACCTCCAGGGCCGCTCGCGAGGCAAACGGCTTGGTCAGCAGGCGCATCCAGCGCACCAGTTGTGCGGAGGCACTGATCAACGAATCGCCGGAGCGCACGAGGCCCACCTTCCCCCACATCAAGCGACGCAGTGAGCTTCGCAACTTCTCGGGATCGTCGAAGTCCGTCGGCCGGCCTTGTTCAAGTTCTTCCAACTGAGGCATGTGCACCGACTCAGGAAATCGTCCCGCATGGGCCACCGCAGATTGCGCAGCCCGCATGCCGAAGACCAAACCTTCCAACAGCGAATTGCTCGCCAGGCGATTCGCACCATGCACACCGCTACAGGCAACTTCTCCGGCCGCAAATAACCCAGGCAACGTCGTCGCTCCCTGCACATCCGTCCAGACACCGCCCATCATGTAGTGAGCGCTGGGCGAGACAGGGATCCATTCTTCCGTCATGTCGATGTCGTACCGCAGACAGGTTGCATAGATGGTGGGGAATCGCCGCTTCACAAAGGCCGCGCCCAGATGCGTCACATCCAGATACACATGGCGCGCACGAGTTGCCGCCATTTCGGACCAGATCGCCCGCGACACCACATCCCGCGGCGCCAGCGCGCCGTCCGGATGGTAGCGATGCATGAACAGCTCGCCTTTAATATTGCGCAGCTGACCGCCTTCCCCGCGAATAGCCTCCGACAGGAGAAACGGCGGGCTCGACGGCAGGTACAGGGACGTGGGATGAAATTGCACGAACTCCATATCCATCAACAACGCCCCGGCCCGGAGGGCCATCGCCATGCCATCTCCCGTCGCGTTGCCCGGATTCGTCGTCCGCGCATACACCTGCCCGGCGCCGCCGGTCGACAACACCACGGCACTGGCCGGTAATACCGTCCGTTCGCCTGTCATCTCATTCAGCACAATGGCGCCGCAACAGCGCCCGTCGACGACCGCCAGGTCGACCGTGAATCGCCGATCCAACCGTTGAATGCGCAGCTGCCTCGCGGCGTAGCTCATGAGGGCGCGCACCATCTCGTTGCCTGTGGCATCGCCTCGCGCGCGCAGAATGCGACTCCGGCTGTGGGCCGCCTCACGAGTGAATGCGAAACGCTTGCCGATCTTATCGAACTTCGCGCCCCAGGCGATCAGTTCCTGAATCCGTTCCGGCCCTTCTTCGACCAGCACACGCACGGCTTCACGGCGACAGAGCCCGTGGCCGGCCTTCAACGTATCGCTCAAATGGCTGCCGACATCATCTTCTTCGCTCAACGCCACTGCGACGCCGCCCTGGGCATACATCGAATTGCTTTCCAAGGGGTGCCCCTTGGTCAACATCAACACACGCCCCGCCCGGCTGAGTTCGATCGCCGCGCGCAGCCCCGCGACGCCGCTTCCGACCACGAGAAAGTCTGTTTCAATTTTGGAGGAGGACGGTCTGGCAGACATGGCTATGGCTTGGCTTGCCCGCGTGCCGGGCCTTCACCCACGCTGGCGCGCGCGCCCATGCCGAAGGGCAGATCGCCCTGAGCTTCCCGAAGCAGAATGGACTGCGTGCCGACCCAGGCCAACCGCCCGTGGCCACGCTGGCGTGTGCCCACCTCGGAGGGATCCCGTGTCCATTGGCCCTGCCAATGGACAAACACGTCGATATTGTCCCCTTCGATCAAGATGCGCTCGATGGAAAACTCCAACTGAATGTCGCGAAAGGTATCGAAATCGGCGTGAATCTCACGTTGCACCTGATCCAGATTCCCCGACGGGAGGAACAACGCCTCCAGCGCACTACGGTCCCGTTCTACGTAGGATTTACGGAGCGACTCCACGGCCTGGTCGATACGGAGAATACGATCGTGATCGTCCTTATACTGAAGGGTTTTTCCAGCACAACCCACAGTCATGATCAGCACCATGGCCAGGAACACGCAACCGAGATGAAAGCGGATTGGCGGGCACGATTCAATCATGGCGCAGTATAGGAACCTTGGCGGAAAGAGGTCAAGCCGACTGGCTCACCCCACGTTCGAACTTCGGCTGCAGACCGCCATGCGCGCGATCGACACGCAAGAACGCAGAATCTTGGCTTGCATTTTGGAGCGAAACCCACTAGACTCCCGCGCCTAGCAGTTGGAGATTGAATGTATGGCGAGTGTCCTCAAGAAACGCCGGAAGAAGATGCGCAAGCACAAGTATAAAAAGTTGCGCCGGCGTCAGAAATTCTTGCGTCGCAAGAGCTGAGCCCATCACGACATAATGGACGGAGGGATCCGTGCCCGAAGGGAAAAAAGTTCGCATCCGCGTTCGAACGGTGAACTGTGTTTACGTCGGGGATTTCCTCATCCCGCCCATGCGCAATCGTGTGTCAGATGCGATCAACGAAGAGCAGCGGCTGTTCATCAGCCTGACTGACGTGTTGATCAACGATAAGGATCGGTCTGACTTCGTGGCGATCAATAAGAACTTGATCGAGTCCATCGCTCAGCTCTAGCGCGATCTCACCTCATCACCAAGGTCATGTCGTATGCGTATCGCCGCCACCAACGGTGATACGCTACAGGCCTGCCCCCTCTGAAACGATTGTCGTAACATCCATGTTCTCGTTTAACCGATTCTACCCCTTCCTCAAGCCCTACGTCCCCCGGATGCTTGCGGCCGCCGTCATGGTCATGGCGGTTGCAGCCGTCAACCTGACCCTGCTTCGCCTGGGAGGGTCGCTCTGGGATGTGATTACCGTTCAGCACAATGCCGAACGCATGACGGAGATGATCCTGCTGTTCCTGGGATTGGTCTTGCTGCAGGGACTCTGCTCGATGGGCCACAGCTACCTGACGGCCTGGGTTTCGCAACGAGTCATGGCGGACTTCCGGACACACCTCTTCGCCCATCTTCAGACCCTCTCGGTCAACTTTTTCTCCAAGCGCCGGACCGGCGAGTTGATGTCTCGGCTCATGAACGACGTCACCGTCATTCAGAACGTCGTGACCGATACGCCCATCGATGCGGCCAAACAGATCGTCACGTTCATCGGCGGCGCGGGCTTCCTGTTTGCGATGAACTGGCAGCTCTGCCTGCTCATTCTGGTACTCCTGCCGTTGCTGGTCGTCGTGGCAAAACTGTTCGGGCGGAGGCTCCGGGCCCTCTCGACGACGATTCAGGACCAAACCGCCTCCGTCAGCACGTTGGTAGAAGAAGTCATCGCAGGAATCCGCGTCGTGAAATCGTTCGTCCAAACCAAACGCGAAGAACAGCGATTCGTTACCCAGGTCCAATCTGCGATGGAGTTGTCCCTGCGCCGTGCGACCATCATGGCCTGGTTCGTGCCGACGATCACCTTCGTCACCTTTGCCGCCGCCGCCACTGTGTTGTGGTACGGAGGACGGCAGGTCATCGACGGAACGGTGTCCCCCGGCGACCTGTTTGCCTTCGTGCTGTTTGCAGGCATTCTGATCGGACCGTTCGGATCGGCAGCCCGGGTGTTCGCGCAGATCAAGGAAGCCCAAGGGGCCATGCAGCGCGTCTTTGAGATTCTCGACACCCATGCCGAAATCGCCGATGCCCCGAGCGCCGTCGATCTGCCGCCCATTCGTGGTCACGTGCGCGCGGAGCACATCAGCTTTGCCTACGATCCCCGGCAGCCGATCCTCTCGGACCTCTCCTTCGAGGCCAAGCCGGGCGAATTGATTGCGATCGTCGGACCCACCGGGTCAGGCAAGACGACGATCATGAACCTCTTGCACCGATTCTACGACCCGACCGCCGGACGGCTCACGGTGGACGGTCACGATGTCAAAGACGTCCGGCTCGACAGCCTGTACCGCCAGATCGCCCTCGTGCCGCAAGACACGATCCTGTTCGGCGGGCCCATCCGGGACAACATTCGTTACGGACGGGAAGACGCGAGCGAAGAAGAGATGATTGCCGCCAGCAAGGCCGCGCATGCCCATGAATTCATCGCGGGATTTCCGGACGGCTATCAGACCATCGTCGGAGAAAAGGGCATCAATCTCTCAGGCGGCCAGCGCCAACGGGTCGCCATTGCGCGAGCCATTCTGAAGAATCCCAGAATTCTCCTGCTCGACGAGGCTACCTCCGCCCTGGATACGGAGTCCGAACGGCTGGTGCAGGAGGCGCTGGAACGCCTGATGGTCAACCGCACCACTTTCGTCGTGGCGCATCGGCTCAGCACCATTCAACGCGCCGATCGCATTTTGGTCCTGAATAAAGGGAAGATCGTGGAAGAAGGGACCCATGCCGCACTGCTGGAACAGCGGGGTCTCTATCATTATCTGTATACCCTGCGGCTCAGCGAACTGCCCGTGTAACGCGGAGGGGCTTCACATGCGCTCATGCGTCTTGACCATTCTCCTGCTGTGCGCGGCATTCCTCTTCGGAACCGAATCCGTTTCCGCCCAGACGCCGTTGCCCAAACCCGACCATATTGTGATCGTGATCGAGGAGAACCATTCGTTCGGCCAGATCATCGACTCGCCCTCAGCCCCCTACCTCAATGCACTGGCCCGCAAAGGCGCGCTGTTGACCAACTCCTACGGCATCACCCATCCCAGCCAACCCAACTATATTGCCCTGTTCGCCGGATCCATCGAAGGGGTAACCGGGAACGCATGCCCGCTCGCATTGACGGCCCCGAATCTTCATAGCACCCTGATGCAAGCCGGCCAGACCTTCGTCGGGTACGCCGAAGATCTTCCTGCCGTGGGCGCCGGCGATTGCGTGGCAGGGGCCTATGCACGCAAACATAATCCCTGGGTCAACTGGCAGTCGTCCCCCATCAACACGGTGCCGCCCGGAGACAATCGTCCCTTCTCCGACTTTCCGACGGATTTCCACAGCCTACCTACCGTCAGCATGGTCATTCCCAATCAACTGAACGACATGCATAACGGCAAGGATCCCGAACGCATCGAGCGCGGGGACCAGTGGCTCCGGACGCATTTGGATGCTTATGTGCAATGGGCGGAGACCCACAACAGCCTCCTGATCGTCACCTGGGATGAGGACAACGGAAAATCAGACAACCATATCCCGACGATTCTGGTGGGCCCGATGGTGCGGCAGGGACGGTTCGGCGAACAAGTCGATCATTACGGATTGTTGCGAACGATCGAAGACATGTACGGCGCGAAACCGGTCGGGTTCAGCCGGCAAGCCAGCCCCCTTACCACCATCTGGGCCACGCCTGCCCCTGCGCCCTGACGAATCTTCGCTACGGCTTCTGCATCCGCCGCCACACTTTCCAAAGTTCCATCACCACAAACGGCAGCACACCGAGTCCCACCATCAACCACCATTCATCGGCTCGAAGCGGGACAACTTTGAAAATCTCCTGCCCCCAGGCGCTCAACAGAATCCCCGCCTGTAACAGGGCGGAAAGCAACACCGCCCCCACAAGCGCCCGATTGGTCATCACTCCGATTTGCAACAGAGAATATCGTTCATGGCGACAACTGAAGGCGTGCAGCAGCTGTACCGCCACCAGCGTGGTAAAGGCCATGGTTCGCGCGAAGGGCACCTCATCGTGCCAGATCGTGAGGGAGATCCCGAACACGGCCAGCGTCACCATGGCCATCACCGCCCCCTGAAGACAGACAGCCAGAAATCGCTCACGGTCCAGCAGGCTGGCTCGCGGGTCGCGCGGCGGTCGCTTCATCACATCGGGATCTTTCGGATCCACGGCAAGGGCCAGAGCCGGAAATCCATCGGTTACCAGATTGATCCAGAGAATGTGAATCGGAAGCAGCGGCAGCGGCCAACCCAGCAACGTACTGCCCAACATCACCAGCACCTCGCTCAAATTGCACGACAGGAGATAATGCACGGCCTTACGGATATTGTCATAGATACTCCTCCCCTCCTCGACTGCCGCCGCGATTGAGGCGAAGTTGTCGTCGGTGACGACCATGTCCGACGCATCTTTCGTGACATCGGTGCCGGTCAGGCCCATCGCAATACCGATATCCGCTTCCCGCACCGCCGGGGCATCGTTCACCCCGTCGCCGGTCATCGCCACCACCGCCCCTTGCGCGCGCCAGGCCTTCACGATGCGAAGCTTATGCTCAGCCGATACCCGCGCATACACCGAAATGTCCCGGACCCGCGCGGACAACTCGCCATCGGTCAGGCCGTTCAGCTCCAGTCCGGACAGCGCCTGCGTCGCACCGCTCGGGAAGCCCGCCTCACGCGCAATGGCCAGGGCCGTCTCCTTGTGATCACCGGTAATCATCACCGTCGCGATACCGGCCGACCGACAGAGCTCGACGGCCACCTTGGCTTCGGGACGCAAGGGATCCTTCATGGCGGCTAACCCGAGAAAGACCAACTGCCGCTCAATGGTCTCGGAGTCGCACGTGGTCGGCTCTTGATCGAAGCACCGCCTGGCTAGGGCGACGACTCGAAGGGCTTGCCCGGCGAACTGTCGGTTGATAGACAGAATGGACGCTCTCATCGAATCGGTGAGCGGCCGCACCTCTCCCTCGACCGACAGATAGTCGCGACAACGACCGAGCAGAATATCCGGGGCTCCCTTCACATAGGCCACGATGTCTGCGCCCGATCGTCGAACCACCGTCATCATCTTGCGTTCGGAATCGAAGGGGATTTCCCCCACCACCCGATGCGCCCGCTCCAGATCTTCCTTCCGCCATCCGGCCTTGCCGCCCGCAACGAGTAACGCCCCTTCCGTGGGATCGCCCACCACTTTCCAACCGCCATCGACTTCCTTGAGCGTCGCGTCGTTGCACAACAGTGCGCTCAACAGAAGCTGCTGCAAGCCCCCCGCGCGCGGATCGCCGCCGACGATGCGGCCCTCCGGCCCATACCCTTCTCCGGTCACCTCATACACCAGTCCATCGAGGGCCAGACGGGTCACCGTCATTTCGTTCTTCGTCAGGGTCCCGGTTTTGTCCGTACAGATCACCGTCGCCGCCCCGAGCGTCTCCACGGCCGGCAATCGGCGGATCAGCGCATGGCGCATCACCATGCGCATGACGCCGAGCGCCAGGGTCGTCGTCACGATCGCGGGCAGACCTTCCGGAATGGCCGCGACGGCCAGGCTCACCGCCGTGAGAAACATGTCGAAGACCGGCTCGCCTCGCCACAACCCCAGCACGAACACGACGACGACGATCCCGAGAGACAGCAGCAACAGCACATGGCCGAACTGCTCCAGCCGCCGCTGAAGCGGGGTCGGCTCGACAGGCACCGTCGTCATCAACGTGGCGATCCGCCCCAGCTCGGTTCCACGGCCGGTTGCGACAATGAGCGCGCGGCCCTTCCCTCCCGTGACGGTGGTCCCCAGAAACACCATGTTCCGCCGATCGGCCAGGGGCAGGTCGTTGTCAGGGAGCACCCCGCCTGACTTATCGACCGGCGTGGATTCCCCGGTCAGCGCGGCCTCCTGCGTACGCAACGCCGCGGCGTGAATGAGGCGCGCATCCGCCGGGATGTGATCCCCCGCCTCTACGTCGATGATGTCGCCCGGAACCAATTCGGTGGAAGACAGCTGACGCCGCGAGCCGCCGCGAATCACCCGAGCATAGGTCACCGCCAGGGTTTTTAATGCCGCCAGCGACTGTTCGGCTCGATACTCTTGGACGAAACCCAGCAATCCGTTCAGCAGGACGATGGCGAGGATGGCGCCGGTATCGACCCATTCCCCGAGCAGGCCGGAGACGATCGCAGCGCCGATCAGCACCCAGACAATCAGACTGGTGAACTGCGCCCCCAGAATGGTCCAAGGGGAAAGGGGCGGAGCTTCCGGCAGTTCGTTACGGCCGTGCATCGACAGGCGGCGCGCAGCATCATCCTCGCGCAATCCCTCGGCGAGGCTCACGTCAAGAGCCCGTGCGAGTTCATCCGGCGACTGTGCGTACCACCGCGTGTGGATGTGTTGCCCCTGCTCGACCATAGCCTCCAATCTCGCTGCCTGACCGGTTCTGCGGTGGGGGCCGGCCCCCCCCTACGTACACATCTTGAGCGCCACCGACATTCAGGTAAGTGCTTCAGCTTCCAGGAGAAACCTCCGGTTTTCCTCCAGCCGGCGTCCAAGCCTCACAAAAAAATCTCCCGTGCGAGGTGCCGGGGACTCAATCCCGGCAAAAACACACCGATACAGTATCCACGAAGGACGGAGAAGCGGCCCCAAGGCGGGGCGTCATTCCTCTGGTGGGAACAACCGTCGCTTGAAGCTGTGGATCTGTTAGAATTGGTGGTGTATGACACGTTCTTCCTGGTCGGCTCAGAATCCGATTCCCGACAGTTTACGTCGCAGCCTCAAGGACCTCCGCCACGGCCTGCTTGGCCTGCACAAGTCCCTCATCGTCTCCGAACAAGTCACCTACGAACGCATCTACGGGCGCGTCTCCTCGGCAGGACAGCTCCTGCAGCTCGTCATGAACGACCCCTGGTTCGCCTGGCTTCACCCCCTGTCTCATCTCGTCGTCCGCATCGATGTCGTCCTGGAAGATCAAGACGACACCACCCTGGAAGCGGCACAGGACCTCTTGTCGGAAGCGCGCACGATGCTGCGCCCCTCCGAGGAGGGTGATGGTTTCGAGCGCAGCTATTATGAAGCGCTGCAACGGACACCCGACGTGGTCTTGGCCCATGCCAGCGTCAAGAAACTGCTCGGCACTGCTGCCACAGCTGCATCCGCCGCTGCAGCCTGATCACTCCCGCTCAGAACAGGGGATGGTGCGGGGACGAAGAGAAGGGCGCGGAACGCGGCGCATCCCCTCGATTCCCGAGAAACCGCCATCCGTCCTTGCCCCGCACCAGATAGTGAACCTCCTGGAACCAACTATCCAGCGTGATGCGGGCGCCTGACTGCGCCTCTGTACCATAAAGACCGCCGGTGCACGTCAACTCCACCCGGGTCCCTTCTTCGGTCTGCACCACCTTCATCTCGGAAAACAGGTGCGTCGAGGATAACGCGCGATAGTGCTCGAAGACCTCGCCCCAGATGCGCTCCACGTCCGCCACATGTAAGCCGTGGTAGTTGTAGCCGGACGCATAAAACTGCATCAGCGCGCTGAGATCCTGCCGTTCCAGCGCGTGCTCCGCACGATCGAAGGCCGTCAGAATGTCCTGCATCGTCTGATCGGCGCGAATCGCCTTGGCTCCGGTGATGGTCCGCCCCTCACGCTTCAGCGTCATCTCAGGCAACACCTGCACGGTGGCATGCGCCGACGGCCCCGCCAGCATGAGGCTGGCCGCCAATAAGCAGGCGACTCGCCACCGTCGCCGAAACCCGAGTAGCCCCGTGGTTCGCTGCTGCATTCTAGCTCCTTCCGTTCTGCGGTCGGCATGACCGGCTCACGATACAGATACATCCTTGCCTCACACAATGCAAAGCCGGTACCTAGCGGCCGTTGAAGGAGACAGGCCCGACTCACCAATCACGCCCCCGCGACATGCAGTGATTGGGACAGATCTTCCGACCAGCCGACACCACGCCCTCTCCCGCTGAAGGCAAATACCCCAGACTCACCTCCATACTGTTGCGGGACGCCACAGACTGATGCCGACCAACTCTCCGCGAACGTGCCGGAACAGCAGGGCGCCGTGACGCTGGTTTCGCACTTTTCCTTTGGCAGGCGGGGCCTGACCGTTAGACTACAATCACCTCACGGCCGACACCCGAACGAAAGAGGGCAAGGAGATCCCATGCCATCATTCACACAGTCAGTTCTAACCGGCGTGCTCGGCCTGCCCCTGTTCGCATTCGGGACCGCCATGGCAACAGAGCCCACGCAGCCGGCAACCATCGCCCTCGTGGAACTGCCGTGGGCCGTAAGCCTCGACATGATCGGTTACCGTGTGCGGATCGACGGGGTTAAACCGGATGGACGGCGATATGTCTTCGCCACCAACAGCGCCGCATCGATGCATCTCTCGGTCACGTTAGAAGCGGTGTCCGGTCAGGCTACGGAACAAGGCTGCCTGGCCCATCTGGAACGCATCGCACGGACATCACCCGAACAACCCCAGCAGAACATCACGCGATACGAAATCCGGCACGTGCCTGTGATCGACTATCTGCTGCCCGAGACCAATGGAGCAACGGTAGATCAACTTCACCTGTTCGCCTGCGTCCGAAAAGACAACGTCTACGCAGACATCCATGTTGCCAAAACCGGTTTCACGACCGGCGACGATTCACGATTGCGAGCGGTGCTGCAAAGCCTCGACATCGTCCCCGCCCCCCTGGCCGGCAGCCTCGATCACTTTCGAGCGGGCAGCGCACCCTACCTTCAAGGTCACTTCAGCCAAGCCATCCCGCACTATGAACAGGCGATCGCGTTGGAACAAGCACACTCGACCCTCGAGAAGGCCGTCTGGCGCCTGCTCGTTCATAACTTAGGGGTGGCCTACGGCATGACCGGTGACTTCACGCGAGCCAAGGCCACGTTGGACTATGGCCTCTCACAAGATCCTGCCAACTCATTGTTTCATTACCACCTCGCCCGCACCTACGCGGGGATGAACGACCGGGAGAAGGCGATGCAATCCCTCCACGCAGCCTTCCGCAACGATCGTCAGCGAGAGGCGGGTGACCGCATACCGGATCCCCGACAGGATGTTTCATTCAGGCGATTCATGCTGGATCCGACATTCAGGGACTTAGCGGAGGCCCTCATGCAGCCAGCTATTTGAACGGAAGCCTGGAGTTCCAACAGGCTGAACCCCGCATCGGATGGGATGCATGTCTCCCACGCCGTTCTTGTTGCAGGGTTGTTTCAAAAGAGCAAGGTCTCGATCCCGTCACACATTCGCAGCGCGGAAAGGGCGATCGATGGCGAAACGGAAGAACATACGGGTGGAGATGAACCGGCCCATTGAGCTTCAGGGGCCTCGCGGAACCAGCCAGGGCGTCGTGCGGGACTTCTCCCCCGGCGGATGCCGAATCGAACAGCCTGAGGCCAAGGTGCATTGCGGAATGCGATTGACGCTACGAATCTCACTTCCCGATCGCCGGGAACCTATCGAAATCAAACCCGCCGTCGTCACCTGGACCGGCAAGGATTCGTTCGGCGTCGAATTCCTGTCGCTCACTCAGGACATACGGGCCCGTGTGAAAATTGTGCACGATCTGCTCCTGGACGCACAATCAAGCGCAGAGAACGAACGGGTCATCTCCCTCCCATCCGTCTCCTGGAAATGACGGCCCGTGAAGTGACGTGACTGAACACACCCTCGTGGGCTCATCAGGCATCATCGGAACAACAGCCAGAGGCCGAGCAGATACCCGAGGATCATCACCAGGCTATCCGGTTCAATGAGCCAATACCGCTTCTCCACTCGATACACAATCCCCATCAGCCCTACGTTCATCATCAATATGCCCCAGAGGGCGGTCAGCGCATGAGTGGAGTCGATCGCGCCGAGTAAGGGCCCCCCGCCATAGGCCAGATCGGCAAACAAGAACGCCGCCATGTTGAAGGCATTGCTGCCGAAGAGATTGCCGACTGCCAGATCGAAGGCCCCGAGCCGGACGGCGGCCAGAGACGTGACCAACTCGGGCAACGTCGTCACCACCGCCACGAGCGACGTCCCGACGAAGGTCGTGCTGACTCCCGACTGATCCGCGATCTCCTTGGCCGACTTCGCAAGTAGTGGGGCGGCGACGATTAAAACCACCGTGGCGGCGACAAATCCGAGGGCGGCGCGGTGCAGTCCGTCACGCCGGACTGACTCTCGCGTGGGGTCATCATCAGCCTCCGCCGCGGCAAGGAGTTGCTGTGCCCGCTGACGCCGCTTGACGTCTTCCTGCCGAAACACCACCCGCATGCCGAAGACATAGGCCAGGAAGAGAAGAGCGCTTCCCCCTTCGATTGCCGACGGCCCCGTCCCACTCCGAAACAACACCAGAAACGCGGCCAATCCAGTGAGGAGCATCGCCAGCGCAGCCACGAGCGTATGCTCGAAGGCCGCCTGCTCCCAGACGCGTTTGTCGCGATGGACAAGATCGATGAGGCCGAGGGTGAACATGTTGGCCAGCACCGCGCCAAAGAGATCTCCGGCGGCCAGGTCCGGCGCATCGAGCAAACCGGCGCTGACGGTCGTCAACACCTCGGGCAGCGACGTCGCAGCCGCCATCAACACGACGCCGACCCATAGTCGCCCGAGCCCGGTCAGCGCCGCAAGCTGATCGCCGCAGCGCGAGAGCTTCGTCCCCGCCATGACGATCATGGCTCCACTCAGAACCAGTATGATCCATGACGTGAACACTCAGTACTCCTTTTGACTTCCTCACAACGATGAAGCGAGACCCGCAATCGCGGCGAGTGTGCCGACTCTCTCCTCCGGCGTCAAGCGATCATCCGCGCCTCTTCGATCCACGCACTGCAGAAGGTGCCAGCCAGCATTCTTCACAGGGTGGGCTAGGCAGACCGACACACGATCAGGCATTCGGAAGAGCGCGACGCGTATGGGACAGGATTGAACCGATGAGGCAGTCAGGAAACGGCTCGCGCTACTGCGGGCGAGCGGGCAGGAGAAGTTCAGCCACCTTCTCGATAATGGCCTGGGGCAGAAATGGTTTCTGCAAATAGGCGGCTTGCGCATCGACCCCGTGCGAGACCAGCATGTCGCCGGAATAACCGGAAATATAGAGCACCTTGATGTTCGGAAACATCGTCCTCGCCCCCTGTGCCAGCACGGCCGCTTTCATTCTCGGCAGGATCACATCCGTGATCAGGAGATCGCATCCCCCTTTTCGCAACTGCAACATTTGCAGGGCCTCGACGCCGTCGGTGGCCGCCAACACCTCATACCCCTGGTCTCGAAGCACGGCTGAGACGAGACGCCGAATGCCCTCGTCGTCTTCCACCAGCAGGATGGTCGCACAGGCGGCCGGAACCGAGCGAGCCGCCGCCGCCGGCTCAGCTTCTCCTGTTTGCGTCAGCACCCGAGGCCACATCACCGTAAACCGCGAGCCGCGTCCCGGCTGGCTGGTCACATCGATATACCCGCGGCTCTCCTTCACAATGCCATAGACGGTCGCTAACCCCAAGCCGGTACCTTTTCCGAACTCCTTCGTGCTGAAGAACGGTTCAAAGATATGGGCGAGGGTCTCGGCGTCGATCCCGCATCCGGTATCTTCCACCACGAGTTTGACGTAGAGGCCAGGAGCCGCGCCGGGGTGGGCACGCACGTACGCCTCGTCCAGATCGGCATTGCCCGTCTCGATCGTGAGAATCCCGCCCTCCGCCATCGAATCGCGCGCATTGAGGGCCAGATTGAGCAACACCTGCTCGATCTGCACGGGGTCGCCCAACACGTGCCCGGCACTGGGATCGAGCACAATCACCGTCTGAATCTGCTCTCCGATTAGACGACGCAGAATATCTTCCATATCGCGAATCAACGTATTGAGCGGCACGTCCCGTTGCTCCAGCACCTGGCGTCGGCTGAACGTCAACAACTTCTTCGTCAAGGCCGCCGCCCTGCTCCCCGCCTGCCCGATCATCTCCACTTCATGATGGCAGGGATGCGACCCGAGCTGCTGTGCCACCCGTTGCGCATGGCCGATCACCACCATGAGCAGATTGTTAAAATCGTGCGCGATGCCGGCCGCCAGCCGCCCGAGGGCCTCCATCTTCTGCGACTGCCGCAGGCTCTGCTCGTCCTGCTTGCGTTTCGTCACATCCACGATCGCTTCAATGACATGTACCCGCCCGTCCGTCGTCGGAGCCTTGGCCCAATGGATCAGGAAACGGCGGCCATCGGGCATGTCCACCTCCCCGGACACCACGCCTTCCCGCGCCAACGCCTCGGGCATGCGGCAAAACGCACAGGGAGCCGCCTTCCCTGCGATGCTCGCATGGCACCTGGAGCCGGCCATGTCACCGAATATATCCAGCGAGGTGCGATTTTGGAATTGCACGGAATGGTCGGCAGGATCGATCACATTCACGGTCACCGGCTGTGAATCGAGCAGCACCTGCGGATCATAGGATGGAGTATTGAAGAGCGGCGTGGAACCAGCCATGACGTCCTCACGAGAATCGACAGCGGGGAGTACACAGGGTCTGAACTTCTTGTTTTGGTTGTACTACATCCTCGTTCACAGTCAAGGAGATGATCGATTACAGGGAACCGCAAAGTGAATGCCCCTCAGTCCTCCTCTCTTTCGGCGGCTTCGCCACCTAACTCCCATTGTGAGCCCGTCGGTAAAACCACTGCTTCGCGAACTCCGCTGCAACCACGTAAGCCGACAGAATTCCGAGCAGCGCCGTCCAGAAGATCGGTGGCAACGGTTCGAATCCCAGGAACGCTCCCACCGGCGTCACCGGCAACAACATGGTCCCCAGTCCCGTCAGGAGCGTCGTGATCAGCAACGCGGGAGAGGGCCGACTCGTATAGAACGGCCGGCGGGTGCGAATGACCAGCACGATTAACGAGGCCGACAGCACGGACTCGACAAACCAGCCGGTGCGAAACTGACCCGTCGTCGCGTGCAACAGCAGCAGGAGGATTCCGAACGTGAGGTAGTCGAACAGGGAACTCACCAGACCAAACGTGAGCATGAATCGCCGAATGAACGGAATATCCCATCGGCGAGGCCGCTCGATCAGTTCAGGATCGACCCGGTCGGTGGCAATGGTCATTTCCGGCAAATCCGTCAGAACGTTCGTCAGTAGGATCTGCTTCGGCAGCAAGGGGAGAAACGGCAGAAACAGTGAGGCGCCGGCCATGCTGAACATATTGCCGAAATTCGCACTGGTGGCCATAAACACATATTTCAACGTATTGGCAAAGGTCATGCGGCCCTCGCGTACGCCTTGCACCAGCACACCCAAGTCATGCTCCATCAGGACCAGATCGGCCGCCTCTTTGGCGACATCGACCGCGCCATCGACCGAAATGCCGACATCCGCCGCATGGAGTGCCGGAGCATCGTTGATGCCGTCGCCGAGGTAGCCGACGACATTCCCCGATGCGCGCAGCGCACGGATGATGCGTTCCTTTTGATTGGGCTCGATTTCCGCGAAGATATCGATACTGTTCGCGCGCGTGCGTAGCGCGTCGTCGCTCATGCCGCGCAGATCGCTGCCGGTCAGCAGCCGAGGATCCGCCAAACCGACCTGCCGCCCCACGTGAGCCGCCACCGGCGCCTGATCCCCGGTCACCATTTTCAACGAGACCCCGAGGCCCTTGAGCGTCGCAATGGTCTCGGCCATGCCGGGCTTCGGAGGATCGGCAAAGGCCACTAGGCCCAGAAAGGTCATCGCCGTTTCATGCTCCTTGGAGACACGCTCAGCGGCGCCCATGTCACGGCAGGCCAACCCGAGCGTGCGAAATCCTTGCGCACTCAGATCGCGAACCTGCTCTCGAACGGAATCCCGAACCTCACCGATCGGTACCACGGTGCCGTCCGACCGTTCAGCATCGAGACAGGCCGTCAGCATGCTGTCCACGGCCCCCTTTGTGATCAACACGTGCGTCTGTGGGGTCGCCACCAGGATCGAGAGCCGTTTACGGACGAAATCGTACGGCTCTTCCTCCAGCTTGCGATAACCGGTGAGATCGATCGACCGGTGGCGGCGCAACGCTTCATCCAGCGGATTCGGGAATCCGGTTTCGAACATCGCGTTCAGCTGGGCGAGAAATAACACCTTCTCGCTCGACCCGCCCTGAAGATCCAGTGCCGCGTGCAGCCGCATGGACCCCATGGTCAGGGTGCCGGTTTTGTCGGAGCACAACACATTCATGCTGCCGAAGTTTTCAACCGAGGTCAGACGTTTGACGACCACCTTCTGTTGCGCCATTCGCTTGGCGCCGTGGGAAAGATTGACGCTGATGATGGCCGGCAACAGTTGCGGCGTCAGGCCGACGGCCAACGCCATGGAAAACAGAAAAGACTCAAGAACCGGGCGCTCCAAATACACGTTCACCGCGAAAATCGAGAACACCAGCAACAGCGTGACTTCCAGCAGCAGATACCCGAATCGGCGCACGCCCCGCTCAAATTCCGTTTCCGGCGCCCGCACCTGCATCCGATGGGCGATGCGGCCGAATTCCGTGTCCTTGCCCACTGCCACGATCACGGCCCGCGCCTGCCCGCTCACCACATGGGTTCCCAGAAACAGGCTGTTCGTCCGCTTCTGCAAGGGGGCTGCGGCCGTAACTGTTCCTGTCGATTTCTCTGCCGGATAGGTCTCTCCCGTCAAGGTCGCTTCATCGACGAACAGATCCTTGGCATCAAGCAGCCGCGCGTCCCCGGGGAGACTCGACCCTGCCGAGAGCTCCACGATATCGCCCGGCACGATGTCGTCGGCAGGCACCTCGCGCAACATGCCGTCCCGCCATGCTCGGGCCGTGATCTGCACGAGCGCCAACAGGCCGGCCACGGCGCGGGCCGCGCTGTATTCCTGCCAGAAACTCAACAGGGCGCTGACCAGAATGATGGCCAGGATGATGAGCGCATCACTATGTTCTGCGAGAAAAAACGACACCCCGGATGCGAAGAGCAGGATGAGGATGATGGGACTTCGGAATTGGGCCAGGAGGAGGCGGAACGGCTGACTATCTCGCTGCGGTTTGAGCCGGACAGACGCGGAAACGGCTTGCCGTTGTTCGGCCTCGCCGCTGCTCAACCCCTCCGGCACGACACGCAAGCCGCGAAGCACCTCATCCGGAGAACAGGCCCAAAAGGGTCGTCCATTCTCCATCGTCTCGTGAACTCCCTTCACACCCATTCCGGGGCATGTTCCTTCGCGACCTCCTGTTCGGCAAAGGTCCGATACAGGGCCGGGAGGACCAGCAACGTCAACGCGGTCGAAGTGAACAGGCCGCCGACAACCACGGTAGCCAGCGGCCTCTGCACTTCGGCGCCGATACCCTGAGCCAGGACCAGCGGCAGCAGGCCGAGCAACGTCGTCATCATCGTCATCACGACCGGGCGAAGCCGTAAGACACAGCCCGTCATGATCGCCGCCTCCGTCTGCTGCCCCTCATTCCGCAACTGATTGATGTAGGAGACAAGCACGATGCCGTTTCCCACCGCCAACCCGAACAGTTCGATAAACCCGATCGAGGCGGGCACACTCAGATACTGATCGCTGAGCCATAGCGACACGACGCCGCCGATCAAGGCGAACGGCAGATTCAAAATGATCAAGCTGGCATAACGCAGTGAATGAAACGCCCAGAAGAGCAGAAAGAAGACCAACCCGAGCGTGATGGGCACCACCACCAGCAGCCGCGCATTCGCGCGTTCCATATTCTCGAACGCCCCGCCCCACGCCACCGTATACCCTTGCGGTAACCGGATCCGTTCGGCCAACAGCTTCCGACCCTCATCCACGACGCTGCCGATGTCGCGCCCCACCACATTGAAACCGATGTAGATCCGTCGCTTCGCCTGCTCACGGCTGATGCGGGCGGGACCTTCACGCATCTCGATGGTCGCGAGCTCGCTCAAGGGAATCGGTGCGCCGGATGCGGATCGCACCCGGATATCCCCGATGGCCCCGATACTGTTGCGAGAGGGCTCCGGGAAACGCAGGGTCAACTGAAATCGACGCTCCCCTTCATACACCTGCGTAGCCGGCTTGCCGCCCACCGCCGTCGTAATGATGTCGTGTACCTCCGACACATTGATCCCGTAACGAGCGATCTTTTGACGATCGATGTCGATCGTCAAATACGGCTGCCCGGCAACCTGTTCCACCTTGACGTCTTTCACGCCTTCCACGGTCCGCATCAGGCCCGCAATGATCTCGGCGTTCTGATACAGCAGGTCGAGATCGTCCCCGAACAACTTGATGGCGCATTCAGTCCGGATGCCGGAGATCAACTCATCGACCCGCTCCTGGATCGGCTGACTCATCAGCACGGAGATACCGGGAATCTCCGCAAGGCGCCGCCGGATCGCATCGACCAATCCCGATTGGGTCTGTGTCGTGGTCCAGGTGTTGCGCGGACGCAGCGTCACGATCGGATCGCTCTCATTCGGCTCCTCCGGACCGACGGCGATATCGGGGCGTCCGATCTTGCTCACCGACATCTGCACTTCCGGAAACTCCAGCATGGCTTTCTGCGTTTGCTTCTCAATCGCGATCGACTCCGGCAACGAGACACTCGGCAGCCGCACGATTTGCGGCGTCAACGCGCCCTCCTCCAGAATCGGAATGAATTCCCGCCCCACGAACGGCAGCAGCGTCAGACTTGCCAGCACCACCGCCGTCGATCCCAGCAACACCGGCACGCGATGGTCGAGCGTCCAACGGAGCACCGGCTGATAGCGGGCCTTCATCCACCTGGTCAGCCGGGTCTCCTCCGGATGGTCGCCGCGCAGGATCAGGGACGCCAGAACCGGCGAGAGGGTCAAGGTGACGACCACCGACATCAGCAGCGAAATCACCAGCGTATAGGCCAACGGAGCGAACATTTTCCCTTCCATGCCGTGCAGAGTCATGAGGGGAAGGAAGACGACGCTGATGATCAGGATCCCGAACACAATCGGCCGCCCCACCTCGCTGGTGGCCCTGAAAATCACCTCAAGCCGGGATCGCTGATGCGGGTGATTTTCGGAGAGATGGCGATAGACATTCTCCACCACGACCAGCGATCCGTCGGCAATTTCACCGATCCCGATCGCCAAACCACCCAAGGTCATGAGGTTGGCCGAGAGCCCCAGGCGCTGCATCACCAGGAACGTCATCAGCGGCGTGACCAACAGAGACACGGTGACGACGATCGCGCTCCGCACATGGCCCAGAAACAGGAAAAACACGACGGTCACCAGAACGATGCCCTCGATCAAGGCATCGCGCACGGTATTGATGGCCGCCGTCACGAGCTCGATCCGGTCATAAAACGGGATGATCTTGAGGCCTTCAGACAATAGGCCGTCCTGCTGAATCCTGTCGACCCGGCGTTTCACGGCCTGGACGACTTCACGCGCATTGCCCCCGCGCAGCATCAGCACCGTACCCGCCACCACCTCCCGCTGGCCGTTCAACACAGCCGCGCCATGGCGCACCGCATGACCGATACGCACCTCTGCCACATCACGGACGAATACGGGTGTGCCGCCCGCTTCCTTCACGACGATGCGCTCGATGTCGGGCAAGGTTTTGATAAGTCCCAGCCCCCGCACAATGGCGCGTTCCGCATGCCGCTCCAGCACATTGCCGCCGGAATTGGCATTGTTCTTCTGCACCGCCTCATAGATGTCGTGCAACGTCAGGCTGTATTTGCGTAACTTGTCGGGATCCACCAGCACTTGGAACTGCTTCACGAATCCGCCCAGGCCGTTCACATCGATCACGCCCGGCACGCTCTTCAGCAACGGGCGGAGCACCCAGTCCTGTACCGTCCGCTGATTCGTCAGCTCCGCCTCCACTCTCGCGGTATCGGTCTCATGGACTTGCGGGCCTTCGAGATAATATTGATAGATCTCTCCCAGCCCGGTCGTGACCGGCGCCAAGACCGGATCGATACCCGCCGGCAACCGCTCCCTGACCGCGATGATCCGCTCCAGCACCAACTGGCGGGCAAAGTACACATCCACATCGTCTTCGAACACCACCGTCAGCTGAGAGAGCGCGAACTTGGACAACGAGCGGATTTCCGTCAGGCCCGGCAGCCCGTTCATCTGCAGTTCGATCGGATAGGTGATGAAGCGTTCCACTTCAACTGGAGAGAGGCCCGGCGCTTCCGTCAACACCTGCACCTGCACATTGGTCACGTCGGGATAGGCATCGATGGGAATGGATTGAAAGGCAAACAGGCCGGCCACGGAGAACATGCAGGCCAGTCCGATGACGAGGATCGATTGGCGGAGCGAGAACTCCAACAGTGAGGCAATCATGGCGTGGGCTCGATTTTGTGGATATCGAACTCCGACTTGATTGCGAAGGCCCCTTTGACGACCACGTCTTCCCCTTCGTGCAGCCCCTCCAGGACGAGAGCCTTCCCATCCAGCTCGTCTCCCAGAAGAACCCGGCGCGATTCAAATCGATTGTCCGGTTGTCGCACGAACAGTAATTTGCCCGTCCCGTCCTGCTGCACGGCCGTAAGCGGCACCGCCAGCGCCTCCGGCTGAGGCGACGCGAAGACACGGACCATGGCGAACATCTCCGGCTTCAAGGTCCGATCGGGGTTGAGCACGGTGACACGGACGCGCATCGTCCTGGTCGATGGGTCGAGGACATCGCTAATGTAGGTCACGGTGCCGGAGAACAGCCCATGCGGATAGGCCGGAATCATCACATGAACCCGGTCATTCGGACGAATAAAGCGCACGTCCTTTTCCGGCACATTGGCCACCACCCAGACATCGGATAGGTCGGCGATGGTGAAACAGTTCCGCGAGGTCTCCACCACTTCTCCGCGCGTGATATTACGCATGATCACACGGCCTGCAAAAGGCGCTCGAATCGCCACGTCGGAACGGATCGTCTGCTCGCGTTCGAGCCGTTGGATTTCCTGGGCTGGCACGCCGAGCAGCGCGAGCCGATGCGAGGCTTCCCGCGCATCGGCTCGCGCGGTTTTCATTTCCGCTTCCCGGCGTTGTAACTCAGCCAGGCTAATCGCACGATGCTGATGGAGATTTTCGGCCCGCTCAAAGGCCAGCTGCGCTTCGTATTGTCTCGCCGCCGCTTTGAGATACGCGCCTTCGGCCATCCCGAGATCGGTACTGTCGAGCAGAGCCAGACGCTCACCCTTCTTCACATCTTTCCCCACATCGACCAGCACCTCGACGACCCTCCCTCGAATAAGGGTCGTGACCTCCGCCAGTTCATTCTCGTTGGCTTGCACGGTCGCGGGAAATTCGCGATGGAAGGTAAACGGCTCTTTTTTGACCTTCATCACCTCGATGCCGGCCCGGGCAATTTCAGGATCGGTCAACTGCACCATCCCGCTGGCGACTCTGCTCGCCGGCTTGCCGGCCGGCGGCGCCACGGGCGCATCCCGATCGCAGGCAGCCGCCGAGATCAGTGCCAGCCCGATCACCAAGCATCGTCCCGCAAGAGAACGCCAGTCACCGGATCGCCGATGCTGTCCGTCGGAATTCCGTCTGAAAACCCCCGCTGGCTCTGTCATGCGTCGATCATCTGCCTTGGGCGCCCCTGCCGCTCCTGAGAACAGCAGGGACCATGCCGTGAGAGAGTCCGAATTTCGAGAGGAATGGGATGCCCGTAGCAGCGTTTTGCTACGCTACCGGCCCTGAGAGCGGGGTGAAATGCCACATCGGTCTTATTTGCCCCGTGAGGAAACAGCAACACCACAGGCGTTTCCAGAATCTACCGCAGGCTGTTGAGAAAGGCGGTCCAGCAAGGCCGCAGCAAGCGAAGAGGTGAGGCCACATTTTTCTTACCCACCCCGAGCCTGCCGGGACAGGCTGTTTTCCCGCGTGCGGTACGTCGCGCCTCTGAACGCCGCGAGAACGCCGCTGGCGGCCTTTGTCATCAGCCTGCTAACGGACCACGAGCACCGAGCAGGTACTGTGCTGCACGACCTTGGTCGAGACACTGCCCAGCAGGAACCTGGCGACAGCGCCCATGCCTTTGGCCCCGGTCACGATCAGATCGACTTTCTTCTTCGTCGCCACTTTCAAGATTTCATCGGCCGGTTTTCCAAGCTGAACCACTTCATCGACCACATACCCGGCCTTCATCAGTTTGTTCGCGCATCGCTCGACCAGGCGGGCGCCGGCCTCTTTGAGTTCCGGATACTTCAGAAACGGCATGGCGTGCATCACCACCACATCGATCGGCTCCAGGCCCTCCCCTGCTTCCGGCTGCAGTTTGGTCAGCAGGAACCGCAAGGCCTTGTCCGAGGCCTTGGACCCGTCGGCGGCGAACAGAATCCGGCTCAGCGGGCGCGGTTCTTCCTTCACGATGAGAACCGAACAGGGCGCATGCAGCGTCACTTGGGTCGAGACACTCCCGAGCATGAACCGGTCGAGCGCATCCAACCCCCGGCTCCCGATGGCCACCAGTCCGTCACGCTTCGGCGCTCGTGCGAGAATGGTCGGACCGGCAGCCCCGCGCTCAGACACCAGCTTACCTTTTAACTTCAGCGACGCCATCTGGGCCTTGGCCTCGGCCATGGCCGTCTTTCCACGGGCTTCAATCCGCTTGATTTCTTCCTGAATAAACGGCTCATTGCCGATCACCACCGGTTGAAACATGAACGGCGCGCGCAGGGCCTCGGCATCCGTCACATGCAAGACGCTCACATCCGGCTTCTCCGCGAGCGGCATCCGCGCCACCCATTCCGTCGCCCATTTCCCGTATTTCGATCCATCGGTCGCAATCAAGACATTCATAGGTCGCCCCTCATCGTTCAATCCGTTACAGACTTAAGTAGCAGGCTTTGTGCCAACGTTGCCGCATCTTCGCCTCAACGGATCGGCGGGTCAATAGGTTCTTTCCTCAGAAATAAGGTTAGCCCTTCTTCACTCTGGGGAAGGTCAAAGGAAGGTTGCCGTCGGGGCCGAGTGCCTATTGGTTTGAGAGGGAACCGAGAACGGACGGATACAGAGAAGGCAGAACAACGAGGGGACGGAATGGCGATCAACCGAACGGGATGCCGCCGGTCAGTTCGTGCGACCATAGATGGCCGTGGATCGCGGCGCGGAGCAACCGATTGATTGGTGTCCCCAGGGGGAGCGAACCTCCTGCTCACGACCGATCCGGCCCCAGGTCACTTTGCAAAGTAACGACCACACCGAGCGCAGAAACGACCAGCCGAACACCCGCTGGGCTTCAGGCCTTCCACCGGCCTGGCACCAGGAATGCCACAATCCGGACCGGATCCTCCGCCCTGCCACGACATCATAGGTTCGACGTTGAGTTTTCACGGATGACCTCCCATCGGTGAACCGGGGCCAGTCGGCGCGCGCCTGCTTCGCGTCACAGGCAGACCATCATGATGAACGGTACCATGTGGTTGCCGATCCTCCAAAAGAGAATTACATTTGAGACGTACCGTTCGGAGTCAGGGGCGGAATACTGGATGGATCGATGGGGTCATAACATCATGACGCAACAATGGGAGACAGGACGGGTAGAATTGGCCGACTGGGACGAATCAAGCTCGGCCCTCAGGACCATTCGCGAAACGGTGTTCATTGTCGAGCAGGGAGTGCCGGAAGGCTTGGAATGGGATGGACTCGATCCGACCTGTGCCCATGTGCTGGCGTGGAACGACCGCGGAGAGGCCATCGGCACGGCACGCATGCAACAGAATGGCACCATCGGGAGAATGGCGGTCCTCAAGGACTGGCGAGGGCGCGGCGTCGGACGGGCCCTTCTCCAGACACTGCTGGATCTGGCGGTTAAGCAGGGGCTCGCACGCGTCACGCTATCCGCACAAATCCATGCGCTTGGATTTTATGAACGGGCCGGGTTCCACGTGGTCGGCGAACCGTTCATGGACGCCGGTATCCCGCATCGGAGGATGGAAAGGGAGCTGCTGTTGCCACAGACTGGTCCGGAACGGCAATGATCCCGCCCCTCCTCTCGATCCTCGGCTTTGGTTTCGTCCATAATCCGTCGATGAAATTAGGTGTGCACTCCCCCACACTGCAAACATCCGTGTTGAACGAAGTGACCGGACAAGCTAGTATCCGTTGCCATTTCTCCGGAATCCAACCAAGGACTTGAGGCCCCAGTGGAAGAAGTCAAAATTCTCCCATCAATTGCGACGCAAGGCATTCAGCTCCAGTTAATGGCGCCTTCCAGCCGACCTTCTCCTGTAACAGTGATCGAGCCGAAGGGTGTCGTCTATACGAAACAATGGGTTGTGGAGCTCCTCCTGGATTTGAGCGGCTATACGGATGATCGGAACCTGGTGGATGCCCTAGCCATTGAACCAGCAGCGGGTGATGGGGCATTCCTCGGGCCGATGATCGAACGCCTCCTCGAGTCCTGTCGAAAGCTCGGTCGGCCTTTGTTGGACTGTGAATCCTCCCTCATTGCCTATGAGTTGGATGAAACCAGCGCAACCCTTGCAAGAACCCTTGCCCTGCGTATCTTGGCAGATCACGGCGTCAGCCCCTCCATCGCAGAACGGTTGGTTCGCGCATGGGTCGCCACGCAGGATTACCTTTTCGATGCCAGCACCAGAGAGGCAGATTTTATAATCGGAAATCCTCCTTATGTGCGCATGGAGGACATTCCCGAAGAGACCGCCTCACTTTACCGTAGCGCGTACCCGACGATGTACGGCAGGGCGGACCTGTATGTGGCGTTTTTTGAAGCCGCCCTTCGACAGCTCAAAGTCAACGGTGTTTGCTCTTTCATTTGCGCCGACCGGTGGATGCGGAATCAATACGGAACGGAATTGCGCCGACTGATTACCTCCGCCTATAGCCTTGAACTTCTCCTGAACATGCACAAAGTGAATGCCTTTGAAAATGAAGTAGATGCCTATCCTGCAATCACCGTCATCCGGCATAGGAAACAACAACCTGCCGTTGTGGCAATGGTCGAACCGGAAGCTGAAACGGTCCAACCCGCGCAATTGTTGACCACACTTCTTGGGAAAAATCACGATGCACGTTCAACTCTCCCCCAAGGAATCCATGTGGCAAGAGTGAACACTTGGTTCAAAGGATCAGATCCTTGGCCTTGCCATTCGCCTGAGCAACTGGCGCTCCTTCGACGGTTGGAGGATGAGTTCCCCCGCCTTGAGACGAATGCCAAAGTCGGAATCGGCGTCGCCACAGGAAACGACAGTGTGTACATTACAGCCGATGAGAGTCTTGTGGAAGGCTCTCGTCTTCTGAAGTTGGCTCTCGCAAAAGACGTGACTGGAGGCAGGCTCGAATGGTCAGGGCATTACCTTGTGAACCCTTGGAATGCCGATGGCCTGGTGGATTTAGAGGCCTATCCCAAATTGAAGACCTATTACGAACACCATGCCGTCGCCCTTAAAAAACGCCACACGGCGGGAAAGAGCCCGGCCGGTTGGTATAAGACCATCGACCGTGTGAATCTTGCACTCATTGCCAAACCAAAACTCTATATCCCGGACATCAAGGACGTGCTGGAGCCGGTGTTGGATCGAGGCGAAACCTACCCGCACCACAATCTCTACTTCATTCAGTCCGATGATTGGGACTTAGAGGTACTCGGCGGATTACTCATGTCGGCCGTCGGACAGTTCTTTGTGGAATCATATTGCGTCCGAATGCGAGGAGGCTACTTGCGCTTCCAGGCACAGTATCTGCGTCGGATTCGAGTCCCTGCCCCAAATGACCTTTCCGAAGTACGGTCTCAGGAATTACGGGACGCCTTCCGTCGTCGCGACAGGCAAAAGGCAACCGAAATAGCCTATCGCTTGTATGGGATTAACTCCTCCTTGATGGAGACAGCGCTTGGATATTGACAGGAGACTGCGAGCTGCTGTTCAAAGTTACTGGAACGCTCGACGAAAAAACAAAGCAAAGCAAGCCGAATCCGGAAGAATCGATGCAGGGACGCGAGGCGAAGTCACAGGCGGCACCCAAATGGGAGCGCTTGAAGTGTTGGTTTCAGACATCCTCTGTGAAGCCGGTTTAGAAAGACTCGATGTGCGCACGAGGACTGCCCTCGAGCTTCCGGGTTACTTCAGAGCCACAAAAAAGTGGGATCTCATCGTGATATCCAACGGTGCATTGGTGCTCGCGATGGAATTCAAGTCTCAAGCCGGCAAATCGATCGGCAACAATTTGAATAATCGTACCGAGGAAGCGGTCGGCAGTGCTAAGGATATATGGACCGCCTTCCGAGAAGGCCGTTTTGGCCAATGTCCACCCCCTTTTCTCGGCTACTTGTTCTTGTTGGAAGATCGTGAAAACGTCAAATCGCCGGTCTCCAACAAAGAGCCGTATTTTCAAGTTGATCCGGAGTTCCGCGGCGATGCCGAACTCAAAGGCACTTTAAATCTCCGACGGCATAAAGGAGTTTCTTATAGCAAGCGATACGAAATCCTCTGTCGCCGACTGGTATTGGAACGGCTATATACCTCAGCCTGCTTCATGATGGCGACGAATTCAACCAAGACACGGATCTCACAACCAGCCGAGGATTTGACGTTTCAACGTTTCGTGGCTGCACTAAGAGGTCACGTGGTCACCTTTCTCGGAAGTCAAAGCCAGTAGCATGAGTCAGACAAAAGATCTGGAGATACTGCGCGTATGAGCCGGTTGCGCGTGGGAAGGATGGCGGTGTGGCGAGGCCTGTTATCCCCGCTCGTTCAACCGAATCGCCGGTACCGTTAATTCGTCTCTTCCGCACCTTCAACGCCGCGCAGCTAGTACCCGGCTCTCTCCAGCGTCCGACGCAGGACATTCATCACTGCAGGACTGCCGGAGTGCGGCATCACCGTGACTTCCGGTGCAGCCCGGAGTTTGGCCAGAAGTGATTCCGCTTCCGAACCGGCCAGTTGGTCACAGATTTCATACAGGCCGCCCGTTCCCTCCTCCAACGCATTGTGATCGGCGAGAATGGCCTTGATCGTTGCCGCGATCGCGGCGGTCGGCGTCGGCATGAGCAATGCCGCCAAAGCTCCATGGTCGAGGCGGAGCTTGGCAGCGATGGGAAGCGGTTCCCCCACGCGCAGTCGCTGGACGGCAGGCAGGAGGATCTTCTCCTCCATCCCAATGTGCCGAAGAAGCCCGGCGCGAAATTGAGCGTAGGCTCCCGGATCAACAGGGCCGGCATCAACAACCGCCGCCCGCAGCTGTATGTCGAGTCGTCGGTGGTCATCCGCCAGAAATCGCGTGAGGGGTCCTGCAGTCTTGTTTTCCCGCTGATTCATCCGCTGACTCCGACCTGCCACTCCAGACGCCGTTCAACGGCGCCGGCTCCGTTCCAGACCGTCACCGACCATCTAGTTAGAAGACACGAGTACCTGCTCGAGCGAGCCGGCCACCGGATGCAGTTCGGTGCGGGCAAAGCCAGCGGCGCGGAACATCCGGTCGTATTCCTTGAAGGTGTAGGCGTCCCCTTCCGGTGTCGTGGCGAGCATGATCAGGCAGAACTCGGCCACAGGAGGCGGCGTGACGCGGTCCTCATTGGGCACGAACTCCAGGGTGATGACCCGGCCGCCGGGGGCGAGAGCGCGATGGACCTTGCGCAATAGCGCCTCGCAGGTGGCCATGGAAAAGTGATGGAGAAAATTGGTGAGCAGCACCAGGTCGTAATCCGTCCCGAAATCCTGCTGAAACGCGTCGCCGGCGATCGTCCTGTAACGCGCCTGGATGCCGGCCTGACGCGCCATATCTTGGGCAACGGTTAAGACGTTCGGCCAATCGAGCGCGACGATCTCGGCCTGCGGGCACCGTTTGGCGATGTCGATCCCGAAGAGTCCATGCCCCGCCGCGATGTCCAAGACCTTTTTCACCCCCGGCTGGGTCTGTCGCACGAAGATGCCGATCTCTTCCGCCGGCTTGGCCATCATGGGAATCATCGATTTCGCAAATTCAACCCAGAGGGGATGTTCCGGAGCGACGGTGCCGGCCTCGCCCGCCACGGTGCCTCCCTTTCGAACCGCCTCGGTAAGATTCTGGAACGCCTCGGTGAACTTCGGCGCATGCAAGAACCCCAAGACCGACCCCATGTAAGCCGGGGACCGGCGATCGAGAAACAGCGCGGAGTCCGGCGTCAACTTGTACTTGCTTCCCTCTTTCGTAAGGAAGCCCTGGATGGTCAGGTAGTCCGCCAACATCCGCACGCCCCGCTCCGCCGCGCCACAACATTTCGCAAGCGTTTCCACGCTGTCCTTCCCCCCGCCGATCGCGGTGAACAGATCCAAGTCGACGGCAGCCTTCAGCGCTTGAGTCCGTTGGTAGGCATTGGCGGTTTGAAAGAACAATTGGGGCGTGGGCCCTCCGGCCTGATCCTGCGTCGGCATGACTGCGTCCTCCTGGTTGGGGCTCGAAGCAGAGAACAGGCACAAGCTACTGTTCGGAGGGGATACTGTCAACTGCCGGCTGAGAGCGCGCGATGCGGCGCTGTACCACTGTACCGCGCAAGACGAGTGACCGCTGTGGGAAACGAGACTGGACCCTTTCCATGCTCCCTACAATAAAATTCACTCGTTTTCGGCAGCGGACAGGTGGATGCGGATGCGCCCCGGCTCAACGATCCATAACCGCCCGGAAGGCGATTCCTTCGCAACGGCGAGAACGACTTGTTCGATCAGGGCCTTCACCCAGCAAGAGTAGGTCGTGGATGACGCAGCACAATGAAACCTGAGTAATTCTGTGGTGGGAAATCCAGGAGTTGGGCGAAATCCAGATCCGCCGTGATCAAGCAGCGTCCCTCGCGCCGCCATGCCGAGGCAATCGTTTCGTCCTCCGAACCTTGAAGATTTTCATCAAAGACCGTAGCAATGTCATACCCGGCTGATAGGAGCGGCGCCTTCCAACGTGGATCGCAATTCTCGTCCAGTTTGAACCGCACGATCAGGTCGTAACCTCAACCGGGATGACCCGTTCGCGGGTCATTTCGGCGGCATAGGCAAGGCAGGCCTGGACGTCCTCCCGACTGAGACTTGGGTAGGCAACCAGCACATCTTCAACCCTGTCGCCATGGGCAAGGTACTGGACAACGAGCCAGACCATGATGCGTGTCCCTTTCACGCAGGGCTGACCATGGCAGATGCGAGGATTGATGCTGATCCGATCAAGGAGGTTCTTCATCGCTGGTTGCATGATAGGCCATGCACCCGATAGGTTCAATGGGCGTCGGTGCGTGACGACCCATTCTACATGCCAGAGCAGGACACTTGGAGGAAGATCTGCCGCCGAAGTTCACAGGCCGCGCAGCATTCCTTTCACACAATCTCTATCCAGGGTCGGCGCCGGTCAGCATGAATTATTTTCCGGCGACTGAGAGGAGCGAGTGTGAATGTGTCAATACAAGACTTGGCCCTCCTTCTGTTTGCCCGACTGCTCAGTCGGCAAGGAACAGGCAAGCGAGGCTGCAGCGCGAGAATGAAGATCAAGTTCTTCGATTTCTAACTCCATATCAGGGTCATCGCCATTGACTGGCTGTTCTTTAAGCAACGCTTCCCGCGCTTCCTCGAAGTAGCGCAACGCATTCCTAATGGCCCCTTCACGTCTTGGGCATTCAAATTCTCCATTTCTGATCAAGAGAATTAACCCGTACGCATCGGCGATTTGCCGACGATGCTCATTCGACAAATGGGTTGAGGCAGCATACAGTGACTGAACCATTCTTTCCGCCTGCTTAAGCCCTGAGACATCAACCACGTGCTTCCGTGCGCCCTCACGTAAGAGAGAGATAAGGGACTTGGTCAGCGTGGCATCTTGTTCCGTACCTTGTTGGCTGCCTAAACAGAACCATTCGTCTTCAGGAGGGAACGGATTTTTCCTCCAACTATTCAAGCGAGCTGTTGACGGGGAGAACAGTTCCGCAACGTTCGTTTCGATCCATGTTTGAACCCGCCCCTCATTTTCAGGCTTTGCAAGCCATTGGTCGACAGGCAACGGACTGGAATCATGCCTCATAAATTCTTGTGCGATCTTACGACGAAACACACTTTTGAGTTCAGGAGTCAAGAGGGTAAGCCTCAAGGAATTCACAGTTTCGCTTTCTAGACAGATCCGCTGGCCTGGTTGGCTCAGTGTTGATTCAGTGAGGGGAGGAAAGTGCTGGGCTAACCATTCTTCAACGTCCTGGTGGGAAACGATCGATTCATCTCCTGGCAGTGGAGTGGATGAAAGGGCTGAGTAATAAGCGATTGCTGCCATAAAGATCTGTCTTGCCTCCACATATCTTTGCTTGAGGTCAGCATACGTACCCTCTAGAGTTGACATTTTGAGATGCTCTAGTTCCTGCAGATGTGAGTCGGCAGTCGATAGAGCTCGACGCATGTAGCGGATTCCAGCCAAATAGTCTGCTCGATAGATGATGCGGTAATAGCCCATAAAGGCATTGAGGTTCATGTCGTGCGGATACTGCTGCAGCCCCTGATCGAGATATCGAATCGCTTGGTCGGAGCTATTCACTGCAGCCGAGAGTCTTCCGATGACTCGGAACAACCATGGTGATCCCACACCTCTATTTTGGCTGGAAGGCATGCAAGTCGATTTGATCTCTTCTTGCAGCGTGGTCAGTCCACGGCAGTAATCTTTATGACGACGGCACAATTCATCTGGTGGATCGTCTGATTTTGGGGCATCTTTAAAGACTGTTTCGAGATTGGACCTATTCTTTCCAAAAATGGGCAAATAACAGGCTGAAAATGAACTGATGCTTGCCTTCATTGCAGAGTTACCTGTCAGATCATAGTATTGCTCGTCCTGTGCGATTTTCTTTTCGAATGAGGAAAAGAACTTCTTTATGGGCATATGTCCGTACGAATTTTTCAGACGCAGCCACTCCCGATTTGTGGATTGCATTTCTTTAATGTAGCGAAGTCGGTTCTCCGTACTGGTTTTAAAAAACCCTTCTGTAACGGCCATGTAATCCTTCAGCATCACGCCTGTAGACGCAGAGAGAACATTGGCCAAGTTGAATTGAGCCGGCCAACAGTAGGATGTTTCTGGAGTGATGACGTTGTTACAGTTGGGGATAAATCGACGTTTTCGAAGCTGGTCATACCGTTGCAACAAGGTGTCTGCGCGTTGACGCACAATGGCCCGACCAGCTTCGATCAACGTTTCGACTTCTTGAGAGGTCGGGTAGAGGCCTAGTTTATTGAGATCGTTGAAGATCCGCTGCTCAATTTGAGTGTGCTCAAAACCAGCGTTCATCACTTCATGAACTTTATCATCGTCCATCGACAAGCCAGGCGAGTTCTTCAGGCTTGCGGCGATTCGATGTATGATGTTCTCGTTTCTCAGGACATCGGAGAGCCGAAACTCCACCACGGCAATACCGAAGTTGGCTAACCGTTCCTCAAACAGAGTGCGCGTGAGATCCGTCTTGTTGGTCATCAAAACATCGAAACTGTCATCGATGTTTTTTGCAATTTCGAAGGGAACCGTAGAGCTTTCAGAAATGGCTGCATTGACTGCAACGATGAACGCTCGCTTTTTCGGACCATTCCCTCCATTCCGTTGAGATTTGTCTTCGAAGATTTTCCCTAATAGGCTGAGGAGGCCAAGATTATCGGAAATCCCTCCGTCAACCAGCCTGGTTGGACGCGTTTTCTGCCATTCGACCGTCGCGCAATCGCTGAGGTCTCTCCCCTCAGGATTGTATGTGCTGAGGTACTGGGAAAGGTCCAAGGGTGAAAATATGCCTGGTAACGCGCTTGAAGCCGCCGCTGCCATCGCGAGCGGAAATTTTTTGAAATCACCTTGTGCACCCATGCAACGAAAAGTCTTCTCATTAAATGTGAAGGTCCTCCCGCTCGATAGGTCTGTTGCATTGACTAACAATTGTGCTCGCTTTTTCCCGGGCTTAGGATCATCGAGTTGCCCAAGGCCTACCTCCCTATCTCCGAACAGTGCCTTGTCGTAGATCGCAGCAAGCTGGTTCCCCCTGAAAATACTTTTTACAAAGGACAGACTTGTGATCGGAGTTAACTCCGGAAATCTGATATCAAAATAACTGAATGGTATTCGTAGTGGGGCAAGGGCAATGTCGACCGAGGATGCCAGCAGCATTGGAAAGGGACTCAAGAGAGTCGGAATATCTACGGTCTTCGACCAGGAGAGCTTGTCTCCAAAGAACAATCTTCTCAAGATGCCCATATCTTCTAGGCTGCCTCGCAGATTATTCATGAACTGCCGCTTTGAATGTGTGAGGTAGTATCCAGCCGTCATCGTTCCACCTGACACGGTAGAAATGTAGTCAAAGGACTCCAGCAGAGAAGAACTTTCGCACGTGGGATTTGGCTTTTCAGCTTGAGCTTTGGAGGGAACAACTGTATCGATCTCCCTTTTGGTAGCCTGCGTGTTGATAACGCATTGCCCAGATCGGATCTCATCAGAAGGGATAACCTTTATATTATCGAGCTCAATCATCACGCCGTATGCAAAGGCAGCAGCGCGAATTCCTCCGCCAGATAGAGAGAGGCCCAAGATGGGGGGCTCTATGGCATGTGGGGCAGATACTTGTGCAATAACGGTTATGGGGGTGAGGAGAGTGAGCTGAAAGACCGCATGAATGACTAGCTCCCTCTTGTTCATAAGGTCCTCCCGACCCAAAGGCCGACCCTGTCAATGAAGCAGGAGAGAACGCCAGTTACAAATCGGACTTCCTACACAAGTCTTGCGTTGACAAAGGCGAGGACAGGGTCTCGTCCGGCTTCAACAACCAATGTTCGACCACCTGTGCTAAAACTTGAAACCATATCCGAGGCTTAAGACAAGGAACACTTTGCCCTTTTCAGGGCCTGTCAGGTTAAAGCCTGGACCGACACTAACAATGTCGTCAAAAAATCCGATGAGCAGTGCTGGCTGCAGAGAAATATCGTTCTCGGACGCCTGCTTGACATAGAACACTGTGGGGGTGAGCGAAAAGATAGAAGATGCGAGTTTCTCGGTGCGATCCTTACCGATATCACTTGTTGTTGCTCGACATGTCGTAGAGATCTTGTTTATGGGAAGGGAGTAGTTGCCGGTGGTCTGATCGTAGAACTTTCCGCCTTCCAACTTTTCTAATGCCTCTAAGTCTGCTTTCCTAAACCCGAGTTCCTTGGCGGCGTCTTCAGTGCCAAGAGGCGACTTCCCATAGTAACGGAAGGCAACACCGGCGCCCGTGCTTGCTGCTGATGAAGCCTGTTTCGTTCCAAAAGTGTACTTAACTGCTTGGATTGAAGCTGTCACACCTACCGACCAGTAGTTCCCCAGGTCACCAAAGGCCGGTCTGGCCATAAGGCACTTGTCTCGAAGCATCAGTTGTTCCTGCTCTTCGCTAAGTATCTTCGGTGCGGGGACAAGCGGTTTCTGATCCCTGGAGTAGATCTTTGGAACCTCGACGGATTCGGCTCTGGCAGTTGCAACCCAGGATGCTGGAGACCCAAGTCCAATCAAAAACAAAAGCAATAATGCCACTGTTCGCATTTCGCACCTCCCTTGCAAAACTCTACGTACGTATAGTTTAGGGGCATGCTACTGAACAGGGCGAAGCAAGCAAGATATGAGCCGAGGCAGTTAAAATACGCGAATGGCAAGAATATCCATCTTTCCTTCAACATCGTTGAAGATACGAAGTGTGACGCTGTATCCATTCTGGTACGGAGCAGTATCTAACTTGGTACATCAAAGGTCTCAAGTTGAAAGGCTGTCAACCTTCCCACCGAGAGAATTACACGTATTCTGAGGGGGTCGATACGATACGTGCTGGAAGAGAGAATTAGGACACAGACAGCTTCTGTCCTAAACAAGGGGACGAATGAACTGATAGGAAGTTTCACTCGCAGCAAGGCATCGGCCGCCGAATGATCCAGGACTCAGATCTCAAGGCTGATGTGGATAGCTCATGGCAGCTGGTCGGTCGTTGTGCGATCCTCACGCCGCCGGATGGGCCTTGACCGTCAGGCGAACACGGGCGCCAAGTCGAGCCACCATGTCGATGAGCGCATCCGTACTGAAGAGATCGATGCGCCCCCGGAGGAGATCGCTGACACGTGGCTGCGTCACGCCCAGTACCTGGGCCGCGGCTTTCTGCCTAAGCCCCCGAGAGGCCAGGAGCGTCTGGGTCTGGATCATGAGGTCCGCTCTGACCAATAAATGCTCGGCTTCCTCGCGGCCGAATCCAAGATCGCGAAACACATTCCCGGTTGAGGGTGCGACCTTGAGCTTCATGGATTGCGTCTCCACAGTTGTAGTCGTTCAGCGATGAGCGACCGACGCCTGATTATCATAAGTCCTGATCGAGAATAGTCTTCGATGACCCATAACCTTAACCTTTGTACCGCCTTGAAAGAGCCACAACAACCGGTTCTCTTCGTTCAGATGTTTTCCCCTGTTCATTGATCTCGGCGAGGCGGCCGGCGCAGATGGAAGATGCCGGCCAGGCTCTGCTATCTTCACCTTCGCAAGATGAGGTGAATCCGATCGGAGCAGCGTTCATGATTCTCATTAGACCAGCCACCGAAGTAGACTTCGAAGCGATCCTCCAGGTTCAGCGGGAGGCTTTCGGCGAATACGCGACGGTCTACGAAGTGAGCGCCTGGACCACGGAAACGCTCGACAGCCTCAGGGAAGATGCCAAGGAAAAACGTATCTTCGTGGCGGAGGCAGAGGAGGTCATTGTCGGATCGGTGCGCTTTTGGACCGTGGCCGGAGTCTGCGTCATCCGGTTGTTATCGGTGAACCCCGCCCACCAGAAGCTTGGAGTGGGAAAGGCACTGATCCGAGAAATTGAGCAAGCCACGACCGACACCCATAAGTTCTATGCCTGCACCATGCTGCGGACAGCCAGAAACATTCAGTTTTTCCTGAACCTAGGCTACAAGGCAGAAACAGTACTTCCCAACCACTACCACCATCTGGATCTCATCTGTTTTGCCAAATATCGCGAGCCGATGAAAACAGCGACGCCTTCTTTGCAGAGTGGCTAGGTTTGCACATCCGACTCCAAATGCTCCTCCCAAGCTTGCGCACCGTTCTCCTCCAAGGGCGGACTGGAGCTATCCCTCCACTGCGCGCATCGACCGAGCACCGCCCTCGATCTAAACGTGATTGATCATAGATACGCTGGCAGACGATCACTCCAATACTCCTTCCAAGCTTGCTCGTTTCCTCCTCAAGGAGGCCTGGTGGTTCCTCAACTGCGCGCGTCGAACGAGGCCCTTCTGAGGGCGCGCGTTCCGCGAGCAAGAGGATCACCAGGCTTCCGACTCCCCTTTTTGAGTTATAGTGAGCCCATGCCTTCCCGTTCGCATCCGCAGGCTGTGATCCGTCGCAGGAGGCGCGGACGCAGGAGCACGATTGTGGCCGTTCGCCGACGCGGGCGCGTCTGGCGGCAGAGGTATCGAGGCCTCCTCGTCGCCTTGCGGCGCTTGCCGTTCACGGCCAGACTCGTGGTCGGTTTGGCCGCCCTTCTGCTCTTCGGCGCGGGTGTGAATTGGGTCTACCACACGATCCACAAGCCGACGGAAATGTTCTTTGCGCTCGACGACGCGCTCGACAAACACCCCTACGAAACGTGGAAAGAATACGGTCCGCTGTTCCGCACGCATTCCACCGCTGTCGTGACGCCGGATCTGCTGGCCGCGCTGGCGCAGGTCGAAAGCGCGGGCAATCCGGTCGCGCGTACCTACTGGCGCTGGCGGCTGAGCTGGAATCCGCTGGAATGGTATCGGCCGGCGTCGAGCGCGGTCGGCATGTTCCAAATCACCGACGCCACGTTTCAGGCAGGGAAGCGGTACTGCATTCATGACCATCATGTCGTCCAGGAAGGTCCCTGGAACGATCCTCACTCCTGCTGGTTCAATGCCTTCTATAGCCGCGTCCTGCCGAGCCATGCCATCGAGTTGACCTCCGCCCTGCTCGACCACGCCGTGGCGAACGCAATCGGTCCGCATCGAAGGCCTCGCCCCACGTTCCAACAGAAGCAGGATCTGGCCGCCCTGATTCATCTCTGCGGGGCCGGTGCCGGTCACGCGTACGTCGCCCGCGGCTTTCGACTGGCCCCGCAGCAACGGTGCGGCGATCACAGCGCAAGAACCTACCTCGATCGAGTGAATGAGTTGAAGCGGAAATTTTCGCGGCTGGCTGCAGGCGAGAGCCTGCTCCGGTTTGTGCGTCCTCAGTGAGTAATCCCGGCGACCTTTTAACTTTTCATTGGCAGCGCCGGGAGGGTGAGCGACACTGATTCCTATGGACACGACCTCTTCGGCGGCATCCCGGTCCGCCTGCGAACTGCGGGATTCGTCACCCGGCCTGCAGCCATCACCTCCCCGCTACTCACTCGGACAACGGTGCCGGTCGCTCTATCATGCGCTGTGGTTCCGCCTCTCGGAACGAATGCGCTGGTCGAGAAAGCCTTACCACGAAGTGCCGGTCGGCCGTCTCACAGATCTGGCGACCTGGCAGCAGACTTGTATCGAATCCCTGCAGTCCCGCTACGGCATCTGCTTCGAATCCCACTACGGACGACACACGTCCCTGGCGAACTACGCCTATCTCGATCTGCTGGACCAGGCCTGGACGGCAGCGGACCGGCCCGTTCCCACCGGCGGTCTTGTCACGGATGTGGGCTGTGCCAACTTCTGGTATGCGCGGACGCTGCACCGGTTTTTCCGACCGGCGAGACTGACCGGCGTAGATGTCGAGGGTTACCGCCTCTATCCGACCGGCTACAGCCGCTACGACGCGGCCGCCGGATACGTCGCGGATCTTCCCCAGACCTCATTTGTGACCGCCGACTACTGCGAGATGGACGAACAGGCGGATGTCATTACGGCCTGGTTTCAGTTTGTCACGCCGGCACCCGTTCTAGCCTGGCGGCTCCCGTTGACCGTGTTTTCTCCTGAACGGCTCTTTGCCCGTATCGCGCGTAACCTGGCGGCAGGAGGAACCTTCTTCATGGTGAATCAAGGCACAGATGAAGCGGCTGTCGCTGCCGCATACTGCCGACAGGCGGGCCTTCGTTCACAAGGCCGCTGGGTTCATCCGCGGCCATTGCGTCCGCGGCCCCATCCTCCGGTCGTCTCCTGGTGGACGACCTGACAGAAGCTGCATCGCCTCATTTGCGCCGTGACAGCTGTCGGTCGGGCGCGGATCTCCGATCCACTTTCACGATGTTCACGATCTGGTCGTCGAGATCGACTTCGATGCTGACGAGATCCCCTTTACTCAGCCACTCACGCCGCATCGCCACCGAATCGGCCACTCGCAACATCCGCAACTGGCCATCCTGGGTCTTGAAGGTCAACAAATGATTGCGAAGATCCACGTGCTCGACCCAGCTCTCGGGAAACACTGCGGCGGTCTGAAATCCGAGCACCGGTGCGACCATCCCCATCCAGATCAGCGCGAAAACCATCAGACTACGCATGTTCATTGCCACCTCCTCTCGAACGCAGGTGAACGGTCGAACATGAACGGCGTGTCACGCACATCGAAACTCTACGCCGCAGCGCTCCGGCAGTCTGTCGCTCCTACTGCCATTCTGTAGCGGAGATATAACCTCAGCCTGCAGTCGTCCGCTCTACGAAGAACTCTTATGGCGCATGCGGCGACGGATGCGTGAAGTACGGTCCCATAGATAGAACGGCGAACGAGTGGAGCTGAGGAGACGGGAAGGCTGAAAAGCTACCGTGCAAATATCAGCATACTATTGGCGGGGAGCACCACCGCGGCCGAATAGGCGAAGCCATGCAGGGGTTGCGGACCGGCGGTCACGCGCCCGCTGTTGCCGGCCACGCCGGTATTGATCCAGTTTTCATAGGCATCGCTGTTGAACAGTTCGCGCCAATCTCCACCTGCTGGAAACCCGAGGCGATACCCGACGCGGGTGAAATCGGCCAGGTGCACCACCACGAGCAGGTCGTGCCCTTCGCCTTCCACCCAGCGATGAAACGTCAAGACCCGGTTCTGATCGTGCACATGCGCCGCGCGGAACCCCTGTCCACGCAACGCCGGCAATCGGCGGCGCACGTGCAACAGTTCCCGCGTGAACCGCAGATGGTCGATCATCTGCCGGTCGCCCTGTTCGAGACCGGCCCAATGCAGAAGCAGCTCGCGGTGCGTCACGAAGTCGTCCGCCCACTGCTTGTCTTCAAGAAATTCCTGTCCCATGAACAGCATGGGTATGCCGGGAGCCGTGAGGCTGAGGCCGGTCGCGACCCGCGCACGGCTGCGCGCAAACCAGGATCGGGGGTGGTCCGGATCGCCAAGCCGGGCGATGCGCTGTTCCCGCCCCCGGTAGACGATGTCGTGGTTTTCCGGCCCCTGCACAAATCGCCAGGACTCGTTGAACCCCTCCGGCCACAAGCTTCTCGCCAACCCCGTCATATTGAGCGGGCGCCCGTCTGGCGCACTCGCATTGCCGATGACATCGCGGATCGCAATTCGAAGGCCGTCGGTCAATGTGGTATCGAAACCAGCCCCCACAGGCAAGGGCGCGACGATGAAGGGATTCACCCCCCAATATTCCGCATGGTGCAAGCTCTCCGGCCGCTGCGCATGCACCGTCGAGGTCAGGTCCTGACAAAAGCGCCAGCCGGCCGGCGCCCCGTCGTGATCGATCACGCTCACCTGGTCGTATCGGAATCCATCGACCCGGTATTCCGTGAGGAAGAATTTGGCGTTCTGAATCAGGAAGTCGCGCACCTCCGGCTTGGCATAGTCGAACACGAGGCCGCCGGCATGGCCGACGTCGGTGAAATACAGCGAATTGCGCTGACCGCCAGCCGAATCCTGGCGGTCGAAGAAATACAGGCTCTGGTCTCCGAAGTCTCCGCCCGCATGGTTGTAGACCACATCGAGCAGCACCGCCAGGCCATAGACATGGGCGAGATCAATCAGCGCCTTGAGCTGATTCATTTCCCCCCGTAGCTCCTTCACCTGATATCGGCGCAACCCTTTCTCTTCGAGCAGCCGGTTCACCACCGCCACATAGGGAGCCAGATCGGCATCCGCCACGGCGAAGTCCATTTCGGGAGAAAAATAATCCGTGCCGTTGTAGCCCAGGCTGAAGCTGGTCTGAAACTCTTGAATGGGCATCAGCTGCAGCGCGTTCACCCCGAGGTCGGCGAGATAGGGCAGCTTGCGAGCCACATCGAGGAAGGTGCCGCCTTTCTGCGGGAGGTTCGGGGTGAAAAATGTCCCCACGTGGAGCTGATAGATCACGAATTCGTGGAAACGCGGCGTGACATAGCCGCACGCGTGCCAGGGAAAGTCCGGATGGCGAATGATGCATTGGCTCGGGAAGGGCGATTCCAACTCGCGGGCATAGGGATCCCGCTTGAGCCCCTCACTTCCCTCGCCGACCACGTAGAACATGTAGCGCTGGCGGTCTTTCACCCCTGGAATGAACCCACGCCAATGCCCCTGCGCGTCCCGCGTCAGCAAACTCGCTTCGTTCCGTACCTGATGATTGAAATCGCCGACCACGTGGACGGACTTGGCATGCGGAGCCCAGCAACGGAACGTCGCGCCGCCGACAATCAGATTGGCCCCCATCGGGGTATCGGAATGGATGTGGTTGAGTGACGCGGGCATGGAGGCCCTCACGGTGAGGAACTCGACAGCAGCCTCATCCTATAGAAGGCCGCCGAACTCGGCAAGAGGCAGCTGAAGAGTCGAGGACGAGAGGTTGACCGCCAATCACGATAAGACATTCTCTGAAAGACTATATGCCGGGTGGCGGGCGGACAGGAAACCACACCTCATGTCCGAAGGCGGGATCGATCAACTCGAAAATCCGTTCGGCTGCAGCGTCCGGAGAGACGACCGTCGTATCGATAGCCAGAGCCGGCAAGCGCGGTGGCTCATAGGCCTCTTGCAGCCCCGGGACCGTCGACGACCCGCCTTCCAACCCTCGCTTGTACGTTCCTTTCTTATCGCGCTGCATGCAGACCTCCAGCGGACACTCGATGGAGATTTCCAAGAGGCTTGGAATCAGGCTGCGCGCAAAGTCCCGATACTCCCGCCGACTCGCCGTTGCGTCGAAGATCACATTCACGCCATGCGCGCATAATCGCGATCCCATGAAGGCGAGGGCGCGATAGAACAGGTCGCGTTCTTCGTGTGAATAGCTGGCCTCCGGGGTCAACACGCGCCGGACGGCATCGGACTCCAGCACTTCCACAGGCCGTCCCGACGATTTAAACTTGGGTACCAACCGCGCGACAATCGAGCTTTTCCCTGAAGCGGGAAGACCGGTGAGCCAGATGGCGAAGGGAGGCGGGGTATCGTCAGTCGTCATCCGTCACTCGTCAATTCTCAGAGGTGAATATTCCCGAGCGAGCCGCGGCGGGCTTCCGTCTCGAACGCCTCGCCGCAGTATTCATGAATAGTCCTGGGTACTCTGTGCCGTCACTATCCGCAGTAGCGGTTCACCTCCGCCGGGTCGAAGCGCGGCGTCGCCAGGACATTCTCGATGAACCGGAAGATTTTTCGCCGCACCGTTACGGTGAGTTTCGGATACCAGAGCGGACTCGCCAGTACCAACCCGCGAAACGCGAAAAACGGCGCCGTCGCCTCCAACACCTCGTCATCACGGGTCCGGTCGAGATAGGTCTCCCAGAATAAATGGAAGGCCACTTCCAGCGCGCCCTTCAACGTCCCATGTCGGCACAGTGAAAAGAACAGATAGTTGATCGACATCGAGGTCACGTCATCCGCCGGCTCACCCCACTCCCCGCGTGACCGGTCCAGCACGGAAAACTCCGTCCCCTGGCGAAACAGCACATTCCAGGGATGGAAATCCCCATGCACCTGGGACAGTCTGGCATGCCGGCTGCGCAATCGCCATCGCCATACGTTGCAGGCCACCTCGATGCGTTGTAGAAGGTCTTCCGTGATGAAGGCAAACCGGTCGGGGTAACTATCGGTGAGCCCCATGATACACTCGCCATGACCGAGCAATTCCCGCAGCCGCCGCCGATAGAGTTGCGGATCGGTCTGCTTCACTCGGTGAATGCCGGCCAGATATCCGGCCAACGCTCCGGTCCGCTTCCGGTCGAGCGCAGTCGGCTTGGTCGCCCCTGCCATGCGTTCGAGATCCTTGTGATAGGTCGCTCCCTCTGACCATTCGGTGAGTAAAAAGAATTCCTTGGCCGCCGCCACGGACATCAACTCGCCACGCGCGGTGAAGGCCCCCACATCCAGCGCATCGACATGTCCCGGTAGACGGCCATAGCAGTCGTAGTCCCACAACATCGCCTGAGCCCGGTCGGCCGGATGCTCATGGCCGAATGGGCCGGGACTCATCGTGCCCAACACCACCCGGCGGGTCTTGCCCCCCTGACGGAAGGTCAGCCGAACAGGCGCGCCATAGCCGTATTGCTTATACCGCGCCCCGCTTGTCTCCTTGCCGATCGGTCCATAGGCCAACAATTCCGCGCTCGGACCGAACCGGGCTTTGAGATAGGTCTCCAGGGCAGATTTCTTCAACACCGGCATACCGGTCTTCCGACGCAAGACATGTTCCCGACAATAGGCCTGCTTCAGCCCGCCGTTGCGCCTGCAACTGGCGCATTGAGCTTCAGCCACCCCGGAGGCAGTGAGGAATTATGCGCCAGTGCCCCGAAAGGCCACCATCATCCCGCCGGCTGAAGTCGTGCAAATGCCCCACTTTCAGCTGGTTCAGCTCTCTCCTCGCCTGGCGTTCCCATCATCAGCAAGGGCATGTGCTTTGCTGAGACAGCAGGTGCAGAGACTGTTCATCTGAGATGAGAGGAGGCCGCATGAACCTGGAAGTTGAGAGCCGCAATATCGCCATGACCCCGCGCTGGAAAACCGAGATCGAAGAGCGGATGGCCGCCTTGCAGCGTGGCCACGACGACATTATTCATGGACGCGTCACCCTGACGAAAAATCGCCATCATAAAAAATTGGACAACGTGGCAGAGGCGCTTGTGCTGGTCACAGTGCCGACCCGTCACACCATTACCTCCCGCAAAGAAGACAAAACATTCGAGGAGGCAATCCGTGCCGCCTTTGACGCCGTAGCGATCGAACTGCGGAAATATCGTGAGAAACGAGCCGACAAAGTCCTGCGCATCGAACCGCTGCCCCAACTCCGCGGCGTGGTGAGCAAAGTATTCCCTCACCTCGGCTATGGCTTCATCCTGAAGGACGGCGGCGGCGAAGTGTATTTTCACAAGAATGCCGTGAAGGGCATCCCGTTCAACGACATGGAAGACGGACAGGAGGTCATCTTCGAGAGCGAACCGGGCGAGAAGGGCCTACACGCCACCATCGTTCAACCACCCCACGCGCGGGAACTGTAGGAGCCCTGACGATGTCGGACAAACAGAAGCTTCCCGTCAGTCTGTTGGCTCCACAGGTGGACCCCGGTCGCCTGGGGTTCGATGATACGAGCGAGGTCGAACCGCTCGATGACACGATCGGACAAGAGCGGGCGGTCGAGGCTTTGGAATTCGGCCTCCAGATGAAAAGCCCCGGCTTCAACATCTTCGTCTCCGGACCGGTCGGGACGGGCAAGGGGACACTCGTCAGGCAAATGGTGAAGCGGCTGGCCCAAACGGCACCGGCTCCATCCGACTGGTGTTACGTCCACAACTTCCAGGACGCGTCGCGCCCGACCTGCCTCTCGTTTCCGGCCGGGCAGGGCGCATCGTTTAAACGCGAGATGAGCACCTTCATCGAGGGCCTCCGCCGGGACATTCCCGCGGCCTTCGAAGGCAAGAAATACCTCGATGCCAAGGCGAAGATCATCGAGGAGACGGAAGGAAAAAAGAAGGCCCTCTTCCACGACCTCACCGCGCTCTGTCACCAGCGCGGATTCGGATTCGAAGAAACGCCGGTCGGCTTCGGGCTGGTGCCGCTGAAAGACGACCGCCCGATGACAGAAAAGGAAATGGAGGACCTCTCTGAACAGGTTCAGCAGGAATTCACTGAACGACGACAGTCGCTGGAGAGCGACCTGCGTGAGTTTCACGTCCGGATGCACACCCTCGAACGGGAAGCCGAGCAGGCCCTGCATCATCTCGACCACCAGATCGTCGCCAACGTCATGCAGGGAGCCTACGAAACGCTGCAGCGGACCTATCAAGACCTACGGCCCGTGACGACGTACCTGCAGCGGGTCCATCACGACATCATTCACCAGTACAAAGACTTCCTGCCTCACAGCGGCCCGGTGCTGCCGATCCCCGGGCTGGAACAAACCCGTCGTCCGGACATGACCCGGTTCGCCGTCAACCTCATCGTGGCGAGAGAAGCCACCGCCGGAGCACCGGTTGTGGATGAATCCCACCCGACCTACAGCAACCTCATCGGAAAAATCGAGCGCCGGGCGCACCTAGGAGTGATGTACACCGACTTCACCGAAATCCGGGCCGGGGCCATGTTACAGGCCAACGGCGGCTACCTGATTCTGCAGGCGCTGGATCTCCTCCGCCAGCCGTTTTCATGGGACGCCCTGAAACGCGTCATCAAGACCGGCGCCGTCACCATCGAGGACCCGGCCGAGTTCTATGGATTCGCCACGGCGGGCCTGCGACCGGAACCGATTCCCGTCTCGGTCAAAGTCATCCTGGTCGGCACAGCGGGCATCTATCACTTGCTGCAGGCCTACGAAGAGGACTTCTCCAAACTCTTCAAGGTGAAGGCTGATTTCGATGTGGAGGTCCCGCACGACGAGCGGCAGGAGCGGCAGTATGCGCGCTTCGTCGCTAAATTGTGCAAAGAGGAAGGACTGCCGCACTTCGGCGCCGACGCCGTGGCGGAAGTCATCCGCCAGGGGTTTCGTTATGCCGACCGGCACGATCGGCTGTCCTTGCGATTCAGCCTGGTCAGCGACCTCATTCGCGAAGCCGGCTATTGGGCCAGGAAAGACGGGCACTCCTTCGTGACACGCGCGGATGTCGAATCGGCCCTGGCGCACCAGCGACACCGTGCCGATCTGCCTGAGCAATGGATCCAGGATGAAATCCGCGAAGGGACCTTGATGGTGGATCTGCAGGGCGAGGTCGTGGGTCAGGTCAACGGGCTGTCCGTTTATGAGCTGGGCGATTATGCCTTCGGCCGTCCCACCAGGATCACCGCCCGCACCTATGTCGGGACCAAGGGCGTGATCGATATTCAACGCGAAGTCGAACTCGCGGGAAACATCCACAGCAAGGGGGTCATGACGCTGGCCGGATTCCTGGCGGGGAAATTCGCGGGGATGCAGCCGTTCGCACTCAGCGCCACCCTCACCTTCGAACAGACCTACTCCGAAATCGAGGGAGACAGTGCCGCCGTAGCGGAACTCACGGCCGTCCTCTCAAGCCTCGCCGACCTTCCCGTCCGGCAATCGCTGGCCGTCACCGGCTCGGTGAACCAACTTGGTGAAATCCAGCCCATCGGCGGGGTCAACGAGAAAATCGAAGGGTTCTTTGAGTCATGCAAGCGACATGGCCTGACAGGCACACAAGGGGTGATCATCCCCGCCCGGAACACGAAACACCTGGCGCTGAACCGGGAAGTCGTCGCGGCCGTGGAAGAGGGAAAGTTCGCTGTGTACGGCGTGGATCACGTCGAACAGGCGCTTGAGCTGCTCATCGGCGTCCCCGCCGGGGAACGCGGACCGGAAGGAACCTTCCCTGCTGAGAGCATTTACGGTCGAACCGCCGCGCGCCTGGACGAAATGGCGCAGATTGTCGCGAATTGGGGAGAAGGCGAAGAAGAGCCGGAAAAGGTCAAGGGGTAAACAGAACGAGGTCCCTATGCCCATGTACGACTACACCTGTCTGGACTGCGGAAAAGAATCGCTGATCATCGTGACGCTGAAGCAACATGAAAAAGGTGAGGTCCAATGTCCCGCCTGCGGCAGCACCAAACTGCAGCAACATTTTTCGTCGTTCATCGCGCACACGACCAAGAAAAGCTGAAGGAGACACAGAGACGCATGCAGATCGTCATGACCGCCGGCGCCCCATATTCCTTCGTCGTCTTGCTTGTCGTGACCCTCGCGGCCGCCTGCAGCTCAGCGACGGCACAGGACTTTCCGCCGGACGTCACCCGAGGGAAGGCGGTCTACGAGCGGCATTGCCTCGCCTGCCATGGCCATGGCGGATGGGGAGACGGCCCCGATGCCGCCGCATTGACGGTTCCGCCGGCCAACTTCCACCGGTTCAAGTCCTTCCTCAAGTCCGACGAGGAGTTGCTCAGAACGATCGAGCACGGCATCGTCTTCAGCCCGATGCATTCCTGGCAGGGACAACTGACCGAAACGGAGAGGGTGGACGTGCTGGCCTACATCCGCCTGCTCGTGCAACAGGGCCGATAGGATGCCGGGCGGACGAGTTCCGCGAAGGGACTCCGTATGAAACCTCTTCAGCCAGGCGATGCGCTCCTCATCGTGGACGTTCAGAACGATTTTATCGCGAATGGCGCGCTGGCGGTGCCCGGCGGACAAGAAGTGATTCCTGCATTGCGGCGGTATCTGGCCCTGTTTGCCGAACATGGCCTGCCGGTGTTTGCCACGCGGGACTGGCACCCGCCCGACCATCGCTCTTTTCACGCACAGGGAGGGCCTTGGCCGCCACACTGCGTCGCACACACGCCAGGGGCACAATTTCCTGAGGACCTCCGGCTTCCCCCATCGGCCATTGTAATCTCGAAAGGCACCGACCCCACGCGCGAAGCCTACTCCGGCTTCCAGGACACTCCGTTGCACGATCGGCTCCGGACAGCCCGCATTGTCCGGTTGTTCATCGGAGGACTGGCCACAGACTATTGCGTGCTCGAAACCGTGCGGGATGCCCGGACACTCGGGTATGAGGTCTACCTGTTAGTCGATGCAATCCGCCCGGTCAATGTGCTTCCCGATGACGGCCGGCGCGCCGAAGAAGCGATGGTGTTGGCGGGCGCGATTCCCCTTTGCTTGGAGCGATTGGCCGCATGAACATCACCTCGGACGCCCTGCTCACAGACCTCTACGAACTCACGATGGCGCAGGCCTATCTCGCCCAGGGAATGACGGACATCGCCGTTTTTGAATTCTTCGTCCGGAAACTGCCGCCGCAACGCAACTTCCTCATGGCCGCGGGACTGGAGCAGGTCTTGAGTTACCTGGAGGAGTTTCAGTTCTCAGACGCCGACATCGCCTGGCTCGATCAGACCGGCGGATTCAGCGCGTCCTCGCTCGACGCGCTCCGCGCGATGCGCTTTACCGGCGAGGTCCACGCAATGCCGGAGGGGAGCCTCTTTTTTCCACACGAGCCGATCCTCCGCATTACCGCGCCCCTGCCACAGGCGCAACTCGTGGAAACCAGGGTCATGAATCTCTTGAACTTCCAAACGATGGTGGCCTCCAAAGCCTGCCGGTCGGTCCTGGTAGCCGGCGACAACCCCCTCATCGATTTCGGCCTGCGCCGTGCGCATGGGGCGGAAGCGGGCCTCCTCGCCGCCCGCGCTTCATACCTCGCCGGACTCGCGGGTACGTCGAACGTATCAGCCGGCGCCCGCTTCGGCATCCCGATCTACGGGACGATGGCCCATTCGTTTGTCCAGGCTCATCTCGACGAGGCGGAGGCGTTCATCCACATCGCAGAGGCGCAACCGCGCAACGTCGTGCTTCTCATCGACACCTATGACACGGAAGCCGCGGCGGAGAAGGTGGTCTCCCTGGCGGGTCGCTTGAAAGCACGGGGCATCTCGATCCACGGCGTCCGGCTCGATAGTGGAGACCTGGCCGATCACGCGCGCAAGGTTCGGCACATCCTCGATCGCGGAGGCCTCGCATCCACTAAAATCCTCGCCAGCGGAAATCTTGACGAGGAACGTGTCCAGGCGCTGGTGACGGCCCAGGCACCGATCGACAGTTTTGCGATCGGCACGGCCATGACCACGTCGTCCGATGCCCCCTACCTGGACTGCGCCTACAAACTTCAGGAATATGCCGGTAGACCCTGCCGCAAACGTTCCGAAGGCAAAGCCACCTGGCCGGGGCGAAAACAGGTCTACCGCCGGATCGGAACCGACGGACGCCTGAACGGTGATATCATCACGGTCGAGGGCGACTGCCGGGAAGGCCGGCCCCTGCTGGGCCATGTGATGCAGGGAGGTCAACGCGTCGCATCCCCTCCGTCGCTGGAAGACGTTCGAAGATATGCCCGACTCTCGTTGACACAACTGCCGGACCCGTTGCGCCGGATCGAGCGAGCCGATCCTTACGACGTCCGGATCGCGAAGGCGCTCACCGAATTGGCGGAACAGGTCGATTTATACACATGAGCCACATGATGCTCCCGGAACCATGCCATGTACCGCAGCACCGAATCTTCTTGAAGGAGGCCCGTTCATGAACCAGCATTCTGTTTCCAGCGCCATCGTCGCCGGTTGGGTGGTGGCCGCGTTACTCTCCCTGCCGGCCGGTGCCGACGCCGCGCCGAGGCCGGCGCCCAAACCCTCCTCCGGGACTGCCTGCGAGAGCGCCTTCAAGCAGACCCGTCCGGCGTCAAAAATTTTGGATAAGGTGCTGCAGTCCCATGCCCGCTGGCTGGAAGACCGGGACTCCCCCGACGGCCGCCGGGCCAATCTCTGCCGCACCGATCTTCGACAACTGCGACTGGTAGGTGCCAACCTCGAACGGATCAATCTCGAAGGGGCGATCCTGAAAGGCTCGAATCTTCGCACCGCGAGTCTGGTGCAGGCGCACCTCAAAGGCGCGGACCTTTCTCAGGCGGTACTGGACGATGCCAATCTTGAAGGCGCGGATCTGCGCAAGGCGGTACTGCTCAAGGCCCATCTCGATCGCATCGCCGCCGACGAAGCCGCGTTCTACGGAGCCAACCTGCAAGGCGCGCGCTTCCGGGAAGCGCTCCTGGAGCGGGCTCATTTTGAGGATGCGGATCTGCAGGGCGCTGATCTCAGCAACGCCACCCTCCTGGACGGCTATTTTTATGGCGCGAATCTGTCGAAGGCCAATCTCACCGACGCCGACCTCGCCGGCACCGACCTCCGGCGGACCAATTTGCGCCAGGCCAATTTACGCCGGGCCAATCTGCAGGGCGCCTTGATGGACAGCGCCAACCTCGACGGGGCATCCCTCGTCGAAGCCGATCTGGAGAGCGCCTACCTGGACGATGCCTCGCTGGCGCATGCGGACCTCCATGAGGCCAGCGTTCGCGGTGCGGATTTTCGCTTTACGCATCTTGGCGGCGCCAACCTGCAGCGAGCCAATCTGGAGAATGCAAACATGGAGGGAGCCAATCTCGTGAAAGCCAAGCTGGACTCGGCCACCCTCACGATGACCGTGCTGTACAAGGCCAACCTGTCGGCCGCCAATCTGCACGGGGCCAACCTGCATCATGCCGTCCTCATCGGGACGCAGCTCGCCCGAGCCGATCTCCGGAAAGCCGACCTCACCGAAATCTACGGCCCGAACGCCCATCTGCAGCAGGCCCGGCTCAGCGAAGCCAATCTGGAATTGGCGAATCTGGTGGCGGCCGATCTGAGTCAGGCCGACATCAGCCACGCCGTCCTGGTCCAGACGAATCTCCAGGAAGCCAATCTGCGCGGAGCCAATCTCAGCGCGTCCGATTTGACGGGAGCCCTGCTGAACAACGCCGATCTTGGCCAAGCCGACTTGCGAGGCGCGAACCTGAGCGGCGCGCTGGGATTGGTGCAGGCACAGCTGGATGCAGCCTGCCTCGATGAGGCGACCAGGATTCCGTCCGATCTCCAGAGGCCGAAGCCCTGCACACAGTCACGCCCGCGGCCGCGTAAGTAGCGGGAGGGCAGCGGCTCGTTCAGGCGGTTGCGTTCACGAGTAGCCTCTCTTCGTAGACGACCATGCTACATTCCCCGCCACACCCGTCGCTCCAGCGGATGCCGACCGGCATCTGGGTGCTGGGTGTTGTCAGCCTGCTGATGGACATTTCCTCGGAAATGATTCACAGCTTGCTGCCGCTGTTTATGGTCACGACACTCGGCGCCGGCACGATCGCGGTCGGCATTGTGGAGGGTCTGGCCGAGTCCCTGGCACTCGTAGTCAAAGTCTTTTCAGGAACGTTGAGCGACTATCTCGGCAGACGAAAGGGGCTGGCCTTATTCGGCTATGCCTTGGGCGCGCTGACCAAACCGCTCTTCGCGATCGCGCCGGACATCGGAACGTTGTTGACCGCGCGCTTGCTGGATCGAGTGGGAAAAGGCGTGCGAGGCGCGCCCCGCGATGCATTGGTAGCGGACATTGCGCCGGTGCATCTCCGTGGCGCAGCGTTCGGCTTGCGGCAATCGCTCGATACGGTGGGGGCCTTTCTAGGCCCCCTGCTCGCGGTCGGATTGATGCTGCTCTGGGCCGACGATTTTCGTGCGGTCTTCTGGGTGGCCGTCGTGCCGGGCATGATGGCCGTCGCGCTCCTACTGTTCGGCATACAGGAGCCCCAGTCCCGCCAGACGACAAAGAGGGCCAATCCGATCACCGGGGACAATTTCGCGCGCTTAGGGTCAGCCTACTGGTGGGTCGTCGGGATCGGCTCCGTGTTTACGCTAGCGCGCTTTAGCGAGGCCTTTCTCGTCCTGCGCGCACAACAAGGCGGGATTCCCATCGCCTTCATTCCCCTCGTTATGGTCGCCATGAACCTGGTGTATGCGTCCTCGGCCTATCCGTTCGGTCAGCTCTCCGACAGGATGCACCACCGGACACTGCTTACGCTCGGTCTGCTGGTGCTGGTTGCGGCCGATCTGGTCCTGGCCATGAACGATCATTGGGGCGTGATTCTGGCAGGCGTGGCGCTATGGGGCATTCACCTGGGGATGACACAAGGCCTGCTGGCTACCATGATCGCAGATGTGGCACCGACCGATCTGCGCGGGACAGCCTACGGCTGCTTCAACCTGGCCTGCGGGCTCGCGATGCTCATCGCCAGCCTCCTCGCAGGCTTCTTATGGGACCGACTCGGCGCGGCATTCACATTTTACGCGGGCACGTGCTTCGCTGCGCTCGCGATTATCGGGACACTGTCCTCTCCCGTGACACAACAGCGGCGAACCGGCTAAGGATTGGATGCCCCCTCATCCCCTCGCTTCGCAAGATTACCGTGAATGACGACGCGCGGGCCGTTCGACAGAGGAAGGAGGGCTCCTGAATCCGCTCGATCTCCGATCGCCCACTCATACAATCGCTTGGCATCCTCCAGTACTGGGGCAGGCGGCACGCCGTAATACCGGCGCTGCATCTGCTCATCAGCCAGGCCGATACATCCGTGAGAGGCAGGATATCCCGGCAGATCACGGCCGTGAATCCAATAACTCACTCCCTGCGCGTTCACATAAAACCGCAACGCGTACCGCATCGGATAGGGGACATTCGTCGCTTCGATGGTGTAGAGACAGGATCGATGAGTACGGTGGGCGGCGGTAATTCGGTACTCTCCGACAGGGGTTTCGTTTCCCGGCTCTCCGGAGGCGATCGGGAAGGAGAATCTCAACAACCCGTATTCATAGGCACCGATGAACTGTTCCGTCAGATCCACGACAATGAGTTGTTGATCCTGTTCTCCGGCAGGATAGCGGCCCGGCAACGGGGTAAACTCCGCCACGTCGTCGAGCCGAATCGGTATTTTGATCTCCCGTCCCGGCTGCGCATGCCGGCGATCGATCCGGTTGAACCGCGCCACATCAACCCATCGCCGACCGAACAACGTCTCCAGTGTTTCCCCTCGTTGTAGGCGCCGGCAATGCCAGGGGATCCGCTCATCGCTCGGGTGATGCACGGCACAGGGGGAACGGCTTTCAGCCGCCCGTCCTGGCATAGCCGCTTCCCCGGGCAACGTGCCGGGAGCGAACAACACAACTATGAGGACGACCCGCCGTACTACTTGCGCAGTAGCGGTCACAGCCTGTTCCGGCATCATGCTAGGAGCCTGTCCGACATGGCCTTCGTAGCGAGGCCAAGGAGGCGCGACCAGATGCGAGGCCGCAGGCCTGGAAAAACCGGAAGCGTATTCGCTGAAATACGTTGAGGATTTTTTCGGGCCGAGAACGACGCAGATGATCGTGGATCGTTTGCCGCAGCCGAACGGTCAATGTCGGACAGACTCCTAGGACCAATATGCTGAAGCCTTCATATACCCGTGCAACAAGTCCCGCCTGGCAACGATGCCGACCAGCTGCTTGCCCCGCACCACCGGCAGGCGCGTCACGTACCGGTCCTGGAACAGGTTCGCGACTTCCTCCAACGTCATGTTTTCACGAGCCGTCAGGGGCTGTGTCGTCATGATTTCCGAAGCCAGCACCTTGCGCAAATCCCGGCCTTCGATCATGGCTTGAAGAAGATCGTATTCCGTCACGAGCCCGACCAGAGAGTCGTCCTCTGCCACGACAGGCAAGCCGCCGAAGTTCTGCTTGGTCATCAGCCGACCGATCGTCAGCGCGTCCGTCCTTGCCGTACAGGTAAACAACGCATCCTGCATCAGCTGACCGACCGTGAGCGTTTTTGGATCACAGGCTTGAGTGATCAGATCGATACGGCGCATAGGTCGCCCCCTCTCCACACATGCAATAGGTCAATTCCTACCTGCCTTTCGCCCGTCGTTTCGCTCCGGGACCAAGCGCGGCACGCACCACATCACGGCGCGTCACGACCCCCACGAGTCGATTCTCCGCAGTTACGACCGGCACCGACATGAGATCGCTCTCCGTCAGAACATGTATCAGGGTAGACAAACTGGTTTCCGGCGGCACCGAGTAGGGATTTTCGGTCATGAGATCTTTCGCCGTCTGACCACTCCAGGCTTGCCCCTCATCGAGCGCCGACAACAGATCATGTTCGCTCACGACCCCCGTGAGCTGTTTCGCCTGATCCACGACCGGCACGTGACTGCCCTCTTTCAGAAGCAACTTCGCCACGCGGTCGCCTTTCATATCGAGACGTGCGGCTTGCACGCGCCTATTCACAATGTCGCCGACCGTGAGGTCTTCGAATGCCGCGCGCCTGCGTCCCGCACTGGCCGGTCGTCTCGCCGGGGCTTTCCGCTTCTTCACCATACCGCTCCCTCCTTGTCTACCCATGCTGTCCGCAACGACCCCGCTCACTCTGCCTGCGCAGGCAGGACAGGACTCCGGTCCTCGGCCCAACGAACATGTTGCGCGGTGACATGTCCTCGCCGGACTTTAATCCCCTTCACCTGTTGCATCTGGCCGCCCAGCGTGGCCGCCACCTCGTACGTACCATCCGGCAGATCGATAAAGAGCCAGGGGCCCGTCACCTGCTCCCGCGGAACCGTCAACAGCGTCGCCCCCCTGCTCTGACGAAGCACGACCTCCACCCCCGTCACGAACGGCTTCCCGCCTGCCGTAAACACCAGCTTCAAGGAAAACGGAGGGTACGCCGCTTCGCGCTCGACCTGACCGATACCGGCGCTGAAATAGGGGATCTTCCCGCTGTGGTAGAGCGGAAGGGTTTCCTTCTGCGTTCCGACGTCGGTAGGGAACTCCAGTTCAATCGCGTCACCGTTCGGAAGCATACGCGTCGTCACCCCCGCAGCGACCGGCTCCACCCAGGCCATCCACAGACCCAACGCCACCATCCCACTCATCACCGCAACGACTCGTCTCTCAAACATTGCGCATCCCTCCCTGCGGCCTTCTCACGCAATCGTGATGCCTGAACGTCGACCGATGAGCCAACGTGCGCAGGCGTATGCCCCCCGAACTATTGCCGGTCAGATCTCCCCTCTCACTGATGCCAATTACCCCAATATCGCCCTGCCGACTGCTGCAAAACGCCGCAACTGCCCACCACGACTGCCCGCCAAACCTGTCAACCGCCTGGCATCGCACACAATTATCACATCGTAATCGGACCACATTCAGGCATATCCGATGCAGACCCTATCCCGGAACGGTCCTGTAACCTGGGAGAAACGCATATGAAGATGATGATCGCGGTGGATGGATCCGAGTTCGCCGAGTGGAGCGTGCAGATGCTGGAAGCGATCGCCAGCCGCCCGCCCGACTCCGTCACGCTGGTCCATGTCGTGGACAGTGCGTCGCTGAAATCCTCCGCCCGCCAACAGGCCGCTGTCTCGAAACAGGCCATCGCCGCCATGACAAAGGCCGGCGATCAGATTCTACGGCGCTTCGAAGGTCTGACAAAAATCGCGTTGAAGCAGGCCACGACGAAGCCTCGCACGGCTATCGACACGATCCTCGCCCATGGCCGCGTGGCCGATACCATCACGAAGCTGGCCAAGCAGAAAAAGGCCGACCTGCTCGTCCTCGGCTCGCGCGGCCTGAGCGACGCAGAACATTACCTCCTGGGCAGCGTCTCTCGTAAAGTGAGCGCCTTGGCTGCCTGCCCGGTATTGGTGGTAAAACGGCCGCTCACAGCCCTCTCTCATGTGCTCTTTGCGGCGGATGCCTCGAAACACTCCCAAGGTGCCTGCCGCTTTCTGTGCCAGCGCCTGCTTCCGGAGTCCGCGCACGTCACGGTACTGTCGGTCGTCGAACCGGCCATGACGGAACTGGCGGCCAAGTACCTGTCGAAGGACCAAGTGGAGCAGATCTCGGTCCCGAAACGCCAAGCCGCCGAACGGGTCGTAGAGAACTTACGCGATCGTTTCCTGGCCGAAGGTTGTGCCGTCACGACGCAGGTGAAGGTCGATCATGTGACCGACACGATCATCCAGCAAGCCGCCTCCGGCAAGATGGATCTGCTCGTGGCAGGCTCACGGGGCTTGACGGGGTCCGAACGGCTTCAGTTGGGCAGCGTCTCGGAAACGCTGCTGAAGTATGCCCCCTGTTCGGTGCTCATCGTACGAGGATGGCGTGCCTGAACTGACTGCGCTAGACGTCTGCCGCCTGGCTCCCAGCCAGGTGTACCGCGCGCTCGCCACCACCCCGCAGGGCCTCTCGTCGGACGACGTCCGGCGACGAACCCTCCGGTACGGGCCGAATAGTCTGCAGGCGTTGCGCGGGATGCCGCTCATCAGCCGCTTGGCGCGTCAATTCACGCATTTTCTGGCGCTGCTCCTGTGGCTGGCGGCAGGCCTGGCGTTCCTCGCCGACGCCCTCCACTCCGGCGAAGGTATGGCGACATTGGGGTGGGCCATCCTCGGTGTGATTCTGATCAATGCCGTTTTCGCCTTCCTGCAAGAGTATAAGGCCGAACGCGCGGTTCAGGCTTTGCGCAGCATGCTGCCGGCCCAAGCCTGGGTCCTTCGCGACGGGCAACAGCAACAGATTGCCCGCAGCGAACTGGTACCGGGCGATGTGCTCGTGCTGGAAGAAGGCGAGCAGATTCCCGCCGATGCGAGACTCACCGAAGCCGTCGGCATGCGCGTCGATAACTCCTCCCTCACCGGCGAATCGAAACCGCAACGACGGTCGACCGATCCCATCACCGACGGCCATCCGCTCGACATTGCGAATCTGGTTTTCGCCGGAACCACGGTCCTCTCCGGCCATGGTCAGGGCGTGGTCTTTGCCACCGGGCTCAATACCGAATTCGGCAAAATCGCGCATCTGACGACAACGGTACAAACAGGGTTGAGCCCGCTCCAACAGGAAATCGTCAAAGTGACGCATGTCGTCGCCGGGCTCTCGCTGCTGATGGGCCTGGTCTTCTTTACCATCGGCGTCGGGATGGGATTGGGCTTCTGGGCAAGCACCATCTTCGGCATCGGCATCATCGTCGCCAATGTGCCTGAAGGGCTCCTGCCGACCGTCACCCTGGCCCTTGCCATGGGTAGCCAGCGCATGGCCGCGCGCAAAGCGCTCATCAAACACCTCGCGTCCGTTGAAACACTGGGGTGCACCACCGTGATCTGCGCCGACAAGACCGGGACACTGACGGAAAACCGGATGCGGCTCGACAAGCTCTATGTGGACGACCTCGTCGTCGAATCGCGGGAAGGCTGTCTGTTCACCAGGAATCGCCTCATCACCGCTCCCGAATCGGAGCGATGGCGGCCCCTGTTCGACGCCATCGTCCATTGCAACAACGCCAAGCGCACGCGCCACCCGGACGGGCGTAGCCGCACCACCGGCGATCCCACTGAGACGGCATTGCTGGAGTTTGCCGCGGATCACGGACTCCTCCATCGCCCCCCGCTCCGGCGCATGGGCGAAATCCCCTTCGATGCCGATCGCAAACGGATGACGACGCTGCACTGGAGCGAAGGTCGGCTGCTCGCCTTTACCAAAGGCGCGCCGGAATCGGTCTTACCCCTGTGCACCATGCAGCAGGGATCGGCGACCGCCGCCGAGCTCACGGTCGATGGACGCAAAAAGGTGCTGGCTCAGAGTCAGGCCTTTGCCCAACAGGCCTACCGGGTGTTGGCCGTGGCCATGCGGGAAGTCAAACACGGCGTGGAACAGTTGGAGGCCGACACGGTAGAACAGGGACTGACGTTTCTCGGGCTCGTGGCGATGATGGACCCGCCACACCGCGAAGTACCGGACGCGATCAATACATGCCGCCGGGCCGGGGTCCGCGTCATGATGATTACCGGCGACCATCCCCTCACAGCCTTGGCCATCGCGCGGAAGATCGGCCTGGCACCCGACTCGGTGCCGACAGGGCCTGGCCGCTTCGTGCCGGTGATCGAAGGTGCCCACATCGACACCATGAACGACGATCAACTGCGCCGACTGCTCACGCCGACATCGCCCGATGAACCGGATCCGATCTTCGCGCGGATGGCGCCTCGGCATAAAATGCGCATCGTCACAGCGCTCAAAGACATGCGCGAAGTGGTCGCCGTGACAGGCGACGGGGTCAATGACGCGCCGGCGCTGAAAACTGCCGACATCGGTATCGCCATGGGTATTGCCGGAACGGACGTGGCCAAAGAAACGGCCTCCATGATTCTGCTCGACGACAACTTCGCCACCATTGTCCACGCCATCGAAGAGGGCCGGGCCGTCTATACCAATATTCGCAAGTTCGTGACCTATGTGTTGGCCAGCAACGTCCCGGAGATCGTGCCGTACCTTGGATTCGGACTTTCGTCGATGCCGCTCGCCCTCACCATCCCACAAATTCTGGCCGTCGATTTGGGAACAGACATGGTCCCGGCACTGGCACTGGCCGCAGAACCGCCGGAAGGCGGGGTGATGGACGACCCTCCGCGACCCCGCACCGAACGACTCCTCAGCTGGGATGTGCTCCTAAGAGCCTATGCCTTTCTGGGATTGATCGAAGCCGGTATTGCCATGGGAGGGTTTTTTCTCTATCTGACGAGCCACGGCTGGAGTTGGGGAGATCCGGTCGACTGGAATTCTTCGTTATACAAGGAAGCGACCACGGTCACATTCGCCGGGATCGTGGCGGCACAGGTGGCGAACGTCTTTGCCTGCCGCTCCGACCGCATTTCGGCGTTCCGGCTCGGCTGGTTCAGTAATCCCTTGATTCTGGCGGGTGTCGTCGTGGAACTGACCATCCTGCTCGTCATGACCTACAGCTCGGTCGGACATCTGGTCTTGGGCACCGCCTCGCTTCCGGCCTGGATCTTCGGACCGCTCGCGCTCGGAGCCGTCGGCCTGCTCCTGGCAGACGAACTTCAGAAATTCGTCCGCGGGCGAATGGGCATGCGACTCCCGCTGCAACCCGGCCGGGGGACGTGACTTATGCCTGGATCGATTGAAACCGATGAGAGACAATCGTGCACGTTCGTAATGCCAGCCACCGAAATTCATGTTGAAGAAAAGGAGATCCTATGACGACCGTATCGGGCCAGCACGTCAGCGACTATATGCATCGCCAATTGGAGGTCGTTCCGCAAGATACCTCCGTCGTGACCGTCGCCACCAGAATGCGGACGCGAAGCGTCGGCTCTGTGCTGATCGAATGCTTCGATCGTCCGCACAACGATTGCCGGATTGCGGGAATCGTGACCGAAACCGATCTCGTCGCCAAGGTGCTGGCGCCGGGCCGCGTCCCCTCTCGAACCAGCATGACCGACATCATGAGCAGCCCGCTCATCACAATCGCGCCGGATCGTCCGATGGTCGATGCCAGTCATCTGATGCAAAACAAGAACGTGCGACACCTCGTGGTCGCTGAAGGAACGGATGTGCTCGGAATCATTTCGATCCGCGACCTGGTGAGACACTTCGTCGATGCAGACGGCGGGCCGGTGCAGGCCCTCACGAATGTCTACCGGCCGTTGAGTGTCCTGATGAAAACAGCCATTGAAACCATCGGGAGCGACGAGACGGCTCTCGACGCGGCGCAACGGATGGCGGACAAACACATCGGTGCGCTGTTTGTCATGGAAGCCGAGGAACTCGTGGGCATCATCACCGAAGGCGACCTGGTGCGCAAACTACTGGCCTATCAACTCGATCCGCAGGCCCTGCGCGTGGGTGCGCTCATGAATTCGCCGTTACTCGACATCGACATCAATCGCACCATCCGCGATGCCAGTGAACGGATGTCCGCGAAACGAATCCGCCACCTGGCCGTTACGGAACATGAGAAGGTCGTCGGAGTCTTGTCGATCCGCGACCTGGTGAAGATGGTCGCGATCCGGGATCGCCCGGACTTTTTGAAGCGGGGATCGACCACTTAACCTGGTTATGGCCACCTAGCCCGGACCATTCATGACTACCTGCGCCGTCGTCCGATCCTCTCGCCCGGCGAGGCTGTTCTCGTTCGGCCGCCCGGCCGCCTCACCGGCTCGGCGGGCTTCCGCCGCGAACGCCTCGCGACGGCATTCATGAATAATCCGGGCTAGCAGGATGCGCAAACAATCCGCCGGCGGCGTTCTCGACCTCTGTGAAGCGTATCTCGTCGAGGGCAGAACGTATGGCCGGTGGCGTATCACTGCAAGTAGAGACGCCCGCTCTCGCTTTCCGGCCATACGCGGGGAGTTCTATGCCATCAACTCTTAGGCGCGGACGTGCGCCGTCATCGCTCAGCCCTGCCTGGTCCTACCGCCGTCGAGCCCTCCGCCGCCCGATCCGGTGCCGAATTCATCGACTGTTCATCCGCACTTCATGCTCGCTTCATGTTTGTCCGGTACGCTCAATGACAGGATTTTTGCATCCTTCAGGCTGGAAGAGAACCTATCCGCGCGGGGCCTCATGTTCTGTTGCCGGAACACAGAAGGTCCCGGGCGGGCATGCCTGCCGGAGCAGGCGCAGTGCTGATTGCATGCGTGCGTCCCGAGCGACAGGCCTTTCGACAGACACCGTTCATGACGCGAATGGCTACCCTGCCGGCGAACACAGCCCAGTCGTATCGAACCCGCCCCGGCATCCTCGCGGGCTGTCTGCTGCTCACTCTGATGCAGGGCTGCGCCGGCGAACTTCATGTCCGGGCAGCCGATGACGATGACGACATCACGGAAAGCCATTGCGTCCCCACGACCAGTCCGCCGACCCAAGTCGTGACCCTGCCGGCCACGGGCGCGACCTATCGAATCGACGGCCTCACAAAATCTTCGCTCAGCGAACCCGTCACGCCTTCACGGTTCTCACCACGGGCAAGGGAAATTGCCGCCATCATCGGCGTCCATGACCTCCTCGTGGAATTTCAATTGCTGGAAGATGAGACGGCGGGAGGAATGGAAGGCGCCTCGCTGCACGCCCTGGCGGTACGACAGGAATTGTCCGATCGCCTGCTCCTCGCGCTCTTCGAAGCCAACAGCATCGCCGCCGAATTGGAATGCGAGAAGGCGCGGACCGAAGATCTGGCGTCGCAGCTGGAGGAAGTCCGCAACGACATCCAGCAGGGACGGACGATCATGGCCATTCTAGCCGACTCCATTTCCGGTGTCTTTGCGGGAACGTTCCTGCTGCTGGGGTCGGAGATTCTCTCCGGCCTGATCGATTTGTCGGGAAGCGTGGCCGCCTTAGGGTTCGGCGTGGCCGCATTGGGCGGCGACCAGGCCTATGAGTTCAAGCACGGGCGGAATCTCATGGCAGATGTGTGGCAAGGCGGAAGCATCAGCCGCCAGTTCCCGCAGCCGGTCTGGCAGTACCTGAACGGGCCGGTCCGCCCGAACGGCAAACGGAGCCGTCGAGACAATATCATCGGGACCTGGCGCACCCGTCTGGGCAAACCGGGCTCGAAAGAAGAGCAGCGTCTGACCGAGCTGTATTTTGGCAGAGGCGGGATCTATCGAATCAACGAACTGCGCCATCGCGGCGAGATGCTGGGGCTGCTCAAGACCCATGTCAACCTGATGACTCAGGACCTGAACCTGCTGTTTCTCGAAACGCTCCAACACCGCGCTTCCCGCCCCGAACAGCCAATCTAGCCGGCACGACCCCGATTCTTCCTGACGGAGAGCCGTTCCCGCAGCCACCCCCGCGCTCGATCCATTCGTTCACGCCACCCCGCCTAGCGACGGGTTTTCATTGCGCAGACCCGCCTGGAACGGTAGACTTCCTCGATACGTATCGTATGCTACACATCCTCGCATGACAGAGCGACCCGCTCGCCTTCTTTTTCACGAATGGAGCCGCTGATGTTGGACTGGCTTGCCGATCCTCAAATCTGGATCGCCCTGGGAACCTTGACCGCGCTGGAAATCGTGCTGGGAATCGACAACATTATCTTTCTCTCCGTCCTCGTCGGGCGGCTCCCCGAGCATCAACGCGCCGTCGCACGCCAAGTGGGCTTGGGCCTGGCCATGATGGCGCGCCTGGGGCTCTTGTTTTCCATCTCCTGGGTCATGGGACTCACCCATCCCTGGGTGACGATCCTGGGCCATGGCGTGTCCGGGCGGGATCTGATCCTGGTCGGCGGCGGCCTGTTCCTCATGGCCAAGGCCACGCACGAAATCCACAACAGCCTTGAGGGGATCGAGGGCGGCGAGGCCCCGACCGCCGCTGCGAGCCTGGGGATGGTGCTCGTTCAGATCGCCCTCCTGGATATCGTCTTTTCGTTGGATTCGGTGATTACGGCGGTCGGCCTGGTCGAACATGTGTCGATCATGGCGGTCGCAATCATTCTCGCCGTGGTGGTGATGTTGATGGCGGCCAAAGCCATCGGGGATTTTGTGGATGAACACCCCACGATCAAAATTCTGGCCCTCTCGTTTCTGATTCTCGTGGGCGTGACCTTGATGGTCGAAGGGTTCGACGTGCATGTGCCGAAGGGCTATATCTACTTCTCCATGGCCTTCTCCGTCACGGTCGAAATGCTCAACATTCGCATGCGAAAAAAGCGAGCCTCGCCGGTCAAACTTCACAGCCGCTATGCAGGCGAGCGGTAACCGTTCCTCGCAGAGATCACGGCTCATTAATCTCTATCCGTTTCCAGCCCGCCAGCACACATCGCTGGGCGATCAACGGGGTCATACTCTCCAAGTCGAGGGACACCTGGGTCATCACCTCCTCCGCCAGCCGTTGATCGTCGAAACATTCATAGGCATCGTCGAGAAAGCCGCCTCGGAGGAGCGGATGCCGGAGAAACCGTTGACCGGACCCGCTGACAACCTCCAACGGCTGCTCGACGACGACGATCTGCTCCAGTTCAAGCCGCTCCAGCCACCCACGCGCCTCTGCCGCCGAAGGCCGCTCTGCCACATGAGCCGCCAATCGTTCCCGCTCGATGACAAGTCCGTATCGCCCCATCTCCTGATCGATCCGGCGCCAGATGGAGTCGAACGTGCCGAGGGAAGGGAACGTCAGGACCACCTGGCCGCCCGGCGCCAGATGGTCGATCAATCCGCGCATCGCCTCAAAGCGGTTCGGGCGCAGGAACATGACGGAGAGATTGCCGGTGATACGTTGAAATGCGGAAAGTGATGCGGGCATGGCACGCATATCCTGACATTCGAACCGCAACCAGGGCAGTTCAGTTCCTTGAATGGCGCGCGCGCTCGCGACCTGGCTGCGGCTGGCATCGATACCGACCACGGCGCCGGCCTCACCAACCTGCTCCGCCAGATAGAAGGCCGGAATGCCGTGTCCCGAAGCGATATCAAGGATCGTCAGGCCAGGACGCAGATCCAGCTGCCCCAGCAAGACCTCGGCAAAGGGAGTCGACCAGTCATCCTGCACGGGAAGAGGCCAACGTGGAGACACGCGCGGGGAACGTGCGGTCATGACATTCCTTTCGCCGACACGACGGCATTACTTGATCGCGATCACCATGGAATCCGGTCCCGCCAGTTTTTCCACCTTGGTTCGTTTGAAGCCGGCCTTCTTCATCCACTGAATGCAATCCGCGCCGGTGAAATCGAATCCGCCGGGCGTCTCGATGAGCATGTTCAGGCTCATCAACAATCCGAACGCGTTCTGTTTCCGCGCATCGTCGATCAGCGCTTCATGGACGATCAACGCTCCGCCCGTGGGCAGCGCGGCGTAGGCTTTGCGCAGCAGCATCAGCTTCTCGTCGAGATCCCAGTCATGGAGGATATGTCCCATGATGAGGACATCGGCCTTCGGAAGCGCATCCTTGAAGAAATCTCCCGCATGAAAGGTGAGCCGCTGCTCCAGCTTCCTGGACTTCGCATAGGCCTCGAAGATCGGACGCACGACCGGCAGATCCATGCCTTGCCCGGACAGATGCTTGTGGGCCAGCGCAATCTCCGCCGCCACACCGCCCTGCGCGCAGCCGATGTCGACGAAGGAACGATATTTCTTCCAAGGGAACTTCGCAGCGATAGCCCGCGCCGTGCCCTGACTGAGTCCGGTCATGGCTTTGAGAAAGCCTTCCAGCCGCTGCGGATCGGCGTACAACGTGCCGAAGAAATCCTCTCCCGTCTTCACCTCATTTTGCGGCTTCCCGGTCCGGAGCCCCTCCGTAAGCGATCCCCAGAACGGATAGAGCCTGACGTTGGCCATTTCGAGGATGCCGCCGACGTAGGACGGTTTGGCGCGATCCAGAAAGAGGGCGGTCTCAGAGGTGTTCGCATAGCGTGTGCCCACCCGCCTCAGCATCCCGAGGGCGACCAATGCGTCGAAAAAATCCTTCGCGCTTCGCGGATGCAGTTCCAGCCGTTTCGCAAGCGCCTTGGCATCGAGCGGCCGTTTGGCGAGTTCCGTGAACAGCCCGAGTTCGACTGCGCTCAACAAGGTCTTCGACCCCCAAAACCCGAACCCGAGTTGCATGATCCGATCAGGAACCAATTGCCGAGTGGCCATGATGTCGTCCTTTCAATGAGTGAAAAAATGAAAAGAGGCTACGCGGGTGAAGACGCAGTGTCAACTGAACTCGGCCCAGCGCAGGGGGCGCATCTCTTCTTCACAGACCGTATCGAGAGAGAAGCAGATCAGCCAGGGGTTCATGCTTCGTACGTCTCGCGAACATACCAATAGCCGTCATTCTCCCTCCCCGTGCAAGCGGCAAGATCTTTGCGGACGTCGTCCCCAACCTGGGCATCATGGAGATCCAACACGGTATTCACGTTGAACGACCCGACCGTCTGACAGCCGGGCAGCAGCCCGACGCACAGCACGAGTATCGACAAGCCGAGCACAAGGCGCGCGCCGCGCGTCCGTCCGGCACAATCAGGCTGCCCCATAGTCACCTCCCAAGCTCGTTCGCTTCACAGGGCAGGAGCGGGCCGCACCGCGACGGCCGCCTGATACTTCACGCGCCACGGTATCTTGATCGGAAGGCGGATAGGTTCAAGCCCGGAAGGGAGGAGAGAAGGGTCATGAAGAGCGTCGCTTACTCAAACAACCTGCGAAATGCCGTCTTGATCTGCTCCAACCCTTCCCGCAAGTCGAGATCAAACGTATCGGCCCTGGCTCGTACCATCTGCCGCTTCACCCTCAGATCGTCTCGATAGGCGCGCAATTGCTGCAGCAGCTCCTGTTTGGTTGCCTCGACCATCGTGAGCTGCTGTCTGCCCTCAGCCAGCAGGCGGTGTTTGAGGGCATCGAATTCCGCGTCGAGGCTGTTCGACCGTCCCACAAGCTGTTCCCACAACCGCCCCGAGTCGAATGCCACTCCAGTCAGTTTCTGATCGGCAATGGTCTCAAACTCGTTCAGGGCTTTGAAGATCTTCTCCCGCTGTTCGTCGAACGCATCACGAGCCTCAGCCTTGCCCAGCGCCAACTGCACCTGCAGATGGTCGAGCTTGGCTTGCACGTCAGCCTTCACGTGATCGGCAATGTCCTTCGACTTCCGGAGGTCGGCTTGCACGGACATCACTACCTCGCGCAATTGCTGTTTGCCCTGCTCCAACCGCTGGACGGCCTGATCCTTGGTTTGCGTGAGCTGCGCTTCCAGCGCCAGCGCCTGCTGCTCCAATGCATCTATTTTTTTCTCGATCGAGGCTCTGAGTTCCTTGATCCGCGACATGAGTCCTCCTCCCTCCTGGACACAAACCAGAACACAGAAAATCAACGGGGCAGGCTCACTTCCCCACATCCCCCAATCCCCTCATTTCATCCAGCCATCTCATTCGCTGCTGCTCAGTCATCCCTTCCACCCCTCCGATCAAGGTCGCCCGCGTCGGCTTGATCCCGCAGAAGCCGAGAATATTCCGTTCGAGACTTTTCAGACTGTGCGCGAGAAAGAACCAGCGATAGACAAACGCCGGCATGCCCATGGTCACGACGATACGCGCCGACTTCCCCGTGAAGAGTTGTTTCGCCGTCTTCCCCTGCGCTTGATACTCAAAGGCCACGCCGGGACGAAAGACCTGTTCGAGAAACCCTTTGAGGAGCGCCGGCATCGACCCCAGCCAGAGGGGATAGAAGAAGACGAGATGATCCGCCCACCGGATGGCATCCTGAGCCTGCTTGATCGAATCAGGCGGCGTGCCCTTTTCAAACTCTTCTTTCGTCCGCAACAAAGGGAACTCCAGCCGGGCCACCTCGATACGTCGCACCTCATGCCCCCCGTCTTCGCAACCCTTGGCATATTCGTCCGCCAGGGCATGGCAAAAATGTCGAGTCTGCGCATCGGGATGGCCCTGAATGATGGTGATACATTTACCCATGGTACCTCCACCAGTCCCTGCGTCTCCTTACACCATCGGATGGAATGACTGGTCCTGCTGGCGAACCGGCGCAATCGGTTCCCGCTCAATCATGGGTGGCGCAACCGATGGGGCGACCTTCGGAGTCGGCGGGGCACAGGCAGCCACCGACCAACCTCCCATACACACGACGAGAACAACGATGTTCCATGCGACATTCATCATGTCCTCCAACATGCGTCGGTTTGCTGTTGGAACCCCTCCTCCCCCATCGGGCGCAACAGGCGTGCCAACATTCCTCCAGTCGCAATGGGCACGACACAGGGGCTTCAGAGGTCGACGGAGGCTTCGGAGCCGAATACGACTGCGGAGAATTTCCGCAGCACCGGTGCTGAACGCTGGCGCAAATATCCACAACGCCTGCCTACAAACCAAGACCGACGCGACTGCCTTCCCGCCCTGATTCCGCTCGCCATCCGCGCATTTCCGACAGGACCGTCATCCTTTCAAACGGTTCACTCACCGACTCCAAGATCCACGCGGTTCATTCCTCTCCCGCCTTGGTGGTTTTGAGGAGACGGACAGTGGCACCAAGCTTGCTCCTCTGCGAAGCGGGTAATTTTCACCTGAATCATAGAGTCCTGTCACTTCACTCCACGGTGGAACGGAAGGAGGGTCCTATGAGAGCCACAGAATATTTCGTCCACGCCTGCGACCCCAAAACACTCATCGTCCGTCAGATCATGGAAGATGCCGTCGTCACGGTCAGCCCGGCATCCAGCGCCATGGCCGTGGCAGAACTTTTGAGCGAGCACAATTTCGGGAGTGTCCCGGTCACCGAAACGGATGGCACCTTGCGAGGGCTGGTCACGGAGTTCGATCTGCTGAAAGCCGTTGAGCAGGGGAGAGATCTTCGCGAAGTATCGGTCTCGGAGATCATGACCCGCGACGTCATCACTACCACCGAAGAGATGCCGCTGATGAACCTGATTCATGTCCTCCAGGAGCGGCATCTGATCCGTCTTCCGGTCGTAAAAGACCGGAAGCTCATCGGCATGGTCGCGCGGCGGGATATCGTCTTTGCCTACGTCAAAGCACGCGCCAACTATTGGCCGTAACAACGACCCAGCTGGTGGAACGACGGATGTCTGTGAGCACGGCCGTGAAGCGGCAGGCAGTCGCGCTGAATGAGCTGACGGGGCGACTCCCTGTCGATGAAGCGAGCGAGGAAAAACTTACCGCGCCGATGGAGGAATCGGATCGGGAATGATTGCGCCGCACTCCAAACAGCGGACGGTGCCGGTTTCTTCGCCTTTGTCCGTGAGGACGCGATCAACGAGGCGGCTATGGAGGCAGTGGGAAGCGGGTGCGGAAGTCTTGGGCGGCAGATCGAGTCGTGGAGTATTCATGGCGCCCTCCGTCGTGAGCCTGAGCCTCATCTCTGACCCAAATCTGCTCCGGATCATAACAGAATCATTCGAGTGATTCCATTAGGTAGAGAGCCGTTCATCCCGACGCAGGAACATCGTGCCGGTGATGGTCAGAAGCGCACCGAAAAAAGCGGCCGCCATATCCTTCTGCGCATCCCATTCGTCGCCTTGCGTTCCCAGATACAAACTGCCGAGTTCAGGGCTGACGATCATCGCAACGATCGCCTCGATCACTTCGAAGAAACCGCTCTGCGCCAAAATCCCGCTGATCGCCAGATAGCTCACCCACATCCCCCGTACGCCCGCCAGACGCATGAGCATTTCGCGCAGCGGATAGACCAGGAGCAACCCATAGGCGAAATGGACGAGGCGATCGAACGGATTTCGACTCAACGCCAGCGCATCTTTCAACCAAAACCCGAAAGGAACTTCCGCATAGGTGTAATGGGCGCCGATCGCGTGGAGCAGCAGAAACGCCAGGATCAGATAATAGGAAGGGAGGGAAAACGCGAACCGCCGATAGGTCAGGACGAGCCCCGCCACGAGCGCGACCGCGAGCAGATTCTCCAGGAACCAATCGTGCCGATTCACCGGCGCAATGGCCAGACCGATCCAGAACAGCGCATAGGTGATGAGCAGCCCCGTCACGATCAGGCGATCGTTCGGTCTCACTCCGCTGTGATCCCTCGCCCTCACCCCCATCGTCTACTCGGAAAGCGCCGCTTCGGATTCCAGCGCCGACTCCGCCCCTCGCAGGGCGCGCACCACCAACAGCAACGTCATGCACAACAACGAACCGTAGAGTGCGGCAGCCATGTCCTTCTGCGCATCCCAGATATCCCCCTGCGAACCTAAATACGTCACCCCCAATTCCGGATGCACGGCGCGCGCCACCCACGATTCGATGATTTCCCAGAGTCCGCTCAGTCCAAGGATCGTCATCACGGGAAGGTAGTACACTACCCACCCCTGGATGCTCGCGCTCAGTCGAAACAGCTCTTCCATTGGATAGGCCAGCAAGAACCCGAAGCTGAAGTGCACGATCCGGTCGAAGTGATTCCGTCCGAGATGCAGCACCTGGTCCATCCACACCCCGATGGGGACCTCGGCGTAGGTGTAATGCACGCCGATCGTGTGGAGCGTGAGAAAAGCCGTAATGAGCGCATGGGAGGTATGGGACAAGGGAAGGTAGCGATGGGTCGCAATCAACAGCACGACGAACAGCGCCGGCAGAATGCTCGCCAGCAACCAGAATTGCGGATCCACCGGCGCCTGCGCCATCCAGACGGACACAGCCAGATACCACAGAAGCAGCCCGATCGAAATCAGTTTGTTACAACCCACCGTTGTTTCTCCCGATAAGTGGTGTGAGAAGAGGAGACTCCGGCCACAGACGTGGCGGAACAGACTCTTTCACTCTACTGGATGACTCCCCTTCCTGCAACCGCTCTGCCCGGCCGTTCGTCCACCGGACCTCGTTCGGGGACCTCTCTCGCAGTCGGCGAGTGGACAGAACCGACGCGCACCAGCCATTCCTCCCATCCGTTCCGATAACACACACGAGCGCGACCGCTGCTCTCACACGATGAGGAGTAACTCCCCAACAGACGTGACCGCCCTGCCGCAAAAGGCGACGTTCACCGGCCTGGCGACAACCGGGAAGCCATCGTTTCGCAGCCACACCACGGGCACAACTGATGCACTTCGATCCCGGTCAATGGCTGCGCTGCGATGCCCATTCCCTTGCTGGACATTCAGGGGTTGACCTTTGAGGTCGATCGGCATTCGATTCTCGATCGGCTGGACCTCGTGGTCCAAGCCGGGGAAATCCATGCCCTGCTCGGAGCAAACGGTTCCGGCAAGACCACACTCGCCTATGTCCTGATGGGTTGCGAAGGGTATAGACCAAGTGCCGGGCGGGTACGATTGGACGGAACGGATCTTCTGCCCCTCAAGATCCATGAACGCGCCCAGTTGGGACTGACGCTCGCCTGGCAGGAGCCGGCCCGATTCGAGGGCGTGACGGTGCGCGAATATCTCAGCCTGGGCAAACCGGAATGCGATCCCGAACCAGCACTGAAGGGGGTGGGGCTGGATCCGGGCCGCTACCTGACCCGTCGGCTGGACAAGGCGCTGAGCGGCGGGGAGCGCCACCGGATCGAGCTCGCGTCCGTCCTCTCGATGAAACCGAAGCTGGCAATCCTCGATGAGCCGGCGGCGGGCATCGATATGCTCTCAATCAATCACATCATCGACATCATTCGTGCACTGAAAGAAGACGGAGGATCGGTCCTGCTGATCACGCACCAGGAGGAAGTGGCTCTGATTGCCGATCGGGCTTCCCAGCTCTGCGCCGGGCGCATGATCTTCTCCGGCAGTCCACGCGAGGCCGTCGATCATTTCCGCGGGCGAACCTGTGTGCGATGCGACGGGGAGGTTTGCGGTTATGTCCGACCTTGAGGCACTCATGCGTGTCTTGCCCATGGTGGGCGCAGAGCCGGCAATCCTCGACGACATGGGCACCGCCCATGTCGTCGCGCAAGGGCATCACATCCTCAGCCGTCGGACGGTCTCGGGCCTGCGCGTCGAACTGGAGGAAACCCCGGACGCCCTTATCGGGCAAATAGTTGTTGAGGCGGGCGTCACTATCGCTCAGCCGATTCACATGTGTTTCGGCCTGACCCACCCCACAGGGGTACAACAGATCACGATCGACGTGCAGGTAAAGGCGGGGGCGCAGGCGCGAGTGCTCTCTCATTGCCTCTTCCCCGTCGCCCAAGCGGCTCGACATCGCATGCAGGCCGTGATGACGATCAGTCCCGGCGCGTCGCTGACCTATACCGAAGGCCATTACCATGGCCTGCACGGCGGCATGCAGGTCCTGCCCCATGCCACGATCAAGATCGGCAAGGGCGCCCGCTATTTCTCCGATTTCTCCCTGCTCTCCGGCTCCGTGGGAAATCTGGACATCGACTATCTCGTCGAAGTGGAGGAGGGCGGGCTCGCCGAGCTCAGCGCGAAAATCTTTGGGCACAAGAGCGACCACATCACACTGAAAGAATCGGTGATCCTTCGAGGCGAACGATCACGCAGCCTCATCAAAACACGCGTGGTGCTGGAGGGCAACGCCTGCGCGGAGATCACCGGCATCACCGAAGCCCATGCGAAGGGAGCCCGCGGCCACGTGGATTGTATGGAAATCGTGCAGGGCCGGGCCCATGCCAGCGCCATCCCGATCGTGAAGGTCTTTCACCCGGAAGCGAAAGTCACCCACGAGGCAGCGATCGGAAGCGTGGACAAGAAGGAATTGGAAACGCTGATGGCCCGCGGGCTGAATCCTGAGCAGGCGGTCGAACTGATCGTGAGCGGAATGCTTCGTTAGGCGGAGGCCCGCGCGAATCGCCGGACTAGCACGGTCATGCGGAAGTCTGAGCGACAGGATGCGGGTCCTGAATGACGGCTCCGCATTCGAGGCATCGATAGAGAGGTCGTTCTGTTTCATCCTCGCTGCGGATACGATCGATGAGTCGCATGTGGAGACAAGTGAGTGTCCGTGTCGTGGTGGGCTCGAGTTGAGGACTACGCATAGTAACCTCCCCGAATCGCAGCGGACAATAGCCGACCTATTTCTGATCGAATGCGGCTCAACCCTATCAGATTCATAAAAACTTCACACTAGTAATGTTTATGAGGCAATAAAGAAAAACTTCCGACACAACAATTGGGGGCTACCTGATCCGCGCCGCTACATATAGGTATGTCCCCGTATGCGTATTCCTCTGCCTCCTGCCGAGATGCTCCCCCCGCAGGTCAAGATTATTTCGGCGCCGCCGCGCAAAGGCGGGCATTTACGCTCACGTTCCCCGTGAACCCGATCGGCGTTGCGATTCATCCAAGGCGGCAGTGATGGCGGCCTTCTTGCGCAGACGCCCGGCTGCGGTAACCGTTCGCTCCAACGCTTCCGATAACGGCGGCTTCTTCGAAGTTTCGCCTGTCCGTTGCGATTCCTCCATGGCGCCCGCAATTGCCTGCTGCTTGCGCCGGAGCTTGGCGACCTCGACGGTGCGCACCAATGCGGCAGAAATTCGTGACGGGTTTTCGCCCGTTCCCTTCCGCTGTGATTCCTCCATGGCCGCGATGACTGCTTCCTTCTGCTGTTGCCGTTTTACCGCCAGGGCCTTCCGTACCAACGGGCTGGGGGATGTTTCATCCTTCAGCGGCGTTCCGCGCTTCGACACCTTTCTTCGTGCTTTCATGACCTGTCTCCCTCCTGATCGTGAGTTGGACTCTCCACCTTTTGCTTTTCTGAGGTGGCCTGCGCTGCTTCCGAGCAAGCTCCGACTTAAGCCCCCTTCAGCAGCACAGGCCGACGCCGCGCCCCCCAATGGCCTGGTTGAGCTACAAAGATGCCGGCACAATGGGTGCCACAGAAACGGCACGTTCCCGCTGCAGTCAGATTCCAGTTGCTCAATTCATACCAATCCCGGCCGATGAGTGACTGTCCGCACTGATGGCAGAAGGTGCTGCCGCCTTCGAGGTCGTGGACATTGCCGGTGTAGGCGTAGCGGATGCCGTTCTTCATGGCAATGCGACGCGCCATCGCCAAAGTGGTGGGCGGCGTCGGTGGCCGATCCGGCATCCGATAGTCCGGATGAAAGGCCGTGAAGTGGATAGGGACATCCGGCCCCAACTGTTCGACCACCCATTGCGTCAGCGCTTCCAGTTCCTGCTCGGAATCGTTCTCGCCCGGAATCAGCAGCGTCGTGATCTCCAACCACACCCTCGTCTGGCGCTTCAAGTAGACGAGCGTCTCAAGCACCGGTTGCAGGTGCGCACCGGTGAGTTGATGATAGAAGCGCTCGGTGAACCCTTTCAGATCGACATTCGCGGCATCCATGTACCGATAGAACTCTGCGCGGGGTTCGTCGCAGACATACCCGGCCGTCACCGCGACGGATTTGACACCCCGTTCACGACAGGCCCGTGCCACATCGATCGCATACTCATGGAAGATGACGGGATCGTTGTAGGTATAGGCTACGCTACGGCAGCCCATTTCGACGGCCGCCTGCGCAATCGTCTCCGGCGAGGCTTCGTCGGCCAAGCGGTCCATTTCACGCGACTTGCTCATGTCCCAGTTCTGGCAGAACTTGCAGGCGAGGTTGCACCCAGCAGTCCCGAACGACAGGACCGGCGTGCCGGGCAGAAAATGATGCAGCGGTTTCTTCTCGATCGGATCGACGCAGAATCCACTGGATCGCCCGTACGTCGTCAGGACGATCTGATCCTCTTGCCGCGCCCGGACGAAACAGAGCCCCTGCTGCCCTTCCTGGAGCGTGCAATATCGCGGACAGAGATCGCACTGAACACGGCCATCTGCAAGTTTGTGCCAGTATTTTGCCGCCACTGCGGACATACTTATGGTCACCAGCCCCTTTGACTATCGGCAGATTAACGAGCACATTATATCAACGATTTTGGCTGATGCGGCCGAGGACGTTGCCATAAGGGCCCAATTCCACGTGCCGGCCGATGGGTCTCACATGTAGCGAGCTATCGGAATGACGCCAGAGGTGCTTGTCCGGCTATCAGGATTTCTCACGGTGCTCTGCCTCATGGCGTCTTGGGAGATGATCGCCCCGCGACGCCACCTGACCACCTCCAAAGTGAGACGCTGGATCGCCAACCTCTCGGTTGTCGTCCTTGACTCCATCATCGTCCGGCTGCTGTTTTCTGCCGGCGCGGTCGGTGCGGCGATGCTGGCCGCTGACCACAGCTGGGGCCTCCTAAACCAAGTAGGCTGGCAGCAATGGATCGAGGTGACGCTGGCGGTCGTCGCGATGGACTTCGTGCTCTATGTGCAGCACGTCCTGTTGCATGCCATCCCGCTGTTCTGGCGCGTCCATATGATGCACCATGCGGACCTGGATTGCGATGTCACGACCGGACTCCGGTTCCACCCGGTTGAAGTGGCCCTGTCGATGCTCATCAAGCTCGCCGCAATCGCAGTCCTGGGCCCGTCGCCGCTGGCGGTCCTGATCTTCGAGGTGCTGCTCAATGCGACTTCCATGTTCAATCACGGCAACGTGCGCATGCCGGCATCGGTCGATCGTGTGTTGCGGTGGTTTGTTGTGACCCCCGACATGCATCGCGTGCACCATTCGATCCTGCCGAGAGAGACCAACACGAATTTCGGGTTCAATCTGCCTTGGTGGGATCGGCTGCTTGGGACCTATCGGCCCCAGCCAGCCAGTGGTCACGAGGGGATGACGCTCGGTTTGGAACAGTTCAGGGATCCCACACGTTTAACCATCACCGGCATCCTCCTGCTTCCCTTTACGGGAGCGCCTGGCGACTATCCATTGAGCCGCGATCTCTAACCAGTGTGCATTCCGGAGGCCCACATGTCCGTCATAACGGTCTTTGAGCAACAGGCGCAGGAATACGACGAGTGGTTCGATGCGCACCAACCGGTCTATCAGGCCGAAATCGCAGCGCTCCAGAAGTTTGTTACTACGACTGGCCTGGGCATTGAAGTCGGCGTGGGAACCGGGCGCTTTGCGGTTCCTCTTGGCATCCGATTTGGAATCGATCCGAGCCGACGCATGTTGAACATCGCCCGGCAGCATTGCCTTCGGGTCTGCCAGGCCATGGGGGAGCGGCTGCCCTTTCGTGATGAGCCGTTCGATCTTGTACTGCTCGTGACCGTCATTTGTTTCGTGGACGACGTGCCGACTCTGCTGGGAGAACTCAGTCGCGTGCTCAAGCCAGGAGGAGACCTGGTCATCGGTTTCCTCAACCGGAACAGCAACTCTGGCCGGATCTACGAGTCTCAGAAAGAAGCCAGCGCCTTTTACCGGGAGGCGCGTTTCTATTCGGCAGAAGAAGTCGCTGACTGGGGCAGAGCGGCCGGTTTCGGATCGCTACGATTCTCTCACACATTGTTTTGTCATTCTGGAAACTGCTCACCCAGAGACTTGGAAATCCGCGATGGCTATGGCGAGGGCGCGTTTGTCGTGCTCGACGCGATAAAGACGACAACAGTGGGAGGTCACCTATGAAGGTTCTGTTCATTCTCAACGATGCTCCCTATGGTTCAGAGAAGGTGTACAACGCGCTCCGGCTCGCGATGAAATTGCAACTGGAGCAGGCCACCGCGGAGATCCGTGTCTTTCTGATGGCGGAGGCGGTCACAGCGGCACTCCCCGCTCAAACCACGCCTCAGGGTTACTACAATGTCGAACGGATGTTGAAGGCGGTTCTCGCGAAGCAGGGGCAGGTCAAGGCTTGCGGCACCTGTGCTGAGGCGCGCGGACTGGACAAGGTGGCCCTGATCGAAGGCATCGAGGTCAGCACCATGAGCCAGCTGGCCCAATGGGTCGTGGACTCGGACAAACTGTTGACGTTCTGAGTCTTGACGTCCCCGGCAAAGCAGATGCAAGAGACGAAGTCTGCCTTAAGATCGCACAGGGGTCAGTACCATGAGGGCAAACCTGCCCGAAGAGAGGATAGGTGAGCCATCCGCCGCAAGGTCACACCCCATGCTAACCATCGACGGCTCCCGTTACTCCGGCAGCGGGACCATTGTCAGACAAGCGGTCGCGCTTGCCGCCTTGACCGGCCGACCGATCCACCTGGTCAATGCCCGCGCGAAGCGGGACAAGCCGGGCCTGCGCCCGCAACATATCCGCGTCGTGGAAGCCATTGCCGAGCTCGTCCACGGTCGCACGGAGGGGCTGACGCAAGGCTCGCAGGAGTTCACTTTCAGCCCCGGCCCTCTTAAAACCGGACGGCACTATAGCTGGGATATCGGCTCGGCCGGCTCCACGACCATGCTGGCCCTCGGCATCCTGCCGGTCCTTGCCTTCGCGGGCTCCCGGGTCACAGTCGAATTGCGCGGCGGCCTCTTCCAGGATTTTGCCCCGTCGGCCTTTCATCTCCAACAGGTCCTGCTCCCCCTGCTGCAGAGAATGGGACTGCAGTCAGAGGTGGACATTGAACGACCCGGTTATGTACCCCGTGGGGACGGCATCCTCCGACTTGCTGTGAACCCGCTCACCGCTCCCTTTAAAGCCATCACCGCCGACGAGCTGAGCCCGGTGACCAGGATCTGGGGCATTGCCCTTTCCTCTCACCTCGAAAAACGCCGAGTGAACGAGCGCATGGCGGAAACAGCGCGAGACGTGCTCGCCAGGGAGGGGCATCGGATTGAGATCGAGCTTCGCAACGACACCCGATCGCTACAGCGTGGGGCCGCTCTAGCCCTCTTTGCAGATCGAGGAAGAACCGTGCGGCTCGGCGCCGACCGGGCTGGGGCCTTGCGAAGGAGTGCGGAATCCATCGGCAAGTACGGAGCCAGACAGTTGCTCGACGAACTTCGATCAGGTGCGACCATAGACCGGTTTGCCGCCGACCAGCTCATTCCCTTCGCCGCGATGGCAGCAGGTAAAAGCCGCTGCTTGATTCCCATGGTGACCGACCATGTGCGAACCAGCGCCTGGCTCGCGCAGGAATTTCTCGGCGCGCAGGTCCATATCGACGGACAGCAGCTCGCGATTCAAGGAGTGGGATTCTGGCCGAATCGTTCTCGACCATAGGGGCAATCCTATTCGGAGACCATCCAGGCGCACAGCCGCATTTCGGGCCCATTCTTGATCCCGCTCCGTCTCGTGGAGAGAGGGGAAGGGTGAGGAGGGGCGAGGGAAGAAGCTTTCGCGGTTGCACCATTTTGGGGGACATGGGTGACGAGGCCCTGCGCACATGAATGACGCTCAGCCGGCCGCTCAGCTCACCCGCTTCTTTGCCGATGCCATGCTCGGGCGTCTCGCCCGCTGGCTGCGCATTCTCGGCTACGACACCGCCTATGAGAAGGTCATCACCGACCAGGCGTTGGTGGAGCGCTCGTTGCAGGAAGGTCGATGGCTCCTCACCCGCGATCGCCGTCTCGTGCTGCGCAAGCTCCTCCGCGGCCATCACACGCTCCTCCTCAGTGATGCCGTCGGCGGCCAACTGCATCAACTCCAGCTGGACCTTCACCTGGACCTCACCCTCTCCCCCTTGCGGCCCTATCGCTGTGCAGACTGCAACGTCGTCCTTGCACCTCTCTCGCATAATGAAGCAGTTCCCCTCGTCCCTCCATTCGTTGCACAGCAATATCGAGAGTTTCTCCAATGCCCGCGGTGCCGCCGAGTTTTTTGGCAGGGGACCCATTGGGAGGATCTCAGCGGTCGAATCGCAGCCGTGACACAACGCGGCAGGGGCAACGCGAGGCCCCGATGAAAGTCCGCTGTTTTCATCCATGGAACGTGACGCCCCAGGAAGCCCTGATGATTCAAGCGCACATGCGCGATGCGGTCATCCCCCGCGGGCGGGTCAGCCGACCGGCATTGATCGCCGGCGCCGACGCGGCCTTCGACCTTGAGAAGAACCAGATCTACGCCGCCTTGGTGGTCCTCTCCTTTCCTGCCTTGGAGATCGTGGAAACCGTCGTCCACCGAACGCGCCTCCGTTTTCCCTATATCCCCGGTCTCCTGTCCTTCCGGGAAGCTCCAGCCCTGCTGGGGGCGTTCGAGCGACTTCGGCATGATCCCGACGTGATCGTCATCGATGGTCACGGCCATTCCCATCCGCGGCAAACTGGGATCGCCTGCCATATCGGCCTCTGCCTGGATCGGCCGGTGATCGGATGTGCCAAATCCAGACTCATCGGGGAGTTTCGCGAGCCGGGCCAGGATCGAGGGGCCAGGGCGAAGCTGTATAACGAACATGGGGCGTGATCGGAGCGGTCGTCCGGACACGCGATCGCGTGAAGCCGGTGTTCGTCTCGATCGGCCATCGGATCGGTCTTACCGATGCCGTCCGCCTCACGCTGGCCTGCGGAAAGGGCTATCGCATTCCCGAACCAACGCGACAGGCTGATCTGTTGGCGGAGCAGGCCAAACGAGAGGCCCGCTCATGAGGCTGCTCGGGTGCCTGCCGTTGCCCTTGTTCCTCATCTTGCTTGCGCTTTTGCCCTTCGTGTTCGGAGAACTCTTTTCCACCGCGCTGATGAAGCTGCACCTCGATCCCCGTACGGCCCTGCTCGTAATCCTGGGCATGCTGATCGGCAGCGGCATCAACATTCCCATCCGACGCCTCGTGCGAGACGAAGACGCTCTGGAGAAACCGCCGATGCTGTTCGGCCTGTCGGGATAGTGGCCGCGCTCTGTGCCGTCACGGTGACACCTGACCAGGCCGCACCCGTGGCATTCCCCGCCGGCGTACTCGCTCCGCTGATCGGCGCGGATCTCTTTCATCTCCGCGACATGGAAAAGATCGACACCGGCGTGGCGGGCATCGGTGGCGCAGGGACATTCGACGGGATTGTGTTGTCGGGCATCGTCGCGGCATACTTGGCCTAACCCTGATTCCTTCAAGAGGACATAACGCCATGTTCACACGAGTTCTATTTTCTGGAATGGTCCTAACCGGCATTGTGCTCACGGCGGCCACCATCAGCTGGGCCGAGCCGACGGACAGGAATGCCACGAGGAAGGGTGATGCCGCGCAGGGGAAAGCACTGTTCAACGGCAAAGGCATTTGCCATTACTGCCATGGCCTCGACGGAATGATCGACCAAAAACCCAAGCTCGAGCCTGAGACCGCGTCGGTCGTCGCACGGCTGTCCGCCCCCGCGCCTGATCTGCGCAATCGAGCCATGCTGAAACTAAAAGATAACAAAGCCCGGTTTCGAGCGATACGCGAAGGCCATTCGGGGAGCGGGATGTTTCCTGATAAGACGCTGAGCGACCAGGACATCACCGACGTCCTCGCCTACCTCGCGACACTCCGGCAAAGCGCGCCCTCCCCTGGCAAGAGTCCCTATTAACCACGACCGCCTCTGCGTTGGCCTGCTAATCCATAAAGCGCCAGATTGTTTTCGATTGCCCGACAGGAGGCCGATAGTTGCTCAGTTTGAGCATGCAGGCGGAACCGCCCTTGGTCGCATCGGGCCAGACCTTCAGTTCTTCTCCCGACGGCGATGAAACCCGATGGATGTAGTCCCATTCCCCACCGTCGCTGAAGACGACGAAGAGCCAGCCGTTGCTGCTCCGAAAGTGCACGTCGCCGATCAAAGGATCCCCGGACACCAGTTTGACGGTCGACGTGCCCCGTCCCCACCACGACGGGACGCGTCACCGCGTCGGTGATCTCGCTGTGACCTCCGCACAACGCCACGTTGAGTCGATGGCAGACTGCATGTAGTCTGACTTCGCACTTCTCATTGGCTGTCCGGCTCGCCACAGTGGCGCAAAATATGAGCGCGGGCGGCATCGCGTAGCACGACCGCTGCGGCAAAGGCGTCACGCGCGTCTGCAACGGGCAGCAACGGAGCCCCGAACGTGATTGTGATCGCGCCGTGCCGTGGCCACCACTGGCCGTCACGCAGAATGGACCGGGTACCGCAGATCGCCACCGGCACAACCGGGATGCCCGTGTTGGCGGCCACAACAAAGGCCCCCATCCGGAATGGCTTCACCCCGGGCAAACGGGTAAACGTGCCCTCGGGGAAGAAGACCAACGCACGTCCGGCGCGCAGCACGCCCTCCAACCGCCGAGCATCCTGCACACTCTCGTGGGCTGCGAAGCGTTCAACGAACTCCGCGCCCAAGCGCTGGAGATAGACGCGCGGAATGAATGGCTCAAGCAATTCGCGCTTGGCTACGAAGCCAAACTGTTCTGGCAGCGCCGCCACCAGGACGACACCGTCGAGGTAGCTGGCGTGATTGACCACCAGCACACAAGGCGTACCGCGCGGCAGATTCTCCAGGCCCCTCATCGTGAAGGGCATTGCGGTTAACCGAATTAACAGCTGAGCCCCGACGCGGCCGACTGCCCAAGCCCAGGAAGGGCGCGGGGTGAGGATGGTGACCAGCCAGATCACCGGCGCCACCAGCCAGAACACCAACCAGGCCCACGCCGCAAAAAAAACATCCGCTGCCCTTGCCGCCCAGCGTTGCAACTGGGGAATCACTGCTCCCGCGGCAAGGCTGGCTACCTGCCACCACCCGACACGCCTGTGCTCGCCGGCCAATCCCGCCTCGAACAGCGCTCGCGTGGCGGCGCGGCGCAACTTGCCACTGGAAGTCTTTAGGACGGTACGGGGCGGTGCAAGCGCAACTTGGTCAGCAGGCTCGCCCAGTACCCCGACGACTGCCGCATTGATCGCCTCGCGCAGTTGATGGCGTTCCTGCTGGTCGCTCTCGCGTGTTTCAGCGAGGACCACTAGCCGCTCGGTGCCCGAGGCCGGGTCGGGGCTGCCGAAGACGACCACGCAGCCCTTTCTCACCCCCGGTATCTCGCCAACCGCCTCCTCCACTTCGTGGGGGTAGATGTTGCGCCCGCCCCGAATGACGATATCCTTGACCCGCCCCGTGAGAAACACTTCGCCGCCGGCGATGTACCCACGGTCACCGCTGTCAAGCCACCCGTCACGGAACAGCTGTGACGTGGCCTGGGGATTGTTGAAATAGCCGCGCGTGGCCGACGCCCCCCTGAACTCCAGTCGGCCCTCTTGCCGCTCACCCAGCTCATGACCGAATGCATCCACGATCCGCAATTCGTGGCCGGGCAACGGCCGCCCGCAGGAGACAAAACACAGCGGAGAGGCATTGTCGGGAGCGGCGGGGACAGCGCGGCCGGTACGCGTGAAGGATTCTCGCTGGACACGATCGATGAGGGGGCCGCGGCCGGATGGCGGAAATGCAAGTCCCACGGAACACTCGGCCAGCCCATAGACCGGCGTGAGTGCCTCGGAGTGGAAGCCGTACTGAGCGAAACACTTTCCAAAACGCGTCAGTGTCTCCGGCAAGACCGTTTCCGCGCCGTTGAATGCCAGCCGCCACGAACTGAGATCAAGTCCAGCCAGCTCCTCGTCGCCAATCTTCTTGACACACAGTTCATAGGCAAAGTTGGGTGCCGCCGAGAGTGTACCGCGGTACGCATGGATTGCCTGCAGCCAACGGACGGGCCGGGCGAGGAAGGCCAGAGGCGACATGACGACCAATGGAATGCCGAAGTAGAGCGTACCCAGCCACGCCCCGATCAGTCCCATATCGTGGTAGAGAGGCAGCCAGCTCACGAAGACATCATCGGGGCGGAGGCCGATCGCCTGGCCCATGGCACGGATGTTGGCAAGCAAATTGGCATGGGTGAGCACCACGCCCTTGGGATCGCCCGTGCTGCCGGACGTGTATTGAATAAAGGCCACATCCTGCGCAGCCACCGGTACCCGGGTCAGGGACTCTCGTGACCGCAGCAGTTCCTGCGCGCTCACCACCGTACCCAGGGAGGGCACATGGACCCGCAACAGCCATGCCACGGCTCGCGCTTCCGGTATCGTGACCAGTAGGATGGCGCGCGCGTTGCACAAGATGCCGACATGGCGGCGGACGTGTTCTTCCACTTGGGCCAAATGCGCCGGTGGATAAATGGGCACGGGAATACCGCCGGCAAGCAGGATGCCCACATAGACAGGGAAATACTCCGGACAGGTCGGCAACATGATGGCCACGGATTGTCCCGCTTCAAGCCCACGGTGTTGCAGACCTGCGGCGACCCGTTCAGATGCCTGCGCCAAATCGCGACAGGTGATGGGCTGTTCGCCACTTTCGCTGGTATAAATGACCTGGATGCGGTTTGGTTGCCGGTGCACATGCCAGTCGATCACTTCAAGCAAGGTGGTGGCATCGACAGCTTCGCCTTGCGCAGATTCTAAAGTTGGCACGGACTGTCTCGGCGCACGACGTGCCGATCCTTGTGCCCCCCTGTGCAGGGCCTCGAGCAGGTCGCGGGGAGTTCCGGCGCGAACCAGCGTGTCCTCCGGCAGATCCACGCCGAACGCACGCTGGATACGCACCATCAGTTCCACCCGCGCCAAGCTGTCGAAACCGAGATCGCGATCCAGCGAGTTGTCCAGAGTGATGGGCTTATCATGTCCGGTGTGCCGGTGAAGTTCAGCGAACAGGGTGCGCACGATGTCGAGAAGCTCGGGCGCAGGGTCTGGACCCAGCCTTGTTTTAGAACCTATCTCAAAATGGTTGTATCGATGTGAGAAGTCCCTATAATGCGCCCG
>JACOEL010000020.1 GCA_024998625.1 Nitrospira sp. | reverse complement strand
AGGCGATAGCGCTTGGAGAGACCGGTGACACTGACAGCGGTGGTGCTCATCTAAATCAGATCGCGAAAGTTCCTGTTGCTTCGTTCGTTGATCGACCCGTGGCGAAGGAGGCCTGGGATATCGCGTCCGTGAAGCGGCCGATATCCGGGCAGCCAGGGGGTGGGTTAGCTGGCGCCCTTACCGGTCAGGAACTGCTTGAGTTCGCCGATATTCTTCATGTCGGCCAACTCATTGCCCTTGAACCGAACTCCGAATGCCTGTTCGATGCCGAACATCAGATTGATATGGGCTACGGAGTCCCAGCCTTCGATATCGGGTGCCGTCATCTCATTGGTCAACGTGAGGGCCTCATTGTCGAACACCTGGCGAAACACTTCTTCAAGTCGATCGTGCAACCCCATTCTTTCCTCCAACTCTCAGTGGTGTAGGCACATGTCCATCATCATGTCGTCGCTGGGAAGCCATCTTCCCGTACCCCCGGCTTCTGTGACGCTGCTTCAGGAAGCCGCAGCAGGAGGCCGATCTGCTTCGTCGCACAATGGTTCCGGAGGTTCATCGCGAAGCCTCAGGATTCAGCTCAAACGTCTCAAGTATCTCTCCGGTGGGTGCTGATTCGGGGTAGGCGATCCGTGTAACGATCGCAGCGGCGGCTCGTTCGACCTCCATGGCTCCCTGTCGTCCCACAGTGGTGTTGGTTTGATCCGTCAACAATTTTGGTGGTCTGACGATAAGGGTATGGACCTTTGGATACTGAACCGCTGCCCACTGTGCCAGGCCCTCGGTCGCACATTTCGCAGTGACATAATGGGGCCATTCCGCAGGATGATCTTTCACAAATGCCGAAGAGACAAGCACATTCCAGCCGGAGCGTTCGGCCAAGTCATTAAGAAACGTGGCCATGGGTATGCCGGCCAGCGCGACACTCTGCGCGAGGAAGCTCTGGAACTGCGCGACCTTTTCAGGCACGAACGACAGCGGGCGAATGGGCGGCGATGCATTTCCTATGAGCAGATCCAGTCCACCGTATCGCTCGACAATTCTCTGCCGTAAGGTTCGGCACCATTCGATTTCCGATGCATCCCCCTGAGCCAATTCAATGAGTCTGGAAGCGTCTCCAAGGCTCGCCCGAATCTTTTCCGCCTCCGCCCTGCATTGATGGTAGTTCAAAAATACGGTGCAGCCCTGCGAAGCCAGCGCTTGAGTGATTGCCGCACCGAGCCCACGGCTTCCACCGATGACTAACGCGACCTTCCCTTTTAGCCGGCCTGATCTTGGTATCAGATCGGTGAGCCGCAGAAGGGAGGGCTGCGGAGAATCCTGCCGTACAAAAGCCCACATGTTGGCCGTCGCACAATGGGTGCCGGCTGCGGAGAGAGTGCCAGCGCTGTGCAAGAGATCAAATCGTTCGTCGAAGTCTTGAACCGTCACGTCGTAGGAAAGGGGAGTGTCCTGTGGGGCCTCAGGGTTCAAGGTGAGTTCCAACCGCCAGAAGACGGCGCGCTTGCCGGGAAGCTCCATCCCGACGACAAAGCTGGCCCACAGCATCGCCGCGATCTGCATCGCGGTGACGCCTTTTTCGGAGAGTCTCCAGCGAGTGGTCATCTGTGCCAATTCGCTGGTTGCCGGCCCGTATACGCCGGCCACGCGAGTGCCTGCCGGAAGGTCCTCCTTCTTCCGATCCACTGCTTCCGTGAAAGAGGCCGCTTCAGGAACGTGCGCGTCACGCGTCTTCTCACGCCCAGGAACAAATATGAACGTCGCCTTCAGCATCAGGCGCGTGCCGTCATAGAGTTTTACGCACGCCCGTTCTGCCGAGGTTTCGAGAGCCACCAGGCGATACGGAACGCCGACGGTGAGAGGATTGCGAAACTCGACCGAGAGGCGTTGCAGGAGCCGATCGTGGCGGTCGGCGAGATGGCCGAGGGCCGCCAGCACGCCAAGCATGCCGAATACCACGGGCTCGCCGTAAGGTGTGGCTCGCGCATATTCTTCGGAGAGATGCAGGGGGTTTCTATCCCCGCTGGCTGCGCTGAACTGGGCAAGATCCTGCGTCGTGAAACACACTGTGGTCACATGTGGCGGGGAGGGGCGAGCCACGGACGGCGTTTCAGCAGGCGCCATCAGCGAGATCCCAGGAGTCGACAGGTTTCACGAACGTATTGGCGATCAGGCCTTTTGCCGTCAGGTCGTAAGTCCAGACTTCGCATCCTTTATTGTCCCCGACTCGCTCGAAGCCGTGCTTGGCATAGGCGTCCGCCGCCATCGCATTCTTCTGTGTCGGAATGTAGGTGCCTCGGAGCGAGGTGCATCCGAGCTGTGCGGCGCGCCGGCAGAGTTGTTCCAGCATCGTCGTCTCAACGGTCCGGCCGATGACCCGGCAGCTCATGAGCCACGTGTCGATATCGAGAATGTTTCCCTGTTGTTGCGCGATCATTATACTGACCAATCCATGGTCGGTGTAGCGATCACGCAACCGCAGCGCCAAATGGACATAAGTCGTGTCCTGGATGAAGGCTTCCAGTTGCGCCATACCGTGACGTCGAGTGGTGAGATTGAATTGATTGGTTTTGCCGATGAGTTGGGCAATGCGCGGCAATTGTGTTGCATCGAACGGCGTCACGATGGCCTGCATCCGAAGGCTGCGGTAAAAGTCTTCGATGGAACCGGCCGCCGCTTCCAACTCCATGATCTGTGCTCGGGCCCGATATTGGTCGGTCCGCTCCGTGTCTTCGGCGGTCAATGAGCTCGTCTCGAGCAGGAGATAGTCCGACAGAGTCCTGAGGTAATAGGAAGGGTCTTCCGGCAGCGGGATGACATCGACTTCGGGTAAGAACTTGCGCACGATCTCGCGCTCGACAGGGTTATCATCGACGAAGACCAATGCATCCAAACCGATTTGCAGCGTCTTGGCAATGGTGCGGATGTTGTCGGGCTTGGGCTCCCAATTGGCAATGAAGAGGGCGATGTCCTGCAGCTTCAGTCGCATCTCGGGATGTTTTTCGAAGGGCTGGATGGCATCGGCGTGGTTATTCTTGGAGCAGACGGTCAGGATCACGCCTTTGCGTTTGAGCTTCAGCAGATATTCCTGAAAGGTCACAAACGCCTCGCCGTCCGGCCCTTGCCCTAACTTGATACCCGCCAATCCGTCTTCCGCAATGACGCCGCCCCACAACGTATTATCCAAGTCCAGCACCAGACATTTACGGCTGATCCCGAGATCCGCAGCAATCACGGCTGCGGTATGTCTTCCGAGCAGAGGCAGGGCCTCCAGTGCAACGGCTTGTTTCGACACATTCCAGTAGCGTGGATCGCACCATCGCTGTTTTCCAATGAGCGCCGAAAGACGCTCGCAATCTACCAGGGAGACCGCGTTCGCAGCCGCTTCCCCCAGCCTCGTATTGACGGCTTGCGTCATCATGTATCGAGATCCGGACAGCCTGGTGGCCAGATGGCCTGTGGGGACCTCGCAGGGCAGTGCAAAGTTATGTTGAACGATTCGGGCGCGGGAGCGTTCAGTCACCATCTGCCAGAGGCCGGTCCAGCGGCTCACTTCCTTCCGAACGTCCTCTTCAGGGCGCTGACTGTATTCAGGAAGATGGAGGTCCCCCTCGTGAACCGCAAGGACGACGATATTCGGGTTAAACGCATAGAGCCCGCTCTTGTGGTCGAGAATGTCCTGCTGGTATTGCCCGTATCGGCTTTCATACAGGTCGATGTGGATACCGAGTTTCCCCGCCGCAAGGCACAACATCGAGCCCAGTTGGGTGGTGGTATAGCTTCCGAGGAGCGCGACCTTGACCGACCTGACCGCCGGTCGTCGGGCCTTCGGCGCATTGCGTTGAAACAATACCCAGCCTGCTTGCCAGGACGTAAAGTCATCGCCGGCATCGACCATGGAAAGAGCCCATCGGCAGGCCTCCGCATAGTTCGCAATCTGTTCGTAACATCGCGCAAGTTTAAGGCACAGCGAAGCCGATGGGGGAGCGGCCACACCTTCCAGATAGGCCTCGATCGCCTGTTCGACCTGCCCCTTCTTACGGAAGGCATCGCCACGTGCCTCAGGCGTGATAGATGAAGCGGCGCATTGTGCCCGGGCAATATTCATGAGAGACGGCCTGTCATTTCTATAAGAAGTCCACTCACCGGATAAGAGGTGTCTGTGGCTGAGTCAACCCCTGGACGGTGAATAGCGCTAGGTTGCTTCGTATTCATTCTCCGGCCGTAGGTCGTTTTTCCTGCGAGTTGCCTGATGAGCGGTCGGCAAATGTATGACCCGAGGCGCCTCGGCGAACACTCTTGCGCCGGCCGGAACATCCGACATGACCACCGCATTCGGGCCAATGACCGCATCGTCGCCGATTTTGACTCCGGCAAAGATCACCGCGCCGGGGCCCACTTCCACTCGTTGTCCAAGTTTCGGACCTTTGTGCAACGTCTTTTGCCCGCCATATCCTGCCCCGATTGTGGCCCCGTGGCGGATCAGGCAGTCATCTCCAATCTCTGATTTCCAATGAAAGACGATCCCGTGTTGGTGGACAAGCCATAGCCTCCGGCCGAGTGTGACCGTCAATGGAATTTCAATCCCGTAATGATTGCGCACATAGCGATACATCACACGGTACACCGCGAGCAGTCCGGATTTGACCACGCCGCTGCGCCGGTTCGCGAGCCAGGTGCCCAGGCGATGCACGGCGATCGCTCGAAAACCAGGCATCATCCAATCTCGGCTGTTCACGGTCCAGTCTTCAACGATCTGGTGTCGGAGTTCCTGTATGCCGCGATAGAGCCTGACGAGGGCACCTAGCCTCGGTACCTCGGTCACGTGGATGAATATGGATCGAATGCTCATATGGTGCTGTCCCCGACCGCATGAGCCATGATCGGTGAGGCTTCACGAATCGTGGAGGATTCCCCGAGCAGGGCGCTAGGCGTCATGATCCGGTAGCGGTGCTTGCAAGTGGGTGCGGCTGAAGCGGTTTGGCATAATTACATCCGGCCAGAGCCGGACTTCGAGTCTGACACTGTTCGATCCATACATATATCTTAATCTTAGCATATGTCCAGTATTACTGGACATAATAAAATACTCCACGCGGGCAAGGAATGTGATGCGTTGTCGTGTGCGCTTTTGGGGCGGTTGAATGTTGGGGGCCACCGTGACCGCTCTGTCAGGTTTCGCCGTCGTCCTTTTTATGCCAGATTGTCGATGATGATGTGACAGGCAATCACGGCCGCGACGGTAGACGGGCACCGTGGGGAGGTCTATTTCATGGCTTGTATGGCGGGGGGACGCGTGGTACTATTCCCCGTCTCCCGCTGGGGCCTGGTGAGAGATGCGTTGAAATAGTTCAGGCCTGACTCGATGTTGCCTTGCCCGGGAATCTAATCGAAAGCCAGACCCAAGTCGCCCCGTTGTCTAGCGTCTTCGGCCCGTCCTTTCCCTTTCTTTCCTTCGTTCAAGACAATGTCACTACCCAAGAGGAGGACCCACATGGGTTCTAAAATTTATGTTGGCGGGTTGCCCTATTCGGCAACCGAACAGCAGTTAAGCGATTTGTTCGCGGTGCACGGGGCGGTTGAATCGGCCCGTATCATCACGGACAAGTTTACCGGCCAATCGAGAGGTTTCGGATTCGTCGAAATGGCCTCTTCAGACGAGGCACAGAAGGCGATTTCGGCTCTCAATGGGACGGACATGGGTGGCCGGACATTGACGGTCAATGAAGCGCGTCCTCAGGAGCCCCGCTCTGGCGGCGGACCTGGGCGGAGCGGCGGGGGATTCAACGATCGCGGGGGCAAGCGCGATCGCTGGTAACGCCTAATTTCGTATCAGCTTCTGGGGCAGTCATCCTTGTGGTGGCTGCCCTTTTTTATTTGCCGGGAGAAGGGGATGCCGTGAAGACAGGCCACGAAGAAGAATGGCGATCAGCAGCGGTTAGTCCAGGCGCCGAAGGACTAGGTCGTCGAAATAGGTCACGGCATCAGCTTTCGTCCAGAGCCCGATCCGCCCGCCGGAAAACGTCTGATCGCACACCCGAAAAAGCACGGCATCGTCATAGAGGGCTTTGAGCTCGCATCCACGTTGCACGATGCGCAGTTTATGCCATCCGTTCGCGGGGAGTGGGCGGTCGAGCTGCTTGACGATCTGCTGGACCCCCTTCACGACGCGATAGAGCCTGACTTTCTGTTCAACCGAGCTGGCCCTCAGGAGGTAGTAGTTGCGGTCATCCGTGGCATGCCACACCAGTCCGCCGCCGAAATCGGCTTTCCCTGCCACGGCTAAATACGAGACTTCGACATCAATGTTGCCGCTGTCGGTCCCCTCCAGGAGCAGCAATTTGTGCGCTTGATCAGTTCCTTTCGGCTGCAGCTGCGCGAGCACTTGGGAGGGGCTCTTCGCACGGTCCGTGATGAGAATTTTCCACTCGCCGGCCGGGCGGCCGTCGAAGAGTGTGCCGATCACGAACGAACTGGGGAGCGTTCCAGGAGCGACGGAGTCAAAATCCCATTGCCTGGTATGGGATGTCTCCGCATCTTCCTGCTCTGCCGGAAGAGATTGGCCGGGCCACAGAGTTATCCAGCACAGGACGGCCAAGATCCAGCCTCTCACCTGTGTGAATCGACCGATGGCGGGCCTGGTGAAATAGCTGTGCATCAAAGTTTCCCGTCTGAACGGAAGCGTTGAGGACTGTACACCAAATGGGGCGGGATCGGCGACAGTGGAATGAGACCAGTGGGATCGGCGATGACTCCCGGATACGGATTCCGGCCTCGCTAGATCGGCCAGCGAGGCGCCGGTTACGGCATCTCCAGTTCACGGAGTTTGGCTTCGGCCTGTTCCAGCCACCGACGATTGGCGGGCGTATCAAGTTCAAGGCGAAGGTACTGTCTCAATTCCTGAGCCGCTTCCATCCGCTGTCCCATGCCTGCCAGGGCATTGCCGAGGTTGAGACGGATCTTCGCATCGTTGGGCCGCAGGTGCAGCGCGGTGCGGAACTCGCTGACGGCCGCTTCCGGCTGGCGTTTTTCCATCAGTCCCAGCCCTAAATTAAAGTGCGCGTTCACGTCGTTCGGTTGAAGGCTCGCAGCGGTGCGATACTCGGCGATGGCTCCATCGAGATCACCCATGGCTTTGAGCGTCACGCCGAGATTGTTGTGCGCGTTCACATCGCTGGGGTTATGGCGCAAGACCGTTCGAAACTCCGCAATGGCGCCTTCCAAGTTTCCCATTTCTTTGAGTGCGACCCCGAGATCATTGTGGGTTTTTGGGTCGTCGGGTTTGAGGCGCAGGGCTTCTTTGAATTCAACCATCGCTGCGTCGTTCTGCCCGACATCGAGCAGGGTATTAGCCAGGTTAAGGTGGGCGGCGAAGTAGTTGGGCTGGAGTCGGAGCGCATGTTTGAATTCATCGATGGCTTGCCCCAGGTCGCCCTTGAAGACAAAGGCCACGCCGAGATCGTTGTGGCGCATCGCTTCCGCGTCTGTGTCTACCGGTTGCGTGATTTTGTCTGTGGTCGAAAGAATCTGTTCTTCTGCCAGCCCCGGCTTGTCGTCCATCCCGGGTTTGGAGACCGGCTTGTCGAGGGGCGCAGCCGGCGTATACGTCGGGAAGAACGTCGTGAGCCCGAGTACCAACAGTATGAGGGCAGGAGAAACCTGGCGTGCCGGGGAATGGCCGCGGACACCGTCTTGCATGAAAGGCTCCTTCCGAGAAGTCGTACGAAGAATCTGACGAGAGCGCGCGACCGGTGCCTGGTCCGCAACTCTATTGAAGGATTCGGATTGCATTCCGTCAAATAGCCTTATCCGCGTGAAAAATTCAAGTTGAAAGTCCCTGCTGTTGTGACGATGCGAGTGTAAGGCAGCCGGCAATGCGATTGCTGACTGCGCCGGAGGAAGGACTAACACTGGCCGTGTGGATTACTTAATGCGTAGCGGAGCCGGCCGGGATCGCAGAGAGATTGTTGCCCGGTGTCTGCCATCCACCACCAAGAGCTTTGTAGAGGCCGACCATGTCGGTGAGGCGGGCGCGTTCGGTTTGCGCAAGCTGTGTTTCTGCGGCCAGCATCGTTCGTTGTGCGTCGAGAACGTCAAGGTAGTTGACCAATCCCTTGCGATAACGCACCTCCGCCAGTCCGACGGCCGCCGTGGCGGCCGTCGCCTGCTCACGTTGTCGTGCAAGTTGTTCCGAACGCGATTGTATCGACACCAGCAGATCCGCCACTTCACGGAAGGCGACCAAAATCGTCTGCTGGTAACCTTCCAACATTTGTTGATATCGGGATTCGGCCGCCTCCAGTCTCGCGACGTTGGTCCCGCCCATGAAAATGGGGAGGGTGACCGATGGACCGATACTGAAATTCGCGCTGTTTCCCGAGAACCAGTTTACGAACTCGGCGCTTTGTAGGCCGCCTTGCCCCGTGATGGACAATGTGGGGAAGAAATAGGCCCGCGCCTGACCGATCCGGGCATTCGCGGCCACGAGCGACGCCTCCGCCTGAAGGATGTCGGGTCGCCGTTCCAACAATTGCGACGGGAGGCCGACGGGAATTTCCGGCTGCACGATGACCTTCCTCAAGGATGTCGGTGCCAAGACTACACTGCCCGGCGCCGATCCCGTCAACACTTCCAACCGGTGTAATTCCACGGCGCGCAGACGAGTCAGATCCGGGATCTGCCCCGCGCTTTCCGCGACGAGGACTTCCGTTCGTTTCACATCCAGATCGGAGGCCAGGCCCACCGATGCCCGCTTGGTGATGATGTCGAGCGAGTCCCGTCGGAGGGTCAGGGCGCGTTGGGCGATTTCAATCTGCTCATCCAGCTCGCGTATTCGAAAGTAGGACTGCCCGACATCGCCGATTAAGGTGAGTGCAATCGCGCGGGCGTCCTGCTCGATCGCCTGCGCGTCTGCCGAGGCGGCTTCCATCCCGCGACGGATACGACCCCAGACATCCAGTTCCCATCGGAGGTCGGCTGCTCCGTTCCAGAGATCGAAACTGCTTCCGGGCTTGGCAAAGACCTGAGGGCCCGGTTGTTGGCCCGTGGCTAAGCCCAATCCCGCCAGGGTGTTTTTTGACACCACGATATTGCTGTAGTTGCCCTGCACATTCAGTTGTGGATAGAGGCCGGCGCCGGCGGTGGTAACAGAAGCCCGTCCTTCGAGCACGCGTGACACGGCGCGGCGGACGTCGTGGTTTTGCGCGAGCGCGCGTTCCACGAACCGGGTCAACTCCTCGTTGTGGAAGGCCTGCCACCAGTCCGCTTCCGGCATCTTATGGGTCGCTCCGGCAGCCAATGGGCCGGAGGCCATGCGTGTCCAGTCGGCCGGTGTTTCGACCGGCGGGCGATGGTAATTCGAACCCTGTAGGCACCCGCTGGCGGCCAGCGACAACATAACGAGGACGGTGGAAATGGCGAGCTGTCGGCGGGACGTGACTCGTTTCATTTGCTCGGTTCCTCAGCAGAACGTGCGCTGCCCGGTGCTGGTGCCGGTGTTCCGGCCGGTGCTCGTTCGATGAACACATCGACCTGCTGTCCGGCATAAATCGGAAACGCCGGCCGTTCGAAGCGGTAGATGATCTGGAGAACCCGCGTATCAACCCGCTCGCTGTTGTCTCCGGTCAGGGATTTTTTGGGGACAATATAAGGCTCGATGCGCACGAATGTCAGCGGAATGGCCTGGGCCGTATTGCCCTTCAGGTAGGCGATCCCGGGTCGGTTGGGAGCCACCAATGGAGCATTGACCTCATCGACCTCTGCGCGGACTTGCAGTTGCTGCATGTCGCCCAGGAGCATGAGCGGCTCGGTCGCGCCGGTGGTCAGGGCGAATTCACCGGCCCGGACATTGACCTGCAAAATCGTCGCGACCCGCGGCGCACGGACTGTCAGGCGGTCCAGGAGCATCTGTGTTTCGTCGCGCTGGGCGATGACTTGTTTGAGGGTGGCCTCGTAGCGGCTCAGTGCGCGTTTTGCCATTTCCGAGGCGTACCAGGTACGCTTCACGTCGTCTTCGCTGACCGCCCGGCTGTCCCGAACCGATTTCAGCCGCTTGAGCTGTGTGTCGAGATCGCCGATGCGATATTTCTGCTCTTCGACTTGGGCCTCCGCCGGTGGAATTGCGGCCTGGCGAGCCACCAGTTGCGCGCGAAGGTCTCGATCATCCAATTGAAGCAAGGGATCGCCCTCACGAACCCGGTCGCCGACCGCCACGAACACGTTTGTCACCAGTCCCGCCATCGGCGGCCCGATACGGACGTTTTCGTTGGCCGCTTCGATAATGCCGGTCGCGGCGACGGTCGTTTCATAGGGAGACCGGGGTGGTTCTACTATCGGCGTCGGCATAGGCTGGTTCTTGCCGGCGGTCAGGACGACCCAGGCAGCCAGCATTGCGCCTGCGACAGCGAGCCAGACACTAAAGCGATTGAGAATGGTCATGCGGTTGCCTCTCTCTGAATCGGGTGAATGCCGACAATGCGGCCGTCGGTCAATTCCGCCATGCGATCACCGAACTGAAAAATCCGGCTGTCATGAGTGACGACGATGACGCAGCGATCGGGGGCACGCCCCACATCCCGAATCAATTCCATGATCTTCTGCCCATTGGGCCCGTCCAGGGCGGCGGTCGGTTCGTCGCACACCAGCAGCTGCGGTTCATTGACCAGCGCCCGGGCAATGGCGACGCGCTGCTGCTGGCCGCCGGAGAGGTTGCGTGGCAAAAACTCGGTCCGGTCGCCGAGCCCGACACGTTCAAGCATCAGCCGCCCTCGTGAGATCGCTTCTTTCTTCCGAGTGCCTTGGATCAACAGTGGAATGGCGACATTCTCCGCCGCCGTCAAGGCGGGCAGGAGATTGAATTGTTGGTAGATAAATCCCATGGTTTGCCCACGAAAACGGGTGCGCGTGCCGGGCGACATGTTGGTCAGTGAGGCTCCCAACACAGCGAGCTCACCGGCATCGATATCCAGGATTCCGGCGATGGCCGACAGCAGCGTGGTCTTTCCTCCCCCCGATTCTCCGACGAGGAGCAGCAGCTCGCCGAAATACACGTCGAGGTCGATGCCCTTGAGCACCGTGACGGTGGTCTCGCCGGAGCCGAACGACTTGACGAGTCCTCGGACCTGGACGGCGATGGCCTGCCGGGCTCCGCTGCCTTCTTCCGTACGGTCCTCTGAGTGTGACGAACCATCCATGGCGGTCATCGAAATACAATCGCCGGCTCGAGCCGGGCCAGTTTGATGATGCTGATCAGCGCCGACAATGTGCAGATCATGAGCAGGGCAACAAAAACCAACAGGAGCAGCGGCCAGGTTTCCAGGAACGGGAGCTGACCTTCTTGTGCCGTCAGGAGACCGAAGACGGTGGCGAGTCCGATGCCGACCCCATACCCTGTGATCCCCACGGTAAACGCTTGCAGGAGAATCATGCGGGCCAGAGTTGCGGTGGAGGCTCCCATGGCTTTGAGCGCGCCGAACTGCCGCAGGTTTTCGACCGTAAAGAGGTAAAACGTTTGCCCTGCGATGGCCATCCCGACCACGAACCCCAATAGAATCGTGGTGCCGAAATTGATTCCGATGCCGGTGTTCTTCAGCACCCAGCCGATCGTTTTCCATCCGAAGGCGTCGGCGGTGAAGGCGCCCAGTCCCGTGTGGTCGCGGATACGTTGGATCACCTCGTCCACCAGCGCACCGTCTTTGGCTTTCGCGAGGACGTAGGAGAGGGTACGCCGTTCTCGCGGGACATATCGCAAGGCCCGCTCATAGGTGGTGTAGACGACGGGAATGTTGGTGAAGGTTTTTTGCGTCTTGGCAATGGCGACGACGCGGGCCAGCTTGTCGTTGAGTTCGAAGACCGTGCCGACCGTGATGACTGTCGGCCCGCCCATGCGTTCGACGGCCCATTGATCGAGGGCCACGGCGTCAGGTTGCCGGAGGTCTTCGAATCGTCCCTCCAGCACTTCGGCTGGACGACCGATCAAGGTGGCAGCGTCCAGGCCGGTCAAGGTGATTTGGTGATACTCACCGTTCGCAAGCCTGGCCCGTAAGAGTCCCTTATACAGGGGAACGGCCCATTCCACACCGGGGATGCTGCGGACGCGATCGACCGTGGTGTCGGCAATCGGTTTGACCTCATCCACTTGCGCAATGCCGGGATCCGTAACCCAGATCGGCACGTTGAGATTGCTGATACTCGATTGGGACCAGATCATGAGCCCCCAAAAAATTGAGCCTTGCTGAACGATCAGCATGACCGCGAAGGTGAGGCCGCACAGCAGCATGAGGTATTTCGCCCGATCGCCGAACAGCATTCTGAGGGCGACGTAATTCATTCGTGCTCTTCCTGAGCCGGGTTGATCGGGGCATAGGCCACCACGCGCGGCAATCGCGGAAGGCTCACTTGATCATGCCGATGGAAAAAATAGGTGCAGATCCTGGCGACGGGGCAGCCATGGTGCAGGGCGACGGTCCAGAAACGCCGCACATGTTGTCCGTTTGGTTGTTGGTCTTCGTCCATCAACCGTAAGGGGCCCGGAAAGGCATCGGTGAAGGTAATGCCTTGAGCGGCGAATCGCTCCGCAAGTCCTTCGGTCAGAAAGTCCAGAATTTCTCCGCACCAGGAGAACCGGCGCCCGTCTTTGCTTGCTTCGCCCGACGGGAGCAATTCGGCCTGTCTTGCGGTCACGTAGGCCTCGATGTCACGGCTGACGGTGTCTGGTGTCAGTCCCGAAGCGACGATCTTCATGTAGGCATACTAGAGCAGGCGGGATGCCAGCGAGGAGTGCGAAGTCAGAAAGGCGAGCAAGCCACTGAAAGCTCAGGAGAAAAGTGATGAATAGGAAATGTGTCGGAGGTAGATCAGGAGGGAGAGGTGCCGAGAATTCGGCAGGGGCTAGGGGCTTGTGCCCACATATGGGCACTCGCGAGGCCTATCGAGGTGGCCGGCTGATGTCCAGTTTCTTCATGCGGTGTTGGAGCGTGGATCGTTTCATTCCCAATTTCTCCGCCGCGCCTTGCTTACCCGCCAGGATCCAATTGGTTCGGGAGAGCGTCTCAACAATGTGCGCTCGTTCGGCTTCTGCGAGCGTCCGCGGCTCGGGGGATGGTTCTGTTCCGCGACCCAATCCATCCAGTTCATTGACGGTGATCGTCGAGCCTTGGCTCACGATGACGGCACGCTCGATCACATGTTCCAGTTCCCGGACATTCCCGGGCCAGTCATAGCCGGACAGGGCGTTCAGGGCCGCGCTGTTGATCCGTGTGACCGGCTTTCGGTGGCGCAGGCTGTATTTCTTCGCAAAGTGGCGGGTCAGCAGCGGGATGTCCTCACGTCGTTCGCGCAAGGTCGGAAGGCGCAGCGGGAAGACGTTGAGGCGATAGAAGAGATCGGCGCGAAAGGAGCCTCGTTTGATGGCCTGATCCAGATCGACGTTGGTGGCGGCAAGCACGCGTACATCGACTCGAATGGTATGGCTTCCCCCGACCCGGTTGAATTCCTGGGCCTCCAGCACGCGGAGAAGCTTCATTTGTAAGTCGATGGGGAGTTCTCCCACTTCGTCGAGGAAAATCGTGCCGCCGTGCGCCAGTTCAAAGCGTCCCAATTTACGGGATGTTGCGTTGGTGAAGGCGCCCCGTTCGTGACCGAAGAGTTCGGATTCGATGAGTGTGGGCGGGAGCGCAGCGCAGTTCACGGTAATCAGCGCCTTGTGTTGACGCGGCGAGAGTCGATGAATGGCTTGAGCCACCAATTCCTTGCCTGTCCCGGTTTCTCCGGTGATAAGCACGGTGGAATCGGTCGGTGCCACCTGCTCAATGGCCTTGAGCGATTTCTGCAAGGCAGGGCTGTTGCCGATCAGGCTTTTCAGGTCGAGGGAGGCGCCCATCTCTTCGCGCAGATAGACATTTTCCTGTTCGAGCTGATCTTTGAGCTGACGGATCTGGTCGTAGGCCGAGAGATTGGCAATGGCGTGCGACAGGTGAAAGCCGATTTGTTCGGCCAGCGCCAGGTCGCGTTCGGAGAAGGCGTTCCGCCGTCTGCTTCCGATCGCCAGAAAGCCGTACGGCGCTCCGCGGACCAGCAGCGGGCAGAGCATGGCGGAGAACACGCCGAGTGACTCGAAATACGTATGTTCCGCAAATCGTTCCTGGTTGTATCCGGTCAGCAGCAGGGGCTTCCCGGTGGCCAGGATTTCGGCCGGCGCCATTCGCTCAAAGGGAAATTGCCTCAGCGCCTCCTGATCGACGGCGACGCCTTCGCAGGATACGATCTCGAACCAGGGGCCGTGGGGAGCGCCGATGAACCGCACGAGGCCGGTCGTATCGTGAGGGATGACCTCACGCAGAATGGGCTGTATCGAGCTCAGGAGATTATCCAGGGTCATGGTGCCCAGTACGACCTGGCTGTTGATGGCGACCAGGGTGTCGCGTTCTTCGGCTGCCAGGACGGCAGTCAGGACCGGTGCGATGTGAAGGCCGAGCATATCGAGAAACACCCGGTCCTCTTCAGAAAAGAGACCGGGCTTTCCCGGCGAGACGGCTACCATCACGGCCAAGGTCTTGGCGGTTGCGCAGGGCCGGGATTCAGCCGGTATCCTGATAGGGGACACCAATATCGAGGTTGCCCGGCAGCGGTGTGGATCAATGGCCTGCGCTTCAGCCCAGGGCGAGGCACTCAAGTCGGGTGTCAAGATGGCCTGCCCGGCAAGCACGGCTGCTTCTTTGATGGTGCCGGCGGCGGGTAACTGATCGATCGGATAGGCGGGCGACGCCGGCGTACGGAGGCTTTCAGAGACGGGCGAGAAGGCTGCCGTGCTTTCACTGTACAGGTAGAGGCCGATGATCTCGCAGCCTAGAAGGGGCGCAAGTTCCTGCTGGAGGCATTCATCGAACTGCCGAAGCGTTTTTGCCTGGAGCAGCGCATTCAGGATGTGAAATCGATCTCGTCTGTCTGTGATGGTGCCCATATGTGGGCACTCTACCATTTCTCGAACATTGAGGGAAAGGCGACGCGGAGCAGGTTGAAGTGTTTCGTCTAAAGCGCTCCTTCGGTGTTACGCGCCTTGAGCGCCGCCAGGCGCGTTTTGTCGAGGGTGACGTAGACGGTTTTCTCTTGGGTGACGGTCACCGCTCCCGGTGCTTGGCCCTTGGCTTTCTTGACCCATTTACGTCGGGTGTAAATGACATCGCCTTTTCCGCTTTTTTTCAGATCGCTGTACAGCAGGGCGAGCGTGGCTGCATCCCGTATCGTCTCAGGCGGCGGATCGGTACCCTTCTCCAGGCGCACAACGACATGCGAGCCCGGCGTGCCGCGCGCATGCAGCCAGAGGTCCTCGCTCTTGGCAAGGCCGAACGTGAGTTCGTCATTTTCGCGGGCGTTGCGCCCGACAAAGATCGGATAGCCGTCCAATGAGATGAAGCGTCGAAACGGTCCCCGGCGTTCTTCGTCGGCAGCTTTCTTCCGACCGGGGCGTGGCATCGCACCAGGTGTCGCTCGTTGCTCGCTACTCGGCGCCTGCCAGGTTCCATGTTTGATGGTCTCTAATTCGGCCTGGAGTTGCTGGACTTCCCTGTCGATGGCCGCCACGCGTGGCGAAATTTCACGCTGGGCAGAGACGAATTTCCGATATTTTGCGAAGTACGCATCCATGTTGGCCTGTGGCCCCTTGGTGGGATCGAGCGGAATCGACAATTCGGGTAGGCGCTCATCGTAATAGTCCACCACCGAAACGGCGGTCATCCCTTTCTTCAGTAAGCCGAGATTGGCTTTCAACAGTTCGCCGTATCGTGCGTAGGGCTCGTAGCGTCCCGCTTGTTCGAGGTCGCGACGGAGACCTTCCGTCCGACGCAGAAGCTTTTTGAGGGCTTTTCGCAGTGCCGATTCGCGCTGTCGGACCTGGGCGAGGTGCGACAGCTCTGCTTCGCGTTCCCGGTAGAGAATTTCCAGTCTGGATGAGAGTGGAAATGGATCAGCCTCAGTCAGGGGCTGAGGCTCCGATGACGAAGTCGCTGTCTCTGAGGACGATGATCGTGACGGTGCCGGGACCGGAGCCTGGTAGATCTGACCCACCCGGTCTTTATTGTGACGAAGCGTTGCCAGCACACGTGTCTGTCCATCCAGAAATAACAGGTCGGCGTTCCGGCCGAACAGTTCTGCAACCAGCGCTACCGGTCCATCCCGGCTTGTCAGGTCCAGTCGAACGATCCGATCGCCGGGGACATGTGTGATGTCGTCGATACGCGCGCCTTGTATGCGTGCCCGCAGGAGTTGGCAGAACGAGGGCGGGGTCGGCGGGTTGGGAAGGCTCTCGCGCACGAGGTGTATCCGTGCCGTTCCGTCGCGGAGGGAATAGAGCAATCGGCGAGTGTGGCCGGGCACACGAATCTCCAGCAACAGGCCGTCGGGGAGCGGTTGGGAGATCTTCTGAATCCAGCCGTCGGCCAGGGCCGGCGCCAGTTCCTGAACAATGGAACCAATTTCTGTCGCGCTGAGCGCCATTTTCGGTACATGCCTCTCGGTCCGCAGGGATAGATCTGAACCCTGATTCAGCAGGGGTAGATAGGTTTTCAGCGGAGTTAGCGATTCTACCCATTTTTGTCCCATGAGACCAATTCGGTCACAACCGAGTCAATTTGTCGCGAGAGGATCGGTTTTGGTGTGATCACATCTTGTGGCCAGGTGAAAAAATGGCTCGGTGCGATCGGTGGCATCCACATTGCTTCTTTTCAGACATGACGGTTGTTGAGTTGTTCACATGGGCACGAGGTCTTTCCGGACAGGTCGGGAGATCTCACGACCTGTCCGAAGGGAGGCGACTCATGACGTGCACGCGCTGTGAAGGTTTGATGGTGACGGATGATTTGATCGATCTGCAGGAAAGTTACCACCCCATGCGGTTGAGCGGGCACCGGTGCCTGAGCTGCGGCAATGTGGTCGATACGCTGATCCAGCGCCATCGGATGGTGCAGAATTCTCATCTCCATCCTGTTTCGGCCTCGGCTCCCGAGAAGCCGTTCCTCTTTGATCTCATCAAGCTGACGGCGTAAGCCTTCCCCCGCGAAACCGATGGCGGTTTCGCGGGGTCGTTCCGCCCGCGCAGCAGCCTGGACGAATCGTCCGCCGCCAGGCTTGCCCGCTCTCCTGACCGTTCTGTCCCTGGGTGTCCCCATTGATTCAGTGCAGGTGATTCCATTTCCGCAGTTGGTTGCCACCCGCTGGCTTGTCAGTCGTCGGGCACTCGCGTAGAGTGCCCGCGCGATACCGTATGCGATCCAGAAAGGTTGCAGCTGATGACGTTATTAGATGCGCGGGTACTCGAACGGTTGATGTCGGAATTCCGGCGCTCAATGCGCGGGTTGCTCAACGATATATGTCAGGATTTCGAACGGAATTATGCCGATGCTGTCTGCACGTTCGGGCTGCCGGTCGACTGGTTTCGCATGTTGGGACAGTCGTTCACATCGGAGGACTACAGTAATTGGAAGGTGGCCGGGTGGATCGAGTCGCTCAACGACCTGCTGTATTTCGTCGACATTCTGGTGCAGGTGAGGGGGGAGCGGTCTCGCGGAGAGATTGCTGAGCAGCTCCGCGCGGAGTTTAGGGAAAAGTTCTACGAGCACGGGTATGCCGATGAGATTTTCCCCAACGGCAAGCCCGAGCCTCGCCTTCTTCTCTCCCGATTGACCGCCTTTTGTCAACGATTGGCGCATGAAATCACGCAAGAGTCTGTCTGCCTCGCTCCAGAGCTGGCTTGTGCGTGGGTAGCCGGACAGGGTCAGAACGCGTGGCTGGTGCCCTGTGATTTGAACGCGAATATGGAGCGCGTCGAATTGCCTTGGGCCTGTACGGTTGGCACCTCGGGCTTGTCCTATGTCGCTCCTAGTCCGGTTCGATCGGCGCTCAAACGAGCAGAAGGGCTGGGAGAGTTTCTGGTCAAGCCGTCCGGCATCGATCTGCTGATCGGCGATCACGGTTATGCCATGGTTGCATACGGCAAGAAGGCGCGGTGGCATTGGCGGCATATTGAGCCCCTGTGCCTCAGGGAGAGCCAATATGGGGCCCTTGTGCTCGGGCCGACACTGGTCTATGGAAAGGACAAGACGCCGGTGACAGTGCGGCCGACGAGGCCGGAGATTGCCGCACGCATGCGACGGGCACTGTCTGTTATTGCGTCGGCCTGGCCGGAGGGAAATCGCCTGCTGGCGTTGTTGACCTCGCGCATCGTACCGCTCAAAGCCTCCGGTGTGGTGAGCTTCAGCTATCGGCATCGCCCCGGCCTGTCTGCCATCAATTGTTTTGACCGTGACCGGCTCGACTTGATCGACGATCTGATCCACGAGAACAGCCATCATTACCTCAATTTGTTACTACGTAAAGACGTGATGTATCAATATGATCACAATCAGGAGATTTTTTATTCGCCCTGGCGGCGCAGTCTGCGGCCACTGAGAGGAATACTTCACGCGACCTTCACGTTCACCATGGGGGCGATGCTGTTCGAGAGGCTGGTGACTTGGGAGGCCGGTCGGGGAGGGCGGGCACGATGGAAAAGGGCTGGCTTCAGCCCGCGCGATCTTGAGCGGGCGCGCTATCGCTGCCTCGAAGAAATAGATTCGGTGCGGTATTCGTTGAAGGATCTTGACCTTGCGGGCGGCCGTTTCAAATGGCTGACTCGCGGAGGCAAGCAAGTGGTGGCGCAGTTGGCCGATGGGCTGGCGCATATCGAACGACAGATGCTGACCCATGAGGAAGATGTAAGCCGGTCGTCGTTCGGTCTTGCTTTGCGACGCCATCGAGCCGAACTGGCCCGTGCGCGAGAGAGGTTTAATTTGGTCTAAGCATTGTCATGTCGCCTACCAGGCGCGGCATGGCATCTCGTGTGGAGAATCCGTTCTCTGCATGCGGGAGTGCGATGTGGGTTTCCGCCGCCGCGTGATGGACGTGATTCGAGCAGATTGTCTCGTCATCTTTCCAGTCGTCGTATCCATCAAGATACGATGAGTATCCAAGAAGATACGGTAGGCGGAGTCTTGGACTGAAGGTCCTGGCCGCATGTCTCCTGTAGGCCTTGCCAGGAGAGCGAACCTGTCTTGCAGCGCTTGCTATTATCGCTACGAAGGGTCGTTGATTTGATCGGTGATGAGTGCCTCAGTTCGGATTCTGCCAGGTTTCTGCCTCTCGGCGCACCTCAGAAATGTCTCCCAAGTTTCGCGAGGGCTCCTGCTGGACAACCGGCCTGGCATGTACTAACATTGTTCATACGTGAGGTGCGCCATGATTAAGACCTTGAAAAGGCACGGAAATAGTATGGCCCTTGTCATCGAAAAGCCGATGATGGAAGCGCTCGGGATCACGGGGGAAACACCGCTCCAGGTGACGGTAAACGGGAATGCGTTGGTTGTTACCCCTGCGAACGTGGGCGTTGGTCCTGAGCGGATGAAAGCCATTACGAAAGAATTGCGCAAGCGGTACGGGCCGATGCTGAAACGGCTGGCGGATTAGCCTGTGAAAGAGTTCATCTTTCTCGGTGTGGAGGATGCGCTGTTTCTCCATGCCGATACGATTGCAATCGACGGAGGCTCGCAGGGTGTCAGGGATCATGGCCTTCTGGATGCGGCCGTCGCGATGCCTCGCCAGCAATTCGACGGCGAGTATCTCCATGAAGATGTCGCCGCGATGGCCGCGGCATATCTCTTTCATATTGCGCAGAATCATCCCTTCGTAGACGGGAATAAACGGGCCGCAGTGATGGCCGCGCTGGCGTTTCTTCCCGTCAACGGCATTGAGAAATTGCCCGCTCCTCAAGGGCTGGAAGTCGTTACTCGGCAGGTTGCCGCTGGGGAATTGAGCAAGGACGCCTTGACGCAGTGGCTACGGGCTCAGATCGGCAAGCGAAAGTAATCTCTCAGCCGACATGCGAAGAAGCCTGAGTATAGGCTTGTGAGGCTGAGTAAAGTGTCACGAACCGTTCCAGGGGAATAACTATGGATTTTGATGAGAAAGGTTTCCTCGGCACGTCAATTGATGACTTCTCAAAATCGGTTCAAACTCAATACTCCAAGTTTTTTGAGCTGTCCCATGACATCAATGAACTTGCCCATGCCGTTAAGTTCGAGCTGAAAGTCCATAATCGAGACCGTCAGGAATTCCTTTCCGCTACTCTGTTTTTGCGACTCCTAAATGGGTTTGAAGCTGTTGTGATCCTGGGAATAAAGGGGTTGCTGTTTGAGGCAAAGGTTGTACTGAGAAGCGTCGTTGAATCACTCTTTATCCTGAAACTTCTTTGTGAGAAGGAAGACTTCCCCTTGGAATATTTGGGATCAAGCAAAGTTCAGAGTCTGAAATGGATGAAGATCGCGCATGAAACCCAAGATCCTAACTTCGAGTCCCTAAGAAAGTATGCAACTCCTGAAGTCATGGAGACTCTGAGAAAAGAGATTGAGCAACATGGGTTGAAGAAATTGGATGTCGAACCCATCGCCAAACGGGCAGGGCTGCACCATTTTTACAACACGCAGTACCGTTTACTAAGTGAAGAAGTCCATTGTGTGCCGATTTCTCTCGATCCGTTCCTGGTTCAGGATGAGAATGGTGAGCTCAGTTCGTTTGATTGGGGTCCTAAGCATGACGACCTCGACATGGTCCTTTTCACGAATGTTCAGATGTTGCTTGTTGCATTGGAGTCGATCACACAACTCTTTGAGGGAGATAAGAAGGAGAAGTTGGAACAGATCCGCCAGGCATTGAAAGCTTTGACTCCACTTCTTGGCGCGAACAAATCACACCATGAAGAAGATGCTTCTTGAATCAGGCTCAAAAGAGTGGTGGTGACTAGAACCTATCTCCAAATCGATTTTGATGTGGTCGGGCTCACTCAACGCAGGGACTTGCCGTGCAACAGATCGCATTTGGCTGAAAATGCGCGTGCCACTCGCTTGGTCGCTGGAGACTGCGCGCGCTCGCAACGACGTTTTTCAATTTTGAGATAGGTTCTACTCTGCAGGTTGCTCAAAAAGGTCATCCAACGAGGCCGCAGGCGAGAAGAAACCGGAGGCGTAGCCTCTGGCTACGTTGAGGATTGATTCGAGCCGAGAACGAAGTTGGGGGCCTTTTTCAGCAGCCTGCTCAGGGCTCGACGGTGACGTCCACATACGCCGGCACACTATCGGCACCCTTTTTATCCGTCACGCGCAGCTTAAAGCGAAAGGTGCGGGTTTCTGACACGTAGGGCGCGGTAAACGAGGGTTCGGCCATGTTGACGTCGAGCATCGCGACTTTGCTGCCGCGCACCTGACTCCAGGCGTAGAATAGGGCTTCACCCTCCGGGTCTCGACTCTGTAATCCATTCAATCGCACCTTGGTGCCGGCCTTGACCGTTTTGGCGGGGCCGGCGTCGGCAACCGGGGGTTCGTTCGGCTCGGGATTGACCTCCACGCGCACGTCGAGCGTCGCTTGTTTGCCGCGGTTCGTCACGGTGAGTGAGGTTTTGCCGTTGCCGACAATCTGGAGCAGGCCCTCCGGCAAGACTTTGAGAATATGGTTGTCGCCGGAGCTGTACTTTGTGCCGGCACTGGGCGATGAGAGGGGGCGTAGGACCCCGTCGGCAAATTCACCCACGACGGGGAGTTCGAAGATTTTGCCGAGGGAATCGACGTGCCCGTAGGCGGAAGATTGTCCCGTACGACCAAGCTGCAGTGGTTTTTCCGTCTCAAAATCGATCGAGAGCAGGTCGGCTGCAGGCTGGACGGTGACGAAGACCTCATCGAACATGGTTTTGCGGCCAAGGCGGCCTTGTGAAATATCGGCGATGGCCAGGAGTCGCATGCGGCCGATGGCGTCTGAGGGGACAGGCAATGCGCCGCCATAAGGGGGCACGCGATCGACGGTGGAGGTCAACGCAGGCAGGGCTACGACAGGCGCCCCGGTGATGCTGTCTTTCTGCCAATACTTCTCTGTGGCCATGCTTCCTTGCGAAGCCTTCCCGGCCCGATCTTCCCCCTGTTCTACCAGGGCCTCGGTCTGCTCCGGATACCAGTAATAGCGGACTTCGATGAGGCCGGCCTCCCTCCCTGCTTCAACCTCGACAGGAACTGCCTGGCCGGAGGTCAAGATTGCACCGTCGGCCGGAGCGACAATCTTAAAGGCCAATACCGGCCCCGCCTGCACGCACAGCAAAAGGGTGAGCGCAAGTCCGCATGCTCCGGTGTTCCGTCTGTTCACTGAGCCTCGGGATAGTGTATGTCGCATGCTCACCTCGTGAGGTGGTAAGGCACGTCGGTTAGGATGACGCGATCCTTAAACAGGAGGGCGCCTTTCAGCATGAAGGCCCGTTGATTGTGCAGGATATTCTGCCACCAACGGGCGGGCAGAATTTCCGGGATCACCACTGTGACCCAACATTCCTGATCCTTCTGCAACACCTGTTCGAGATAATCGAGTAAGGAGCTCAATACTGACCGGTAAGGAGAGGGCAGCACCGTCAGCGGTACGCCGCAACCCCACTGGGCCCATTGAATTTCCACCCGGGCGGTTTCTTCCGGGTCCACGTCGACAAGAACCGCACGGATATCTCCTGAGCGGCTCCGCGCATAGTCTACGGCGCGAATGACGGCTCGATTGACTCCGCCGATTGGGAGCACGACGATATTACGCCGGGGCAGGGGGGGACGGTGTCCCCGGGATAGGGCGACCTGTTCCGAGACGGCCTTGTAGTGGGAGCGGATCGCGCGAAAAAACGTAATGAGCAGCGGGATGAGCACGATGACGATCCATGCGCCATGAGCGAATTTGGTGCTGGCAATAATCAATGTGGCGATGGCGGTGGTCACGGCGCCGATGCCGTTGACCAGCAGTTTCTTTTCCCAGTGCGGTCCCTTCTTGACGAGCCAGCGTTTCACCATTCCGGCTTGGGAGATCGTGAAGGACAGGAAGACGCCCACGGCATACAAGGGGATCAGCGCATGGGTGTCGCCGTTGAATAGGACGATCAGCAGGCAGGAGAAGACGCCGAGAATGATGACGCCGTTCGAGAAGACAAGCCGGTCGCCCATCATGGACATTTGGTGCGGCATATAGCTGTCGCGGGCCAGGATCGAGGCCAGGCGCGGAAATCCGTTGAAACTGCTATTGGCGGCCAGAATCAAAATGATCATGGTCGATGCCTGCACGAGAAAATACAGCGGGCCTGTTCCGAAGGTGGCGTGTGCGATTTGAGAGACCACGGTCTCATCGTCTTTGGGCACGATTCCGAAGTAGTAGGCCATGGCGCTGATGCCGATGAACATGGTGCCGAGAATCGCCGCCATGCCGATCATGGTAAATGCGGCGTTTTTCGGTTCGGGCTTCTTGAACGCAGAGACCCCGTTCGAGATGACCTCAACGCCAGTGAGCGCGGTACAGCCGGAAGAAAACGCGCGAAGCAGGAGAAACAGCGTCAACGGCTCAGTGGGCGCCATGCTGGGGAGCGGTTCGACACGTGCCGCATGGCCGAGCAGGATCTGGACGGCGCCGACGCCGAGCATGGACGCGATGGTTGCGATGAAGATATAGGTCGGCACAGCGAAGAACTGCCCCGACTCGCGGACACCTCGCAAGTTGACGACCGTCACCAGAAGGATGGCGGCGACGCAGAGAGCCTCACGATGGGGAAGGAGCGCCGGAACGGCTGAGGTGAGCGCGGCCATTCCGGCCGCGACGCTGACGGCCACGGTCAAGACATAGTCGATCATCAACGCTGCGGCGGCGACCAGTCCCGGCCATTCGCCGAGGTTTGACTTGCCCACAATGTAGGCGCCGCCGCCCTCCGGATATTCGAAAATAATCTGCCGATAGGACATCGTCAGAATAATCAGTAGGCCGATGATCGAGAGGCTGAGCGGGATGGAGTAGCCGACCATGGCTGTGCCGGCCAGGGTCAGGACGAGCAGAATTTCCTCCGTGGCGTAGGCCACCGAGGACAAGGCATCGGAGGAAAAGACGGCTAGGGCGAGTCGCTTAGAAAGGCGTTCGTGAGCGGCTTCCTTCGTCTTGAGTGGCAGGCCGACAAGCCAGCGTTTCAAGATCATGGGTCATTATGCCCCAAGTTGCGGAAGAGAGACAATGGACCGGGAAATGTTGTTGGCGTGATGAGGCACGGCAATCTCGCGTTCGCTCTGAGAGAGAAGGAGTATTGAACTCGATCAAGTGAGCGCACGACGGTTTGGCATCCCCTGTTGTGCGAGCAGGTGAGGGGGTTGACAGAGCCGGATGACTTCAGTAATCTCCGGCACTTGTTTTTCAAGGGAGTGCTCTGCGTGCGTGATGCCGCAGGATTACAACCAGAAGGCGTATCTGTAGTGTTGAGGTTGTTATGTTCTGATCGTAAGCGCTCATAACTTTTCATCGTTTCTTTCCAAACTCTATCCAAGGAGGCCGGTCCATGGATTGTCATTGGTTCACTCGTGTCACATCGCGCGCCCTCAGCGTTATCGCTGGTGGTGCGCTTGTGTGTCTTCCGCTGACCGCATCGGCTGAAACTCAGCCGCATGTGGACCATGCGGCGCCGCAACAAACAGCGATGTCTCATCAGCTCCCGTCTTGGGCGGAGAAGTTGAAGGGGCAGACGATCGTCGAAGATGCGATGGCTGGAAAGCCGGAGCGTTCTGCGATGGTTGAGCAGCAGCACCAACGGATCATGGAGCATTTGACCCATGACCCGCAGGCGCAGCAGGTCAATACGGGTATGTTCAATACCCAGACCATGATGCACCAATATGGAGCAGGCGGTCAGGACCTCCTGTTGATGTCCGACCCACGAGTGGAGCCAGTGGCACTTGCGGGAGGCGGGAAATGCCCGGCCTCCGCACCGGTCAAGCAATACAATGTCTCGGCGATCAACGTCGAGATCACGCTCAACCAGTGGCTCGATTTTTATCCAGGCTATATGTACACACTGGATGAAAATCTCGACAAGGTTCGGGCGGAAGAAACGAAGAATCGGGAAGCGCGCGAGAAGGAAGGCTTTGACCCCGGCGCGGTGATTCCCGGCGTGCAAGCCCAGTGGATTCAGCCGCTGACGATTCGCGGCAACCAGGGGGATTGCGTCAAGATCAAGTTGAGCAACAAGTTGGAAGGCGGCGAGGACGTCAGCCTTCACATCCATGGCTCCAGCATGGTGGTGAGCGCCACCGGTGCCGCAGCCGCCACCACGAACTCCGACAGCATCGTCCAGAAGGATAAGAGCGGAGAGTTCGAATGGTACATTCATCCGAGCACCCAGGAAGGTGTCCGGCAATTCCATACGTTCGCCAATGACCGCGAGTTGACCGTGATGGGCCTCTTCGGGTCCTTTGTCGTCGAGCCGCGCGGATCCGAATACCTGGAAGCGTTGGGGAGCGGGGCGCCCACGCCCGCCTCGAGCGGCTGGCAGGTCATGATCAAGAACGGGACCGGTCCGGACTTCCGTGAATTTGTCCTGTACTATCACGAGGTCGGCGACGAAGCCTTCCGCCCCGTCAATAAGAAAGGCGACTTTCTTCCTCAGCGTGACCCGCTGACCGACGCCTATCGCCCCGGCGGTCGTGCGATCAACTATCGCAGCGAGCCGTTCGGAATCAACAATATGCACGTGCAGCACGAGTACTTCGGATTCGAAGACGAGTCGATGGGCTACAGCTCGTACACCTTCGGGGATCCGTCTCCCACGATCCCGCGCTCGTACATGGGCGACCCGGCGAAGTTCCGCCTGGTCCATGGCGGATCGGAAGTGTTCCATAGCCACCATCCGCATGGCGGCACCATCCGGTGGCCGCGCAGCCCGCGCGCCATCGATGACATGAATCTGTGGACGACCGCTGGAAACGGACCGGTCAAGTATCCGGTGATCCGTGCCAAGACGGATCGTGTCGACGTCGAAGTCATCGGGCCGTCGGAAGCGTTGGACCTCGAGACGGAGTGCGGCTCCGGGTTGTGCCAGCAGTTGGCCGGCGATTTCCTGTTCCATTGCCACGTGGCGCACCATTATGTGGCGGGCATGTGGGGATACTGGCGGGTCTACAACACCCTTCAACAGGGCGACATGCGTAATGACGTCATGCCGGATCTGCTTGAGTTGCCCGATCGGAAAGGTCGCATCAAGGGGCCGATCACGTCGGACAAGTTAGTCGGTCAGACCGTGGATTGGTTCGGCAAGTCCTTCAAGATCGTCGAGAAGGGCAAGAGCGATTGGAAGTCCAATCCGGCCACCGTCACGATCAAGGACTGGGTCGAGATGCAGCTCCCGACGATGGGCAAGCCGGGACACAAGAACGACGAAAAGGGACAGACCGTGTCCTACGATGCCACGGTGTTGGATTGGGCCTGGGAAGGCACCCGTGCATTGAGCGAACCGGAAAGCGCGATCGACAATCCGAAGTATAAGTCGACCCATCCGGGCAAGCGGCACCCGATCACATTCGAGCCGTTGACCGGTAAAGTCGCCTGGCCTCACCTCACCCCGCATTTCGGGAGACGCGTCATGTTCTCCCCGAACCATGTGGGTGCGCCCTGGTTGGAGATGATCCGCCGGGATGCCAACGGCGAGGAAAGCGTCGATCAGGCCCTGCCCGGTGAAAACGGTAACTGGAGTCTCTGCCCGGAGAATGCGGGCCGGAAACACTACAACGTGCACTTCATCAAGCTCCCGATCACCATCGCCAAGAAAACGGGCAAGGAGCCGCCGGTCATCGATCCGAACGGCTTGATCTATGTCTTGCATGAAGAAGAGGCGGAGATTCGGAAGAACGATGATTTGAAGTATCCGCTGGTCGTCCGCGGCAACATCTACGATTGCGTGGACTGGACCCTGACCAGCGAGTGGGACGACGATGACTACACCAACTTCCAGTCGTCGAAGATCAACACCCACTGGCATTTCCTGCAGTTCGACAACCAAGCCTCCGACGGTGTGATCACCGGATTCTCCTATGAGCAATCCGTGCGTCCGTTCACGATGCTGGAGAAGAAGAATGCGAAGGGGCTTCCCGCCCCGATGAACACCGTCGTGACCGCCGCCGCTAAGAAGGGCGCGAACACGATCACGGTGAAGAATGCCAAGCAGTTCCATGTCGGGACACTGCTGCTTGTTGGTGCCGACAATGTGAAGGGGAATGAAATCTCCCGCATCAAGGCCATCAGCGGCAATACGATTACGTTGGCCAAAGGGCTGAAAAACGATCACCCGGCCAATGACATCGTCACGGTCGAGTTCGTGCGTCAGCGGTTCTGGGTCGATGCGGACGTGGGGACGGTGTTCTGGCACGACCATGCGTTCGGTGCGACCACCTGGCCGCACGGCGGCTTCGGCACCTTCATCGCCGAACCGGTTGGATCGACTTATCATGATCCAAAGACTGGAAAATTGATCCGCAGCGGACCGATCGCGGACATTCACACGAACGAGCCGGTTGGTCATGGCGTGAACAACAGCTTCCGTGAATTGATGGTCCAAGTGCACGACACCGTGCCGCACACCGTCAACATCGTGACGGCGGGCAATCCTCCCGGGCAGCCGATCGAAGTTGCGCTCGAGGCAGGAAAGACCGTCTCGTTCATGATGCCGGAGAAGATCTATATGACACCGATGCCGTTCTTGAACGGTGGTACGCATACCACCGGCAGCGGCTTGAATTTCAGGGCGGCGCCGGTTGCGCAACGGTTGGCGACCAACCCTGATTCGTCACAGATTTTCAGCAGCCTGGTCCACGGTGATCCGTACACGCCGACCTTGCGTGCCTATGTCGGTGACACGATGGTCTTCCGTCTGCTGCACACCCTCATGAACGAGTCGATGGTCTGGACCCTGTCCGGCCACACGTTCTGGACCGAGCGGTATGCGTCGGATGCCAATCGGAAGAATTCCATCCATATCGGTATCGCCGAGCGGTATGACCTGGTGGTTCCTGAGGCGGGTGGATCACGACATCAAGCCGGCGATTACATTCACTTCAACGGTCGATCCTCGAAGTTCTCCGAGGGTGGCTGGGGCATCATCCGGGTGTTGGATAAGGAGCAGGCTGATTTGAAGAAGTTGCCCGCGGGCTTCTCCAACAAGGGCGAGATGCCGAAGCCTCTACCGGTCTGTCCTGCCGATGCTCCCGTGAAGCAGTTCAACGTCGTCGCGATGGACTACGCCGGCATGAAGTTCAATGCCAAGGCGCCGGAATCCATCGAAGTGGACTTTGAGCGGCGGATCCTCATGACCAACGCTGAAGCGAAGATCTATGCGTTGGAAGAAGACACCGCGAAAGTGGCCGGCGGGGCACACCCGATGCCGCTGACGCTGCGTGTGAACAGCGGTGATTGCGTCAAGGTGCATTTGAAGAACAAGATGAAGGACAGCAAGGCCTCCTTCTCTGCGATCGGCCTGGCCTTCGATCCGAAGGATTCCATGGGCGCGAACGTAGGGAACAATCCGGGTGACCAGACGGTCGCACCGGGGGGCGAGCGGGACTACACCTACTACGCCGATCCGTTCAACGGCGAGACGACCTCGTTGGTGTGGGATTGGGGCAATGTGATGACCAATCCGCGGAACGGGTTGTTCGGTGCCGTCGTGGTCGGGCCAAAGGGATCGAAATATCGTGATCCCAAGACCGGTGCGGATTTGTCCAATAAGAATGCCTGGGCGGCCGATGTCATCATCGATCACTCGGTGCCGGGCAATGAAATGCGGGCAAATTATCGTGACGTGGCGTTGTTCTTCCAGGATGAAGACAACATCATCGGCACGAGCTTCATGCCCTACGTGCAGAACGTGGCGGGTTTGACCGGCGTCAACTACCGGTCGGAACCGTACAAGTTCCGTGAAGAGCAGGGCTGCTCGCTCGGCAAGGTGTTCCAACCTTGTAAGGCGGACAAGCCGGAAGATCCGGCGACCCCGCTCATCGAAGCGCATGCCGGTGACCCGGTGCGCATCCATGTATTGGGTGTCAGCAACGAGCAGAACGGCATGTTCAGCGTTGAGAAGCACGAATGGCCGATCGAGCCGTTTATGCGGGGCGCTGACCTGATTAGTGTCGTGGAGTTCTCCGGCTCCGAGACGATCGACGCGTTCCTCCCCTCGGCGGGTGGAATGTATCGTTTGCCCGGGGATTATGTGTACAGCAACCAGCGCTTGCCGTACTCGCAGTCCGGACAGTGGGGCTATGTGCGGGTATTGCCGTCCGGTGATACGCGACTGCTGCCATTGGCTGGCGCGAGCGCCGGCACCAAGAGTGCCGAGGTTGAGCAGCCGGTTGCGCACGCGATTCCTGTCGCGGCCAAGTAGACTGATCGCATCTCTCAAGAGATGAGGTGAGGAGGGGGGAGCCTGAAAGGGCTCCCCCCTTTTGTTGTCCGCCGGGGATTGTGTATGATGAGCGGATACGTCTGACTTTCTGTCGATACTGCTTGCATCGATATCATACTTATTACTGGAGGGATGACATGCGATTAGTCGGCCTTGCCGTGCTCTGCGCTGTCGGTGTCTGTTGGTCTCCATCGTGGGCGTACGAGGAGATCGCGGTCACGGATGGCGGTACCATAAAAGGGACAGTCACCATGACCGGAGGAAAACCAACCCCGAAGGGATATAACCTGATCACATTTCCCGATCCGGTCTATTGCGGTCGCATATCGACCGGAACGGGGTGGCGAATTCTTGATGAGTTTTCAATGGCTTCCAGCCAAGGTCTGAAGGATGTCGTCGTCGTCTTGACTGATGTGACGAAGGGGAAACCGTTCAAGTTTGAACCCTTGACCATCGAGGCGCGTGATTGCCGGTTCCTTCCTTTTGTCACGGTTGTGAAAGATGGTTCTGAAGTGGCTGTTATGAACATGGATCCGGTCATGCACGACATCCAGGCCTATGAGACCTCGCAACTCGGTCCTCGGGTCCTGTTCAACACGCCTTTGCCGATGAATCCCCACCATAAACGTTTTGTGAGCGCGGAAAGTCACGAACATCTGGCGGGCGAGCCGGTTACGGAAGTGATTCATATGACTAAGGGGCGAAGGATTTTTCTGATGCAGTGCGGGTTCCATGCCTACATGGAGAGCTGGGGATTCGCCGTCGATAACCCCTACTTCGCGCTGACGGGTGATGATGGCACCTTCAGTTTGACGGATGTCCCGCCTGGCGACTATACGCTGATGGTCTGGCATCCCGGGGTCGGTACGATGTTGCAAAAGAAAGTGACTGTGACGGAAAAGGGACTATCGAACGTCGATTTTGACTTCAAGGCTCCGCAAGGACGGCGAAGCGTGCATGAAATCGAGCAGAATCCGCATTATGGCCCTGAGTCACTTGGAAAGGTCGTAGATATTCGTCCGACATTGCAGCGCCAGGTTCCCTAAGGTCTGTTCGAAGAGGAAAGAGGGAGATCATGAGATTGACTCGTTCCAGCCTGCTCTGTTGTCTTGCGCTCGTCGTCTGGTTGTGCCAGGTCGTGCCCTCCGTCTCTGCCTATGACATTGTCGACGTTCAGCATGGCGGGTCACTTGAAGGACGAGTGACCCTGTCGGGCGCCGTTCCGGACCCGAAAGCGTTCAATCTCATTACGTTCCCAGACCCGACCTATTGTGGGCGGATTTCGAACGGGAAGGGGTGGCGTCTCCTGCGCGACTTCATCGTGAACGCCGAGAGCGGTTTGAAAAATGCCGTAGTGCTGCTCGAAGGGGTCGAGTCGGGGAAGCCATTTGATCTCTCGGTGCCCCTGATCGAGGCGCGGGATTGCATGTTCGGCCCCTGGATGACGATCGTGCGCAATGGCCATGCGGTGGAAGTGGTGAATATGGATCCGGTGATGCACGACATTCAGGGCTATGAAACCTCTCCCGAGGCCGGGGCACGAGTGTTGTTCAATACGCCCTTGATTCTAAATCAACAGCATCAACGGGGAAATATGCATGCGATTCATAACCATGCACCGGGAAAGTCTCTGGTAGGACCGGTCTATCTGAACAAGGGACGGCGAACGTTTTACATGCAGTGCGGCTTTCACGCCTACATGGAAAGCTGGGCGATGGCCGTGAACAACCCCTATTACGCGGTGACGGATGACCAAGGCGCGTTCAGGATCGAGAATGTCCCGCCGGGGACGTACCAGATGGTGGTCTGGCATCCGCAGGCAGGGCCTGGGGTGACGCGGACGATTACGGTCGGTCCTGACGGGGCTACGGTGGAACAAGTGGCGCTTCCTGCTCCCAGGGGAACTCGGACGGCCTACAGGGTCATGGACAATCCTCGTTTCGGGCTGGAGTCCCTTGGTCATCCCGTGGAGATTGAGCCGTTGGTGGAGCATCAGCACTAAGTCCAGGTGGGGGGGCCTCCCACGGTGGTGCGTGGGAGCCGGATTCTCAGGGGTTCTCTGTTTGTCCGGTTTCGGGTATGCCTCTGCGGCGGACGGTCCATCTGCCATCGGTCCGGCAGAGTTTTCTGCCTCGCTGGTGAAGCGGGTTGAAGGGCGTCGTTTCGAGGCTCAGGTTTTTGCAAAAGGCGATCGTATCCGACTGGAGTACAAGTACGCGGTCAAGACCGAGCTTGGCTATTCCAGTATAGAAATCATCCGATTGGATAAGCACGAGTCGTGGTTTTTGCTGGCTCAGCGCCGGCAAATTCTTCCGGTTCCCGTCAAGCCCGAAGAAATCCTGCCGATTCAGCCCAGCCTTCCGGGGGAAAAGAGCCGGAGGTTGGTGGGCGATGCTACGACCATCGGCCGTGCGTCCAAGCTCTACGAGGTGCGAGTGGACTATAACGGCCGGAATGAACGGTTTTACGAATGGGTGGATGTTGAGACCGGCGTGGTCTTGAAATTGGTGAGCCAGGATCGGGACTGGTCCATCGAGTATTCGCGGATCCGTCTCTCCCCTCAGCCGGACTACTATTTTGAGGAACCGACGGGATATCGACGCTGGGCTCCGGCATCCGCGACACAAGAAAGAGGATAGGCCTCGTGGTAGGACCAGGAAGGGATTTCATGGCATTGCATAATGAGTCGCGTTCGCTTCTGACAATGAGTGGATGGATGGCGGTGGCGATGGCGACCGGGGTGCTCTTGTGCCTCTGGCCGTCGGCCGCGTCCGCGCGTTCGTTGAAGGAGGCGCAGGCCGCGTTCGACAAGAAGCAGTATCAGGAAGCCCTGGATCTCGTCGAACAAGTGACCAAAGAGCAGGGGCCTCAACCGGAGGCCAGGCGGCTCAAGATTCATTCATTGATTCTTCTAGCAAAGCCCAAGGACGCATTAGTCGAGTACGAGCATCTCGAGCGGGACTTGAAGCAGGACGACCGGGCGCTGCTGAAAGAAGTGGCGTTGGGGTTTGTGTATGTGCTCCTGAAAGACATGCGAGAGCAGATGCGTGGCGCGGCCTACACGGCGCTGAAAGATGTGGATTCCCCGGAGATGATTCCCGCGCTGGAGGATGGACTAAGTGACGGATCCGGACTGGTGCGCGCCTTGGCGGCAGAAGCTCTGGGGAAGCTGGAGGCGGGGCGGCGTTCGCCGCGCTTGCGTAATGCCTTGGAAGATCAGGCCGGGCTGGTCAAGGCAACTGTCCTGAAGGTGTTGGGGAAGAGCGGGGACCGCTCGGTGATCCCGCTCCTTGAGAAAGCTTTGAAGGACGAGCAGCCGGCGGTGCGGCTTGCGGCGGCGGGAGCGTTGTACCATACGGGGCAGACGGCGATGTGGGACACGATACTGAAGGCCGCCTCCGCCCCGAATCCGGAAGAGCGCGCCACAGCGCTGCGGATGGTGGGGGAGCTAAAGGACGCGCGCGGGCTGTCGGTTCTGCTGGAGGCGATCACCAATACGCAGCCATCTGTGCGCGGGGCCGCCGCTTCAGCCTTGGGGGACCTTGGGAAGGTGCAGGGGATCCCCGCGTTGGAGCATGCGCTGGAGGATAAAATTCCAGCCGTGAAAACGTCGGCGGCGATCAGCCTGGGCGAATTAGGCGTGAAAGATTCACTGGTTGCCCTGAGGAAGGCGCTGGCTGATCAGAACCCGGTGGTCAAGGCGGCGGTTGTGTCGGCGCTGTTACGGGTCGAGGAACCGTTTGAATCCGTTGGAGAGGAACTGTACGAATTGGCGCAAAATCATGATCCCGGAACCCGCTCCGCAGCCGGTAAGGCAGCAGGGAGGGCGCATGGCGCCAATATGAAAGCTGCGATTGAGTTTCTTTCCGGCATGCTGAAAGATCCCATTCCGCGCCCTCGGATCGCCGCAGCCAGGGCACTCGGGCAGATTGGAGGGGCGGAGATATTGCCGATGTTGAAGTTGGCCTTGCATGATGAGGACGATGCCGTTCGGGCCACCGTGGGTGGGGCGATTGCGCGCATTCTCACTCATGCGAAGCCATCACCTAATCACGCGAAATCGTAAGTGCCAAGGGGGCCTGGATTTCAAGTTGACACTGCGAGTATGATTCCAGTATAGAGACATGTTTAGACGCCTGAACGTGGTCGATGTGTAGCCACGTCAAGGGGAAGAGATTGTCATACAAGGGGCAATGGTCACCAGCCCTTGTGATTGAGTGGTGACGGAGTAGTTGTTCGGTTAATGTTCATTACAAGGAGGCAGTGACATGAAGAAGGGTGCGATGAAAGTAGTATTCGGCGTTGCGGCCGCAGCGTTTTTGGCTGCGCCCCTCGCCTCGTTTGCCGGAGGCACGATTGCGGGTAAAGTGACCTATGCCGGGAAAGCTGAGCAGAAGGAGTTTTCCTTCTCCAAGTTCCCGAACCCGAAGTTTTGCCCGAAGAACCCGAACAAGAGCCTCATGGATGGCGACAAGCGCTTCCTCAAGACCATCGAGGTTGCCAAGGATGGTGGTCTCAAAGGTGCGATCGTCTCCGTGGTCGATATCGAGGATCAGGCGTTCCAGGATGGATTCAAGGGCACGGACGTGACGGCGGAATTCTGCGAATTCTTGCCCTTCAGCGGCGTGGTTGTGAACAACAAGAACTTCCGTGCGGAAAATAAGGATGCCGACCCCGATGATCCTAAGTCCGTGCAGGGCGTGTTGCACAATCCGCACAGCTTCGTGGTGAAGGGTTCCAGCTCGGCCACCGGTTTCAACATCGGTTTGGCGAAGAAGGGCGACAAGTTGGAGAAGCCGGTGACCTTCCGTGGTGGCGCGGAAAAGCAGGGCTTCTATCGTTTGCAGTGCGACCAGCACGAGTTCATGCAGTCCTTCTTCCTCCCTGTCTGGAATCCGTACCATGCAGTGGTGAAGGATGACGGATCGTTCGAGCTCCCTGGCGTGCCGGCCGGTAAGCACAAAGTGGTGGTTTGGCATCCCTTTGTCGGCAAGGGCAAGCTGAACGAGTTTGAAGTCGAAGTTGCAGAGGGTGGAACGGCTAACTTGAAGGCTGAAATCAAGTAGTCTCGTTTTTAACGGCGGGATAGCTCGCTGACTGAGGGGCAGTGGTTCACATCGGACCACTGCCTCTTTTGTTTGTGTCGCACCATGGGCGATCTTCCTCTTCATCACATCAGGTGTTCCGGCCTCTGAGTCCATCGATTTCATCAGCATCATCCAGCCGGCCAATCCGCGTCGTTATTGGTTTTCAGGGGTTGTTCCCTGCCCGCCACTCGCCTTGCGTTTCCCTTTCTGAACTGGGTAAGATGCCAAATTTCAACACCACATTATCTGAGTGGGTGATCTGTGCCTCGTGAATTGTCTCTCGCCGAAGTGTTCCAGTTAGGGTACTACTGGGAAACAAAAATTCTTTTGACAGCCGTGAAGTTAGACGTCTTTTCGGTGCTGGATGGACGCGGCCGTACCGCCTCTGAAGCGGCCGAGAAACTCGGCGCCGATGTGCGGGCGCTGGAGTTACTTCTGAATGCGCTGGTGGCGATCAGGCTTTTGTCGAAGACCGGCGATCTCTATGCCAATACGCCGGTAGCCACGACGCATCTCGTCAAGCACGGGCCGCAATATATCGGGCACTTGCTGCTGTTGCATGATGCCGAATGGGGCAATTGGGGCAAGCTGGAGGAGGCCGTGAAAACAGGCCGATCGCCGGTTACGCAACATGTCTTCGAGACGGATCCCGCGCTTGGCGCCAATGTGTTGTCCGTCTTGCATCGGATCGGGCAGCAAAGTGGCCCAGATTTGGCGAAACGCCTTGCGCTTGGCCAGGCACGGACGATGCTCGATCTCGGGGGCGGGGCCGGAACCAACGCCATTGCATTTTGTCAGGTGTACCCGCAACTTTCGGCGACGGTCTTCGATCTGCAAACGACGCTCCCATTGACCGAACGGACCGTGAAGGACGCGGGGCTTGAAGGCAGGATTTCCCTGAAGGCCGGTGACTTCAACCGCGATTCGTTGGGTGGCCCCTATGACGTGGTGTTGATGTCCGATATCCTTCACTATCAGGATCTGGCAACCAATGCCGCGCTGGTGAAGAAAATCTATAGCCATCTGAATCCCGGTGGGCGCTTGATCATCAAAGACCGGTTCTTGGATGCCTCGGGTACGAGCCCTGCCTGGACGGCGGCGTTTGCCGTCCATATTCTCGTCAATACTGAACAAGGCGCCTGCTACCGCACCGCAGAAGCCATGCAGTGGATGCACGATGGGGGATATGTCTCGGTTGAGGAAATCGAGCGGACGGCGGTGGTGCAAGGTGTTCGGCCAAGTGTCGGGTAAGATGTACCATGTTTGAATTTTTGCGTCAGCCGGGATTCTTCGGCACCCATGCGACGATGGGGGCCGATCTCAGTCAGTTGATGGCCACGCTGTTCACCGGCCTCTTCATCATCGGATGGTTGCAGGCCAAGCAGCATCGTGGACATCACCATCACTGGCTCATGTTGGGCGGGATGGTGACCATGGTCGGATTCTTCACCGCCTACTATCTGTTTCGGCAGTTGGGGGTGTTGGCGTTCGAAGGAAAAGAAGGATTCGGGGGTTCCCAGGCCCTATACGACTACGTGTTCATCCCTGTGCTGACAATACATATCATTCTGGTGATCATCGGGTTGGTCATGGCCGTGTACATGATTGTGCTGGGGTTCCGTTCGCAGCAATTTCTGAGCGGCGCACGGGTGCTGAGTGCCGCTCGGCTGCTGACATCGTGGAAAAAGGTGAGCCTGATATTTGCGGCGCTCCTGGCGGTGGTGATGCTGTTATTCGGAACACGCGTCATGTCTGCCGGGTTTTCCATGCGAAAGCTGGAGGTCTATATCGGGTTTCTCACCCTGGTCGCGATCGTGTTTGCAGTGGAGATGGGCATTCAACGGATCTGGCCTGATGGCGGGCAGCGGCACCGCGCCCTCGGCCGTTTCACCATGATCGTCTACTGCATCCTCTTTCTGACCGGAACCTTTACCTATGCCATGTTGTACATCCTCTATCCCGGGAAAATCGGGTAGGAACGTCGAGCGGAGATGAAGAGCTGAGGGCCGATATGCTTGTGTGCGGGTGCGGCGGATGGATGCATACCGAGGGTGTTGAGGAGCGCATCTCCCGTGAGGGCGATCCCACGTGGTTTGTCCGTTCGGAGTGTCGGCCCTGCCAGTGGGTAGTGGGGGTCGATGTGCCGGTGGGACAGGTCGATGGGTTGGTCGATCGTCTGATGTGGACTGACGATGCCCGGCATCGGCTGGATCGTGTTCCTCCCTATGCCGTTCCAGTCCTGCGTGAACTGGTGGAAGGGTTTGCCCGGACCAGACGGCAGCGAGTGATTACCTACGAATTGATCGATCAGGCGAAAACGGGCGATATGGTCTCATGGGACCCGGATGCAGAGCAGCGCCTCGCCAATGTGCCGGCGCCGGTTCGGGCCATGGCGCGCGTTGAGTTGGAACGAACGGCGGTGGATCGTGGTGAACGCTCTGTGACCGTCGCGCTGATGGAAGAAGTGAAGGCGCGATATTTCGGCATGGCGGCTCAGCGCGATGACGCGTAAATGCTAAGGCGGCTCTTGCGCGGAGCCCACGGCGTCGCTCCCGCGCCCCACATCATTGTGCTTGGCGACTGACAACATGTTGCACCGATTGGCACTGCGAGTCCTTCCAAGTTTGACGCTGGCCGTCACCGAAGATTCGGTTCGAACAAGAAAGCGCCTGGTCATGTTTGTCCCGGGGCTGGTGGCGTTTGCGGTGTACCGGGCGGCGAAGCATGGCATGTCGCTGGCAGAGCCGGTGACGCTGCTGCTCCTGAGTGGCCTGGTGTCGCTGGTGACGGCGATCTGTGCCTATCGCGTCGGTCGAGGGGTGCCGTTTGCGCAACTAGTGAGCGCGGATGGAGCCAGACGTATCGGATGGATTCTTGCCTGGATCGGTTTTGTGTATGGAGTGCAGTTGTCGCTGCTCGTGCTGGCGCTACTCTGGCTCGTTGGATATGACTATGCCAAGCATCCCGATGGCCCGGCCATGATGGCGATGATTATTCCCAGTACGGCGGTCGCGCGCGATGCATTTGAGATCGGGTATGTGCGATGGCTTGAAGCCAGCGGGCGGCCGTTCGTCACGTTTCCTGATGGCGCGGGGCTTCGTGCCCTGCTGGCGCGAGTGACGCCGGCCCTGGCGGGGTGGGTGGCGGCAGGGGTTGCCGGTTGTGTGAGTCTCTCGCTGCTTCTGGCGGCGCTCGTTAGCGGTGACATGGCCGTGTTGGCGCAAGGCGCTGTCGTGACGATGGCGGCGGGAACGGTCGGTCTCTTGGCGTTTTTCGCCGGGCAAGGAAATGGGGCAGCCTGGACGGCCGGATTGTCCTCGACCCGCTGGAGTGAATTGGTGAAGTTTTGGTGGTGGCCCGGGCTGGCCTTCGCCTCGACCTACTATCTGGTGTTGGTCGGCGGTTGTCTGTATGTGTTGAAACAGCCGATGAGTTCACCCGGACTCTTCGCTGGCGTCGCCGGCCTCGTCGGTGGCGTGATGGCGCTGTACTGCTATTACCTGGGACATCGGCGGGATATCGAAAATCGTCAGCCTGGAGGAGTGCCCAGCGCCTTGTTGCGCTGCCCATTCGTCATGGGCATTCTCGGCAAGTCCCGCGAAGCCATTGCTGGTACGGCATTGAGTGGATCTGCGGCTGTCTTTGACAAGAACAGCCAGAGAGCGTCGTCATGATTAAACGCCTTCCGCTTCCGTCCGTGATCCTGTTGTTGCTGTGCGGGCTGCTAGTGGCCGCGAGTGTTCTGCTGCTGAGTCCGCCATCGCTGGTGGCCGCCGACCCCTCCGCAGATGTGTATTTCCATACGCCTGGAGTTCCGGACGGTCCTTCGGCGCCGACGGCGAATGAGAATCACTATCCGCAAGTCGGGTCACTCGATAGCCGGTTGCTGATGTGGTTTATCATCCAGCAGCATACCTACTTCGGTGGTTTTGTCCTGGCCCTACCGATCTTTTGCGTCCTCTTGGAATTTCTGGGGTTGGTCGCGAGGAATCCCGCGATGGCCGTGCGTTATGACGGGTTGGCGCAAGATCTGTTGAAGGTGGCGCTGCTCGCGCTTTCCGTGACCGCAGCGGTGGGGAGCGTGATGCTGATGATGTTCATCACGCTGTACCCCAGCTTTATGCAGTACATGGGAGGCACCTTCAAGGTCATGATGCCCCTCTATGCGCTGGTGTTTGTCGGGACGACCTTTCTGACGATCGCGTACTACTACAGTTGGGATCGGATGGCAGCGCCGGGATCGAAGTGGGTCCATCTGTCGATCGGTGTGCTTGCGGTGGTGTTCGGCACGTCGCTGCTGTTATTGGCCAACGCCTGGTCCGCGTTCATGATGGCGCCGTCCGGCGTCGACGGACAGGGACGGTATTTGGGGAATCCCTGGCATCTGCTCCGCTCGGCGCTCTGGAATCCCCTGAATCTGCATCGATTCCTCGCGGACATCATGTCGGGTGGTGCGGTCGTCCTGGCCTACGCCTGTTATCGGTTCTTCTCCAGCAAGAGTCAGGAAGAACGGGCTTATTACGATTGGGTCGGCTACGTGTTCTTGTTTGTGACCGTCTGCGCCCTATTACCGATGCCGTTCGCCGGTTATTGGCTGATGCGTTCCGTCTATGCATACAGTCAGAGCATGGGTGTCACGATGATGGGCGGGTTGCTGACCTGGCTCTTTGTGGTGCAGGCGCTGTTGATCGGCGCCCTCTTTCTCGGCGTCAATTATTATCTCTGGCAGAGCATGGGGCGTATTCGCGGTGGGGAGCGCTATCAGCCCTACTATCAATATCTCCTGCTCGCGCTGACGGGTTGTCTGTTTATCTGGCTGACGCCTCACACCATTTTGATGACCGGGACGGAGGTCAAAGCCATGGGCGGGGCGCAGCATCCGGTCATTGGAAACTACGGTGTCATGTCGTCGAAGAACGGCGCGGTCAACGTGATGATCTGCATCACTGCCTTGAGTTATATTTTTTATCGACGCGCAAATCGGACGATGACAATCTCCTGGGTGAAAGCAGGGAATGTCATCGTGGGGGCATTGTTCGGCCTCGGAACGGCGCACATCATCGGCTTATCGGTCTATGGATTTTATCTTCCCGCCAGTCTTCGCGTCGGGCTGTCCGGTCCGCAGGCCGTCACCACGCTGCTCGTGGTCACGCTGGGTTTGTTGCTGAACCGGCGTATGTTGCGTGGTGCAACGATCCATGGTCCTGTGCAGTGGGGCCAGATTTCGGTTCGCGGAATGGTGGGTTTGTTCGGGTTGGCGGCGGCGTTTACCTGGGTGATGGGATTGATGGGGTATATTCGTTCTTCCGGCCGGTTGGCCTGGCATGTCAACGAGTTGATGCCGGATACGTCTCCCTGGGCGTTTACGCCCTCGCTTGGATTTGCCGCAAAAATGGTCACGATCAACATGGCCCTGTTTTGGGGGGCGGTATTTTTCCTGTTCTGGGTCTGTCAGCGCGGGCAGCAGCCGGTGATGCATGAAGATGTGAGTGCGGAGAAGGAAGCAGGCTTTCTGCCGTCTCCGTCTCACGAGGGATAAGGATGTGGATGAGGGAATGTGAGATGGCTATGAGGGTGTTTGTCGCGGCGATCGGATTGTGGGGTTTGGTGGGCTTGTGCGGTGTGATGGGATCTGATGCCCCCGTTTATGCGAGTGAGGCCGGCGTGTTGGTGCTGGAGGATTTTCAGTCGGCGGATCAGGATGGGTTTCCGATCGATTGGCAGCATGAGAACCAGCGTAGTCAGGCCAAGGGGCGCGACGCCTACAAGATCCATGCGCAGGACGGAAAGAAATTTCTCGCGGCCAAGGATGCGGGCCAGCGTGTGAAAAAGCGCAAGATCGACTGGGATCCGAAAGCGTACCCGGTACTGACGTGGCGATGGCGTCTCCATAAGGCCCCGACCGGTTCGGAGCCAATTGCCGCGCTCTACGCTTCGCTGGATACTGATCTAATGTTTATTCCGGTGTTTACGAAATACATCTGGAGCGCCGGAAAACCGGAGGGGACGTTCGTAGAGGGTGGGATGTTCAGCGGTTCAGAATTAGTCGTGCAGAGCGGGGTGCTTCCGGTCGGGGAGTGGGTCGAAGAGCGCGTGAACGTGTACGAAGACTTCAAGCGGATTCATAAGCATGAGCCTGCCGAAAAGGCTTGGGGTATCTCGCTGTTTGCCGGCCCCGGTGTCGAGATCGATTTTGGTGCGGTTACGGTAAGTCGGGCCAAGTGAGCGCCTGCGCGTTTTCTGCAATGATGAGGACGTCATGTCGACTATGAACCGACCTTCGGCCCGCGCGCTGTTCGACGTCATATTCGGTGTCGTAGTCATGGGCACGGTCGGTGCCCTGATTGGGACTATTTTGGGTGGCTCGTCCATCCCCTTGGCTTCCGGATTAGGATTGGCGCTTGGCGCGGTGGTTGGTTTTCTTGGTGGGCGTCGATTTCTGGTCAGTATTTTAGTCGGGACGGTGCTGGGCGGACTGCTGGCTTGGATGGTCGCAGGATTCGAAAAGGTCTCGTTTGGGGCGGGAGCTGGCGCGGCGATGGGAGGATTCCTCGGCGTGCAGATTTCCATGTTGTTGGACATGCGTGCGGCGCGGAAGGCCGCAGCGCTGGAAGCGGGTGATGACGCAGCTGCGGCGCACTCCGCGGTCACCAAATCATGAGGTGCGAGTAACCCAATGGAAAACAGGGGCGTGTTGATCGGGTCGATTATCTTTGTATTCGGGTCGTTTATTCTGATGATCGGCGGCTTGGTCTACGAATCCTATAAGGCCAAGCAGATGCGGCAGCTGGCGCTGTCGATCACTACGGAGGTCAAGCCGGTCGCCGCGGCTGCCGCACAAGACTTCTCGATGTATAAGACGCTTGTCGGCGATGACGGCCGTGAGATGGTGCAGGTGTCTGAGGGGCCGTTTGTGATGGGCAGCCGGGATAACGATAGTGATCCGGATGAAAAACCTGAGCATCAAGTGTACTTGAAATCGTATTTTCTGGATAGGCACGAGGTTACGCAGGATGCCTATGATCGTTTTGCCAAGATGACGAAGCGAGTCAAGCGAAAGATCGAAGTATTCGAAGAGGATCCTGCCAAACTACTGAAACCGGAATATCCGATGATTGCCGTGACGTGGGACGATGCAGAGGCCTATTGCAAATGGGCCGGCAAGCGGTTACCGACGGAAGCGGAGTGGGAGAAGGCCGCTCGCGGAGAGGGGAAGCGCCGCTATGCCTGGGGTGATGAGTTTGTGGTCGGATATGCGAACATCGATGGGAATGAGGATGGGTTTCGTTACCTGGCTCCACCTGGGTCGTTCGAGTCGGGACGCAGTCCCTACGGAATCTACGATATGACGGGTAACGTCGGTGAATGGGTCGCGGATGTTTACGACGAAAATTCGTATCGGGGTTCTCCATATCGTGATCCGAAGGGGCCTGACCAGGGTGAGCAGCGTGTTATCCGTGGCGGTTCCTGGCGGGAAACCAAACGAAATGTGCGTTCGTCAAAGCGATTTCAGGCAAAACCGTGGCGGCATGACATAACGGTCGGTTTTCGCTGCGCGAAAGACATCGAGGCCGATGTGGTCGTTAAGTAGTCTGTAGCGGTATGCTCGAAACGCGATTCAAAGTGATTTTTCTTCTGGTGGTACTGTTTGCCGCCAGCTTGCCCATCATTGCGATTCTTCGCGGGACGGTCTCGACGCCGTTTGAAGCTGAACCCCAGCATGCGGAGCAGGATCAGGAGGGGGCGAATCTCGAGTCGATTTCTTCCGAGGAGCCGCTTGATGAGGAGATGGTTGTCATTCCTGCGGGTCCGTTTGTGCTCGGGACCAATCGGGGCGGGTTCGATGAGCAGCCTGAGCGGACGATTTACCTCGACCAGTTTCTGATTGATCGCTACGAGGTGACTAATGCGCAATATGCTGCGTTTGTGAAGGCAACGGGGCATCGAAAGTCTGGCCCGCCCTCACGGTATGCGAAAAATACGCTGCGTATGCGAGGCGTGAATCAGCCTGCGGTCTATGTCTCCTGGGAAGATGCGAAAGCCTATTGCGAGTGGCGCGGAAGGCGGTTGCCCTCTGAGGCGGAGTGGGAGAAGGCCATGCGCGGGCCCGATGGTCGTCTGTGGCCATGGGGAAACGTGGAAGTGCCGAATGCGGCGAATTGGGCTCGAGTGGACGATGGATTTGAAGTGGCGGCACCGGTGGGGCGTGTGAAGAGTGACGCCAGTCCCTATGGTGTCATGGATGGTGCGGGCAATGTTATGGAATGGGTGAACGATTGGTACCTTGAGGGGGCCTATGCCGCGGCGTCAGAGCGCAATCCGGAAAGTCCTGAATACGGAACTTATAAGGTGCTGCGCGGGGCTGCGTATACCAGTTCGGGATCTGATTTACGCATTACCGCGCGCAGCAAGATGATGCTGGATTTTCGGGACGAAACCATCGGCTTTCGTTGCGCTCAATCAAGTGCAGAGAATGGCCGGTCGTCTGGAGGTGTGGCGCAGGAGAAAGTTATAGAAAATCGAAGTAGTAGAGGATCAGAAACACGGCCAAAATGATATTGACAACCATTCCAGCCAAAACTATAATGTCGAACACTTTTGAATTTTTAGCCATAAAAATCCCTTTAAAAATCATGTGCGTGAGGGATTTTGATTAACACAGCGTAGTTGGTGTGTCAATTCAAAATACGTACTTAAACCGTTGGGGGAATCAAGATGGAAGCTGCTCAGGATGACGTCCAAGTTAAGATCGGCAAAATGATTTTCTACATCACCTGTGCAGTCAGTCTTTGGTTTTTTTATTGGTTCGGCGGGATTCAGTGCCCTTGCTGATCCGGTATTCTGGCCTGGGGAATTGTTTATCACGTTGAGGGGGGTTTGAGATGGGCCAAACAATTGTGTATGTCGTCGTCTCTGTGGTGATCTGCGTCTCGTTTTTCGCAGCGGTCGATCATTTTCTGATGGATGCGCAGGGTTTGGACTTTTGGTATCTCCTTCGAAAGTAATCATTCGGAGGGTAGGGCTTTAGAAGTTGTTGCTCACATACGCGATGTATCAAGGAGGTAACCCATGGGCTCTGTAACCCGCACGAAGTTGATGTCGATCATGGCGCTGGGCGCGATGATCGGCCTCCTCCTCTTGCCTATTCTGGTTGCGATCCCTGCCCTTGCTAGCGACGGTGGCGCTCCTGCTGCCGGCGTGAAGAAAGAGGGTGGTGACGCAAAGGTTGAGAAGGGTAAGGACGTTTACTACAAAACGGAAGGGATTGTCTCGGGCCCGCCGGCCCCTAAGACAACGGACAGCGAGAAGGACTATCCGCGATACAACTTCGAGAGTCGCGTCCTGCTCTGGTTTGCCAACCAGCAGCACCTTTATTATGGTAGCTTCGTCTTGGCTGTCCCTATTTTCTGTATGGTCATCGAATTTATGGGGGTCGTGACCAAGGATAAGGCGATGGCTAAGCGGTATGATCAGCTGGCCTATGACTTTATTAAGATCAGTCTGACGGCCTACTCTCTGACGGCCATTTTGGGCGGAATTCTCATCTTTACCTTCCTGACACTCTATCCAGCCTTCTTCCAGTATCTCTCGGGTATCTTTAGGCCGGTCATGCATATCTATGCATTGATGTTCGTGGCCGAAAGCGGAACCCTCTATATTTACTATTATGGCTGGGACAAGATGAAGGAGGGGCTGCTGAAGTGGATTCACCTCAGTATGTCCGTCGTACTGAACGTCATCGGTACGATCTTGATGTTCTTGGCGAATTCATGGATCGGCTTCATGATGTCTCCTGCTGGCGTTGATGAGCAGGGTCGCTATCTTGGTAACATTTGGCACGTGATACATACGGCCTTGTGGAACCCCCTCAATCTCCATCGCATCCTAGGCAACATGGCCTTCGGTGGTGGTGTCGTGGCGGCCTACTCAGCCTACCGATTCTTGTCGGCCAAGACCGATGAGGAGCGCGCCCACTATGATTGGATGGGCTACATTGCCATGGCTCTCGGCGTCGCCTTCTTGATTCCGTTGCCGTTCGCCGGGTACTGGTTGATGCGCGAAGTCTATGCCTATCGGCAGCAGATGGGCATTACGCTGATGGGCGGATTGTTGGCTTGGCTGTTCATCATTCAGGCCACCATGATCGGCATTCTCTTCCTGAGCACGAATTACTATCTCTGGCAAGCTCTCGGACGGATGCGCGGCGCGGAAAAATATCAACGTTACATTAAGTATCTCGTGTTCTTGTTGACCTGCGGATTTCTGGTTTTTATCACTCCGCATACCATCGTCATGACTCCGGCTGAGTTGAAGGCCATGGGTGGTCAGCAGCACCCGGTACTCGGTAATTACGGGGTTATGTCGGCCAAGAACGGCGGCATTAACGTGATTATCACAACAACCGTTTTGAGCTTCGTGTGGTACATGCGAGGCAATAAGGTTTCGACGGTGTCATGGTCGAAGTTTGGCAACATCTTCATGGGATGTTTCTTCTTCTTCGCCTATCTCAATATTATTATGTTGGCTGTGTACGGTTACTACATTCCGGCCAACGTACGCGTTGGCTTGTCTGTCCCGCAGGTGGCCACCACGTTGTCGTGCCTGTTCTTTATGTTTGCGCTTAACAGCGTCATGATGAAGGGTGCCAAGCAGATGGGGCCGATCGAGTGGGGCAAGATTTCTGCCCGGTCTCAATACGCGCTCATTATGTTGGCCACCGCTTTTACGTGGATGATGGGACTGATGGGTTACATCCGGTCATCGGTTAGACTGTTCTGGCACGTCAATGAAATCATGCGCGACAATTCACCCTGGGCCTATACGCACACGGTTGGATTTGCTGCGAACATGATTTCAGCCAACGTACTGTTCTTCTGGATTTCAATTATGTTCGTGTTTTGGTTGGGAGCCCTTGCTGCCAAGAAGGCACCAGTCGAGGCAAAGGCAGCTGTGCCTGGAAGGGCGGCAGCGCCGGCAGTTGGTCACTAATCAAAACGCAAGAAATGAATCAATGGGGGAAGGTGTCTATGCTGCTCACGCAGCCGGATCCTTCCCCTCCTGCAGGAGGTTTGAGCTGTGATTGAACTCATTAAAGCGGCCTTAGGGATGGGCTGGCCTGCATTAGGGATCCTGGTGGGCCTAATGTTTTATTTTAAGGCCTCTATTTCAGATCCTGTTGCAAACAAACGGGCGGTGTTTAAGACATTCATCGGCATTATCGGCGCTATCCTTCTTTTCATGGCTATCGCCAACTACAAGATGAATTTCTTTGAAGAGTCGAGGCTTTTGCCGGTTTCGTTGGTTTTGATTACCTCAATGACATTCATGATGGCGCTGTACTTTACAAATATCAGCGCCTTGCTAAAAATCGGCGGATTCATGTTTTTTATCGCTGCGGCCCTCTCTGGGTATGGTAATTGGTTGCCTCAGGTAGAAGGTGGATTTCCGCCGATCGAGGAGAAGAAAGATTTCAGCAACATGCCCCAAACAGAGTTGGCTGACGAAGGTGAGAAGATCATTTTTGGCGGCGTCGGTCAGAATAAGGTTCAGGGAGCCATCGGCAAGGGTCAGTGTCCGCTCTGCCATGCTTTCCACAAGGGTATGTTGGGCGAGCGCGCACCAAACTTAGATGGACTCCCAGAGCGTGCAGGAACCCAGATTGAAGATCCTCGCTATCATAAGGGTAACGCTGCTGCTCGCGATTCCGATCAAAAGGAAGCATTTCCTGGGTCAGGAACGGCCGAGAATGCTCAGGAATACATTGCTGAGTCCCATGCATGCCCGAGCTGTTTCGTGGTGGCTGGTTACGGTGTGAAGGGTACCAATGACAAGGTCAGCCCGATGCCTTCTATTCATAAGCCACCGATTTCCTTGTCGTTGCCCGAGTTAGCGGCGGTCGACACCTGGCTTTATGTGCGTGAGGGAAGAGACGCTCCGAGCTTCGACGAAATTGTGAAGTCGTATGAGAAGTTTATTCCAGAATCCGACCGTCCGAAACCACCCACAGAGGGTGACAAGGCTGCCGGTGGTGGTGCATCAGCGCTGATGGCGGACGGAACCGAGCCAGTCGATCAGATTTTTGCAAAAGGACAATGCGTCGCGTGCCATACGATTCCTGGAATCGCCGGAGCGACCGGCACGATTGGTCCGAAGTTGGTCGAGGGAACGAATGCTCCATTACGCATTAAAGACAAGGATTACAAAGGGAAGGCGAAGAGCGTTCCTGACTACATTATGGAGTCCATTGTCGAGCCTAGTGCGTATGTTGTGAAAGGATTCCCCGATAACACCATGCCTAAGGTGTTCGGTCAGAAGCTCAGCGCTGGCGCGCTCAAGAAACTTGTAGATTACCTCTCGCAGGTGCAGGAGGGGAAAGAGCCACCCAAGGCCTCCTAGTTGCGATAGGTATCTGGTTGCTATTGCGGAAGAAAGGGAGATGAGGACATGAAAGCATTAATGTCAGTCGGGGCATTGATCGGCGTCCTGGGACTGCTCATGTTGATCGGAATGATCTTCGGAGTGATTCCCTCGAACACCGTCAGGCTCGTTGAGGGCTACATGCCCATGCAGGTACTGAGTGAGCTAGCCGTCTTCGTGGCTGGTTTCACCGGCCTGAGTTATCTGGCCAATTCCATGGGAATTGCATTCCCTCGGTTCTGGCAGGGTGTGTTGTTTTGGGTCTTTATCCAAACCTATCTGAAGTTCCGTATCTATCCGCCGATCCCATTCAGCGTTCGTGCCATGTACGGAACCGTGTCGTTTGTAGCCGTTTTCATGTGGGTCTCAGCCAATGAAGAGGATTGGAAGAAATTTCGTCAGCCGATTCTCAATGTCTTGGATGCCAACACCGGCTTCCACAAAGCGCTACGCACGATGTACTTGATTCTGCTGCCATTGCTCATTGGCGGTTTCTCATTCTTGACCATGAAGCCAAGTGTGGATGAGCCGATTGAGTTGCGTACGGTGCATCCAGCACCGCCTGCCAGCACGAAGGTGCATGGCAAGACCTACACCTTGCAAACTTCCCAGAATCCATACAGGGTCAATCTTGAGGGTAAGTACGATCAAGCATACAGCAATAAGCTGATCGTCGAGCAGGGCATGGGAAGACTGATGGCCCCCAATGCTAACCCATGGGATGAAAAGGCTGAGGGGTACCTGAAGTATGTCCGCGAAGGAGGAGAAATTTTCTTCCAGAACTGTCACTTCTGCCATGGTGACAATCTTAACGGTCGCGGTCTCCATGCCTTTGCCTTCAACCCGATTCCTGCGAACTTCACAGATCCGGGAACGATTGCGCAGTTGCAGGAAACCTTCATTTTTTGGCGGGTGGCTAAGGGCGGAATTGGTTTGCCGAACGAAGGATTCCCTTGGGCCTCTGTTATGCCACCATGGGAACAGCACCTGACCACGGATGAAATTTGGAAGGTGATCCTGTTCGAATACTGGCACACGGGATACTATCCTCGGACATGGGACTAATCCTGAATCTTACAAACAACCTGGGAGAACAGGTGGTGAGGTTAACAATGAGCAAACTTCGTATGAACGTAAAGGCGACCCCGATTATCGGAGCAGCCTTGGGTGCCCTTATCCTCTCCGCAAGTACGGTGGGATTGGGTCATGCTGGAGATCTTCCGGAAGGCTTTGCCAAGGGGGAGCTGGCGCCTGCTCCTCCAGCCGAGATGATCGAAGCAGGTAAGCGAGTCTATTTCACCAAGTGTGTCTGGTGTCATGGTGTGGACGGTGCAGGTGACGGGCCAGGTGCCGATCGTTTGTGGCCACGGCCGCGCAACTTCAACCAGGGTACCTTCAAAATTCGCCATACGGCGAGTGGAGAGTTGCCACTGTTTAATTACAATGAAAAGACTCCTGATTCAGGCAAGAATGACTTGTTTGACACGGTCACGCACGGTCTTCCTGGATCAGCGATGCCGCCGTGGGAAGGTATCTTGACCGAGGAACAACGAATCCAAGTTCTGTCCTTTGTCACGACGCAGTTGGTCAAGGACAGAAAGTTTACAGACAAGCAGTCTGAGACACAGACGATTCTTCAACTTGGAACTATTAAGCCTGCTGAGGCGACCGAGGATAGTATCAAGAAGGGCGCCCAGTTGATTGTGGACAAGAAGTGTATCGAGTGCCACGGTGTTGAGGGGCGTGGGGACGGTAACGCTTTCAATCTGAAAGATGACTGGGGCTTTTCGATTCAGCCGGCCAACTGGCACAAGTGTTGGAATTTCCGCGGAAGCCGACAAGATCCCTACAATGTACGGAATATTTTCCGTACGTTTTCCACGGGTGTAAACGGGACGCCAATGCCATCCTTTGCGGATAGTACGTCAGTCGAAGATCGCTGGAACATTGCGAACTTCGTTAATTCGTTATGCGAGCGCGATGAGGAGGGCAAGCCCCTCGGCATCGATCCTCTGACCGACAAGCCGAAGATCAACTTCGTGATTCCTTCTGCTCCGGTCGAGGGTGAAATTTCGAACGACCCCGAGAATGAGATGTGGAAGAAGCAGGGCCGTCGTTATGTGGCCATGGGGGGGCAAATCACCCACAAGCCTCGTAACTTCGTCAATCGTATCGATGACATTTGGGTGAAGTCGCTGTACAACGACAAGAATGTTGTTTACCTCATCCAGTGGGATGATCGGACGAAGAGTGTCGCAGAGGGGAAACTTCCTTGGGCGCCTACTCAAGTCAATGTTGAGAACTTTGGTGTGAAGGAGCAAGCGCCTAAGACCGGAGAAGAAGGGTCAATTGCTGCTGCTCAGAACAACTATGCCGTCTATAACGATGGTGTTGCATTCCAGTTCCCCATCAAGTGGCAGGAGATTCCTGCTCCATTCAAGCCACGATATTTGTGGGGAGATGCGAAGTTCAACGCTGACATTCTGAAGTGGGAGGCGGATGGTTCTCTCCGGTCCTTTAAGGGAACTGGTTGGGATCAGGACTTTGAAGAACGTGATGACTTCGAAGAAAAAGTTAAATTGTTGAAGTCAGAGTGGAAAAACGGCCAGTGGACTGTCATGATCTCCCGTCCGCTTAAGGGCGACAAGGATGATTATGATGAATACACCAGGTTCGATATCGGTAAGTACATTCCGATGGTCTTCTTTGCCTGGGATGGACACAACGGAGATGCGGGACGGAAGATGGCCGTTTCGGCCTTCTACTATACGATCTTGCAGCCTCCGATTCCGCAGGAAGTGTACATTTACCCAGCGGTTATTGCAGTTGGCGTGGTGTTTTTGGAAGGGTGGATGTTGACCCGCCGAGCCAACAAGAAGAAGGGTAAGGTCCTCTAAGTCGATACTCGATCTAGAGGTAGTCTTGCGAGGGGGTGGGGAAACTCACCCCCTCTTTTTTTATGTGACTATGATTCGGGGATTGCATTGGGATGAGTGAGCGCAGCCTAGTGAATGTCACAGGAGTCCTCATTGCCGGTGGAAAGAGCCGACGCATGGGGCGCGACAAGCGTTTTCTGAAGGTGAAGGGGAAGAGTGTCTTTGACCGGACCCTCTCGCTCTTAATGGATACTTTCGTGGAGACCGTGGTGGTCTTAGCTGAACCAATCGAATCACTGGAGGTTCGTGACTGTCGAGTTGTCTATGATGTTATCCCCAACGCAGGTAGTTTAGGGGGTCTGTATACTGGGCTATTGGCGGCCGCGCAGCCGAGGATATTTGCCGTGGCCTGTGACATGCCGTTTCTTCATCCCGACGTGATTCGTTACATGGTCTCCTTTGATGAAATGGCCGATGTCGTTGTCGCGGAACTCCAGGGACAGTTCCACCCCATGCACGCAGTATATTCCAAGCGGTGTACCGAATTTCTCAAGGCGATGGCTGAACGCCAAAATTTGAAGATCCAGACACTGTATCGAAGTGAAGCATTGCGAGTTGCGGTAGTGGGAGCGAATGACCTGTCCTCTCTTGGTGTTGGTCTTCGTTCATTTGAGAATATTAATACGCCCGACGATTTGACTCTCGCCGACGCAGCGATATCCGATAAATCGTGACGAGCAAGGTACTGCAGGGTGGCGACAAGCGCGGAGTGCTAATCATTCACCCCGGCGCTTTAGGTGATGTGCTCTTATCCCGCCCTGCTTTGTTCGCAGTCCGATGCCAGTTTCCACACCATGAGATTGCGTTTTTGGCCGGGCAGTCCGTCGGAGCGCTCTTGTGTGGAGCTGGGGAAGTTGATCGAGTTTTTCCTCTTGAATCGTCGTATTTGAGTGAACTGTGGGCTGGGCCGGACAGCCTTTGTTTAGGCTTTAGGGCCTGGTTGAGCAAGTGCGATATCGCAGTCGGGTGGCTTCCGGACACAGAAGGGGGCCTCTCGGCTACACTGCGCGCCGTAGGAGTGCGCTCGATTTACCTGAAGCCTGCTTTATCTACCGACCTGTGTGCCGAACACCAGGCGTCGCGGTATCTTGAGGCCATCCAGGCCAGCGACACTCATCAGATAGCCGACACTCCACTCGTTCTCTCACCAATTATTCGTGAACGTGGCAGGCTCATTGTTCAGGGACTCATTCAAGAGAATCGCTACACGGTGGTGATTCATCCCGGGAGCGGGAGTCGCCATAAGCGTTTAGATGCACAGATTCTCGTGCCTGTGATCGAGTGGTTGTTCCAGGCCGACATGGCTCCCTTGTTGTTGGAAGGCCCAGCCGATCGTGAGGCTGTGGAGCGCGTCCTCGCGACGATCAAGATTGACGTGCCGGTCATCCGTGGGCTGGATTTGCCCATAATGGCAGGGGTACTGTCGCATGCGAAACTCTATGTGGGCCATGATTCTGGCGTGACGCACCTTGCCGCTGCCTTGTCGGTTCCTACGATTGCCTGTTTTGGTCCTACTGATTCACGTCGCTGGGCTCCGCTTGGTCGCGTCGTGTCGCTTGTATCGGGAGCACTCTGTACCTGCCGGACTTGGAGTGCCGTCACAGAGTGTCATGAGCGCGTGTGTCTTCAGATTGCTCCGGAGCGCATCATCGAAGCCTGCCGACTATTATTGGCAGAGCGACGGACCGTTCCTGCCACCTAACTCACGATCTTGTCTCTCATGCCATGGTGTGTTAGATTCCCAGTTTGATTTTCGCTGTTTCCACGCAGACTTAGAGGGGTTTTTGTGACTCAGGGTGTGGTGCAAGACAAGGTCAGTCAGGCGTTGGTCGAGGCACTTCGATCGGCGCAGCAACACGGGATGCTCAAGCTTGAGCAGATGCCGATGGTCAACCTCGAAGCTCCGAAGCGGCCTGAGTGGGGTGATGTGTCGTGTACCGTCGCCATGTCGTTATCTGCATCGGAGCGCCGACCTCCGCTTGAAATCGCCCAGATTATTGTCGATCACATCGAGCAGCGGGACGCCTTGTTCAGTCGTGCAGAAATCGCGCGACCGGGCTTTCTGAACCTGACGGTCAAGCGGGAGCTCTGGATGGATGTTCTGCGCGAGATTGAAGCGCAGGGCGAGCGGTATGGCCACAGCCAAGTGGGGCAGGGACGGCGAGTACTCGTGGAGTATGTCAGCGCCAATCCCACCGGGCCGTTGCATGTCGGACATGGCCGCGGCGCGGCTGTGGGGCAAGCCCTGGTCCGTCTCTTACGCGCTACCGGACATGATGTCGTCAGTGAGTACTACATTAACGATGCCGGCCGGCAAATGAAGTTGCTGGGACTGTCGGTTCTGGCGCGGTACCGGGAGGCTTGTGGGCAGACGGTGTCCTTTCCTGAAGATGGATACCATGGCGGGTACATTCGCACGGTCGCCGAGCAGGTGAAGGCGGAACAGGGCGCGGCGCTGCTCTCGCTTCCCGCCGCTGATGCGGAACAGCGGAGTAGGGAGTTCGCGTATCGGGAATTACTGGCACTCATCCGTCAGGATCTGGAGACGTTCGGGATCGCCTTTGAGTCCTGGTTCAGTGAAGCTTCGTTGTTGTCGTCCGGCGCCGTGGAACAGGTACTGAATGAACTGCGCGCCAGGGACCTCTTGTTCGATCAGGAGGGCGCGCAATGGTTTCGATCGTCGGCGTTCGGTGACGAAAAGGATCGCGTTGTTCGGAAGCAGGAGGGGGACTATACCTATCTGGCTTCCGACATCGCCTACCATCGAGATAAGCTGCGACGGGGCTTTGATCTCCTGGTCGATGTGTGGGGCGCCGACCATCATGGGTATATTCCGAGGATGCAGGCGGTGGTGCAGGCCTACGGACACCCGAAGGAACGACTGAGGGTCGTGCTGGTGCAGATGGTGAATCTCCTTCGTGGAGGCCAGAAGGTCGAAATGTCCAAGCGGTCCGGAGAGTTCATTACGCTGCGCGAGGTGATGGACGAGGTCGGGGCGGATGCCGCCAAGTTTTTCTTTCTCATGCGTGATTCCAGCACGCATCTGGACTTCGATTTGGAATTGGCCAAGCAGCAATCGCAAGAAAACCCGGTCTATTACGTGCAATATGTGCATGCGCGAATTGCCAGTCTCCGGCGTGTGGCGGCTTCGCGGGGCATTGCGTGCCCCCTACCGAGTCAGGCCGATCTCAATATATTGGAAGACCCGGATGAACTCGCGCTCATTCGGAAACTGTCGGCGTTCCCGGTGGTATTGCAGGCGAGTGCCGTGGAATTAGAGCCGCATCGAATGGCCTATTATCTTCGTGAGTTGGCCGGCATGGTGCATCCCTTTTATAACAAGCACCGGATTTTACCTCCGGCCCCAGACAGCGAGGCAGCAGCCGCCTCATCCCCAGAGCAGTCCGGCTCCTCAGGCCGGACAACTGAGGTGATGACGCCGGGTCTGACAGGTGCCCGGCTGGCACTCATGTGGGCCGTGCAGCAGGTGGTCCGAAACGGGTTGAACGTGTTGAGCGTGTCAGCCCCCGAGCAGATGTAGGACTGCCTATCCCATGTTAACCTTCCGCACCACCCATGAAGAATCCGGCGGACGCGCGCGCGTCGGCGTGTTGACCACCGCCCGCAGTGAGATCGCGACACCGGCGTTTATGCCGGTCGGCTCGCTGGGCAATGTGCGCAGTGTCGATGGAGAGGAATTGCTCAAGATGGGGTATGGCCTCATCTTGAATAACGCCTATCATCTGTACCTTCGCCCCGGACACAAAGTAGTGGAGGAGTTGGGCGGGGTGCACGGGTTTACGGCCTGGCCCGGCGCTATTCTCACCGATAGTGGGGGGTTCCAGGTCTTCAGTTTGGCAAAGTTTTGCAAGATCTCCGATGAAGGAGTGATGTTCCAATCCCATATCGATGGGTCGTCTCGGTTTATCAGTCCGGAAACCTCCATTGAAATTCAGGAAGCTTTAGGCGCGGACATCATTATGGCGTTCGATCATGTCGTGCCATTGCCGTCCTCCCTGGATCAGGTCCGTGATGCCTCTAAGCGGACGTCGCTGTGGGCGCGACGGTGCATCAATGCCAGACGGCGGACGGATCAATCGTTGTTCGGGATCGTTCAGGGCGGTCTGGATGCCGGCTTGCGGGTGGAGTCGGCGCGTGATTTGGTCTCGGTGGGGTTTGACGGATATGCCGTCGGTGGGTTGTCGGTAGGCGAGGACAAGGCCGACATGTATGGCATGTTGGATGTCACGGTGCCCGAGTTGCCGTCGGCCAAGCCTCGTTACTTGATGGGCGTGGGTATGCCCGAGGATTTGGTTGAAGGGGTGGCGCGCGGGATTGATATGTTCGATTGCGTCGTGCCGTCGCGTCATGGACGCACAGGCTGGTTGTTTACTTCGTTCGGGCGTGTGGTGATTAAGCAGGCTCGGTATGCGCGTGATGAGCAGCCGATTGATCCGGCTTGCCGGTGTCCGGTGTGCACGCGGTACACCAGGGCGTACTTGCACCACTTGTTCGGCGTAAAAGAAATGTTGGGCGCCCGGCTGAATACGATTCACAACTTATGGTTTTTCGCGAAGTTGATGAACGAGATCCGGAGCGCCGTGCGAGGCGGAACCTTTCAGGAGTTTCGCCGTGAGTTTCATCGGACGTATGTCGTGGATCGTCCGGCCGATGATGGTCGATCGGAGATTCGGAATACGAACGGTGCTTAACGGCGGCACAGGCGGGGGACATTATGTGGGATTCGGTGGCATGGGCGCAGGGAGCATCAGGGAACACAGGCGCAGGAGGGGGGCTCCTCTCGCTGGTCCCGTTCGTCCTGATTTTCGTCATTTTCTATTTCATGCTGATTCTGCCGCAGCAAAAACGCCAGAAGCAGTTGAAGACAATGATGGAGACCTTGAAGAAGGGCGACAAGGTAGTCACGGCCTCCGGAATCTGGGGGACCATTACCAATTTAGGGAAGGACACGGTGACGCTCCAGATCGCGGACACGACCAAAATCAAAATCCAGAAAGAGCATATTGCTCGGCTGCGCGGTGAAGAAGAAGACTGACGCACGCGACGGAGACGGGAAGGATTGGCGCACGTATGAAAAAAGTCGGCGGACGGTTGTTAGCCCTAGTGACGATGGTGGTCGCCTCGATCATCTTTTTCTTGCCCTCATACCAACCTCTGTACAAGGAACTGCCGCGGTGGGTGCGTGAGGTCCTGCCGGACAAGGGCATCACCCTGGGGTTGGATTTACAGGGCGGCATTCACCTGGTGTTGGAGGTGGAGGAAGATCGGGCCGTCGAGATCGCCGTGGAGCGGACGGCGGCGGGGCTCCAGGATCTGTTAGTGGAGAAGAAAATCCCGGCGGAGTCGGTGAAACGTACCGGCTCGTCGCAGATCACCATCGGATTTCAAAATGCCGAATTGAAGGCGCAGGTCCAGAAGCTGTTGGACGATTTCCCGACCTATGTGGAGATGGAGTCGGCCGGGTCCGCCAACAAGGTCGTTTGGGAGTTGCGAGATGCGGAGATCAAGCGCATCAAGGACTCCGCCATCAATCAGGCGTTGGAGACGATCCGGAATCGCATCGACCAGTTCGGTGTGGCTGAGCCGTTGATTCAACGACAAGGGCTCAAGCAGGTGGTCGTCCAGTTGCCCGGTATCAAGGATGCCAAGCTTGCCAAAGACCTGATCAAACAGACCGCGCTGCTCGAGTTCAAATTGTTGGACGATGAGAATCAGCTCAAGCTGGATCTGCCCGGCCGAATTCAGAAGGGCAAGGAGCGCGAAGACGCGTTCCTGAAGCAGGTCGAGGGGAAGGTGCCGGAAGGCGATCAGATTTTGTTCGAGCGGATCGTCGAAAAGGACAGCGGGCAGGAATGGCTCGCGCCCTATCTGGTGAAAAAGCGGGTGATGCTGGCCGGCGACGTGTTGAGCGATGCGCGGGTCTCCATCGGCCAGTTCAATGAACCCTACGTGTCCGTGACGTTCGATGCGAAGGGCGCGCGGGAGTTCGACCGCATCACGGGCGAGAACGTGAAGAAGCGCATGGCGATCGTGCTCGACAATACCATCTATTCGGCGCCGGTCATTCAAGAACGAATCAGCGGCGGACGGGCTCAGATCACCGGGACGTTTTCGATGGAGGAAGCGAACAACCTGTCGATCGTGTTGCGTGCCGGTGCGTTGCCTGCACCGCTCAAGATCATCCAGGACCTGACCGTCGGTCCGTCCCTCGGGCAGGATTCCATCGAAAAAGGTGTGAAGGCCACCCTCTTTGCGGGCCTCCTTGTGATCCTGTTCATGGCCCTGTATTACCGCCTGTCCGGTGTGATCGCAAACTTTGCGCTCCTGCTGAACCTGGTCTGTCTGATCGGGGCGCTCGCGGGGCTGAACGCCACGCTGACCTTGCCGGGCATTGCCGGTATCATTCTGACCATCGGTATGGGTGTGGACTCGAACGTGCTAATTTTCGAGCGCATCCGAGAAGAACTCCGGCAGGGCAAGGCGGTTCGGGTGGCGATCGATGCGGGATATGACAAGGCGTTGTTGACGATTGTGGATTCGCACGTGACGACGTTGATCACGGGGTTCGCCCTGTTTCTCTTCGGTACCGGGCCGATCAAAGGCTTTGCCGTGACGCTCTGCCTCGGTATCGCGATCAACCTCTTTACGGCGCTGGTCGGGACCAAAGTGGTGTTCGACCTGTTCAATCAGCGCAGAAAAATTGAGCAGCTCAGTATCTAGGAGGAGCCGGCATGTTCGAGATTTTGGGAAAGACGAATATCGATTTCATGGGAAAGCGGTCCATCACGTTTGTGATCTCCGGCATCCTCGCCTTTCTTGGTCTCATCGCGGTGCTTCAAATTGCGCGCGGCGCGGCGAATCTGGGGATCGACTTCGCCGGCGGGACGGCGGTGCAGTTGAAGTTCGAGCAAGCGATGAAGATCGACGAGGCGAGACGTGCGCTGGAAAATAACGGTCTGGGGTCGGCGGAGTTGCAGGAGTTCACGCAAGACAACAAGTTGCTCATCCGTGTGAAGGCGTCGACCACGATTGAGGAGAAGGTTGCCGAACGGGTCATGGCAGTGTTCAGCAAAGAATTCCCCGCCAACAAGTTTGTGGTGGATTCCAGTATGGAAATCGGCCCGACGATCGGGAAGAAACTCCAAGAAGATGCGATGATCGCGGTCCTCATTTCGTTCGTCGGCATCGTGCTCTATATTGCGGTCCGGTTTGAGTTGCGATTCGGCGTGGCGGCCGCCTTGGCGACATTCCATGATGTGCTGGCTGTGCTGGGTGTCTTTTATCTGCTGGATAAAGAGATTACGCTGTTGGTGATCACGGCATTGCTGACCTTGGCAGGGTATTCGTTGACGGACACCGTGGTCGTCTTCGATCGTATCCGTGAGAATTTGCGGACGCGCCGGCGTGAGGATGAAGAAACGATCATCAACCAGGCCATCAACCAGGTTCTGAGCCGTACCATCGTCACCAGTTTGACCGTGGTCATCGTGCTCATTCCGTTGGTGCTCGCAGGTGCCGAGGTCTTGCACGATTTCTCCCTGGCACTGCTCGGGGGCGTGATGTTCGGAACCTATTCATCAGTCTTCGTGGCGAGCCCGTTGTTGCTGCTGTGGCCCGGCAGTGCCGGGGGGCTCATGAAGCGTCGCTAAGCTCGGGTCGTCCGGGCCTTGGCTGAAACCCTGTATAGTCCTGTGAGAGGGCCGTTAGTCGGGGTAAGTCACCCATGCTGTTCTGGAGCCGCTCTCACAGTCTCCAGCGAAAGATCATCACGGCAATCGTGATGGTCGGCCTCCTGCCGCTGTGCCTCTCACTCGTCCTCACCTACATCGAAGAACGCCGCGCGCTTCGGGAAACGATCGGGGCCAACTTTAAAGAGGTGGCGGTTGAGGCTGCCCGGCGGATTGAGATGCAGGTGACGCGTGGGGTCAATGAGGCGCAGCAACTCGCCGCCACCCCCTTCCTGCGCACCTCTGTGACCGAATCCAATCGCACCTACCTGGACAAGGACGAAAAAACGGTCCAGTCCATGATCAAAGCCTGGCAGCAGCGGTGGCGTCAACGGGACAAGCAGAGCGAGTTTCCGCTGTTCATCAACCGGATTGTGACCAACTATTTGATTCGATGGCACGATATCCGCAAGGCCGACTACGTGGGGATTTTTGTAACGGACAACCGCGGTGCTCTGGTGGTGAGTTCGATCCCGCAGGTCGAGTATTACCATGGCAAGGCAGCCTGGTGGCAGGCGGTCATGAAGCGCGGAACGGGGAAGGTGTTTGTCAGCGATATCTTCTTTGATCCTGCTTTCGGCACCCACGTGGTCAATGTGTCGGCGCCGATCATTGACGATGAACAGCATGTGACGATCGGTGCGGTCACAGTGCTTTTGCGGCGGGATACCCTGTTTCATTCCGTGTCGGAAGCCACGGTGGGGCACACTGGGCATGCCATGTTGTTCAATTCTGACGGGGTTCCATTGATTTGCCCGGTTTTGGCACCGGAAGAACATGCAGTGAAGCCTGAGTTGGTGAGCGCCATCAGCGCAAGCCCCGCGGGATGGACCACGTTGGCCAATGATTCCCACGGGGGACAGAATTCGATTGTGGGGTTTGCGCCGGTCCGGCTGGGAACTGAACTGACGCCGGATAGTCTGGGTGGGAAGCGCTGGGTGACATTTGTGCGGCAGGACCCGGCCGAGTCCTATGCGCCGCTCTCTCGGCTCGTCGTGCAAGTGACGGTGTATGGGCTGGGGGTGTTCGGCGTGCTGTTGCTCACGGGTCTGACCGTCGCGCGACGCATCGCCCGTCCGATCGGACTGTTGCATGAAGGCGTGCAGCGGATCGGAAGCGGGCGGTTGGATCAGCAGTTGGATCTCAAGACCGGCGATGAAATCGAACAACTGGCGGACGCCTTCAATAATATGGCGGCGAACCTGCGCACCTCGTTCGAACAGATCGAGCAGCGGATGGAAGATGTCCGCCGGTTGGAGGCGCGGTACCGCGATCTCATCGAACATTCCCCGGAGATGATCTATCAGTTGAACAAGGCCGGCCAGTTTGTGCACGTCAATAAGACCGGCCTGGACAAGCTTGGTTATTCCCTGGATGAGATGCTCCAGATGCGCCTCTGGGATCTCGTTCCCAAAGGTCGTGAGGCTGAGGTGTTGGCTTATCTGGAGCGGTTGGTTTCGCAGGGGCGCAGTACGATAGAGACCGTGTTTGTGGCTGGAGATGGCCACCCGATCGACGTGGAAATCCATGCGACGGCGTTATTCGAAAGCGGTGGCGGTCTGGTCCACTCGCGCGCGTTTGTCCGCGATGTCACGGAGCGGCGCCTGTTGGAGGCACAAATCCATCAGTACACGACCAGACTGGAACAGGCGGTCAACGAACGCACACGGCAACTGGTGGCCTCGCAAGAACGGTATAAAGCCTTGTTCGACCTGGTGGCTGATTCGGTGTTTATGGTGGGGGAAGACGGTGTGATTGTGGCCGTCAACAAACGGGAAGAGCAGGCGCTGGGATACCCGGAGCAACAAATCGTCGGAAGCAGCATTCTCAACGTGGTCGAACCGGTTCATCACGACGAGATGCGGGTGTTGTTGGAAAAGATCCGTGCCGGCGAGCGCCAGGTGCCGACTCAGGAAATCACCGTGCGCGATGCCACCGGCAGAGAGACGCCGGTCGAGATGGACCTGATTCTGGTGCGCGGCAGCGACCATACCTGGGTGATGGTTCAGCTTCGCGACATCACCGACCGAAAACGTCTTGAACGGCAGATGCATACCTACCAGCAGGAGCTGGAAGCGAAGGTCAGCGAGCGAACCCGCGAGATTGAAGAGACCAAGCAGTACCTTGAGAATCTCCTTGAGAACGCCAATGACGTCATATATACGCTCGATAACGAGCAGTGTTTCACGTACGTGAACGGCAAGGTGCTGGCTTGGGGGTATGCCAAGGAAGATCTGCTGGGGCGGCCGTATCTGGGGTTACTGTCGAAACGGCATCGGGGGCGCCGGTTGAAATCGACGTTGGATATCGGTGTGAAACAGGTCTATGAGGTCGAAGTGTTGACGAAGTCCGGCGAGCCGCGTTCCGTGATGGTCAGCGTCTCGCCGCTTCATGGCGTGGAGGGGGAGATCCTTGGCGTGCTGGGAATCGCCCGCGATATGACGGACACGAAGAAGCTGGAGCAACAAATTAGAAACTCCGAGAAGTTGGCGTCGGTGGGAAAATTGGCTGCGGGGGTTGCGCACGAGATCAATAACCCACTCGGGGGCATTCTCAATTGTCTGTACAATATGCGGAAGGGAACCCTGTCGCCGTCCAGGCAGGAGGAGTACCTGGCGTCGATGGAAGACGGCTTGCGGCGGGTGCAGCGGATCGTCCGGCAACTGCTCGATTTCTCGCAGCAACACAACCCGGAACTCGCGCTGGCTGATATCAATCAAGTCGTCGATCGGGTACTGTTGCTGACGGACCATCTGTTTGTTCCCCATCGTGTGCAGCTGGAGACGGCGCTTTCGCCCGATATTCCGGAGTTGATGATCGATCGGCATATGATGGAACAGGTGTTGATGAATCTTGTGTTGAACGCCATTCAAGCGATGCGGACCGGAGGAGTCCTGACCATCCGCACGTCGATGGATGAGGGGCATTGTCTGGTTCGGATTCGGGATTCAGGCTGCGGCATTTCCTCCTCGGTGTTGCCGCGGATTTTCGATCCGTTCTTCACCACGAAGAATGAAGGGGAGGGTACCGGGCTTGGCCTGTCCGTCAGCCTGGGTATCGTGGAGCGGCATGGCGGGAGGATTTTTGTCGAGAGCGAAGTCGGGAAAGGGACCACCTTTACTGTCTCTATTCCGCTGGCGACGGAACGGCACGTCATCGGGAGGTTTTCGTGAAGGGCCTCAATGTACTGATTGTTGATGATGAGCCGTTGATGCGGTTGTCCATGCTGGATGCCTTGGAGGGCATCGGCTGCGAAGTCATGGCAGCCGCCACTGGAACGGAGGGACTGACGGTTCTGGGGACGCGTCAGTTCGATATCGTGATTACCGACTTGCGCCTCCCCGGCGCCGACGGCCTGACGGTTTTGAAGGCCTGTAAGGAGCGGAGTCCGACGACGGAAGTCATCCTGATCACGGCCCATGGGTCGGTGGATACGGCGGTCGGTGCGATCAAGCTGGGTGCATACGACTACATCACCAAGCCGTTTCAAATGGACGAGCTCCTGCTGATCGTCGAGCGTGTCGGCAAGATTCTTGGGTTGCGACGGGAAAATCTTGAATTGAAAGAGGTGCTGGAAGACCGGTTCAGTTTCGGCGGGATCCTCGGGTGCAATCATCAGATGCGGGCCTTGCTGGAGAAGATCAAGTTGGTGGCCGCAACCGATTCGCCGGTGTCGATTATCGGGGAGCGCGGGACGGGCAAGGAGTTAGTGGCCCATGCCATTCATTTGAATAGTCCCCGGCGCGATCAACCTCTGATCAAGGTCTGTTGCGCGGACCTTCCCGAGGCGCTCCTGGAGGCAGAGTTATTCGGTCATGAAAAGGGCGCGTTTCACGGGGCGCTGCGTCAACGACGCGGACGGTTCGAATTGGCGCACAAGGGAACCCTGCTTATTGACGATATTGATGCGGTCACTCACAATGTGCAGGCGAAGGTGTGGCGCTTGCTTCAGAATCGGCGATTCGAGCGCGTCGGCGGGCGCGAATCCATCGATGCGGACGTCCGCATCGTATGTGCGTCCAACCATGATCTGAAGGAAATGGCTCAGCAGGGACGATTTCATAAGGAACTTTCCGAGCAACTTACAGCCGTGCAGATCGTGGTGCCGCCATTGCGCGAGCGGCGGGAGGATGTGCTGGTGATCGCCGAGCATATGCTGGAGGCGAGGTCGGCGGCCCTCGGTAAGTCGCTAGACGGGTTTGCGCAACCGAGTCGCGATCTGCTCCTGCACTATTCGTTTCCCGGCAATGTCGGTGAGCTGGAGCAGATGGTGGAGCGAGCCGCCGCCTTGGGGCGGGACGGAGAGTCGTTACAGCCGTGGGATCTGTGCGGCTTCCAGACCTGTCCCTATCTCGGCGGTTCACCTCAAGCAGGTTGCGGTTTTTGCGCAGAAGGACTGACGGCGAAGGTTGAGAAGCCGGAGTCCACGGCTCCTGCCACGCTCGCGACGGCGCGGGAAGCATTTGAGCGGGACTACATTGCCGCAGTCTTAAAGCAGGTAGACGGCAGCCGGACGAATGCCGCCACGATCCTGGGGTTATCCCGAAAGGCCTTGTGGGACAAATGTAAGCGGTACGGTCTCTCCTCCGCCAAGGGGGAGGCGGAGGAGAAGGATGAGTAGGTTACTCGGCAGGCTCCACGCCGCCTTCCCAGAGCTTCACTGTACGATCCCAGGAGGCGCTGGCGAGGCGTAATCCGTCCGGCGAAAGGGCGATGCCGCGCACCGCTCCCCCGTGGGTTTTGTCGGTGCGAAAATTTCGGCCCGTGGCGATGTCCCAGAAACGGATGGTGTTGTCATCCCCTGCACTAATGAGCACTTTGCCGTCGGGCGAAACCACTAACGACCGAACCCATCCATTGTGCCCGCGCACGACCCGCAGTTCGTTCATCGTCGGCATCTCGAAAAAACGGATCGTGTTGTCACGACTGCCGGTGATCAGCATTTTTGCATCCGGCGTGAAGACCATCGCGCCGATCCAGAACTCCATCGGTTTTTGAAATCCGCCGTCGTCTTCGATGAAGAAGCCGCGGGTCTCTGTTGAGTCTTCGGCTGTTTCTTCCCAATGGCCGTTGTGGAGAATTTTCTCCTCTCCGCTCGGGAGGACTTCCCAGATTCTGATCTTGCCGATGTCGGACCCGCTGGCAAGGTGCACGCCGTCCGGCGAAAACGCTACACAGACCGACCAGTGGTGATCGTATTGGTCTTTTCCCAGCAGGGTCATGAGGTCGGTGCCGGTCGTGACTTCCCAGATCTTGATGTCCTTATTGTGGCTACCTCGGGCCAGCATGAGACCGTCAGGAGACAACGACAGGCTGCAGACATTGTGATCGTACCGGGTAAATAAGAGCTTGGTCGGCTCGCCGGTCTTCGGGTTCCACAGACGGATGGTCCGATCTTCGCTGCCTGAGGCCAGCGTGCGGCCGTCCGGGGTGAACACCAGGGCGCGAATATCGGCGGTGTGGCCCCTTAACGAACGCAGAAGTCGCCCGGTTTCAATGTCCCAGACGCGGACGTATCGATCCACGCCGCCGCTGACAATCGTTTGGCCATCGGGAGCATAGGCGACGGACCAGACGCCGTGCGAGTGTCCGCGAAACGTCTTGAGTTCCCGAAACCCTGCTTTCCAATATTCTAAATGGTCGACGGGAGGGGGGGGCTGTACGGTTCCGCTCTGGCTGCTTGGTTGTCCGGTTAAAGGCGTGGTCAGGGGCGCGGTCGTTTGATTGCTCATAAAAGTCTGTGCCTCGTCGCTGTGCTGAGCGGGGGCCATCGAGCCCCGGCCGGACCCTCAACGGTTTGCAAAAATCGCTGAGGGGTTTGTATAATCGGCAGTCGTTTCGATGATCGTAAGAGAACGACTGGGAGCAAGTCAAGCGCAGTACCCGTGCGGGTTTCATTCGTTCACCGAACCAGAACATGTGAGGTCTTATGGCAACCGGAGTAGAAGTTTCCAAGCCGTCGATGGAGATCCGTTTTCAGCCGGCCTTACTGCAGGAAGTCATCGACTCCTTTATTGAAAAGACGGAGCGGGAAGGGGATCCGACCTACTATAAAGAGTTCCATGAACTCGCCGACCCGATCTATGAAAAGTTCACGCTGGACGATCGCGAGGCCGAGTTCAAGAAGCTGTATCAATACTTATTCGGTATCTGGGGATTCTCCGATATCATCCGCGACGCCTTCAATGAATTTCCTGAGTTGAAGCAGCGAGTCGGAATCGTCTTGGTCAAGGGGGTGCTTAAGGAGGATCAGGAAGGAGTCGACGTCCTGCGCAAATGGGGCTCCGTCGAGCACGACCTGGCGAAGCAATTTGAGGAGAAGGGACTGAAGGGAGTCGGTATCAAGCTGATTCCGCGGCGGTTCTATGATCCGGCGTTAACGAGGTACTGCCGTCACGAGCTCCTGCATATCCATGATATGCTCGACCCGGCGTTCGGATACGATCCCGATACGCGGGTCGGACAGAATCCAGGTGAAGAAACCCTCATTTTGCACCGCTATCGTATTCTTTGGAATATCAGCGTCGATAGCCGCTTGATCGCTTCCGGAAAGGAGCCGATGCTCCAGAAGGAAGATCGATTCAAGGAGTTTCGCTCGTGGTATCGAAAGATTCCTCCGGCTCAGTTGAAATCCGTATTTGAGGGGTTGTGGCAGACGAGCTATTTCACCCATTCTGAATTGGTGGAAATGGCGACCGACACCCTGCGCATCCTGGATCGCGCGGTGGATGTCGAGGGCGGAGAAGTCCCGGAGACCACCAATAAGGTGATGCTCATGCCGGGGTTTCCTTGTCCGCTCTGCCGGTTCCCGACGTACACCTGGGTGGAAGATATGGAAACCAAGCTGGAAAAGTATATTTTGGACTTCATCCGCGAGAACCATCCGGGCTGGGATGTCGAGTACGGGGCCTGTGATCGTTGTGTGGAAGTGTACAAACTGCGGGCCGATGGTGTGATGTAATCGGGGTGCATCGTGACCGCTGATCCTAAATACGGGCGCCGTGATTTTCTCAAAGACTCCGTCGTGTCGGTAGCGAAGGCGGCGCGGGAGTTCGCGGCTCATAAGGATGCGCCTCGCGAGCAACCGGCCGCGCCTGTGCGAACAGACTGGTTGCGTCCCCCGGGTTCCGTCGATGAGGCGGTGTTTCTCGAACGGTGCACGCGCTGTAGCGATTGCATTGAAGCCTGCCCGCCGGGTGCGATCGTGAGCGATGTGTCGAACGGTACGCCGGTCATTTTCTCGAATCAGGTCGCGTGCGAATTGTGCGACGATTTTCCCTGTATTGCCGCCTGTGCGACCGAGGCGCTCCTGCCGGTTGCCGATTGCTTTGATGTCCGAATGGGTGTCGCGACGGTGTCGCACCGTGTCTGTACGGCAGGCCAGGGTTGTCATGCCTGTGTGTCGAAATGCCCCGTCGAGGCTCTCTCGATGGATTTTCACGCGCTGCATCTGGTGGTGGCTCCAGAGCGGTGCGTCGGATGTGGTATGTGTGAGCAGATTTGCAAGACGGTCAATGATCGTATTGCGATCAAGGTGACACCGGCTAGAAACCTGTCTGCCGGTGCGCTGGGCCTCTAAAAGCAGTGTATTTACTCGATCCGGAATGCGAAATGATCAGGCAGAGTAGTGAAACATCGGCACTTGTGGCAAGGGCGAAGGAGAGAGAGAGTTCATGCTTGACATCCCTCCCTCCTTTACCTATCATACGCCTCCTGTGCCGCAGGACTCAGATGTTGCGTAGTGTGCGAAAAAAGTGCGCAACATGTTGAGGTGAGGAGCAAGATACGTATGACATCGAAACAGGTCGTGCAGCCCACCTCCCCGTCCTCCACCGCAATCGCCCCCCCGCAGGCGGTCGCCATAAAAGATTCGCCAGCCGTCGAGCGAGCGCTCAATCGTAGCAAAATATATCTCTTGTTCTCATGGAGTTTATTGTATCCTGAGGACGAGGAGTTCTTGGATTATCTCCAGTGTGGTGAATTCGTCGAAGACGGACGAGCCGCATTGGACGGATTGCGTCTCGCACTCGATGGCATCGGTGGTGATCGGGCCAGCCAAAAAATCGCCCTGATGAAAAAACAGTTCGACCAGATCGAGAAGCTGGTTTCGGCTGAGTGTGTCAATTGGCAGATCGGCGATCTTCAGACGGAGCATCGGCGGGTCTTCACCAATGTGATTACGCTGGATTGTCCGCCCTACGAAACACTTTTCGGTAACGATCACGTCTTTGCGCAGTCCCATGTGATGGGGGACATTGCGGGCTTTTACAAAGCCTTCGGAGTCGAGCTCTCCAAGGACGTGCACGAGCGTCTCGATCACCTGAGTGTCGAGCTGGAGTTCATGCATTTTCTGACCTACAAAGAGTCCTATTCCCGTTGCCATGATGGGATCGACAAGACTGAGATCGTGGTCGATGCGCAAAAGAAATTTATCAAGAATCATATCGGCCGATGGGTACCGTTGTTCTGTAGAATGTTGGCGAAGAAGTCGGATACGGGGTTATTCAAGCTGATTGCCGACTGTATATCGGAATGGATGGATTTTGAGGTCGCCTTCCTCGGAGTGACTGTGCAGCCGTACTCTGAGGCGGACTATAGACCAGCTACCTTCAATGCTCCGGAAGGTCAAACCTACGAGTGCGGGGCGCAGGACAAGGGGAATGAGCTCAGCATGTTGCTGAGTGAGGTCGGCGCTGAGTCCTTCATGGACCAACAGACAAAAGAGAAGGCCGGCGAGAAGAGCGAAGGCCCAGTCGGGACTGCGTAGGAGTTCTCGGTTTGCGGGCAGTGCAGTATTCGGTTTTCGGCAGACGTTATACGTTCCCAGTTCTTTTTCTTATTAATCTTTCAGAGGAGGGCATACGCAATGAGACTGGTGCAGACACGCAATAAGCGTTTGGTGTTTGGCATTCTGTTCTCTGCGCTGATCGTCGGCATTATGTTGACGATCGGGCAGGTGCCTCTCGCGGTCAGCCAACCGGTGACCATTCCCGTGAAGGCGATCAAGGGGGTAATCCCGATGGATGGTGCAAACCCCATCTGGGAAGGAGTGCCAGGTGTCATCATCCCGTTGAGCGGCCAGACCATCACGACCCCGATGCACCCGAATATCTCGGTGAAGTCGGTGTTTGTGAAGGCGGTCAGCAATGGGAAGGATTTGGGGTTGCGCCTTGATTGGAGCGACCAGACCAAGAACGACACGGCAATCGGTCCGCAGGATTTCCGGGACCAGGCCGCCGTCATGTTCCCGGTCAACACCGCGGGAGCCCCGCCATTCCAGTGCATGGGCCAGTCCGGTGGGACGGTCAATATCTGGCGTTGGAACGCGGAGTGGCAGAAGGATCTCGGCAAGGACAGCGCTGGGATGTGGGACGTAGATGACCAATACCCCGGCATCTTCTGGGATTATTATTTCGAAGAGCCGGCTGGTGGAGTTACCTATCCGGATCGTATCGGCCGGAGCCTTGGTCCATTCAATTCCGGCATTTGGTCCGGTAACATCATGTCTGATCCGACGCTGCGCGTCAGCTCCGTCGAGGATCTGAATGCCAACGGGTTCAGCACATTGACCACCCAGGCCCATCAGGATGTGATCGGCAATGGTGTGTGGGAGCCGTCAGGGTCCCTCAAGGGCGGTGGATACACCGGCCCGACCTGGCGTGTGGTCGTGAAGCGTTCGCTGGAGACCAGCGATGCCAACGACACCCAGTTCAAGGCGGGTGCCTCGGTGCCAATCGCCTTCGCAATCTGGGATGGTTCCAACATTGAACGAAACGGTATGAAGGCCCTCTCCACCTGGTTCACGCTGAAGATGCCGTGAGCCTAGTGGCCTGAAGCGGCCCACCCTACTCCTGTGCCGGGTAGGAATCGGGTTTCTGATTCGTAACAGGAAGGCCCCGAGTCGTTGCCAGAGATGGCAAAGTGATTCGGGGCCTTCCTGTGTTTTGAAAGAGAGTGGATCAATCTCTGGAAGGTCTGAAATTTCTTGGCGCGCACGGGGCGGAGGGTTGCATTCGGACTGGAGCGGAGTGTATAAACCGATACGGGGCAATTCTTCTGAAAATACTGATTTTCCTGCTTAATATAAAGATTATCCTATGAAAGTTTCACTCCTGTTTCCTCCTACGTGGCACCCCTCCCAACCCTACCTCAGTCTTCCATCACTCACTGGATTCCTCACCCAGGCCGGAGTCAAAAATGTCTCCCAACGCGATCTCGGTATTGAGCTCTTGGACAAGGTTCTGACGCAATCATATGCGCATGGGCTCTACCAGCAGTTGGTGGACAAACAGCAGAGTCTGGAGCGAGAGCGAACCGGTGAGAGGGGGCCTGGAAGCGCGGAACAACTTGCTCGCGTCATTGAGTCGCTTGACCGGTTTCCCTATTTATTTGAGCGAATCGAACTGGCAAAAGAGACACTGCGAGGTGAGGGGTTCTACGATATTGAGGCGTACCGCAATAGTCTCTTTCTGATCGACAAATGGCTTGAGGTTCTCTCCTCGTTGTATTTTCCGACGCGAATGACAGTTGTCGATAACCAATTCGGTGACTATTCGATCTACTCGTCAAAAGATCTGATCAAGGCCATTCGTGACGAAGGGCAGAATCCCTATATTAGTCTCTTCCGCGAGCATGTGTTGCCTTCGCTCCTGAGTGATCGTCCGGATCTGGTCGGTGTCTCGATTACAGCGACCTCGCAAATTATTCCAGGGCTCACGCTCTGCCGATTGATCAAGGAGCATGCGCCCGAATTGCATGTGACGGTCGGTGGAAGTATCTTCACCCGGTTGGTCGATAATTTGCGGCGATGTCCATGGTTGTTTGACCTCGTCGATGATTTCGTCGTCTTTGAAGGCGAAACCGCCCTGCTGGAGCTGGTCAACCAGATGGACGGCAAGCGGGATTTCAGTAGGGTTCCGAATCTGATTTATCGCCAGAACGACAAGATTACGGTCAATCAGCCCTTTTACTCTGAGAATATCAACCAGCTCACAGCGCCGAACTACGACGGGTTTCCGCTGGATCTGTATTTGTCCCCCGAGCCTGTTCTGCCGGTACAATTTTCACGGGGTTGCTACTACAAAGATTGCGCGTTCTGCGCCCTCACGCTGGATCACCAGAATTTCCGGCAGCGTGATCCGGGGAAGACGGTGGACGATTTGGTCTGGTTGAAAGAGCGTTACGGCGCGCAGTCCTTTTTCTTCACCGACGAATGTTTTGCCCTCTCCCCGACCAAGCGGCTCTGCCAGCAGATGATCGAGCGGCAAGTGAACGTCAAGTGGACGTGCGAACTTCGGTTCGAAAAGAATCTGAGCCGCGAATTGCTGACACAGATGCGGGACGCCGGCTGTTTAAAAATCGTGTTCGGTCTGGAATCGTTCAACCAACGTGTGATGGACTTCATGAAGAAGGGCATCAAACAGGAATGGGTTCGCCGGATTGTCGATGACTGCGTCGATCTTGGCATTGCCGTGCACTGCTACGTGATCGTCGGATTCCCCACGGAGAAAGAAGAGGAAGCCCTCGATACCATGAACTTCGTGGTGGGGAACAAGAAGCTCCACGAGTCCTACGGGTTCTCCTGTCAGCCCTGTCTGTTCGATCTGGAAAAAGAGGCGCCGATCATGAGCGATCCGGGCAGTTACGGCATCCGTCGGATCATGCGGCCGGCGACCGAAGACCTGAGCCTGGGCTTCTTTTACGAGGTGCAGGAGGGCATGACCCCGGCCCAGGCCGAGCAACTCTATCAACAGGTCTACGAAAAAATCAGCGAAGTCGTGTGCGAATTGCCGTTTAACTATTCCATGGCCGACGGGCTGCTCTATATTGCCCGGGCCAAGTCGCAAGCGTTGCAGGTACCGCAACCGACCGGCTCTTAGCGTTCGCGCGGTCATGAGGGCAGGCCTCCTGCTCGTTGACCGGTTGTGGCCAGAGGATTATCATCAACGTTTTGCACAGGGGGCTGGAGATGTCTGCTGTAGCCACCGCCGTTGAACGGTCAAACGGGCGGGTCGAAGATCAGGGGCTGTTGTTCGAATACACCATTAAGTTGGTGTTGTTCGTCGCATTTTTCGAACTCGTCCTCTATCGCCTGGTATCCCGGCTCGGCATGCACATCAGCAAGATTGCGGCCCAGCATGAGTGGGTCGGAACGATCTTCCAATTGCTGACGTCTGTCGGCTTCGCCTTGCTGAATGTCGTCGCAATCTTTGTATTTCTGGCCTTGGTGGTTCTGCTGGTGAACAGGGCTCGCGCCAAGGGCATCACGGGGTTGAATGCCGTCACGATTCCCAGTGTGGCCCTCCTGCTGATTCTCACGGTGTCCTTTCTGATTGTGCCGCCGGCCATGCTGGGCTCCATTGCCTACAATGTCGTGACCCTCATTGCACTCACTGCGCTGATGCTGGAGTACCTCTCCCAGCAGCAGGAGTGGTCGAGGCGAGTGATGGGCCTGGTTTATTACTTCGGCATTTCCGGATGGCTCTATTATCAAATTTTCTCTACTGCCTATGGGTGGATGGGGGTGATTGCCGCACCGCCGTTTGTGTACGAAGCCAATCGTCTCGGGGAAGCGCTGATGGTTCTTGCGAGCATCCTAGTGTTCTGGGCCTATGGGCGCGGGGTGTCATTCCGTACCAGGAATCGACAGCAGCGCCGGCGCGCGATCTGGTTTTGGTCCGTCGCCGGCCTCGTATTTCTTGCCCTCCTGTTCATGGATTATTTCCTGGGCCTATACAACCCGGCATTGGCGAATTCGATCCGAAAGGGCGGCGAGGGGATCAGCTGGATCTTTCAGATGGGCATGGGGTATACCTTTTATCTGCCCTTTGCCTTTTATGTCGCGGGGCTGCTTTGTTGGTCGTACACCGTGATTAGGCTCGTGACGATGGGGCGTCTTGCGGGATACGGCTTGGCGTTAATGTTTATCGCCGGGTATGCGTTGCTCTTTTCCAGTTTGACTCTGATGGTGGTGCTCGGAGTGATGCTCTTGACGCTTGATCGTCCCAAAGGCGCGGTGACGGAACAGGCGGCGGTGACCAGGCCACCCATCGTCGGCACGCAGGAATCTCTCGTTGGTGGACAAATTTAATCTTATGAGTCACCCAGATTAGGATACGCTGTTATGGATGAGCAGACACAGGCAAGCGGAGCAGAGCAGGGAAGTGCGGCGGTGGATTCCGGTGATCAACCGTTGAGCCCCGATGAAGAAATTGCGGAAATTGAAAAGTTGCTCGGCGCCGAGCCGGACGATTTTCAGGCACGGTGTCGGCTAGGGGAGTTGTATTTCAGCAAGGGGCGGCTCGACGATGCGCTCACTGAAGTGAAAAAGTCGATCGAGATGGCGGAGGGGCTCAGGACCGAGATGAACCGATCGCTGGCGATGTACTACTCGAACCTGGGAACGATTTACGCCACCAAGGGCATGGTCGACGAAGCCGAGGCGGAATTCAAACGCGCCTTGGATGTCCATGCGTATGACGTCCTTGCTCTGTTTAACCTGGGGCGTGTACAAGCGGATAAACGAAAGTATATGGAGTCGAAGAATTACTACGAGCGGCTCGTCGAGATCACGCCGGACGATCCGATGGCGTGGTACAATCTCGCCGGCGTGTACGTGGAACTCGACAATCCGCAAGTCTCCGATTACAACACGATCGACATGGCGATCCAGTGTTATCTTCGTGTCCTAGAGTTAGATCCGAAACATCTGGAGGCGAGCTTCAAACTGATGGAAATCGCCCTCAATCATCGGAAGACGGATTTGGCGATCAAGGTCATGGAGAGCGCGGTGGAGCACAGCCCGGACGAGCCCCTCGCTTACTACAACTTGATCAGCGTCTACGACAAGTGCAAGATGTTCGAGCAGGCCGAACAGGCTCGCCAGCGCTTGAAAGAACGATTCGCGAAGAAAGCCAAAGAGGGAGCCGCATCCTGAACATGTGAGCAAAGGAGACACACCATGTTTGGCAGTCTTGGTTTTACAGAGTTGATCCTGATCCTGTTTATTGTGCTGATTATTTTCGGAGCCGGGAAGTTGCCACAGCTTGGTGAGGGGATCGGCAAAGCGATCAAGGGCTTTAAGAAATCCGTTCATGAGGCGGATGCGATCGAGGCAGAAGCGCAAGCGCAGGCGCAACAGGCCGAACCGGTGCAGGCACAGGCTATTCAGGCCCCGCCGCCGGGAGCCATGTCGACGCCTGTCGTTGAGCCGCCGGTTGCCGCAGCGCCCCCGGCTGCGCGCGCGTAGCATCCTTCGGCACAATGGGTCCAGCACAGAACGGATTGAGACAGTTATGGAAACGGACGTTCAGTTAGCAGTCGGATACATTGAAACCTTTGCCGGAAACGGGAAGGCGCGAAGCACGGGGGACGGTAAGCGCGCGGTGAAAGCAGGCATTCCACTGCCGCACCATGTCGCGTTGGATCGGGACGAGCGGTGGTTGTATTTCGCCGAATCAGGCAGCGACCGAGTTCGTCGTGTCAATCTCGCGGAGGGTACCGTCCATAATTTTGCCGGGATCGGCGAGACCTGTTACAGCGGCGACGAAGGGCCTTGCGGAGAAGCCGGACTATATCTGCCGCTGGACGTCGCCTGTGATTCCCGCAACGATCTCTATGTCTGTGATTCCGGCAGTAACCGGATTCGTAAAATCGATCATGAAACCGGAATTATCACCACGGTCGTGGGCACCGGTGAACATGGGTTTAATGGTGATGGCCCTGCGTTGGAAGTGAATTTGACCTGGCCGGCGGCGATTGCCTTCGACGCGGACGATGTGATGTATATTGCCGATACGCAAGCGCACCGGATTCGTCGGTACGATTCGCGGACCGGCCTGGTGGAAACCATCGCGGGAAGCTGGACCGCGGAAGACGAAGCCCGCGAGCAGCCGTTGGTGGCGCGCAACCTGGTGGTGTTGTCCGGCGATGCGATCGGCATCGATTTCAGTGACGACAACGGGTGGCTGATGCCGGTCTGTTCGGATGGACTCAGTTTGTCGATGTACCTCGATGACGGCCATCCGGCCATGGAGGCGCGGCTGTACGATATCGTCGGTATCGCCGTCGACCATGCCGGTGATGTGTATGTCGTCGACAAAGGCAGTAATCGAGTGCGCAAAATTGATCGTAAGACCGGGTTGATTTCAACCCTCGCCGGTGTATGCCGGTACGGATACGATGGAGACGGGAAGCCGGCGGCGAAGTCGATGTTGCACGCGCCGGAAGCCATCGTCTTCGATCAACACAATCACGCCTATATCTCCGATACCGGCAACCATCGGGTCAGGAAGGTGGATGCAGACACGGGCTTCATCAGCACGGTGGCCGGCAACGGTGACAGCGGGTACGATGACAAGAACATGGGTGGCTGTGGCGCGGCTCGGTTTGTCGCCAAAGATGCCGCCGGCGCGCTGAAGCATGGCGATGGTTTGCTCGCGGTTGAGGCAGTGGTCAATTCTCCGGTGGGGTTGACGCTCGACACGCAGGGGTCCCTGTATATCTGTGAGCGGGGTGAAAATAAGATTCGTCGCGCCAAACTGTGGTAATTGGGAGAGCGGATTCAGCGTCCCGCGCGCACAATGGGTGCGGGAGTTTTCGCGGTTAGCGGATTGCGTCGGGACATGAGGCGAATGACATCGGTTCACACATCCCGCACCCGGTTACTGACACTTCTTTCCAGCCTGTTCGTTCTCGCCCTTATTCTGGGCGGTCTCGGTATCCCCATCGTCAGCTCAGAAGGCATGATCATTCGTGCACAGGCCCTCTCGGGAGACATCCCGACGGCGCCAGAAGATCCCCTCTGGCAGAAAATTGCGCCCATGACCTTGCCGTTGAGCGGCCAGGTGATCACCCGGCCGGTATGGCCGGAGCCGACGGCCCATGCGTTGGCGGTCCGCGCCGTGCACAATGGAACCGACATCGCCTTCTTATTGGAGTGGCAGGACAATACGAAAAACGATCGCCTGACGCCTGGCACCTTCCGTGACGGCGTTGCGCTGGGATTGCCGCTCGGCGATGCGCCGGCATTTTTCTGTATGGGTCAGCTCGATCATTACATCAATATCTGGCATTGGAAGGCCGATTGGCAGAGCGACATCGACCGGCGTGCCTCCAGGACCACGGAGAAAGACAAGGCGGCCAGTGGTGAACCCCGTCGCTTTGAGGTCATTCCGCGGCGGGCGTCCTCGGTGGAAGATTTGATCGGCGGCGGGTTCAGTACCCTGACTACCAAGGAGAAGCAGGGGCGCGTGCAGGGAAAAGCGACTTGGAAAGACGGCACGTGGCGAGTCGTGATGCGTCGGCCCCTGTCAAGTGAAGAGCAGGAGAATGAAGCCAAGCTGATTCCGGGACGTATTCAGGCCGTGTCTTTTGCCGTATGGAACGGCGAGAACAAAGAGCGCAATGGACAGAAGGCGATTGCCCCCTGGTTTCAACTCGCGCTCGATCCGGTCACAAAGACGTAATTCTTCCTGGTAGGATGTGACTGTCGGCAGGCCGTGTCAGTTCTGGTTCAACCTGTGCAGATGAGGCGAACCCGTTGGAGGGAATGTCCAAGAAGAATCGAGCGATTTTCACCAGAGCCCTTTCTCTCGGAAGGGCTCTTTGTGTGTGTGGAGCCCTGCTTACTGCGGCGGGGGGCTCTCAGGCCGAGGCGGCTGCTGGTGCGAACGGCGAGATGACGGTGGAGGAAGCCGTGCAACTCGGGGAAGAGTTCGGGATCGCGGTCGGTGAAGTCGATGAAGAAGTACAGAAGGAACTGAAGCTACAGCGGCCTGAAGGCGTGGCGGTCTTCGAAGTGATCGGCAATTCCAGGGCGGATTACGCTGGGATCAAGGTGCGGTCGGTCATCAAGGAGATCGACAAGAAGGAAGTGCGCAACCTGATCGATTTCGGGAAGGCCGTCAAGGCGGCGATGAAAGAGTGCAATTTTACCGTCGGGACCTATGAGCCGGCAGATCCGGGTGATCCGGTCGGCTGGGGCGTGAACTTTCATTTTGTCGGGTGCAAGCGGGACTAATTCAGAACCGGTCATGAGCGCAGCGTGAACGACAAGGGACGATCGATTCAAAAATTGGCGATGGGCGGGGTGTTGCTGTTCCTGGCACTGCTCAACATCACCTTTCACGAACGGGCGATCGCGCAGAGGCCCGATGGTCAGGTACCGGCCGATTGGATGGCCGAGATCGAAAAGATCTTCATCCGATCGGAAGATTGCAAACAATGCCACGATCGTCATTACGAAGAATGGAAGGGGATGCGCGAGCAGACTCCGGACCTGAAATCGTTCGGACGGGTCGATGCGGCCTTGTTGCATGGTACCTCGTTCGAATCGCCGGTATTCCGGACGGTGCTGGGCGTATGGATGCAGACTAATCCGACGATGCAGGAGCGGCAACGTTGTTTGTCCTGCCATGCGCCGGCCGTGACGGTCTTTCCTCAGCATGTCGAGAAGATCAGCGCTCAAGTTTTGTCCGGTAAGCCGCAGATCGAGGGCATCGGCTGTGCGGCCTGTCACCTCATCAACGCCGTTGAAACGACGCCGCTGCCTCCTCCGACCTACAAGGTGCAGCCGGGCGAGATGCTCTATGGTCCCTATTCTGATCCGGAAGAGAATCTGGTGCATCCGGCCATGCAGTTGCCGCTGTTTCGTGGCGCGAATTTCTGTACGTCCTGCCATTTCGACAAGGTGAAGGATGTCACGCAGAAGGATTTACCCGGCGAGATTCTGCAGGGGACCATCTGTCAGGATTGCCATATGGAGCCCTCCACCGGGAGTTCCACGTCGAAACGCGGCGCCATGACCCGTGCGATTGGCCGCCATTGGTTCCGCGGGGTCGTTATTCCCGGGACGTTGTTGAAGAACCGCAACCTGCAGGCAGAGTGGATGCCGCGTATCGAGGTGGAAGCGACGAAGTCCGGGACGGGGGTGGACGGAACCGTGCTCGTGAAGGTCGGCAGTCTGCCGCATAGTTTCCCCGACGGCGATCCGGTGTTGAAGCAGTTCTTTCTTGCGATCACCATCAAGGATGCGCAGGGGAATGTGTTGGGTGAAGAGACGAAACGATTCGGTCTTCCCTACGACAAGATTCTGCGCGGCCCGATTCCTGACCCGTTCATCAAGGGCGGCAACACGCGCCGTGTCCAGTTTTCCCAAATGCTGAAGGATGGCGCCGCGGCGGAGACGATTGAGGTCGTGCTCAGTTATGCATTGATCCCGGAACCGGAAGCGGAACTCAAAGCAAAGTATCTGGCGACCTTGGCGAACGATCAGGAGCGGGCGACCGCAAAAAAGGTCATTGAGGAATACATTCAGCCTCGTATGCTGACCTATCGGGCCAAATCACTCTAACTAAGCTCCCCTGCAGCGGGCCGTGCACCACAGGCAGTGAGGATTGAGTACTGTGCGGAGGATACGCCGACGGTGAAGAATCGACGAGGATTACTGCAGGGATTCGTAATCGGCCTGGTGTTGTCGGCGGTGGCTATCACCAGCTACGGCGTGCAGCAGGGATTGGCCCAAGATGCCAAGGCTCAGGCCACGATCGAAAAGGCCTTTCCCAGCTCGAGTAAGTGTAAGCGCTGTCATGAGCGGGTGTTCGAAGAGTGGGAGACGTCGCCGCTTTCGCGTTCGATACACACGCCGACGTTCCGGGCGGCGCTCGATGCCTACTTGACTTCTTCTGCCGGGAAAGACAAAGCCTTATGCTTTCGCTGTCATGCCCCGCATGTGCGCGAGTTTGCCGACCAGGCTCACTTGTTCGTGACTCAGGCTCAATCCGGTGAGCCGTCATTGGATGGTGTGGCCTGCGTGCAATGTCACCTCATCAAGCAGGTCGATCGCACGAAACAACCGCCTGAGCCGAAGTACGATCTCGGCAGCAAGACCATGTATGGCCCGTACAAAGATTTCGCGCAGAACCTTGCGCACCAATCCATGGAATTGGGGCTCTTCCACAAGTCTGACCTGTGCTTGAATTGTCACCAGGTGGTGCCTGCTGCGGCGGACCTCGGCAAGAGTAACGACCTGTTGGGAAATTGGGACCAGAGCAAAGCCGTGAAGTCTGGCAAGGAATGCCAAACCTGCCACATGCCTGAGCAGGTGGGGGAGTCGGCCAACGGAGAAGCCAAGCGGAAAGTGGCGAACCATACGTTTCCGGGCCGCATCGGTCAGCTTAGGCAGGAAGCGGCCAAGTTGGAAGTCTCGACCAAAGTGGAAGGGGAGAAAACTACTGTGACGGTAGCCGTGCAGAGCCTGGTCCCGCATAATCTGCCGACCACCCATCCCGGTTGGGCCAGTGTCGTCTTGGAGTTGGATATCAAGGGCAAGAACCTCAAGACCGTGTTCAGCGAGAAGCGCGTCTACGGGCGGACATACGCCGACGCCAAGGGGCAAAAAACGGTGTTCGATTTTGAGGCCGTCAAGGTGCTTGAAGAAACGGTGCTCAAGCCGGAAGAAAAGCGACTGGAAACCTTTACCTTCACGACGCCGAAGGACACCAAGACCTTCGACGTCGAGGCCCTCCTCAGTTACGCTCCTGTGACTGGGCCGTCTGCCTTCTTACAACGCATTGAGGCGGAGTCATCCAAGGGTGCGCAGGACCCGGTGTTTCAGTCCATCCCCATCGCGAAGTTCAGCGAGAACATTCCTGTCGCTAGGTAGCATCGGCGGATTATTCGGAGACGATGCGGGAACCGGGGGACTTCATCTTGAAGATCTGAATGGCACTGTAGATGCCCTTGGCCGGGTGGTTGAGGATGAGGCGTGAGTTGGTGATATGCGTATCGATTAATTCGTACTGCCCGCCGCTGTAATACACATCGCAGTCGTCGATCTCGCAATTCTTATACACGTGATTGTCCAGCGCCAGCTTGGTTTTGCTGAACTTTTGCTGATCGATCAGGATATATTCTGGCGCCAGTCCCATCACGCAGTCCTTAATCCGCGCGCACTATAACAAAGTCGTTGTCCTTCCGCAAACCAGCCGGTTGGGTTTGGCCTGTGCTCGTCAGCGAGTGAGGTGCAATCCTATGGGAGCTGTGGTGGAAAGAGCATCTCCCGTTCATCGAAGCCCTCGCGCCCAAGCACGGCAATGCCTATGAGCTGCGCCGCCAATTGCTGGCGAGCATTGTCTCCGCATTCGCCAGGCAGGATCTGCTGACTGAGCATCAGATTCGTGGAGCGCTGGCCAGCTATTTTGAGGTCTTCAAGCCGGAGTTCAAATCCATCGCCTTCAGTGGCTGGGGACCGGAGCTGATCCCCGACGACGAGATTCTCCAGAGCCAGTTCCCTGAGATTCTGGCCGAGATGGAGCAGAACCGGGGCAGGTTGGCCGAACTCCACGAGCTCTTTGCCGCTGCTAAGGACGAGGACTATGAGGATAACGACGACACGGGCGTACTGCCGGACGATGAAGTGAAGACCCTCAAGGTAGAGATCAAAGAAGCCAGGGCCCAGGCGAAGCTCGCGAAGAAGGAACAGCGGGACCAATCTAAATTCCTGGCCCGCGCCGAAGCGGCCGAGAAACGACTGGCTCGCCACAAGGCCCTGGAGGATGAAGCCAGGCAGCTAAAGGCCGATCTGAGTGCGCCGGAAAAGAAGGAAGAAGAATTGATGGCCGCTGCGCGGGAGAAGATTGACCGCGCAACGTCGATGTGCGAGAGCTTGGGCATCGGTGGGCGTCTTGCTCACCCACGGGTAGCCTTGCATTCCATTGGAAATGCATGATGGCGCCGCCCACCATCATTGACTACATCGTGGTACATGAACTCTGTCATTTCCACTCTCTCGACCACACTGAGGCGTTTTGGAACGAAGTGGATAAGGTCTTGCCCAATCATCATGATCGAAAAGAGTGGCTCAAGAAGAACGGGGCCGCGATGGAACTGTGAGCCTCTGCGCTCCGCTCGATTCGAGTTGCCGCGTTCACTCACTGTTTCATAGGCTGCATGGTTGTGATTCTTCATTGTACTCAGAAGCTGGCAGCCCGGATTCCTTGCACTGCTGATCCGTCTGAGGTCGTTGCTGAGCGTGATGCCCAGGCCGGTCCATTGAGTAGCTGGCACGGGCATCTGCTAACGCTCGACCGCCGCCAGTGCGTGCTGTTCTGCCACGACCTCACTCGCTACGTGTTGTTCATGCCGGGGCTGCGTGCGCCGCAGTTGGCCGAACTTGGACAGTGGCATCGCGATCTGTTTCTTGCCGTGTTAGAGGCGCAGGGGCTGAGGCGTGAACAGATTGCCCGTGCCGGTTTGATGCTTGGGCAATTGGGGGTTCATCGAAGCACCGATCGATCTGTGCTCGGTTCGATGCGTGTTGCGGCGGATGACCTCAAGTACGGCATGCTGAATAGAATCGCCAATGTGATGGAACTCGACCCGATCGCGACCTCTCTCGCCCTGAACGAGCGACCCTGCCGGGTCAAGGGGGCACTCGTGTGGCCGCAACAGGCGATGCATGAGTTGGTGGCGCGGTTATAATCGATCGATCCGCTGCCGATAGAGGGGCAGGTTTTCCATCTTTCGTCTTGATCCGACTCTAGCCTCGCTATAGAATGGCGCCACTTTCCGCTCGTTCGCACCGTGTCTGTTGTCGGGCATGCAGCATTTCTTCCTGCTGCGTTCTCAGCTCGCGATGGGTTCAGGCCACGGAGATTCTGTGACATTCGTCGACCGTTGTACGTGACTGGTTCATGTTCGCGACGGTGTATTCGCGTAGACACTTAGCTGGATTCTCAGTTTCACCATTCTGTGAACAGGAGGAGAACACTGTGAGCGACTCAGCGATTGTGACCTTTGCTCTGATTGCGGCGATTGCCGGTATTGCCTATGGCCTCTATCTTGCCATGTGGGTGTTCAAACTCAACGCGGGTAATGCGAAGATGCAGGAAATTTCGAAAGCGATTCAGGAGGGCGCCGGCGCCTATATGAACCGCCAGTACAAGACGGTCGGCATGGTGGCGGCGGTCTTGTTCGTGGTGCTCTGGGGGGCGGGCGCCGTATCGGACAAATTCGGAATGCTGACGGCCATCGGATTTTTAATTGGCGCCGGGGCCTCGGCACTCGCCGGTTATGTGGGCATGATTATCGCGGTCCGGGCGAACGTGCGGACGGCGCAAGCGGCCCACAACGGCATGAACGCGGCGTTGACCGTCGCGTTTCGTGGCGGTGCGGTGACGGGGCTGCTGCTGATCGGGCTCGGTCTTCTGGCGATTACCAGTTTCTACACACTGGCCTCGCAGATGGCCGGGCAGGAAAAGGCGATTCATGCCTTACTCAGCCTTGGTTTCGGCGGCAGCCTGATTTCCGTGTTTGCACGCGTCGGCGGTGGCATCTATACCAAAGCGGCCGACGTGGGCGCCGACCTGGTCGGGAAGGTAGAAGCGGGTATTCCTGAGGATGATCCTCGTAATCCGGCAGTCATTGCGGACAATGTGGGCGACAACGTCGGCGATTGCGCAGGTATGGCGGCAGACCTTTTCGAGACCTACGCGGTGACGACCGTGGCCGCGATGGTCCTCGCGTTCACGATGTTCAAGGGGGTCAGTGCACCGATTCTGTATCCGCTCGCGTTAGGCGGGGTGACCATTTTCGCCACGATCATCGGCATTCTATTTGTGAAAGTGAGTCCGGGCGGCGAGATCATGCCGGCCCTGTACAAGGGGTTGTTCGTGGCTGGCGGGATTGCGGCCGTGGCGTTCTACCCGATCACCTCGAAGATCATGGAAGGGGTCGGCGGCGTGAGTGGTCTCAGTTATTATTTGGCGGCGCTGATGGGGCTGGCGGTGACGCTGGCCTTGGTCTTCATCACCGATTATTACACGTCCAAGGAGTACGCGCCGGTCAAGGATATCGCCAAGGCCAGCGAAACGGGCCATGCAACGAATATCATTGCCGGTCTGGCAGTGGGCATGCAGTCGACGGCTGCGCCCGTGGTGATTATCGGAGGGGCGATTCTCGGCAGTTATTGGATCTGCGGCGGCGCGGCTTCGGGCGGTTTGTACGGTGTGGCCGTGGCGGCGGTGTCGATGCTGTCGATGGCAGGGATCGTGGTGGCAATCGATGCGTTCGGCCCGATTACGGACAATGCCGGCGGGATTGCCGAAATGGCCCATCTGGGGAAAGAAGTACGGGATATCACGGATCCACTCGATGCCGTAGGCAATACGACAAAGGCGGTCACAAAGGGGTATGCGATCGGTTCGGCCGGGCTTGCGGCGGTAGTGTTGTTTGCCGAGTTCGCTCGTGAAGTGGCCAAGGGCACTCAAGCGAGCACCTTCGACCTGTCCAATCCGTCGGTGCTCGTGGGGCTTTTCCTGGGCGGAATGTTGCCGTTCATCTTCGGCGCGTTATGTATGAAAGCGGTCGGTCAGGCGGCCGGGCTGGTTGTGGAAGAAGTCCGGCGTCAGTTCCGGACGATCAAAGGCATTATGGAAGGAACCGGCAAGCCGGAGTACGGCACCTGCGTGGATATCGTGACGCAGGCGGCGATTCAGAAAATGATGATCCCAGGGTTGATTCCCGTGGTGGCTCCGATCCTGGTGGGCGTCATCCTTGGCCCGCAGGCGCTTGGCGGAGTGCTGGTGGGAAGCATTGTGACGGGCCTGTTTGTCGCCATTTCCATGACCAGCGGCGGCGGCGCGTGGGACAATGCCAAGAAGTACATCGAGGAGCAGGGACTAAAGGGGACCGATACGCATAAAGCGGCGGTAACCGGCGACACGGTCGGCGACCCGTACAAGGATACGGCTGGGCCGGCGATCAATCCGATGATCAAGGTCATCAACATCGTGGCGCTGCTGATCGTCTCGCTCATTGTGACATAGGCGAAATGGTGAGCTGGAATGCGTCACGTGCGAGTCCTTCGGACGTGATGTGCCCCTTGGCTTGACGCGTTCGAGGGCCCTAGAGTAAGGTGACAGTAGATGGGTCATTCGAACACGTTCTGATTGACTGGAGGTGCTCCGATGGAGAAGCAGGAGAGGAGACCGGAATCCAGGAGAGAGTCTCATCAGAAGGAAGAGGTCAAGCCGAATCCAAAGGTCGTCGAGTCCGGGAAAAAAATGAAAGAGGACATCGACAAACTCGTCGATGAAATCGACGACGTACTCGAAAAAAATGCCGAAGAATTCGTGAAGAACTATGTGCAAAAGGGAGGGGAATAGTCCCCTCCTTCTTCTTATCCGCTCCCTGTCTGTCCCTCCTGCTGTGCACCCGAGACGTCGTTCGTCTGTCAGAGCGCTGATCGTCACCGCCCTTCCAAGAACGCTCTCGTCCAACGAGCCTCGTTTGACAAAAAACAAGTGAGTCGATACCATTCCGTCACTTCTTAGTAACTTCTGATTATTGCAGGTAAAGATAGAGGATTCATGCAGGACAAGTTGTGGGTGTTTCGAGCGGCCGATCGTGCCTTGCAGCACAATCTGTCGGAGCAATTGTCGATCTCGCCGGTGACGGCGTCGGTGCTGCTTGCGCGCGGTGTCACGACTCCCGATGAAGCGACCCGTTGGATGTCCGGCGTGCAGGGCGGGCTGCATGATCCATTTCTGCTCCCTGATATGGAACCGGCTGTCGAGCGGTTACATCAGGCCCTCGCTCGCCAGGAGCGGGTCTGTTTTTATGGCGACTACGATGTCGATGGGGTCTCGGCGACGAGTCTCTATCTGTCGTTCTATCAAGGCCTCGGCGGGAACGCCTGTGGCTACATTCCGCATCGGGTTCGCGAAGGCTACGGGTTGAACGAGAGGGCGGTTCGCCGCTTAGCGGAAGAGGGGATTTCGCTGCTTGTCACCTCCGACTGCGGGACGACCTCGCATCATGAGATTGCGGTCGCCCGGGAACTCGGTATGGATGTGATCGTCACGGATCATCATCAAACTGATGCCACGATGCCTGCCGCCCTTGCCGTGCTCAATCCGCACCGGCGCGATGCGATCTATCCGTTCAAAGGGCTCTGCTCGGCGGGATTGGCGTATAAGGTGGTGTCGGCTTACCGGCAACGGTATGGATCCGGCGACGTGGAGCCTGACTCCTGTTTGGATCTGGTCGCGTTGGCAACGGTGGCGGACATCGTGCCGCTTCATGATGAGAATCGGATTCTGGTGCGGGAAGGCCTGACTCACATCACGCGTGGTACCCGCGCTGGAATTCGCGCGCTCAAGCAGGTAGCTGGTATCGCAAAGACCTGTACGAGCGAGACGATTGGTTTCCGTCTCGGCCCCCGGTTGAATGCCGCAGGACGGCTGGATCATGCCATGCTCTGTGTGCGGCTGTTGACAACGGAGTCCGATCAGGAGGCCATGCAGATTGCCGAACGGTTGGAGCAATTGAACCGGCAGCGGCAACAGATCGAGGAAGGCATTGTCGGTGAGGCGGCGACCTATCTGAAGCAGGATGAGCCGGCTGCGGCGATCGTCTTGGGCTCGCGTGACTGGCATCTGGGTGTTGTCGGGATCGTTGCCGCCCGTTTGGTGGACCGGTTCCATCGTCCGAGTATCGTCATTGCGATCGATGGGCAGGGCATAGGGAAAGGCTCGGCCAGGACGGTGGAGGGGTTCGATCTGTATCAGGGATTGTCGGAGTGCAAGGATCTGCTGGAGGCCTATGGTGGTCACCCGAGTGCCGCTGGACTGACGCTCAAGGAATCGCGGTTGGAGGAATTCCGCTGGCGGTTCTGTGAGGTGGCGGCTCAGTGGTCTGGTGGTGCGCGCACGGTGCCGACCCTGCATGTCGATGCCGAAGTGAAACTGACGGATGTCAATTTCGACCTGATCCAGGAACTGGAATCCCTGCATCCCTTCGGGGCCGGCAATCCCGAGCCCACCTTGGCTGTTCGCGGCCTGGATGTGGTGGAGGCGCGAGTCGTCGGCGAGAAGCATTTGAAGTTGCGTGTGCGGCAAGGGCGGTCATTTATCTTCGATAGTATCGGCTTTCGCATGGGCTCGTTTGAAGAGCTGGGGCTCAGGGCCGGTCGACCGGTGGACTTGGCCTTCAGCCCCGAGCGCAATCATTGGAACGGCTCCGATCGGGTGCAGTTGCGTATCAAGGCCCTCCGCATGAGCGGTGAGGTGTCGTAATTATGCCGCACGAGACGGTGACAGAGCTGAGTCAGCTGATCGATCGGGTGAAGAGCTACAACGTCGAGGCAGACCTCGATCTTGTGCGACGGGCCTATGATTTTTCGGCCAAAGCGCATGAAGGACAGATGCGCCGATCCGGTGAGCCCTACTTTCAGCATCCTCTGGCGGTCGCCGGCCTGCTGACCCATTTGAAGACGGATGTGACGGCCATCGTCGCGGGCTTGCTGCACGACACGCTGGAAGATACGCTGGCCACGCCGCTTGAGTTGGAACAGCGATTCGGGAAGGACGTGGTGCATCTGGTCGATGGCGTGACCAAGATCGGCAAGATTACCTTCCGGAACTATGAGGAAAAGCAGGCGGAAAATTTCCGCAAGATGGTCTTGTCGATGGCGGACGATATCCGCGTCGTCCTCATCAAGCTGGCGGATCGGCTCCACAACATGCGGACCCTGGAATATCTGAGTGAGGGGAAGCGGCAACAAATCGCCCAGGAGACGCTGGAGATTTACGCTCCGTTGGCCAACCGGCTGGGGATCGGTTGGATTAAGAACGAGCTGGAAGACCTCTGTCTGAAACATCTCAAGCCGGATGTCTACGAATCACTGCGCGTTCGGGTGGCGAAGCGGGACGAAGACCGGCAGCAATACATTCTGGAAGTCATCGACCTGGTCAAGAACGCCATGGCCGAGGCCGGCTTGCAAGGTGAGGTGTCCGGGCGGCCCAAGCATTTGTATGGCATTTACCAGAAGATGGAGAAGCAATCGATCTCATTCGAGGAAGTGTACGATCTTGCTGCGCTGCGGATCATTACCGACATCAAGATGAACTGTTATGCGCTCCTCGGTGTCATCCATTCGCTGTGGCGTCCGTTGCCGGGCCGTTTCAAGGACTACATCGCGATTCCAAAATCCAACATGTATCAGTCGTTGCACACCACCGTCGTCGGCCCGAAGGGAGAACATGTCGAGTTTCAGATTCGCACGGAGGAGATGCATCGCGTGTCTGAACAGGGCATCGCCGCACACTGGAAATACAAAGAGCACGGGCGGATCGACGAGAAAGACGGAAAGGTTTTCAGTTGGCTACGCCAGTTCGTGGAATGGAATCAGGATTTGCCGGACAATCGTCAGTTCATGGACTCGGTCAAGCTGGATCTTTTTCACGATGTCGTCTACGTCTTTACTCCCCAGGGCATGGTGAAGGAATTGCCCAAAGGTTCCACGCCGGTGGATTTTGCCTATTCCGTCCACACCGAGATCGGCGACCATTGTGTGGGGGCGAAGGTCAACGGCAAGATCGTTCCGCTGAAACACATGATGGAAAGCGGAGATATGGTGGAGATCCTGACCGCCGCCAATCAAACGCCTCACCGGGATTGGTTGAAATTCGTCCGCACGTCGCGCGCGAAAACCAAGATCAAACATTGGATCAAGGCTGAAGAACAATCCCGTAGCATCGAGATCGGCAAGCGGTTGCTGGAAGCCGAATTCCGCCGGCATGGACTGGCGCCGGCCCAGATGATGCGGTCTGACCAGCTCCTGGCCGTGGCCAAACAGGTCGGGTATGAAACGCCGGAGGAACTGGCCGCAGCCGTTGGTTTCGGCCATGTGCCGACCTCGCAGGTGATGAGCAAAATCAATCCGCCCGTCGCAACGGAAGGCCAGACGGTCGTCCCTGAGGTTCCGCCGCCAAAGCCGGCCACCGGACGGACCGATGACACGGGTGTGCAAGTCAAAGGCGCGCGGGATTTGTTGATGCAACTCTCCCGCTGTTGCAACCCTGTGCCGGGCGACCGCATCTTGGGGTATATCACCAGGGGGCGTGGGCTCACGATTCATACCGTGGATTGTCCCAATTTGGAAGCCTTGGACTATGACAAAAACCGGCTGGTCGAAGTCGAGTGGGACCATTCCGCGCCCAGTACACACTCCGTCAAGGTCTCGGTCATCGCCGTGGACAAGACCGGAGTGCTGGCGCATGTCTCGACGGCTATCTCCGAATGTCAGGCCAATATCAGTCGGGCTGAAATTACGACCCGCGAGGATCGGAAGGCGATGCTGGATTTCATCATCGAGGTCTTGGACACCGCACATCTGGCTCGGGTGCTCAAGGCGATTGAAAAAGTCGATGGCATAATCACCGTGCGACGTGTTCGCTCATGGCAAGAGCGCTCCTAGCCAGAGAGGTACCCGCGTGTTCTCCTCCCCGCATCAGGTGAGATCCGCATGAGCCTGGGTCTGCTGGTCGGCACGGTGCTGGCGATGCTTGCCGTCATGGCGGCGGTATTGATGGGCCTGACCTATCTATTGGCTCGACGCGGCAAGTCGGCGCCGCCGCTCCCGTTCTATGCCGGCGGCGTGGCACTATTGCTTGTGACCGCCGCGTTGGTCGGTCGCAGCGAACTCGTGAGCCACATTCCGCACTTTGTCCGGTCGGGACTCGATGTCGCGGCCTGGCTGGGCGCATCTTTTTTTCTCTTCACGATTCTTGATGCCCTGATCATCGGCGAATGGCTGATCGAACGGAGGCAGCGCTATATCCCCGATATTGTCCGGCAGCTGCTCATCGGCGCGGAAGTGGTGGCTGCCGGAGTGGTGATTCTCTGGTTGGTCATGGGGATCAACCTCGTGGCCCTGGTGGCGTTGCCGACCGTTGCGGCGGCGATGGTTGGTGTCGCGTTGAAAGATACGCTGACGCGCTTCTTTTCCGGAATTGAGCTGGGAAAAATTGTGAAAGTGGGGGATTGGATCACGGTGGCTGATCGTGAAGGGATGGTGACCCACATTGGCATGGAGCATGTGACGCTGCTGACTCGCGCTCAGGATCTCGTCTCGCTGCCTAACGATCTGGTGATCCAGAGCGGGGTGACGAATTTCAGCAGGCCCACGACGACGCATTTCTGTAGCGTGTATGTCGATGCCGCCTATCGCAGTCCGCCTGAGCAGGTCTGTGCCACATTGCTTGAGGCGGCTGTGGCAGTGCCAGGGGTATTGCAGGACCCGAAAGCGACGGCTCTGGTCACGGCATTCAATGAATCGGCGATCCAGTATCGCATCAAATTCCCGATCGGTGATTTCGCACAGCGGGACATGATCGAAAGCCGGATGCGGACGTACATTTGGCATGCCTTTGCGCGCAATGGAATCGAGATCCCCTTTCCGCAGCGTGTGGTGCATCAGTCGGTCGAGCCGGAGATCGTTGCGAACGGGCAGGCGGTTAGACGCATGGTTGCTCAACTCGCGGCGGTCGACTTTCTGGGTACGCTCGATGCCAAGCAGCTCGAAGTGTTGGCCAAAGAAGCGCGGTGGGAGTCCTATCTGCCCGGTGAACGGGTGGTTCGCCAGGGGGAGCCTGGGGACGTCCTCTATGTCATCGCTTCCGGAAAAGCTGATGTGCGGTTGGAGCAGGGAGGGCTCAGTTCCACGGTGACCACGCTTGACGCAGGGAAGTTTTTCGGCGAGATGTCGCTACTGACCGGCGAGCCGCGTTCGGCCACGGTGTCGGCCGCGACGGAATTGTTGGTCATTGCCGTCGGGAAGCAGGCGTTGCTGCAGGTTGTGCAGGAGGATCGTCGGCTGATCGAGCGCATCGGTGAGGTGGTGGCCCGTAGACAGGCGGCGACAGCGGCGGCGAAGGCGCAACTGTCTCGTGAGGCAGCGGCCCTTTCGGTAGTCACACACACGCGCTCCCTTGTCGAGCGCATTCAGAGCTTTTTCTGGGGTGCGCGCAAGGCGCAGTGATCAACGTCAAGGGTGGTCAGGGCTGTTTGAAGCTCAGTTTCATACCGCGTTGAAGCTGCAGCGCCGCTGCGCGGCCCCCCCCGAGTTCCAGAACGTAGAGGGCCCCTTCCTCGGAGTGGTACTGAGGACAGCCGTCGTCCTGTCTGGTGCAAATGGGGACGTTTCGCTCGATATGGACGATCGTTTTCTTCGCGTCCATCCAGATGATATCGAGGGGAATCTTGGTATTCTTCATCCAGAATGTCCATGGTTGGGCGTCGCCGAAGATAAACAGCATGCCTCGGTCATCCGCCAGATGCTCTCGAAACATCAACCCCTGGGCCCGCTTCAATGCGGTATCTGCCAATTCAGCCTGAATCAGCGTGCCGGTCGGTGTTTTGACTGTGATGAGTGTGTCGGTGGGCGAATCAGCGGCCCAGCTGGATGAGCCTACAGCCAGCATGAAACTGCCGAGCAACCACAATATCGCACGGGTCGGTGGTGCAGGGAATCGTGTCTCATCAAGATAATCCGTCGGTTTGAGTATCATGGCCGCATCCTAGCGGGCGCTCTACGAGCCGTCAAGGTGCCTGAATTGGTCTCGTAGCTCAGCGTACGACGCTGTCTGTAATCCCACAACGATAATGTCCGCTTCTCCCACCGTAGCAATGTCCTCGATAGACTTTCGGCTCTCATCAGGAGGGCAGGATGGTCAGAGAGGACAGGATCGTCATGAGTGGGAGCGAGTTTCGACGAGTCCATGTGATTCGCCAAGTGGTCGAGCAACAGCTCACGCAACAGCAGGCCAGTGAGGCGCTAGGAGTCACGACGCAGCAGATTCGCCGCCTCCGCCATCGGCTGCAAGCCGAAGGCGAGAGCGGGCTCGCGCATCGGAGCCGGGGCCAGCCGTGGAACAGCTGGCGACGCATCATGGCCTCACACCCGTGATGAGACGCTGCGGCGTACGAGCCCAGGGTATTGATTATTTTCGGCGCCGGCCACGTCCGCACCGCATCTGGCGGGCTCGCCGCGCGCACTGCGGCGAACTGGTGCAGTTGGATGGTTCCCATCATGATTGGTTCGAGGGGCGCGGCCCCCGATGCGTGCTCATGGCCTAGATCGATGATGCGAGCAGCCGGGTGCAGCCCGCTTCTATGACTATGAAGGGACCAGGCCAGCCCTCGACCGTTTTCAGCGGTACGTGAAGCAGTATGGGCTTCCCCTCGCCGTGTATGCCGATAAGTACGCTCCCCTGCGGAACCGACGGTGGAAGAGCAATTAGCCGGCGTCGCCCCGACGAGTCAGTTGGGACGGGCGCTCCGGGATCTGGGCGTCGAGCTGATCGCCGCGCATTCGCCCCAGGCGAAGGGACGCACTCTTTCATACCTTGCCAGATCGGCTGGTGAAGGAGATGCGCATGGCCGGCATCGCCCTCTTCCGGTCGGCACGGATGTGCGGGCCGTCTTGGCCTTGCGGACGCGCCGGGTGTTTCGGCGGGATCGGACCGTGGCCCACGGCGGCCAGCTCTACCAAGTCCAGGACCGTGTACGCGCCACGCATGTCGTCGTAGAAGAGCGGGTGGATGGCACCCTCTGTCTGCTCCATGGTGACCGCCGCCTGACCTATTAGCGCATCGTGAAACCGTCTCCCGCCTTCGTGAATCCGCCGCCCCCTCAACGACCACGGTCCGTGGGCAAGCCGAAGCCTGCTCATCCGTGGAATCGGGTTGGGACATTCGCGACTGCCCGGCCTCGCGAGGCCAAGCTATGAACCGGACATTGCTATTGTGGTGGGAAGCGGACATTTCTGCAGTGGGTGGACACGCGTGCGACGCTGTCTTGCAATTTCGCCGGCCCCTATGCCATCCTCGCCTATCCTTTGGCTTGGATGGAGGTTGTTCATGAAAGAAACGCGACGTGTGTTGTACTTGCGCGGCGTATTTGTGTGTCCGAAGTGCCGCCAATCCTACGTGCAGGAAAAATGGATTGAGGAGTTCAGAATTCGCTGTCACAAGTGCGATTACCGCGGGACCTTGACCCAAGTGTCCGTCGAAGAGCACATGGACGAAGAAATTGTTCGTCGGTAAGCGCTACGGTTCTGTTGGGCGAGTTTTCCGCAGATCCCGTCCCCAATCTTCGATTCGAATGCGACTAGTTCATGCCAGGCCGTTCTTGGCCTGGCCCAGCCGGTGTCAGGGTTGTTTTCTTATCCAATAAGAGGTGCGTCATGATTCAGCTGTGGCGAGTGCTGCTTCTGTGCGTCAGCAGTCTTCTGTCCTGGCCGATCATTGGCCAAGCCGCTGATGCCCCATCCGCGATCAATGTGCTGGTGGCGTATCACTCTCTTTCCGGGCATACCGAGCGAATGGCCGAGGCGGTCGCAGAGGGCGCTCGATCGGTGTCTCGGACGCATGTCGTCCTGAAGCGCGTGGGGAAAGTGACGGCTGAGGAATTATTCGCCGCCGATGCCATTGTGCTCGGGTCTCCTGTTTATTGGTCCAACATGGCCGGTGAGATGAAGGTATTTATTGATGACTGGCAATTCAAGTTCGGCGTGTTTCCGGCATTTAAATTGAAGAACAAGGTAGGGGCGGCATTTGCAACCGGCGGCCAGATTTCAAGTGGAAAGGAACTCACGATGCTCTCCCTTCTTGCGGCCATGCTCGGGAATCAGATGATTGTCGTCAGCGCTGGTGGTGCGTTTGGCGCTTCTGCGACAACAGAAGGCGACAGTCCTGGAATTGATGCGCAAGAGCTGACCGGCGCCCGCGAGTTGGGTCGGCGGGTGGCTGACGTTACCGGCGCGGTCAAGAGGGGATTCGAGTTACAGGGAAATGGGGCCGGTTTGAGCGGGCCGTGATTACTTCCAGATCGAGATTCTAGGACCGCACAGGATTCTGACAGGCAGTCTCCAGCTGGCTCTTCGCCAGCGACACAAGTTCATGGATATTCTTCGCACAACGGCCGCAGCATCCGTTATCGCGCAAGCCAAATTCAGCAACGATTTGCCTCGTGGTCAGGAAGCCCTGACGACCGGCCGCCCGCACATCTGATTCCGTCAAGCCCTTACATAAGCAGACATACATGAGTGGTATCTCCCACTGATGATCGGTTGTCCTTGCGGGCGCCTGATATAATCGGTTTCTCGATACTGATAACTGTTCTCAACTATGGAGAGTATAGCGGTCAAACGAATTTCTGTCAACATCTGCATAAACCTGGTTCATGCTTCAGCTCTGGAGCGGAAGGGCGCTTGCTACGGAATACACTGTGAAACCATGGATATTGAGTGCCTTGAGGTGTTGGGGAAATGAGAGGGGCTCGGCTCACGGGCGGCAGTACTTCGAGTTCGTTGAACTGGGGAGTCCAGCTCTCGCAGTATTCTTGCGCAGACCCCTTACCCGTTCAGGGAGATGCGGAGCTGTTCGCGTAACAATGAGGGGCGGCAGGCAGAAAATGTGGGGCTGCAAAATACGAAGGCAGGAAGTTCTTTCGAACCTCCTGCCTTCGTTGTGCTGGGGCTCTTCACCGGCGAGAGTGGATGTCCTCCCTCGCCGGTGTGAGTCTTACAGCCAGTTCACGCGCTCGGCCGGCCGAATATAGATCGGCTCTTCGACCTG
>JACOEL010000019.1 GCA_024998625.1 Nitrospira sp. | reverse complement strand
TGCGCTCGAATCAGGAGCTGCTGGCGGCTGTGCACATCGAGTTTACCAAAAATGCTGGTGAGGTGATGCCGCACGGTCGTGCTGCCAATGCTGAGTCGACAGGCAATGTCTTTGTTGGAGAGGCCCTCTCCGATCAAGTTGATGATGTCATGCTCACGCTTTGTGAGCTCCTCGCACCCATTCGGGAGAGCGGGGATCCGGTCGTCGAAGCCGTCTTCTGCGCCGGTGCTCTCCAACGAGTTCGTGTCGCAAGGGCAACAGCGTGCCACGTTTGCCTGAAGCCGACAGAGATACTCGATGCTGGCAAGCAGCACGACTCCCGGCTGGGTGGTCAATACCATGCTGTCTATTCCTGACGACAAGGCTTCCATCCCGGCTCGGCTGTCTTCGATTCCATGCAGGGCGATGATTCGTATGGACGGAAGCGAAGCCTTCACTTTTCGAACCAGCCCGAGGATGTCCATGCCGGGCTCCAGTTCAACGATGAGCAGATGTGGCTTCTCTTGCGAGACGATGCGTACCGCCTGCAGCGTGTTCGTCGCCTCTCCGATCAGCCGGATGTGCTCATGCGGTGCGATGACGGCGCGCAGCCCAAGCCGCAGGAGCTGATTCTGGCTGACGATCGCGATGGTAATGAGGGCAGAGCCCGATCCTCGTTCGTGAATCAATCAGTCCTCGGATCCGCAGCCTTACCGCGGTGAGATGCCGGAATGGTGCACCGCCTGTCGTCGGCAATACTCGTAACAGCTGGACAGGACGAGGTCGCCTGATGGGCGAACCGTGCCACAGACCTGTCCCATAAGGAGTGCCCATTCGGCGACGTGGGTTGCCAGTCGGACCGGTTCCAGGCCTTGGGTGTTGAACAGATTCAGCGCAACCGTCGACAGCACGACCTTGAGGTACGAGAGGGACGGACCATAGCTGAAGACATATTCATGCTGCCCGGAGAACAACAGCTGCAGCCCTTCTCGTGCCCTCATCCCACGATGCCCGCAGTGTCCACAATGAAGGCATTCAAGACCTGTGCGTGCGTCATAGCCTGCACGGTAATCAGGTGTCATTAGTTGGCCGCAGTTGGTGGTTGGGCAGAGCATCGTACTGTTCTCCGTGCAGGATCTTCTCTGTGCGCTCTTCTCATCGTCCCACGCGTGACGCCGGGGACGAAGCCGGAAGGTCGTCAGAGCTGTCTTGGCGCGCGCGCGGCGGTGCCTCGAGCGTTAATCGTTCGGCTTCCAGCCAGTCTTGACGGTCGTACCCGTCCTGCCGCCCTCGTTGCTGATAGAGCTCATAGGCCAGCTTCTCGATGCGCCTTCTGATTTCCCCGTGCGTCGCTTCACTGTCGGCCTGCTGTAGCGGGCTCTTAGGACCCGACCGTTGTCGTGCCGAGGTCCCCACCTCCGTCGTGGATCGACCCGGCATCCGTACGCTGTCTTCGATGGCCCGTAATCGTCGCTGTGCCATGACTGAACCTCCCTGTTGAGTCCGAGTGAGTAGTGTTCTTCCCAAGATGAGCGCCTCGCGTTAGGGATGCGCGTACGCATGGAATGCCGAGCGTTGATCGCAGGAGCTCCTCGATGCGATTGTACACGAGCGGAGCCTGACGACTTGCTCGAGTATCGATTGGGGGGCAGAGGGCGCTGGACGCATCTCGTATCGGTTCGGTGACTGTCAACACCGGCGCCTGTGGGCAGAGGGCGATGAGGGCCCTGAGGGTGTCAAATTCAGCGGTCACCCGTTCCTCATCGCAAGACTCCGAGCTCAGCAGGATGGCCTCCGGCTGGATCTCCCCGAGCTCGGCGAGCATGGATTGAAGGTCTCGAACGAGGACTGCATGGTACCCATTGGTCGCGAGGCAATCCGCCAGTTTGAGGCCGAATTGCAATTCAGGATCGACGATCATGACACGGGATCTTCCGGTCAGTCTGGTGTTGTTCATGGTCGCGCTCATGTGTCGGCCTCCCTCTTATCTCCCGTACGAACCGCCGGTGCGCTGTCGGGTGTCCGCGACACACCTGTCTGGATCGAAGTGGCGCAAGGTGTGTATGCGGACAGACGCGAGAGAAACCAGGTATTGGCAGCGAGCGCGGGGTTGGAGGGAGATCGTTCCTTCCCGAGACAGGGCATCGACCGCCATGAATATCTGGTTCCAGGTGCAGGCTGGGAGTCTATAGGCCAGTGCATCCAATGTGCAGGGCCCCTGCCGTTCCAGCGTTCGGGCTATGAGCGCCCCTGTCGTATAGACATCGGTCATGTGATTCCCCTCTGACCGGTCATCATCTGAGTTATAAGGAGGGACCAGCCCAACCATGCCACCCGGTCCTTTCTTGCGAACGACGGGGCGAACAGTCTCGCAACCAGATCGCCGCGGCGGTGCTATGTGTACCGGAAGCAGGTTCCGAGAAGCATAGCCTTTTACGCAATTTACGCGTCGCCGGTTTGCCGAGGGATATGTCGACGTTTATGCTACGCAGGGAGCTTGGGGAGCGGGAATGGATAGGCAATAACGACAGAGAGGAAGGATCTCATCTGATAAGTCGGTTGACGAGACGATGTTCTATCGCGTAATGCGTCAATTCGGTGTTGTTCTTCAGTTGCATTTTTTCGAGAATGCGCGCCCGATAGGTATTGATGGTGCTGACACCGACGCACAAATCATCGGCGATGTCTTTCAAGCTTTTTCCCACCGCGATTAAACACATGACCTGGTACTCGCGATCAGACAATTGCTCGTGCAGCGGTTTTTCCCAATCACTCTCCAGATTCATGGCCAGGAGTTCCGCCGCTGCGGCACTGACGAATTTGCCGCCGCCGAGAATCTTCCGGATGGCTTGCACTAATTCATTCGGCGCACTGTCTTTCGATAGGTAGCCCGCCGCGCCTGCTTTCAACATTCGTAACGCCAGCTGGTCTTCCGGATAACCGCTCAGGACGAGGACGGGGAGTTTCGGCCGGGCCTGTTTGAGCTCTTTGAGTGCATCGAGTCCGCTCTTCCCGGGCATACCGACATCGAGAATCACAATATCCCAGCTGTGCTTCCCGACCTGCGCGATCATCTCTTCTGCGTTTTGAGCGTCGCCGAGGACGGCCCCATGGAACTGTTCGCTGAGAATTTGTTTGACGCCCTGCCGGACGACGGCGTGATCATCCACAACGAGAATTTTTGTCACAACATGTTGCTCCTTCCGCTGGTGCGCCTGAGCGGCTGAATGCGCAGTGGCCCGAGTTGCGTTCCGGTGCCGGGCCGACTACGGTTGATCAAGAGGAATCCGGACGCGCACTGCCGTGCCTGTCCCAGGACTCCCGGTGAAGATGGTTTCACCTCCCAGAAGCAGGGCTCGCTCACGCATCCCCACCAGGCCCAGGGAATGGGGGTCGGCCAATTCAGCATCGGTGACGCCGCGCCCGTTGTCTCGTACGTCAAGCACAAGGCTGCCGGCCTGCTCTTGGAGGGTGATATGGACGACGGAGGCCTGAGCATGGCGCGCCACATTCGTCAGGATTTCCTGAAAAATTCTGAACATGGCCGTCGAGCCGGCATGAGACAATGTGACCGCGCGCAGATAGACGTCGAGCGTGCATTGAATCCCTGTGCGTGCTTGAAATTCATGGGCCTGCCATTCGATGGCAGGGATGAGGCCGAGTTGATCGAGGACGACAGGGCGCAGCTCGGTGGCGATCCGTTGGACCGACTGGATCGTCCCATCGATCAGTGTGGAAATAGACTCCAGCTTTTTCCGCATCATGGGAGAGACTTCGGCGATCTGATCGCGTAACAGGCAGAGTTCGAGTTTCACGCCCGTCAACGCTTGGCCCAACTCATCGTGGATCTCACGGGCGATCAGAATTCGCTCTTCTTCACGGACCGATTCGAGCCGCGCGGTCAGTTTTCTGAGTTGATCGTGCGAGAGCATCAGCTGTTGCTCGGCTAGTTTGCGCTCGGTGATGTCAAGAAACACCACCACGGCTCCTGTGATGCGGTCCTGTTCCAGGACGGGGAACGAGGAGTATTCGATCTGAAATGCTGTGCCGTCCTTGCGCCAGTAGACTTCATCATCGACCTTCCGACCTTTCCCGCGCTCGAGCGTTTCTTGGATACGGCAGGCCGCACGGGGGTATGCGGTGCCATCCGGGAACGAATAATGGATCCGCTCATGCATATCCCGTCCGAGGAGCTCATCCGGGAGATAGCCCAGCATGCGTGCCGCAGCTGAATTGATGAAGGTGCAGCGGCCTTGGTGGTCGACGCCATAAATCCCTTCCCCGGTGGATTCCAGCAGCAGCAAACGATCCTTCGCGAGCTTCTGTCTGTCTTCTTCCGCCCGTTTCCGGTCGGTAATATCGGTGGCGATGCCACACAAGGCATAGCACCGGCCCTGCGCATTGAGCAGGGGAAACTTCACGACCAGGCTGGTATGGGGACCGTCATCATGGGCGGCTACCTCTTCGAACTCCATCGGAGTTCCGGCCGCCAGGACTTTTCGGTCGTTGGCGAGAAATGCAGCGGCTTGCTCAGGTGGAAAGACGTCCTCGTCGGCCTTGCCGACGATAGCGCCATGGGGTAGATGGAAGAGGGTTTCAAACTGTCGATTGGCCTGAAGATAGCGCCCCTCAACGTCTTTGATGAAAATCAGGGCCGGGCTATTGTCCATGATCGCTCGGAACCGTTCCTCGCTTTCGCGTAATGCCGTCTCTGCCTGCCTGCGCTCGCTGATATCGCGAATAATGCCGGTAATGAACAGTTTTGACTTGGCTGTCCAAGCTGCCAGACTGAATTCCAAGGGAAACTCCGTGCCGTCTTTCCTCAAGCCAGTCAGTTCAAACATGTCGGCCTGTATGGTCAATCGTCCGGCGGCGGCAACCCGTTCGACACCTCGTTGGTGGGCCTCGCGGAATCGTTCGGGAATAATGCGGGTCATCGGCTGGCCGACCATCTCCTCAGCCGTATAACCGAACGTCTTTTCTGCGCCCCTGTTCCAGAACGCCACCTGCCCCTGGGTATCCATCAGAATGATCGCATCGCCGGTTGATTGCACGATCGACCGCGACCGCTCTTCACTTTCCAGCAACGCCTCCTCCGCTCGCTTCCGATCTGTGACGTCGAAGATGGCCCCATCAAGCCAGAGGACTAGGCCGTCGGTGGCGAATACGCCCTGTCCCTTCTCATACACCCACCGGATACCGCCGTCTTTGTGGAGTATCCGATACTCGATGGCAAAAGGCTGGTGCTTCGCCACCGCGGCGAGGACCATCCGCTCGACCATTTGCCGGTCATCCGGATGAATCACGCTGGCATAGGACCTGACGCGACCGGTGAATTCCGAGGCTGGATATCCGCAGAGGTGCTCAATCGGGTTGCTGAGGAACTCCATCGTCCAGTCGGGATCGCAGGTACAGCGGTAAACGGCCCCTGGAAGGTTGGAAAGCAGCGAGCGGAACCGTTCTTCGCTCGTGGAGAGCGCGGCTTGAACTCGCTTACGCTCGGTGATATCCCGCGCCACCGCCTGGAAGCCGATAACCTGTCCCTTTTCCAGAAGGACCTGTACGTTCTGGCCGATCCAGACCTCGCTGCCGTCCTTGGCGACGGCTGGAAATTCATAATAGGTACTCGGCCGTTGCCGGATGAATTGCCGCCCATAAAATCGTTCGGCCGCCGGCTGATGATCGGGATGAATCAACTCGATGAACCGACGTCCCAACAGTTCCGGTTCCGTATACTTCATGATGCGCATGGCGACCGGGTTCACGAAGGTGAACCGGCCAGACGCATCTGTTCTGTAGATGATGTCGTTGGCGTTGGTGACCAATAACCGGTATCGTTCTTGGCTGTCCCGGAGTGCTTCGTCGGTTCGCTTTGCAGCGGTGATGTCTCGAAAGACGGCTACCCCTCCGCTGAGATGCCCGCTGTCATCCAGCAACGGCCTGGCTGTAACGCTGAGCCAGGCTTCGCCCGGCCAATGCGGCCGGTGAAAAAAGATTAGGACATCGGTCACGGATTCTCCACGGATCGCTCTTGCCAGCGGTAGGTCATCGGTCGGGAATGGTGTTACCCGGTCCGGTAAGAAGAGAGCGTAATGCCTGGACCATTCTGCGATTCCTATGTCCGCAGGACCGCTTCCGATGATACGTTCAGCGGCCTGGTTCCACACTTGGAACGTTCCCCTTTCGTCGGCCATCACCACGCCTTCGGCCATGTTGTCCAGCACGGACTGGAGAAAGCGCGTTTTCTGCCGCAGTTCTTCTTCTAGCCGCTTGCGCTCGACTGCATACTTCAGGGCGCGTGCCAGGAGCGGGGCGGTCGTCTGCCCTTTCACGAGATAGTCCTGGGCTCCCGCCTGGATGAGCTGTAGGCCCAATTCCTCATCCTCCCGTCCGGTCACCAGCACGATCGGAATCCCCTGCGCCGCCGAATGCATCCTGACTAGGGTCTCGGCACCTTGGCTGTCCGGCAACGAAAGATCCAGGAGAATGATGTCGAATGCGGCCTGAGTCAGGCATCGGATGGCGGCATCGAGCCGGTCGACATGCGTCAGGGCGAACCGACCGGCGCCGGCTTCCTTCAAAAGTTCCCGGAGCAGGCGCGCGTCCCCGGCATTGTCTTCGACCAGCAGGATATGCGTGGGACCGGTGCTCATCTGGTTCCGTTTTGTGGTGGAACCGGTAACACGACGATCCCGAGCCAAAAATCTTCGATGGACCGCACTACCCGAATGAACTGATCCAGGTCCACCGGCTTCGTGATATAGCAGTTGGCGTGAAGGTTGTAACTCTTCAGCACATCCTGTTCGTCCTCTGAGGTCGTCAGCACGACCACCGGGATGCGTTTCAGCGGCTCCTCGGCCTTGATTTGAGCCAGCACTTCCCGACCGTCTTTTCGAGGTAGATTCAAGTCGAGCAGGATCAGGTGGGGTCGCGTCGCGTGGGCGTAGGGACCCTGTCGGCGCAGATAGGTCAAGGCTTCCTCACCGTCTTTCAGCACGGTCAGATGGTTCACGACCTTGGCTTCCTTCAACGCTTCCATCGTCAGGCGAACATCGCCCGGGTTATCCTCGATCAGCAGAATCTCGATGGGTTTCACCAACTCAGGTACCATACAACTCCTGCTCCTTCCTTCCGTCAGCGATTCAGCGTCTGCGTCGATGGGGCGGGTTCCTCGTCGCGCATGGTAAAATAAAACGTCGCTCCCTTGCCGAGTTCGGATTCCACCCACATACGTCCGCCGTGGCGTTCGACGATCTTCTTGCAAATGGCCAGGCCGATGCCGGTCCCTGGGTATTCTTCTCTCGTGTGGAGCCGCTGGAAAATGACAAAAATCCGATCCGCATATTGTGGGTCGATTCCGATGCCGTGATCGCGAACGGAAAATAACCATTCCCCGTCGGCTTGTTTCGCGGAGATGTGTATGCGCGGCGGTTGTGCCCCGCCGAACTTGACGGCATTGCTCAGCAGATTCTGGAACAACTGCACCAATTGTTTGTCATCGCCCATCACTGCCGGCAACGGATCATGTGTGATGAAGGCCTGGCTCTCCTTGACGGCGTTGGTGAGATTGTCCAGTGCAGCCTGTAGAACCGTCTCCATGGCTGTCGGTTCGAATTGTCGGCCTCCCGTATTGACTCGCGAATAGGCTAAGAGGTCCTGAATGAGCCGTTGCATGCGATTGGCGCCGTCCACGGCGAAGGCGATAAATTCATCCGCATCCGCATCGAGCTTCCCCTTGTAGCGCCTCGCAAGGAGTTGCGTGTAGCTGCTTACCATGCGGAGGGGTTCCTGCAAGTCGTGCGAAGCCACATAGGCGAATTGTTGAAGGTCGGCATTCGAGCGGCCTAGCTCCGCCACGGACTCCTCCAACTTTTGCCGTGCCTCGACCAGCTCATTTTTCTCCCGTCCCAGTTCCCAGGAGACCCAGATGCCGTAGCCGGTGAGGGGGAGGATGACCAACAATCCAATTCCTCCCACCATCCATATCAGTCGATCGACCGGAGCATAGATCTGATCACGGTCTAAGCGAAACAGGACCAGCCAGTCGAATCCATGAAAGTTACGATACCCTCTGGTCCATGCATAGCCGGTGACGACGGCGTTTCCTCGGCGACGGTGGGTTTCTTGCACGAAACCGGGGTGCTCTCGATCAATGACGGCTTGGGCTTGCGAAGGCAAATCTATCTTCACCGGACTGCCGTTCAGATTCGAGGGTCGCTTTTTTTCGCTGAGGACCGTTCCCTCCTGGTCGAGCAACAGCCAGTCATAGGCGCTTTCTCCGTATCGCAGCCTGCCTTCCTGCTCGAAAACCGACTGAAGATGCTCAAACGGCACTCGGGTGGCCACCACCCCACGAAACTCTCCTTTTGGCCCATAGATAGGCGCCGTGAATCCGATAGCCATCTTTCTATGCGATGCCAGGGATGGCTGCATGTCTTCGAAGTGAACCTTCCCTGTCTTGCGCACCAACTCGAACGACTCGGGGTTCAAGCCTTGCGTGCCCTGCGCGGGCAGCGCGTCGGTGGCGGCTGCGAGTTGCCCGTTCTCATCGGCGACTCCCAGCCAGGAGTAATATTGATAGAGTTGTTTGTAGGCCAGGAGCCGGGCGGTCTTTTCAGGCGCGGTGCCGTCCCGGAGTATGCCGTCATTCGCAAATAGCTGGATATCGCCGAACCGTTCGAACATGACGCGGTCGAGCGTATCCGCGACTGCGGCGGCATTCATGGCCAACTCTCTTCCCCGTTCTGAGACCAGCACCCCTCGCAAGAACGACAACGCATAGAGTCCGAGTGCCGTCGCGATGACAAAACAGAGGAGAAGGACCAGCGGGAGGCCCCCTTGGGTCGATCTACTTCTGTCTGATGCTAAGCCGGTCTTGGCGGGCGCATTGTTTAGCGCAGGTTCCATCGCAATCTTGTGTCAGGGGAGTAAAGGGTAAAACCTTACTATCATACCCCATTCATATAGACAGATCTATCCGGTAGGTGAGGCGTATGATCGGGTGAATGTCGGGCCACGAACAAGGTGTAGCGTGTTCACGTGATTGACTCTCGCCCTGTTTCCCAAGTAGGTTCTCTTCTCTGTCTGGTGCAGGACCCAATTGCCATGTTGTCTATTTCCGCGCACGTGACGATCCCGGATGAGGAGATCGAATTGACCGCTGTGCGGGCGCAAGGCGCCGGCGGACAGCATGTCAATAAGGTCTCCTCCGCGATCCATCTTCGATTTAATATTCTCACGTCGTCCCTTCCGCCGTTCTACAAAGAGCGGTTGCTGGCCTTGCGGGACCATAGAATCTCGGGTGGAGGCACCATTATTATTAAGGCGCAGGACTCACGGAGTCAGGAGCGCAACCGGGCGTTGGCGTTGGATCGTCTGCAAGAATTGATTCAGTCAGTGGCAGTGCTGCGTCCGCCCCGTCGTCCAACAAAGCCGACGAAGGGATCGACCAAGAGAAGGCTGGACAGCAAGACCAAGCGAGCGCGTCTGAAATCGTTGCGGGGAAAGCCCGACGAGCAGTAGTCCCACCAGACGCAGAACAAAAAAGGAGGGGCGCTTCAGCTGAAGCGCCCCTTCCGGAGACGAGACAAATCCCGTCAATACCTAGAAGCGGTTGCGTCCGCCGCGGTTTTCACCGCCGCCGAACCGTCCACCCCCGCCGCCACCGGAGCGAGCTTCTTGCGGCTTCGCTTCATTGACGGTGAGCTGCCGGCCATCCATGTCCGAGCCGTTCAACGCCGTGATGGCTGCCTTCGCTTCCTCTGCCGTGGACATTTCCACGAAGCCGAAGCCGCGCGATTGTCCGGTGAACTTGTCCGTGATCACGCGCGCCGATTCAACGGTGCCGTGAGCGGAGAACAAGTTGCTCAGTTGTGATTCAGTTGCAGCATACGGCAGTCCGCCGACATACAATTTAGTACCCATAGGGGTCTCTCCTTTTGAATAGTGACATTGTCGGCGACACGAGAACAGGCATATGAGGGGAATGAGCGGGCCGAAGGCGCGATGATTGAGGCGACTTGGGTCTGACTTCCGATCAACTTCTCGGTAACAAACAACATCGGTGATGAGCCATCCAGAACCATGATTCTCATGCGGCCCGTCATGAGATCACGCTGCATCCTAACAGATGAATTGGGGGATTGCTACACGATTCACGGACAGGGCGAAAATAGTTTATATCGGTCCGATGCGGTCGATCGTTGTACGAAGAGCCTTCACGCGCCTCTGCCTCACCTATGGTGGTGATCCGGTCGTTCCGCGGCGTGGCACACAAGGGCGTGGCTCAGTGGCCGGAAGAGGCCGTCCGGAGTGAGGAGGCGAGTCCCAACTTCCATAAGGTGTAGATCAACCACTTCGACGGGTCGAAGTTGTACCACAGCGGCCCGTTGCGATAGTCGCTCGGATAGGTGTGGTGATAGTTGTGGTAACCCTCGCCGAAGGTCAGCAGTGAGACGAACCAGGAATTGCGGCTGGAATCGGCGGTACCGTAGGGCTGCTCGCCCCACAGGTGACAGACGGAGTTGATGCAGAAGGTGGAGTTCAGTACGGCAAAGGTGCGTCCGACGCCGGCCAGCATGAAGCCACCGATTCCGCCCTTCCAGCCGTTATGCAGGAAACCCACGACAAAGGGGAGCGCCAGGCCGACAAGGACGATCACCGCATAGTAGCGGTGTTGCCACATGGCGACCCGGTCCTGCATGACGCGGGAGCCGAATCGTTCATCGTTGCACGGCACGGGGTCGAGCAGCCAGCCGCAGTGGCTGTACCAGAACCCCCGTTTCGCGTTGTAGGGATCGGCCGGATCGTCGCAATGCGCATGGTGTCGCAAATGATCGGCTGTCCATTTTGCGCCGGAGTTCTGCAGCGCCCAGCCTCCCGCCACCAATAGGCAGGCCTTCACCCAGTCGGGACATTCGAAACTGCGATGGGTCAGCAGCCGGTGGTAGCCCACGGTAATCCCCAGCCCGGTAGTCACATAGAGGATGGCGAACATCGTCCAATCCAGCCAGGAGTATCCATAGATCAGCCCATAGCCCGGGACCGCGATCACGGAACCCGCGACGACTGACCAGAATAGGAGGTAGGTCCAGAATTTGTGGTGAACACGATGGACAATGTCGGTTGGAACCGTACTCGGGGCGATTTGTTGCATGTCGCTACAATAGTCAAGCGGGCGGGTTTTCGCAAGTGGCTGGTCGGTGCCGTACGGTCGATGGACCGCAGATTTGTTGTGGCCGCCCTTGCCCGGAGCCGGCGGTGGCCGAGTGTGATCGTCAACCGTTTTCCTGCGGAGGCGTTGAGTCACTGTGTCGGTAACAGGCCCGCACGCAGTCATCGTGGGTGCGGAAGGAGAGTGGACCTCGTGCGGTCATTTATTTCCGAAAGGGGGAAGGATGCGGGTTGATTGTAGGGTTCTAAGAAAGGCGATGGGGATGGTGGTCTTGAGCGGACTGGCGGTCGAGGTCTTTGGTTTCTATGAACCCGCCTGGTCGGTATCTGATCCAGCAACGGCAGCCGGTCAGGACCAATCCACTGCTCCGTCCGAGTCTTCCGGCAGTCCCGGAGCTGGGGCTGAGAAAAAGGGCTTTGGAGGCCATCGCATGCGGAAGGCCTGCGCCGAGGATGTGAAAAAACTCTGCCCGGGGGGCAAAGCGGGAGAAGGGCGAATCGTCCAGTGCTTGAAGGCCCATGCGGCGGAACTCTCGCAAACCTGCTCCGACATGATTCGTCAACGCGGCAAACGCCGGTAGATCCCTCTGGCTTGGGGCGGATGGAAGTGAGGTGTCGTGAAGATTGTGATCGGTCAGGTCACGTCCGGCACCGTCTCTTTTTGTTCCGTTGCGTCCGGTTGGTTTTCTCAATTTATTGTTCGAACCGGCGCAGGTGCGATACAGTGGCCATATTACATACGGGAGGGTACGTATGGATGGCACTACGGGACAGTTCTCCGTCGATTTGCGGCAGCATCCACGTTTGCGCGTTTCGGCACCGTTCGTCTGTTCCTTTTCCCGCCTTGGCTTGGCCAAATGGCTTGGGCGCGGAGGGGACGGCATCGGGGTTGTGTTCGATGTGTCGATGCGAGGGGCCAAAGTGATGAGTGAGTCCGGTATTCAGCGCGGCGACCGGGTCTCGGTGACGCTTGCTTTGCCCAATCAGGTGTCCCCGATGACGGTGGAGGAAGCGACGGTGCGCTGGGAGAGAGAGCAGGTGTACGGACTGGAGTTTGTCGATCTGTCACCGGTGGCCGAGATGCGCCTGCGAAAGTTCATTACCATCGCGACGAAGCCGGGGACATAACCGTATGTTACGGGGATCTGCCCGGCGCAGCAGAACTGAGGCGCACTGAACTGCGCAAAGCCCTCACCGAGCCGGCATTGTGGCTGTGGTGCGTCAGTCCCAACCGCTTCCCCTCGCCAGCTCCCGTTGTGGCGACTCCCCGCATAGCTTCGAGATTGCGCTCGCCGCTCCGTTTCCCTACAATGGCTTCCCCATTCGGCCATGTCCAGTACGAACACACGAAAGAGGCGGCAGCGGCCGCATAGTTCCTACCATCCGCTGTATTGGCCGACATGGGTCGGCCTCGGATTGTTTCGCCTGCTGTCCCTGTTTCCCTATCGCTGGCAACTCGCATTCGGACGGCAATGTGGGCGCCTGCTGCATGGTTTATTGACCAAGCGGCGCGATATCGTCCGGGTGAACTTGGCCGTTTGTTTTCCCCAGCAGGAACCGGCTGAGCGCAATCAGGTCGCGCTCCATTGCTTCGAGTCCATGGGAATGGGGGTGTTGGAGATCGCGATGGCCTGGTGGGCGAAGGATCCTCGCACCTATTGCGACTGCACCATCAAGGGATTGGAGCATATCCGCGAGGCGCTCCGTCAGGGACGAGGCGTGTTGCTCTGCGGCGCCCACTTGCATGCGGCGGAATTGGCTGGTCGGTTCATGGCGCTGGAGCAGCCGGTGGCGATCGTCTACCGTCCACAGAACGATGTGGTCGCCGAAACTGTCGCGAATCGCTGCCGGAGCCGGTACTATTCCGAGTTGATTCAGCACCGGGATATGCGAGGAATCCTACGGGCCTTAGCCAGGAATCAGGTGGTGTGGTATGCCCCGGATATCGACGCGGGCTCCAAGCGCAGCGTCTTCGCCCCGTTTTTCGGTGTACAGGCCGCGTCCCTGACGGCCACGTCGCGATTGGCGAAGGTCAGCGGAGCCGCGGTGGTACCCTGCTTTTACTATCGAAGGGCCGATGGATCCGGTTATGACATTGAAGTAGGGCCAGCGCTCGAGCACTTTCCGTCCGGTGAAATGGTGGAGGATGCCGCACGCATCAATCGGCTGATCGAAGGTGCGGTGCGTCGAGTTCCGGAACAATACTTCTGGCAGCATCGCCGCTTCAAGAGCCGTCCTCCTGGTGAGCCGCCGATCTATCGACGCTAAGTCGCTGTCCATCACGCTGTCGCGCGTATTCAACGCGGGCCTCTGGCAAAATGATGAGAAGTATTCGGCGTCTCCCGCTCCTTGCGCTATACTGATCGTGGCTGAATGTCGTGCACGATCGCAGCATCCGCTCCGCCATGGATCAATCCGACAACCTCTCTTCTGCGCGCATTGAACTCCGGCAACACCAGCGGTGTGTTGTGCCCCCGACATGCCTGCTCTCCTTCGCACCCTTTGCTCCGACCATCAGTTTTAACGGTGATGCGGAAGGCGAAGGTGTCGTCATCAACCTGTCCGCCGGCGGGTGCAAAATCAGCAGCGACGCAGGAGTGATTGTGGGCGATGCGATGTCGTTGATCATCCTCCTTCCGGGGGAAATATGCCCGACGACCATTGATCTGGCCCTGGTGCGATGGGGGCGTGATCTGCATTTTGGTGTGGAATTTGTCTCCATGGGGACAACCGAACTTACTCGGATCCGCCGGTTTCTCGCATCCACCGGTCCCGAATAGGGCCGGCATGGGGGCCGATGAGGCTGGGGAGGAGCTGAGAAAGGAGCGCAGGTGGAACAGACGAAAACGCCGAGAAAATCTCGCCGGGTCGCAACCGATTGCCGACTGGAATTTACCGGGGAAGACGAGGTAGTCGGGGAGGCGGAGGTGCTGGATGTTTCCTCTACCGGTTGTATGGCCAAGTCGGATAGCCGGATGCCACCGGGGCTTCAGATGAAGGTGTCTTTATTTTTGTCGGATGGGCATGATTGGCCGGTCCGAGTGGATGAAGCCGTGGTTCGATGGGCGCGAGGCGGGGAGTTCGGTGTGGAGTTTCTGGCGATACGCCCCGCGCAACTCCAGCGCATTCAGCAGTTCGTCATCAAGGCCAGGCCGTTGTCATAGGCCTCGTCCCACGTTTCTCCCTCCTGCTGTTGCTCCGCCGTTCTCGTCCATGCTGACCAGACCACATGGTCTCTTCTCTCGCCTGCGCCGTTTCGAGACGTCGCCGGGAGGGTGACTCATTGCTTTGTTTCGGACCCTTCCCCTACAATTTTGCGGGATGCGATATGAATCTTGATTAGCCCGACGGTGTTGCTCCATGAAAAAGACGGCTGACAAGGCATGATCGAGTGGGTGGGGCGCAAGGCCATTGCGGGGTATACGTACCTGGCGGCGCTGGCGACACTCTTTACGCAAGCCGTGCTGGACCTTGTGCTCCCCACACGCCAAGGCCGTGGGGAGACGCTTCGGGTACTCGTCAGGCAGATTCTGTTCACGGGGGTCGATGCGTTGCCCGTGACGACCGTCATTGCGCTCCTGCTCGGCATCATCATTGTCACGCAGGCCGGGACACAGCTTCCGCGGCTTGGGGCCGGTGGACTGGTGGGGAGCATCATCGTTGTGACCGTCATTCGCGAGCTGGGCCCGTTGATCACGGCGTTCATTGTGGTCGGGCGGTCAGGCACGGCCATCGCGACCGAGTTGGGCAATATGTCCGTGACGCGCGAGGTCGTGGCGCTCCGGCTCATGGGGATTTCCATCAGCCGATTTGTCATTATGCCTCGTATGGTCGGTATGGTCCTCTCGATGCTCTGTCTGACGCTGTATTTCGATGTGGTGGCGGTATTGGGGGGCTATCTCATCGCCGACGCGCAACTGACCATTCCGTTTTACGCGTTCGTCGAGAGCATCACGAAGGCGTTATCGACGACGGATGTCCTGATGACGGCCATCAAAGGATTGTCCTTCGGGTCGGCCGTGGCGGCCATCTGTTGTTACCATGGCCTGGCTGTTCGGTCCTCCTTCACCGAAGTGCCGCAACAGACAACCCGGGCGATGATCAATTCCTTTGTCCTCTGTCTGCTGATCGACGTCGTGGTTACGGTGCCGTTGTACCTATGAATAAGGCAGCCCTCGTTCTGGAGCAGGTCCGGACGCCGATGGCGGGCAGTCTTCATGTCCTCGATGTCGATCTGAGGATTGCCGCGGGCGAATTTGTCGCGCTGGTGGGTCCGAGCCGCTCGGGGAAAAGCCTGGTGATCGAGCTGGCGGCGGGATTGGTGCGACCGGAAGCAGGTCGGGTCGTTCTCTTGGGCCATGAGTGGAACGACGTCTTGGAGACTGAGCAGACTCCAGTGCGGCTTCGAGTGGGGACTGTGCTCCAGCAACCGGGGTTGTTGAGCAATATGACCCTCTTTCATAACGTGCTCCTGCCGCTCCGGTACCATCATGGCGCGATGCCGGAGCGAAGTCGGGAGCAAGCCGTGATGGCGCAGCTGGAACGACTGGGCGTCGCGCCGATGCGGGACCGGTTTCCCGCCGAACTCAATCAAGGCGAAGTGCGTAGGGCGGCCATTGCGCGGGCCTTGATGTTGGATCCCGCGGTGCTGCTTCTGGACGATCCCGTGGCCGGGCTGGATGCCGAGATGGTGTTGGCCCTCAGGGCCTGCATCGAAGAACGTCGGGCCCACCACCCGCTCACCGTGGTCGCGGCCTTGCGTACCTTTTCTCCATTTATCGAAGCGGCGGATCGTCTGGTGGTGCTTCGGGATGGGCGGGTGGTCGCCGAGGGGGCACGGCATGCGGTGGCCGGCGCGGTGCCCGAGTCGCTCAGAAGGTATGTAGAATAGACCGCGTTCTGCCGAGGCGGTCCGGCAAGACTGAGAGGTGGGGATGCACTATTCACATCGGTTATCCAGCGGGCGGTTGGCTCAGATTGTCGGCACATTCGTGCTGATTCCCGTCCTGATCCTGGCGGTGGCCGGCTTCTGGATGTCGAAGACAGAGCATCTCTTCGAGCCGAAGTACCACTTGATGGCCAGCCTCAGCAAGTCGTACGGTCTCGAGCCGGGCGCGCCGGTTGTCGTATCGGGGATTCGGGTCGGGCGAGTGAAGCAGGTGGACCTCAACGAGCGCGGAACGGTCGATCTGATGCTGCAACTGTCGGCCCGCTACCAGGAGATGGTGAAGGGCAATTCGGAACTGCACATCACCAAGAGCGGTGTCGTGGTCGGTCAGACCCAAGTCGAGATCGGGGCAGGAACCGCCAGCAGCCCGATGTTGACCGATGGCGCGACCATTCGCGCGGTTGAGCCGAGAGATATCGGAGACCTGCTCAATGAGGTTGAACCGGTGCTGATGGCAGTGAAGCAGACACTGCTGCGTGTCGAAACCATTACGCAGGACCTGCAGGGCGGGTTGAAAGCCGGCGGTAAGGCTCTAGAGCAAGTGGCGGTGGCGACGCAGGATTTACCGGCGGTCGTGGCATCCGTTCAACGTACCATCGCCTCGATCGAGCAAACGGCGACGGCCCTTCCCGCCATGACCGGCTCAGTTCAGCGCACGTTGGCGGTGGTGGATCGTGTCACGGCAGACATGCAGCGGACCACGAGTCGATTGCCGGCTATCTTGGACAGTGCTCAATCCACACTCACCAGCGTGAAGCGCCTCTCTGATTCCGTGGAGGAGGTGAGCCATGAGCTGCTGCCTGTCGTTCACACGGCGGAGACCACGCTGGCAGACGTCTCCATCCTGGTGCGTGGCGCAAAGCAGACATTTCCCTTTAACCGATTCGCGCAGAACGCCGGGCCGGCGCCGAAGCCGGAGGCCGCCCTGTCACCCACGGCTCCCCCGAGTTTGCGCGGGGATCACGTGCGTCGATGATCGTCAGAGGGCATGGTCGTTCCTCAGGCTTCTGGGGGGTGCTGTTCTGCTTGCTGCTGGGGTGCACGGCTGCTCCGCCACCTCCTCCCGTCCCCGCGTCCAGGCCTTTAAGCGTCCAGGTTGACTCTTTGCGCTTACAGGGAGGTCGTTGGATGGCCAGGGGCGACCTGGCACGTGCCGGGGAAGCCTATGAAGAGGCTCGCCGGTTGGCCGAAAGTCTTGATGATGTGAAGGGGCTCATCGGTGCGCTGAACGATCTTGGGTCTGTTGCGCTTAGCCGTGGGGCCGGGCATGAGGCAATCCAGCTTCATGGGCGGGCCGTCTCCCTGGCGCAACAGTTCGGGGAGACGGGCCTCTTGATCGTTGGTCTCGCATCATTGGGAGCGGCAGAATATCAGGAGGGACTGACGGAGGAGGCAGGTCGGCGCTATCAACAGGCGCTGGATCTTCTGTTGCGGGTGGCAGACCAGCATACCGAAGCGATCCTCCGGAATAACCTCGGGCTGGTCCGGCAGGCGGCGGGTGATGTCGGACAGGCAGAACAATTGTTCAGGCAGGCGATGGCCCTGAATCAGGCCGCGGGGCAGCCCGCTTCCGAAGCCAGCAATCATGTGAACCTTGGGATTCTGGCGGAGGAGCGCCGCGAGTACGAAGTCGCGGAACGGGAATTTGAACGAGCGCTGGAGTTGGACAAGATTGCGGAGCGGCGGGCGGAAATTGCCGCCGATCTTTTGCGGCTCGGCCGGGTTGCGGAACGGCGGGGATTTCCCGATCGTGGGCTGGCCTATTCCGAGCGGGCCTCCCGCAGTTATCTGGCGCAAGGGAATCAGGCTCAGGCGATTGCGGCGCTCACTTCTGCGGTGGACTGCGCGAGGAAATTGGGGCGGGCCGATGAGGTTGCGCGGCTGGAGAAGGAGTTGAACGGTCTGACTCCCTCCAGGTCTGGCCGGTAGGGTGTCTAGCCGCTTCTTGACCGTCGAGGTTACTTAATGGCGACGGCTTTGACCTCTTTGTACGTTGTGTGGCCCTGCAGCACCTTCTGGATCCCATCCTGGACCAGAGTCGTCATACCTTCCGACATGCCGACCTTGAGCATTTCATCGGTTTTCGCTTTGTTTTGAATCAGCTTCTTCATCTGGTCAGTGCCCAGGAGCAGTTCGTGTAATGCCACGCGACCCTTCAGCCCCGTCCGATTGCAGGTGTCGCAGCCCTTCCCCCGGTACAGCCTGAAATTGGCGTCGAATTTGATCCCCAGCGTGTCCCAGTATTCAGGACCATATCCCAAACGCAGTTCTTCGTACTCTTCTTTTGACGGCTGATACGCCTCCCGACAATCTTTGCAGATCCGTCTGGCCAGACGTTGGGCGAGCACTCCCAGCATGGCGTCGGCGAAACTGAACGAGTCGCAGCCCATATCGAGCAGGCGGGTGATGGTTTCCACGGCGCTGTTGGTGTGTAAGGTGCTGAGCACCAGGTGACCGGTCAGCGAGGCCTCGATGCCCGTGTCCGCGGTTTCTTTGTCCCGCATTTCTCCGACCATGATGACATCCGGATCGGCCCGGAGAAACGCGCGCATGGCGGCGGCGAAGGTGAATCCGATTTTGGAATGCACCTGCACTTGCCGAAGTCCGTATTGCGTGATTTCGACCGGGTCTTCCGCTGTCCAGATTTTGATATCCGGCGTATTGATGTACCCCAGCACTGAGTGCAGCGTGGTGGTTTTGCCTGATCCGGTCGGTCCCACACAGAGAATGATGCCGTACGGCTTTTCGGCGATACTTTTGATTTCACGCAGATTCCGTTCCGAGAATCCCATCTTGTCCACTGGCAGCGGTTCGCTCGCGGCCAGAATACGCATGACCACGTCTTCGTTGTAGCCGGCGGTTGGAATGGTGGCGACGCGCAGCTCGATTTCCTTGTTGTCGCCGATCTTGAATTTGATCTTTCCGTCCTGCGGCTTTCTCCGTTCGGCAATGTCGAGACTGGCCATGATCTTCAGCCGGGAGACGATGGCGCGACGATAGCTCGGTGGAATTTTCATGTATTCGAAGCAATCGCCGTCGACCCGGAACCGCACGAGGGTATCGCGCTTTTCACCATAGGGTTCGATGTGAATATCGGAGGTGCCTTGCCGGAATGCGTCCGCGATGATCTGATTGGCCAGACGCACGATGGCATTGTCGTTTTCGTCGAGCCCTGCGCTGGACGCGTCTTCCTGAGCCTCAAGTTGGGATTCGTTCACCAGTTCGCCGAGAATGTCCGACACATTCTCGTTCATCTTGTTGGTGATGTCCGGAGTGCCGGTCGTGCTCGCAAGGAAGAGAGAAATATCGCGGCGAAGACTGACCGCAAAGCGGATGTTCAGGCCGGGGAAGGTGCGTTTGATGTCCTGGACGCGATCCAGATCGCCGGGATCGTCGGTCAGAATTTCAATCGCCGCGCGGTCCCGCTTGAGCGGCATCCAGTGATTTTTCTTGAGGTAGTCGACATTGAGATTTTTGAGCAGTTCGATGTCGACAATCGTCCGCTCGTTGTATTCGATGTAGGGGCATTTGTGAAAATTGGCGAGCGACTTGCCGAGCTCCGCTTTTGGGACTTTATATTTTTCGATGAGCAGCGACTCGATGTCGGTGGTCCCTTTTTTCGCCTCCGCGAGCGCATTGTCCAAATCGTGTTGCGACAGTTTTCCGTTGGTCAGCAGATAGTCGAATTTCGAGGGAGGCTTTTTCGACGTTTTCCTGAGCGCATAAAAGGCCGTGCCTAGTGCCTTGGCGATCTCGGCGACACACTCCTCGTCTTTGCGCGTGAACCGTCCGCCGCTCTTCTTGTTGAGCAGCTGGATGACCCCCATGAGATATTTGTTCTCGGCGACGACGGGGTAGGTGAGCACCTGTTTGGTCTTGAAGCCGGTGTTTTTGTCGTAGGAGGCATCGTGGGTGAGCGAGGGGTGGATCGCACTCAGTTCGACCGCACTATAGGCGTCGCCGACATTGACCGGACGAAGGTACTTGGCACAGAACCCGGCAAGACTCTGTTCGGTGATCGGGGTACGGACTTCCTGAACGGTATCGAGATGGGGAATTTTAGAGAAGATCTCTTTCTTTTCCGAATCCACCACAAACAGGGTGAGATCTTCCGCGTCGAAACAGCTCAAGATCTCATGACGCAGATCCAGCAAGATCTGGTCGACGTCGGCTGCGGCGAGAATTTGTACGCTGATCCGCTTGACGTTTTCCACGTTGCCGGATTTGAGCGTCGCGTCGCCTAGACCGGGCAGCGGGGGCTTGGGCTGCATCAAGGTGTCTCCAAACGGCTTGCGCAGAGGGCGGTTGCGGCGTCGACCGGAATTCGAATGCCGGGCTTCTTCCGTGTGAGTCAGTGTATCGCAACGCGCAGTCAAGGCAAGGAAAAGCCACTTTCCCATACCGCTTGTGCAGGTCGTGTGAGGACGTATCCGCAGGAGTGAAGTTCTGTCGGGGAGTGAACGATGGAACCGCCTGATGGAGCTAGGAAGCAGCTTTCAGGAATGAGGACAGCTGTGGGACCACCTGGTCGGGAGCGATCTTTTGCGTCTCGCCGGTGTGACGGCTCTTGAGCTCGACCTGGCCTTGTGCCAAGCCTTTCTCTCCGATGACCAAGTGATAGGGTGCACCGATCAGATCGGCGTCGTTGAACTTGACCCCGGCCCGCTCGTCACGATCGTCCCACAAGACTTCGATACCGGCCTCCTGCATGGCGCGATAGAGGGTATCGGCTAATTGCGTGACTGGTTGAGACTGGCTGAGCGGCAACAGGGTGACATGGAAGGGCGCGATGGGAATCGGCCACTTAATGCCCTTCGCATCGTGATTTTGTTCAACCGAGGCTGCAGCCGTTCGACTCACGCCGATTCCATAGCAGCCCATGACTGCCAGCTGTTCCTGTCCCTGTGCATCCAGGAAGGTGGCCTTCATCGCCTGGCTGTATTTGGTTCCCAACATAAAGACATGTCCGACTTCAATGCCCTTGGCCGTTTTCAGGGTGCCGTCTTTGCGGGGTGAACAATCACCGGCGCGTGCATTGCGGAGATCGGCAAACTGATCCACCTTGAAATCGCGCTCCCAGTTGGCGTCGACGAAATGGGTGTCGGACTGGTTGGCTCCGACGACGAAGTTGGCCATGGCTTTGACGGCCCAGTCGCCAAGGATCCGGACCTGCTTTAATCCGACCGGCCCAACGAATCCGACCGGTGCGCCGGTGAGGCCTGGAACCAGCTCGGGTTTCAGCAGCTCAATCTCCGGTACACCCAGGAGGCGTTTGACCTTGATCTCATTGACGTCATGATCGCCACGGACCAGGACGGCGACCGTCTCTTGGCCCGTGCTGTAGAGCAGGGTCTTGACCAGCTGTCGCGGCTCTATTTTCAGGAACCCCGTGACTTCCTCGACGGTTCGACGGTTCGGGGTGGAGACCGGCGTGAGCGGACGGTGAGCCGAATTGTCGGCGGTATCCGGCGGGAGGACCTCGGCGCGTTCGACGTTGGCGGCGTAGGTGCCATCTTCGCTATAGACGATCGTTTCCTCGCCGGTTTCCGCCAGCACCATGAACTCATGCGAAGAGGTGCCCCCGATTAACCCGGTGTCGGCTTCCACAGGACGGAAGGTGAGGCCGCAGCGCGTGAAGATGCGGTTGTACGCGTCGTACATTTTTTGATAATTCAGCCTGGCCCCGGCTTCATCCCGGTCGAAGCTGTACGCATCTTTCATGATGAATTCGCGGCCGCGCATCAACCCGAAGCGTGGACGGATCTCGTCCCGGAATTTGGTTTGGATCTGATAGAAATTCAACGGCATTTGCCGGTAGGAGCGAACTTCCCGGCGAAAGAGATCAGTGATCACTTCCTCGTGTGTCGGGCCGAGGCAGAAATCGCGTTCGTGCCGGTCTTTGAACCGGAGCAATTCCTTGCCATAGAAGTCCCAACGTCCGGTTTCTCGCCACAACTCCGCCGGAGAAGCGACGGGCATGAGCAGTTCCTGCGCTCCCGCCCGATTCATCTCTTCGCGAACGATGCGCTCGATTTTACGGAGCACTCGCAGGCCCAGCGGGAGATAGGTGTAGATTCCGGCCGCGACTTTCCGGATCAGGCCGGCGCGGAGCATGAGGCGATGGCTGACCGTTTCAGCCTCGCCTGGATCTTCTCGCAATGTGGGGATAAGAGTTTCGGAAACGCGCATGTGGGTTTATGGGGAAATCAGTCGCTCGATATCGTTCCAGAAGGCAAAAATCATGATGCCGACCAGGAGAACCAGCCCCACCTGTTGTGCCAGTTCTCGCTGCCGATCTTCAAGTGGTTTTCTACGAATGGCCTCAATAAAGAAAAATAAAAGATGCCCGCCGTCCAAAATGGGAATGGGTAGGAGATTGAGCACGCCCAGATTGATGCTGAGCATGGCCATCAAGAACACCAGGCTGGAGGTGCCCTGTTCAGCGGCGTCCCCAGCGGTCTTGGCAATCGTGAGCGGTCCGCCGATGTTCTTGCGGGAGATGTCCCCTGTGATGATTTTGTAGATGCCCACCACCGTTAGTTCGGTCCAGCCCCAGGTGGCTTGCGCGCCCAGCCACGGGGCCTTGAGCGGTTCGTTCGTTTGGAGAATAGTTTGGTTTTGGGCCGAAATGCCGATCTTGCCGACTTCAGTCGGCTTTCCCTCTAGGGTGGCCTTTTCGCCCATCGGAGTCACGGCGAGCGTCTGCGTGGAGCCGCCCCGCTGAACATCAAATTGGAGCACGCGGTTCGGGCTTTCCCGCACGAGGGCGGTCATTTGCGACCAGGTGAAGATGTCGTGCCCATCGATTCGGACGACGCGATCCCCTGCCGACAGGCCTGCTGCCTGCGCGCGGGATCCGGGGATGACGGCCGTGATGACCGGCGCCCGTTCCTCAATACCAAGCTGGAAAATGGTCGTCGGTTTGCCGTTGTCCTGCACGGTCGTTTTGCTCGGGGTGACGAGGACGGTTTTGATCTGTTCCCCGCGCGTCAGGTCCAGGGTGAGTTGTTTTCCGTTGCTTTGAGCGATGTATTTCAGGAGTTCAGTGTTGGTCGAGATCTCTTTCTCATTCACCCGGATGACGCGGTCACCGGGTTTCAACCCTGCCTGGTCGGCCGGCGATCCAGGGAGTACGGCTTCGATTTCAGGGATAATGTCTTTGAAGCTGGGCACCGGCAGCGTATAGCCGAGCCCGATATAGGCGGTATAGATCAGATAAGCGAGGATGAAGTTGAAGATCGGACCGGCCGCGACGATGAGCGTCTTGCCCCACAACGATTGGTGGACAAACGCCCGTTTCTTGTCTTCCGGCGTCAGGGTTTCGTGCTCGTCTTCGCCGAAGAGCTTCACATATCCGCCCAGGGGCACGACCGATAACAGATATTCCGTTTCCCCGATCTGGCGCCCGAAAATCTTTGGCCCAAACCCGAGCGAAAACTTCAGGACTTTCACCCCGACCCAGCGCGCAGCGAGAAAATGTCCCATTTCGTGAAAGGCGACGAGGACGCCCAGCACCACCAGGAACGGAAGCGCCCAATGCGTCAGAAGCGACACCACATCAGGAGACCAGGCAAAGGCTGTTCCCACAACAACACTCCTTGGGTTCAGGGTATTACCGCGTCAAGGTATGTACAAGAGACTCGGCTTTGTCGCGCGCCCAGCGATCGGCTTCCAGCGCACCATCGAGGGCGTCGATCGGACGCGGCGCATGAGCCTCCATTGTACTCCGAATAATGTCCGGAATATCGAGAAAACGAATTCCGTTCTGAAGGAATGCTTCCACGGCCACTTCGTTGGCGGCATTCATCGTGGCCGGCATCGTTCCACCGATACGTAACGCCTCATACCCGAGCTGCAAACAGGGGAATCGATCATAGTCGGGCTTGAAAAACGTCAAGGTACTGATCTCCGTCAGATCGAGCGAGGGGAGGTCTAACGGCATCCGTTCAGGATACCGCATGGCATAGGAGATCGGTGTTCGCATGTCGGGAAGGCCCAGCTGCGCAATCACCGACCGATCTCTATATTCTACCAGAGAATGGATAATGCTCTCGCGATGCACCAGGACCTCGATTTGCGCCTCCGGAATATCGAAGAGCCAGCGCGCCTCAATGACTTCCAGCCCTTTGTTCATCAGTGTGGCCGAGTCGATGGTGATCTTGGAGCCCATTTTCCAGTTCGGGTGCTGCAGGGCGCGCTCAGGACTGACGTCTTGAAGTTGCTCGCGGGAGAAGCCCCAGAGCGGGCCACCGGACGCGGTCAGAATGAGGCGTTTGACGTCCTCGCGCCGGTGTCCTTCGAGCGATTGGAAGATGGCGCTATGTTCACTGTCGATGGGGAAAATGCGGACGTGATGTTTCTTGGCCTCCGCCTGCATCAATGCGCCGGCCATGACCATCGGCTCTTTATTGGCAAGCGCGATCTGTTTGCCGGCTCGAATGGCCGCCAGGGTCGGGAGCAGTCCTGCGCCGCCGACGATCGCGGAAATGACCAGTTCCGCATCCTGCGACTGCGCCACTTCCGCCACGCCTTCGTTGCCCGCTAGAATCTTGACGGGGAGGTCGGCGCAACGATCACGTAGTCGTGCCGCCGCCGCCTCGTTGGCGAGCGCCGCGAAGGCAGGACGGAACTTACGGATTTGCACTTCGAGTTTCTCGTCGTTCGAGCCGGCAGTCAGGCCGACCACCCGAAACTCCTGCGGAAACCGGTTCACGATATCGAGCGTGTTCGTTCCGATCGAGCCGGTCGAACCAAGAATGACGATGTTTTTCATGGCATGCTCCAGAACGGGCGGACAATCATCTGTCACCCGTTGTTGACGATCGTGACATAGTAGTAAAAGGCCGGGCCGGTGAACAAGAGGCTATCCAGGCGATCCAGCATACCTCCATGGCCCGGGATCAGGGCCCCTGAGTCTTTGAATCCTGCGCTGCGTTTCATGGCCGATTCCGCCAAGTCGCCGATGAGGCCGGCGATGGTGAGGATCACCCCGAGTGCCAGGCAATCCACGAGTGAGAAAGCGGGTAGGAACCAGGCGCGCGCGACGACGGCCATCAGGCAGGCGAGAACGAGGCCACCGGCCAATCCCTCGTAGGTTTTCTTCGGGCTGATGACCGGCGCCAGCGCGTGTCGTCCCATGGACTTTCCCGCCACATAGGCGCCGGTATCACCGGCCCAGGTGACGAGAAAAACAAAGAAAATAAGCAGGGCGCCGTCCGGCAACCCTCTCGTGAGCACGAGATAGCTGAGGGTGAGGCCGAGATAGAGCACGCCCATCAACAGCACCATGCCGTCCGCGAGTGAGTCGCGCAGCGACTTTCCTGAGAGCAGGGGCATGCAGAGCGCAATCGCCAGAGTCCCAAGCAATACCGCACGGTCGGTGACGAGGGTCGGCCACTGCGCGCTGCTGATCAAGAGACCGGTCGCCCCGACGCCCAGCCAGCACCACCAGGGCCAAGGGGCCTGTCCCAAATGGAGCCGATAAAACTCCCCAACTGCGAGCATGCCGGCCATGGCGGCCAGGCCGAAGAAGGCGATCGGACCAAGGTCGTGGACGAGGTAATAAAAGATCGGCAGAAACACCGCTGCCGCCAGTACACGACGAACCGTTTCGGATGAAGATCGTGGTCGAGCGGCGTCCAAGGGGGTCGGCATGTTCTTCTCGCACTGGAACGCTCCTGGTTTCACCACGGAGAGGCTAGGAGGAGACGCTGCTGAACACTCGGCCAAAACGGCGTTCACGCCGCTGGTATTCGATCAACGCGACCAACGTTTCGCGCCGCCGGAAATCGGGCCAGAGTGTCGGGGTGAAGTACAGTTCCGTATAGGCCAGTTGCCACAACAGGAAATTGCTGATGCGCGTTTCGCCGCTGGTGCGGATCAGAAGATCCGGATCGGGAAGGTTATGGGTGTACAGGACTTGTTGCATGGCCTGTTCATCGATCTGATCCGGCGAAAGCCGGCCGCTCTGCACGGCCCGGGCGAGTTCTTTGGCGGCATCGACCAGCTCTGCACGGCCACCGTAGCTCAAGGCCACATTGAGGATCAGTTTGTCCAAGTGGGCGGTTTCCTGCTCCGTGGTGCGGACCCATTGTAAAGCGGACGGGGGAAGGGCCGTGACCCGGCCGATGGTCTGAAAGCGCACGCCTTTTTCAACCAGGCTGGATCGTTCGGTGGACAAATAATGTTCCAGCAGGCCCATCAATGCGGTGATTTCCTGGGCGGGCCGGTTCCAATTTTCCTGGGAAAATGCATAAATCGTGAGCACCTTGATCCCCAGTTCCAGAGAAAGCGAGATCAGTTCCCGTACGGACTTGATACCTTCCTGGTGTCCGGCAATACGCGGGAGGTTCCGTAGCTCGGCCCAGCGGCCGTTGCCATCCATAATCACGGCCAGATGTTTCGGCAGCAGGTCCGGTTCGAGTTGCGAGAGCAGATCAGAGTCGGGGGCAGGCTCGATATCGCGTGATCGAGAATCGTTCATGGAACGGCGTGTGCACCTTTTTTAGACTATGTGGATCCTCGGGGAAGTAAGGCGAGTCTAGCGGTGAGGTCAGGGAAAGTCAAACAGTATTTCCCAATTTCGCTGTATTTGCAGATGGTTCGAGCGTGTTTGCATTGCGCCTCCGGAAAAGAGTGCGTTATACTCACCCACCGTACGAGAGGAGCATCTGCATGTCCAATGACGAGTCCGGCGCACTGGCGCGTTTCGGGGTAACCAATCGAGCAATCGAGCAGGCGCTGGGACGGGTCAAGGTCTCGACCGTCGATTATGCGGACCTGTATTTTGAGTATTGCCAGTCCGAGTCGGTCTCCATGGAAGAGGGGATCGTCAAGCGGGCCACGAAGAGTGTCGGGCAGGGCGTTGGCGTTCGGGCAACCGCCGGTGAGAAAACAGGCTTTGCCTATTCCGACGAACTGACCCCCAAAGATTTGAATATTGCCGCCGATACGGCGCGGTATATCGCCAATAGCGCCCAGGGAACGGCACCGGTTCCGATCACCCACCGCCCCGCCCTCGCACGTAATCTGTATCCCCATGACCGGGCCGATATTGAGGTCGCTACATGCGACCGGGTCACGCTGCTCAACGCGATCGATGCCGAAGCCAGGCGGTACGATCCCCGGATTAAGAACGTCATGGCGGCGTACAACACCGAATACAAGGTCATGCTGGTGGCGACGTCCGATGGTCTGATGGTCGGCGATATCCAACCCTTGTCGAGGCTCCAGGTCACCTGTATCGCCGAAGAAAACGGCAATCGGCAGGTAGGGACGTTCGGTGGCGGAGGACGAATCGGGCTGGAGTATTTCCAGAACGATCAGCGATATCTGCAGTTCGCCAGAGAAGCGGCGCGGGAAGCCATTCTGAACTTGAGCGCGGTCGATGCGCCGGCCGGTGTCATGCCGGTGGTGTTGGGCGGAGGATGGCCGGGGATCCTACTGCACGAAGCGATCGGCCATGGGCTGGAGGCCGATTTTAACCGGAAGAAAACCTCCGCATTCTCGAATCTGCTGGGAAAGAAAGTCGCTTCGGAAGTCTGCACGATCGTGGATGACGGGACGCTTCCCTTCCGGCGCGGCTCGCTCAATGTGGACGACGAGGGTACGCCCAGCAGCCGCACGGTCCTGATCGAACGTGGCGTCTTGCGCGGGTATATCACCGACAAGCTGAACGCCCGGCTGATGGGCATTCCGCTGACGGGCAATGGCCGACGTGAGAGTTATCAAAGTGTCGTGTTGCCGCGGATGACGAATACCTTCATGTTGGCCGGAGAATCAGATCCGAAGGACATCATCAAGTCGGTGAAGAAGGGGTTGTACGCCGTCTCGTTTGGCGGCGGGCAGGTCGATATCACCAACGGGAAGTTCGTATTCTCCGCCAGCGAGGCCTACCTCATTGAAGACGGGCAGATCACCAAGCCGGTGAAAGGTGCAACCCTGATCGGCAGCGGACCGGACATTCTCAAGCAGGTCTCGATGGTGGGGCACGATTTGAAGCTCGACGAAGGTATCGGAACCTGCGGAAAAGAAGGGCAGTCGGTGCCGGTCGGCGTCGGCCTGCCGACCATTCGAATTGACGAAATCACTGTCGGCGGGACGAAAGCATAACCATGACACGTGTGATCGCGGAACAGGACTATACGAATATCGCGCAGGATTTGCTGACACGTGCGGCGAAACATGGCGCGACGGCGTCGGACGTGATGGTGGCCGACGGGGAAACCCTATCGGTGCAGGTCCGGATGGGCGCCGTCGATCGACTCACGAAGGCGCGTGAAAAGCGGCTCGGCCTGCGGGTCTTTTTCGGTCAACGGTCCGCCAGCGCGTCGACCTCCGACTTTTCCCGCGAGTCCCTGGAGCGGTTCGTCGCCGAAACCTGCGCCTTGGCGCAAGCGGTCGTCGAAGATCCGGTGTCCGGACTTCCGGAGCCAGGCCAGTTCGCCACCGACTTCCCTGAGTTGAATATTCACGATTCCACGAAACTTCAGACGGATCAGCAGATCGACCTGGCGCTGCGTGCCGAGCGGGCCGCGTTTGCCGCCGATTCGCGTATCACGAATTCCGAAGGCGGCGAGTGCGACTCGTCATCAGGCCGGATTATCCTGGCGAACAGTCACGGATTTGTGGGGCACTATGCCAACAGTAGTTTCTCCCTGTCCGTCTCGCCGATCGCGTCGGATGCGGCCGGGATGCAGCGGGACTATTGGTACGGGGTGAATCGCGCGTTCGCGAAACTGGAGAGTCCGGAAGCCATCGGCCGGGAAGCAACGAGGCGGACGGTTCGGAAGCTCGGCGCGCGGAAAGTCTCCACCTGCCGTGTGCCGGTGATCTTCGATCCGGAAGTGGCAGGGAGTTTACTCAGCCACCTCTGCAGTGCCCTCTCAGGCTATGCCTTGTATAAAGGCGCATCCTTCCTGATCGGACAACTGGGCCAGCAGATCGCGCCGGACTTTGTCACTATTTATGACGACGGACGGATGTCCGGCGGTTTGGGGACGCGTCCATTCGATGGTGAGGGGCTGCCGACCAGGAAGCAGGCGATGGTCGAGCGTGGCCGTCTGGCCAGTTATATCCTGGACACCTATTCAGGGAAGAAGTTGGGACTGCCTTCCACCGGAAATGCCGCGCGAAGCATCGGAGAAAGTCCCTCTGCCGGGCCGACGAATTTTTATATGGTCCCGGGCACCACCAGTCCGGAAGATATCCTGGCGTCTGTGAAGCAAGGTCTATATGTGACGGATCTGATCGGGTTCGGGATCAACATGGTGACCGGCGACTACTCTCGCGGGGCAAGCGGGTTCTGGATTGAAAACGGCGAGTTGGCCTACCCGGTTGAGGAGATCACTATCGCCGGAAATCTCAAACAGATGTATGCCAATATCGAGACGATCGGCACGGATCTCGTGTTTCGTGGACGGATCGCCAGCCCCACTGTGAAGCTCGCGGAGATGACGCTGGCAGGGAACTAGGTTGCGAAGGGGGTAAGTGATGCGGCGACTGATGACCTCGATGATCTGCGCCCTGCTGCTGGTTCCGGCGGTCGGGAGGGCAGCGGAATTTCAGGTGGCAAGCCCGACGATCAAGGATCAGGGCACGATCCGCAATGAGCATGTATTTAACGGGTTTGGCTGCACGGGCGGCAATGTGTCGCCTGAGTTGCGATGGGATCACGCGCCGAAGGACACGAAGAGTTTTGCCGTGACGGTCTATGATCCGGACGCCCCCACGGGAAGCGGTTGGTGGCATTGGCTGATCTTCAATATTGCTCCGAGCGTGACCCATCTGCCGGCCGGAGCAGGACAGCCGGAGAGTACCGGCGCGCCTCAAGGGAGCATTCAGAGCATGACGGATTTCGGCCAGCCCGGCTTTGGCGGGCCTTGTCCACCGCCGGGAGATAAGCCCCACCGGTATATCTTCACGGTGTTCGCACTGAAGGTGGATCACTTGCCGCTCAAGAAAGAGGCCTCCGGTGCGATGGTCGGGTACTATCTCAATCAGAACGCCATCGGAAAAGCATCCTTCACCGGCACCTACGGCCGGTAAGCGAACAATCATCAGAATAGAGTAAGGGAACAGACTATGTCTCTTGATGCCGAATTCGGAAAGACCATGCTGCAGTTGATCACCTCGCGATATGAGGACCGGCACTGGAGAAAAAAGATCGAGAAGACCCTGAGCTTGCCTCAGAGCGGAGTCGGAGACGAACTCCAGCAGAAAGTCTTCATGTACCTGAAGCTCAACCTCAAGGCGTACAAGTCCAGGCGGGCGGATCCGGATTCCTGGATCTTGGGCGGGTACGCCACGAAGGAAGTGATCGATCGCGCGAAGTTCCAGCCGCATCTGGTCGGAGAGGGCATTTCTGCCGACGATGTGGCGTTTCTCGGTGTCGATCCCGGCCCTGAAATCGATGAGGCCTGGTGGGAAGAGATGCTGGTCGCCTGGTTCGGCGCTCCGGAAGAAGAGGAGTCGCCGGAAGTAGCCACGGCTGATGAGGCGGCAACCCCCGATACCGTGAAGGATCCCGCCCGCACCTGAACTGAACAGCACTTGTGACGGATCAGGACGGGCTGTCGTTCCTGATTCAGTTTCTTGGGAGCGTTGTTACTATGACCCGAACAAATCCATTTGTTGCGCGGTCGTAGCCGGGGGATCGATCCGCAATGTTCCGGTGGGGCCCGAAGCGGCTCCCTCCTGCGTTGCAGGAGGTTGACTGTGCCGGTCGAGAAACTCCTTCAGCTTCTGGAAGTCCTCTCGCAAAGGCTGCAGCATGGTGCCCTGGTGTAGCGCTGCGGCTGGATGAAGCAGGGGAAACAGCACGAATTCCTTCAGATAAAACGCCTGCCCGCGTACTCTCGTAATCCCGACCTTGCGCTCCAGAAGTGTTTGCGTCGCCCAATTGCCCAACGAACAGACCAGCTTCGGCCGAATCATGGCGATTTGCTGCAAGAGAAACGGCTTGCAGGTCTCGACCTCCTGAGGTTCGGGGTCGCGGTTATTCGGCGGGCGGCATTTGATCACGTTGGCGATGTAAATATCCGCGCGCGAGAGCCCCGCTGATTCCAGCAGGTCGTTGAGCAATTGCCCGGCTGCCCCGACGAACGGCTCCCCCTTCTGATCCTCGTGAAATCCCGGCGCCTCCCCTACGAACATGACGGATGCATGAGGATTACCCACTCCGAAGACGACCTGGCGTCGACCGAGCTTGGCGAGCGGGCAGCGTTGGCAATTGTGGAGCGAGTCGGCGAGTTCTTGCAGGGTGGTCAGGGATGAAGGCATAGGCGTTCCCTTCGAGTGAAGGGCCAAATCTTAGTCGCGGTGGCAGGGGTTGTCAACGTGATGTCGCGAGCCTTTTCGCGCATCGAACGAGTCATGATGCGTCGGCGGGAACGAGTGCGGCAGAGCGTTGGCCGCTGAGAATTGCGGACTCCAGATTGGCCGGCCAGCCGGTGTCCGTCCAGGCACCGGCGACGAGAAAATTGGCAAACGGACTGGATGAGAGCGGTCGGCACTGCTGTGTGCCTGGTTTAGCGGTGAGTATGGCCGACGGGAGACGAATGACGTCCGCCTCGATGAGCCTGGGAAGCGGGCCGCCGGGGAACGCTCTCTCCATGTCTTTCAGGGTCAGTTGAACGAGGTCGTCTTTCGATTGTGGCAACAGATCCGGCTCATCGACTGCGACGGCCCACAACACAGCGGCCTGCTCGTGCCGTTCCTCGTCTGCGTGCCGGATCATCCAATGAAACCGGTTGCGCTCCAGGAGGATGAGTTGTGTGTGTTCGATCGGCTGCGCCAGGTGCAGGCGAACGATCACCAGGGGAGACTCGCTCAAGCGGCTGATTTGCTGGAAATAGGCATAGTGCGTCACGACCCGTTCCGGCAAGAGCGGCGTGAGTCGATGGTGCGGCAGCGCAGCGATATACCAATCGGCGGTGAGTCGGGTGCGGTCTGCCAGTTCGACATGGGCGACACGATCCTGGGAGAAGTGTAGTTGCGTCGCCATCATGTTCAGCCGGGACCGGACTCCCACCCGGTCAAGTTGCGCTCGGAGCGGCGCGAGCAAGAATGAATCGAGTCCGTGGGGCGGAATGATCACCTTCGTGGCGCGGGCCCCGGTCAGAAAGCAGCGTCGCAGTGTGCGCATGAAGAGCCCAGCGGAGACCTGTGGAAGCGCCATCCCCAGCAACAAGCGGGCAAGGCTGTTCCAAACACCGTGCCGGGCCTGTTCCGACTGGCCGATGCTCGCGAGCCATTCGTCTGCCGCTCGTGTGTCGAGGTCGTTCGGCAACGGAGGGTCCTGTTCCCATGTGCGTTCAAGGAAGGAGAGGAGATGCCAGCGGTCCCGCATCGACAGACCCTGGAACAGGGTGGTTCCGAGGAGGGTGTTGAGCGGGGACGGCAGGGGAAGGTGGAGAAATTGGATGCGAGCGCCCGTCGTCTGAAGAAATTCAAGCGGGGTATGCCGAAGCCGCCTGGTGACGGTGTCTTTGCCGAGGGTCTTGAGCAGCGACCAGGTGGCTGTGTGGGCTTCGAGGAGCAGCGGCGGAGGCGCCGGACATAGTCGCCCTCCCAGGCGGTCGGCCTGCTCGATCACGGTGACGGTATGGCCGTCGGCGGCGAGGTGCAAGGCTGCCGTCAGACCGGCGATCCCGCCGCCGAGAATGAGCACTGTCCGGTTCATGGAGTCGAAGAGGGAAGACGGGAGCGCAACCACACGCCCGCTGCCACAGCCAGCCGATGGCTCGGAGCCAGCGTGACCCGATCTCCCAAGACGCGGTAACCGGACTGCTCGATCCGTTGCAGGATCCGGCTGTACACGCCGCGCATGATTTCCGCCACCGTCAAGGCCCGGCGTTCGGCGCGCGGCAGCGAATCGAGTGCCCGCGCCGCCTTGGCGTAAAATTCCTTTGCTCTACCGACTTCAAACCGCATGAATTCGGTAAACTCCGGCTTGTACCGCCGGTGCAGGAGATCCTCCTCCCGGTAGGCGAAGCGCGCGAGGTCTTCTTGCGGCACATAGACGCGACCGCATTCCGCATCGTTGCCCAGGTCGCGAAGAATATTGGTCAATTGAAAGGCCATGCCGAGATTGACGGCATAATCCTGGGCGCGCGGGGAGGTGGTGCCGAACACGTGCAGGCAGATCAATCCCACCACCGACGCCACCCGATAACAGTAGAGGGACAGTTGGTCGAAGGTGGCGTATCGCGTGGTCGTGAGGTCCATCTCGACGCCCTTGATGAGTTCTTCGAAATAGGCCTGCGGAATGGACAGCTCCCGTACGTGCCGGGCGAGGCTGATGGTGACGGGAAACGTCGGTGTGCCGTCGTAGGCGGCGGCCAGCTCGCGTCGCCAGCGCGCCAGTTCCTCCTGCGGATGACTGCCGGGCGGCGGCTCGTCCACGGCGTTGTCCACTTCCTTACAGAAGGCGTAGACCGTGTACATCGCTTCGCGGCGGGCTTTCGGCAGAAACAAGAAGGAGTAGTAGAAATTGCTCCCGCTTCTTTTCGTGAGATTCGTGCAGTAGGTTTGAGCTTCAGCTGGTGTCATCATCGTGTCATGAGTGTGAGTGCGTCGTCTGTCCCTGAAGTCGTTCGACGGACGCGGGAAGCTGTCGGCCATAACGGGCCGGGTGCAAAATGGCGGCGAGTTGTTCCACGCCGTCGATCAGTCGTGGGCCAGGGCGGCTGAAGTACGAGAGCGCATCGACCAGGTAGATCTCTCCCATCCGAACGGCAGGAAGATGTTGCCACTGTGGATGTGCCGTCAAGGATGCAAGTTCGGGTTTCGTGCGCGAGACGGTAAATCCGCAGGGCATGAGGACGATCACGTCCGGTTCAGAGGCCGCGAGTGTGTCCCAGTCCATTTTTCGGGAGACCGTGCCGGCTTGCGCCAGGACATCGATGCCCCCTGCAGCGGCCACCATGTCGGGAACCCAATGGCCTGCGGTGTAGAGCGGCGAGAGCCATTCGATACAGGCGACTCTAGGGCGGGTCGCTGGAGCGCCCACGGTGGCCCGTACGGTGTCGAGCCTGCTGCGGAGCGCCGCGGACAACTGTGTTCCAGCTTCTTCCCGCCCGATGGCTGCTCCGATCGTTTCAATGTCCCGCAGGATGTCGTTAAGTCGCCCGGGACTGAGGGTGAGCATGCGAGGCGGCGGCGAGAGTGCCTGCACGACCCGCTCCAATTGTAACGGGGTGATGGCGCAGACATCACACAGGGCCTGGGCAATGATCAGGTCCGGTCGTGCGGCCAAGAGCCGGGTCTCATCCAAGTCATAGAGCCCTGCCTCGGCGGCCACCAGCGCGCCCACCTGCTGATCGATCTCGACGCTGGAGAGGTGATGGCTCTCGATGCGCGGACGCACCATCACCGGGAGTTGTGCGAGGCTCGGCGGAAAGTCACATTCATGGCTGATACCGATGAGATCGTCTTGGCGCCCCAAGGCTGCGACGACTTCCGTGGCGCCCGGCACCAGCGAACAAATTCTCATGGGCGGCCTTGAGCCGCTCCCCACAGGCGCGCCTGCAGGTCCTGCAGGCTGGTGTCTGCAAGCGAATGGGTAATGGCATCGGCTTCTCCGAGATCCTGCACCGTGTGGGTATTGGCGACAGCCAGCACTTTCATGCCGGCGGCGCGGGCGGCTCTGATGCCGGGCAGGGAATCTTCGATGACCAGGCAGTCGTTCGGGGACAGCGCGGGTTGGTTCGGTTGTGAGTTCAGGCCGGCCATCGCGTGGAGGAAGGGATCAGGCGCCGGCTTGCCGCGGGTCACGTCTTCGGCGCTGGTAATGTGCAGAAAGGCCTTCCGAAGACCGGCCTCTTCCAGAATCAATTCGATTTCATGCCGCAGCGCGCCGGAGGCGATGGCGAGCGGATATCGGGCGCCGGCCTCATGAACCAGTTCGCGCACGCCGGGGAAGATCGCCAGATGTTGTTTGACGGCGGCCAGGTAGGCGTGGGCCTTGTGCTCCATCAATTCACCAAGGAGCCTGGGAGACGCCTGGCGTTGGTGGGACTGCAAGGCCGCCAGGAAGCAGCCGCGATCGTCGAACCCGAGGTAGTCGGTGTAGTACTCCGCTTCGGTGAGGGAGATCTCGATGCCGGCCAGGACCTGCCGCAGGGCGGCAAAGTGCAGGGGCTCGGTGTCGGCAATGACTCCGTCAAAATCAAAAATGATGGCGCGTAGGTCGCTCATGGTCGTTGTGCGGGCATCCCTGTGCGTAGTTCGTTGAATGTCGGGCCGTCGGTCGTGTGGGCGCGGCATTATAACAAGGGCGTGCCGACAAGAAAAGACGACGGCCCGTCCCCCTGAGGAACGGGCCGTCATACGAGGCATGGAAAACGATCGTGTGTTTAGCGTTTCAGCCTGAGGCTACGTTCAGGGATCCAGCCTTTTCGGCCATCCTGAGCTCGTACCGAGTAGACCCAGCCGCGCTTTTGGTAATCGCCATCCAGGATCGTGAGCGTGGCGCCCGCCAGCACCGTCGTGCTGGTCTTGGTACCGACGGCATCAACGAAGAGCGGTATGGGGGACTTGGGCCTGGTCGGGTCGGCGATGACCGTCACCCGTTGACCTTCCGCATAGAGCGGACCGGCGACGAGTATGGCCGAGGTCGCGGGCTTGGAGGCCGGAGTCGCGGACTTGGGGGTCGGAGCTGCGGGCTGCAGAGCCGGCGTGGCAGGAGCGGGTATCGCAGGAGCAGGCATGGCGGACGATGGCGCGGGCACGTCGGCCGGGGCCGGGGTGCTGTTGTCGGCCACCACCGGTGGCGCGGGTGGTGCCACCGTCGGCGCTTGTTTCGAAGCCTGATCTTTGACCGGCGGTTTCTGGATCACGGGTTGAACGGGCTCTGCGCCGCGATCCAGGTAGGGTTCAATCAGTTGCATCGCTCCATCGGGGTCCATGGCGACATAACCGACTCCTCCCACCAGCAGGAGCAGCAGAATCCAGAGCAACGGCTTCTTGCCGGATCGTTTGGGCGAGTTCATCGGCGGCGCAGGGGGCGGCACCGATTCATCCAGGTCTTCCTCGGTGAATTCCAGATCCGGCTCCGGTTGACTTGCGAACAGGAGAGGCCAGTTCGTCCACTCACTGCGTATGGCAGGAATGCCCGTAGATGAAACCATCGGAGGACCTCCTCATTCGAAACAATGGCGCGGGTCTGTCTACTCGTAGGTACTTATCACCCGTCCCACAGCCTGTCAATTTTGTTCGACAAAGCGGCAGGCGGCGTGAAGGCGCTGCGACAAGGACCGGCCGGCCGGGGGTGCCGGCGGATGCGCATTCTAGGAGTCTGTCCGACATTGACCGTTCTACTGCGGCAAACGATCCGCGATCATCTGCGTCGTTCTCGGCCCGAAAAAATCCTCAACGTATTCCAGGGAATACGCTTCCGGTTTTTCCGGGCCTGCGGCCTAGCGTCTCGCCGCGCCTCCTTCGCCTCGCTACGAAGGCAATGCCGGACAGGCTCCTAGGTCTGAAATGTCGAACCGATTGCGGCCGCGGAGGTGGAGCGCGTGCAGGGCTGACTCGATGCGCGAGGGCTTGCAAGTTCCAACATCCTCGTTGCAGAATCGCGCACCACCCCTGATGTGACGGCCGATGAAGTCCTATCGAGAAGAACTCTGGTTTGAAACGAAAACCAGGCGCGCGTATGTGAACATTACGCCGCAGGTCGATGCCGTGGTGCGAAAAAGCGGGGTGCGGGAGGGGATGGTGCTGGTGAACGCCATGCACATCACCGCCAGCGTGTATATCAACGACGACGAGGCGGGGTTGCTGCGCGACTATGACGATTTTCTTGAGCGTCTCGCGCCGCACGAGGCGACGTACCGCCACAACGACACCGGTGAAGACAACGGCGATGCGCACATCAAGCGGCAGCTCATGGGGCGGGAGGTGGTGGTCGCCATTACGGATGGGAAGCTGGACTTCGGGCCATGGGAACAAATATTTTACGGAGAGTTTGATGGACGGCGGCGCAAGCGTGTGCTGGTGAAGGTCATCGGGGAGTGATGCGTCGAAGATCTGCCGGTAAGGTGTCTCCGACGGAACCCCCGGTGAGATCGATGAAGAACCGCATTCGCGCTTGCCACGTTCTGGAAAGTTTGGCAACATGGACGACAGGATGAACACAGACCATTCAGCAAGACGTCGCATCGACATGGGAGGCCGGCCATGTTGAGTTGGTCACGACCGGATCCGCTGACGAGGGATTTGATTCACTTGATCAACGCCCGTCGCCACGACCACGGGGACACGGATGCCGCGATCGATACCCTGCAAGCGTTTATCGAGCAGGGACGCGAGCAGGATCTGTTGACCGTTCTGGCGGCGCTTGACGAGGAGATGGCCGAATGGATGTTTGATTTGGTGGCGGAGGCCTCGTGCGCCGTCATCATGGACGGGCCGGATGACGACAAGGGTGCCTATGCCTTGATGGCCGCGTTGGAGTTGCCGCTTCAAGCCAACTTGGGCCAGCCGCTTGGGTTGAAGATCGACCCCGTCGCGACGGCGGATCTGCTGCATCGACATTTGCAGATTCCGGCCGGCGCGGTCGTGCGGGTGGAACCCCGTCTCCTGACCGACGCGACCCTCGAAGGGTTGACCCTCCAGACGTTGAACGAACATCTCGTGAGCATCGCGGATTCTCAGCGCACTCAGGCGATTGCGTCGCGCCTGTATCCGCCGGTCGAAAACACCGCGTTCCTGTTCTTTCAATTGATCGGCATGCCTGATCCGGGCCTGCCCGATTCCCTGGAGGAACCGGAGCGTCGGGCGCTGCTGGAAGGTCTGGTCGCGCAATGCGCCGAGCTGGCGCTGGCCCCGGACACCCTGGAGGTGCCGGTCTACGCATCCTATGCCTTGTTCGACGCGCAGAATGCGGTGCGATTGCACCGGTTGGCCGACGAAACCGCCGCAGTCTGGCGGGATTTAGACCCCATGGTACGGGCGCGCACGATCGTCCACCTGCACACGCAATGTGGCAACGGCGTGTACATGCCGGTCTGGACCGATCTCTTCGATCCGGAGTTGCCGGAAGACCACGGTCCCGTGTGGACGTCGCCCGACGTATGGGTGTTCACGGCCGACCTCCCGATCGAATGGCCGGGGGAAATGCTAACCAATCGATTGTTGGCCGAAGGGTGCACCCGCTTCGAGAACCACATCGTCGAAGCGCCTGACAACTGAGGGCGGTTGCCGGATAATCCTAGGCGTGCCGCACCGTCGCACGTGTCGAACGGGCCATGGGAAGCCGCTTCCCACATCCCGCTGATCAAGCAGGATCGATCTCATATCCAGTAGGAGCTCCTTGGCTGGCCCATCCCGACTCGGGTCCATCGTAATCGTGACAGTCCTCAGTTGTGCGGTGTTGGGCGCGGTCTGGAGTCTGGTGCTCTATACGCTGCCGCAGAGCGACCTGGCCCCCGAACCGACACCGGTTTCCTCCCCGCCGCAGCCTGCGACATCTTCTTCCCCGGTACATATCGGTGTTCCGGCCCAGCCGACACCGGAGTCGGTTTCGCAACCGGTGGTGGTGCGGGAGCCGGCGCCAATCGTACAAACCGAAGCCCGGGAACATCCTCCGACTGAGCCTGTACGCGCGCCGTTCGGGCGGGATCTGAAATGCGACCTCGAAATCGAGGCGCTGTGTCCCGAGGAGGAAGGGGAGCGGCGCGCCTGTCTGCAACGCAAGGCGGCGCAACTCTCCGCCCCATGCCGGCCGATGTTGCGGGAACGGCTCGTGCGAATGAAAGAGGCGATGCAACAGCTGCGTACGGCTTGTGAGGCGGACCGAAGGCAGTTTTGTCGGGAGGTGCCGCTAGGCGGCGGGGCGATGGTGCAGTGTCTGGAATCGCATGCCCAGGAAGTCTCGGACCAGTGTTTTCAACTCCTGCCGAAACGGGGTCGGTTGCTCAACTAGCCCGCATTATTCACGAGGACTCCTACTGCAACCACCGACACGCCGCTGTGACAAGCTTGGCTGCGAGATGCTCGCACCCAAGCGGGCGGGCTCGCCCCTCGGGGCCTCACCATACTGGTTCAAGTATGCCTCGGCCCCGAGAGGCTCCACGCGCCCGTCTCGCAAGGCGTCTCCGTGGTTTCGTGACGGACTCTCGTGAATAATGCGGGCTAACCCGCGACGAGACTCCCCTTCGGGTCGCGCAGCAGAAAGCGCATGGTGAGACCGGCCACTTCCACCACGTCTCCGTTGCGAAGCGCGTGTTCCCCCTGAATGTGACGGCCGTTCACCAGGATACGTTTTCCGCTCTCGGTCTGGCTCACCACGTATCCCTCGCCGCGTCGACTGATCGTCGCGGCTGTTTTCGGCGCAAACCACCCGGTCAATGTGATCACGGCGTCGTCCTGCGCGCCGATCAGCGACACGTGTTTCGTCAGGTAATACTGTGCGTGCCCGCTCTTTCCCGAGAGAATCTCCACCATACCGATTTTCTGTTCCGCCGGCGGACGCTCGCCGCCCATCGGACGCGACACCACCATCGTGTGGTCGGTGATCAGGCTCTCGCCGGTGCCGGCCGTTTCCGCTGTGATCGGGTACGCCTCCCGAAAAATCAACCGGTGTGTGCCAAGACGAATGCTGTCTGCGTCACGCAGTTGTCGCCGGTCGATTTTCAGCTCGTTCACGAATGTGCCGTTGGTGCTGGTCAGATCTTCGAGAAACAGCACTTGCTGCACCTGGACGATCCGCGCATGGTGGGCGGAGACAGCGAGGTCTTCCAGGCAGAGATCGTTGTCGTGCGTCCGCCCGATCGTGAACGGCGTGCGCGAGACCTCGAGTTCTCGTGTGCCGCCCTGCGGCGCTTTCACGAGGAGCGTAGGTGATGCGGGGTGGTGCTGGGACATGGTCGCTCCTTAGGATGATTCGGTGGTCGGTGTGGCGAACAACTGTGCGCACATGCGATGCCACATGCCCGGCTTGCGGTGCCTGAGCATCGCCAGGATGACGGTCGTATTGTCGGTGCCCCCGGCGGCATTCGACAGGGCGATGAGACGGTCGGAGACGGTCTGTGGATCGGAAGACTCCTGTACGACGCGGAGGATCGTCTCGGTCGAAACGCCGGCGGTCAGGCCGTCGGAGCAGAGGAGGAACATATCGCCGTCCAAAACGGGGAGCTCTCCCAGCTCGACTTCCACCAGAGGATGCACGCCGACGGCGCGGGTCAACACATGCTTGTGCGGCGCGCGTGTCGCGTCATGGGCGGTCAGGAGGCCGGACTGCACCTGCTCCTGGACCAGAGAATGGTCTGCCGTCAGGAGTTGCAGCGCATCGCCGCGGATCAAATAGAGGCGGCTGTCGCCCACATGGGCGATCGAGAGGATCGGCCCGACCAGCCAGGCCGCCACGACCGTGGTGCCCATGCCGGCGTATTCGGCATGCCGCGCCGCCTCCTGATGCACCTTGTGATTGGCCAGCCGGACGGCGCTCGCCAGCCGGTTGGTGGCTGAGGAGAACTCCGGTCGTACGGCGCCGATCAGGGGGAGAGACGGGTCGGCCTCGGCCTCCGCCAGGTGGCGGGGAATGATGTCGATGACGCGGCTACTGGCGACTTCACCTGCACGGTGGCCGCCCATTCCGTCGCAGATCAGGAACAGACCGGCGGAAGGATCGGCATGAAAGCGGTCTTCGTTGTGCGCGCGGGTCAACCCGACGTCGGAGGTCGCTCCATGTGTGACGTGCAAGGAGTGCATGGTCGGGCCTATCTCGGCATCACCTGAAACACGTCACGGAGGTCCTGCGCCATATCGCTGGCGTGTCGGTATCGATTCGGGATTTCTTTCTGGAGCGCGCGATCGAGGATGGCCTGGACCCTGCTGGGAAGATCGCGACGGTATTTGAGCAGCGGGGCATGCGGCGCCTTGGCGATGCGCGTGACGAGCGCCGGCATGTTCTCCGCGTTGAACGGACGTTCGCCGGTCAACAATTCAAAGAGCACGATGCCGAGGGAAAATATATCGGACCGGCCGTCCACATCTTTCCCCGTCGCCTGCTCGGGCGACATGTAGCGCGGCGTGCCCAGAATCATGCTGGTCTGGGTCTTCGACCCGCTGGCCATCTTGGCGATGCCGAAATCCATCACCTTCACGAGGCGTTGTTTCAGAATCATGATGTTCGGTGGCTTCACGTCGCGATGGACGACCCCTTGGCTGTGTGCATAGTCCAGGGCATCGGCGACCGTCGCCACGATCTGCAGGGCCTGCTTGGCCGGCAGGATCGTGGATTTCTGGCAATAGCAGCTGAGCAGGGTGCCCTCGAGGTATTCCATGGCGATATAGGCGAGACCCTCCTGCTCACCGGCGTCATAGACGGTGACGATACTGGGGTGTGAGAGCCGTCCGGTCGATTCGGCTTCGCGAAAGAAGCGGTCCCGGAATTCTTTGAGCTCTTCCTCGTGAGCGATATCGTCCAGCCGCATGGTTTTGATGGCGACGTGGCGTTGGATCGTCGGGTCTTTGCCCAGGTAGACGACGCCCATGGCGCCACGACCGAGTTCCCTGACGACCTGATAGCGGCCCAGCGTCTCCGGAACGGCGGCACCATTGCGGACGATCACCGTGCCGGCTGCACGGGCCTGGTTGGGAGTGACCGCGTCGGCGGTCGAGCGGGTCTCTCCGCTCGCCTCTGCCGGCGTCTCTTCCTCCTCAACCGTACGACGGCGTGGACGACCGGTGAAGGCCTGGGTCAACGCGTCGGCATGACGAACCCAGGCGAACGTCAGCCAGATGGCCGCGCCGATCAGTCCGCCGGTGATCAGCCAGTTGTAGAGCGGTTGCTTGGGGGGGCCGAGCACCGGAACCCCGTGGGTCTCATAGGCGCGAGTGGCCACGAGGACGATCAGGAGGAGCGCGGAGGGAAACAGAATCGCGCGGAAAAAAGTTTGGCCCTTGCCGTTGTCGCGCAGATCCTGCCTGGCCCGGGCGGCGGTGAGCCAGATCATCAACAGACAGATCCCGTCGGCGATCAGCCGTACAGCCTGCGCGGCGTTCATGCGTAACGGCGGGAGGAACGTGTGCGTGAACAGCGGAAGGGTGGCCAAGAGCGGGCCCACCATAATCGCAAGGATGATGACGATCAAATATGGGCCGATCCAGCCCCAGGATGTGGTCATGTGTTGGAGTCGTGCGTGGTTGTGTCCCAGTGTAACGGAAGGTCCGGGAGTGTCAACGAAACGAGGGAATAGTGCACTCGGGAGACCGGGGAGTGAGCGGTCCCGAAGAAGGCGATGCGGTGATTGTTGGGTTCCCGCCGGAAGATCAGTTCGAGGTCGCGGCTTTTCTGAGCGGATCGAGCAGTTTCTCGGACACCTTCAGCTGACCCCGGCCGATGCCGACCTCGATGTCCGGTTTGGTGACTCCGTGGAAATCGCTTCCCCCGGTGACGAGGAGGTCGCACTGCTTGGCCAGCTCAAGGTACTCAGTGGTTTGGCTGGGTGTATGGGTGCTGTAGTGCACTTCGATGCCTCCCAGTCCGGCGGCTTTCAGGTCGCGGACCAGGGTGCGCAACCCGTCCGCCGACGTTCTGACCCAGGTGGGATGCGCGAGCACCGGTACGCCGCCGGCCTCACGAATCCATTGCACTGCCTCGGCTGGTTCCGGCAACTCACGCTCGACAAAGGCCGGGCGGCCGTTTGCCAGATAGCGATCGAAGGCTTCCTTGGCCGAGGTGACGAATTGCTTCTCCATCAAGAGCCGGGCAATGTGGGGGCGGCCCACCGATTCGGTGCCGGCCAGTGCCCGCACTTCCTCATAGGTGATCGGGATACCCAGCTCGTTGAGGCGTTGGACGATCCTCGGATTGCGCGTATGGCGGCTGTCCCGCAAGGTGCTGAGACGTTGGGCCAGGAGCGGATCGGTCCAGTTCAGGAAATAGCCGAGGATATGGAGTTCGCTCTCGCCGAGGCGCGAGCTGATTTCGACGCCGGGGACGACTTCGATACCGAGTTCGGCCCCGATGGCCGTGGCTTCCGCAATCCCCTCGACAATGTCGTGGTCGGTGATCGCGAGCGCCGTCACGCCGGCCTGCTTGGCAAAGGCCAGCACGTCGCGGGTGGAAAAGCTGCCGTCCGAATGGGTGGTATGGAGGTGAAGGTCGATGCGACTCATCGTGGTCGTTCAGGCCCCGCTTTCTGCGCGACCAAGCGCGCGGTGTAGCATGGCCCGCTGCCATGGCCCCCGTCATGTTCGCCCTCGTCGTAATGGAGCACGCGAAGCGGGGCGGTCAATCGGAGGAGTTCGTTCTGCGCCAGACAGAATTCCCATCGGCGCGGATGCTGGTGACGGAAGTAATTCTCGATGCTGAAGGTTTCGTAGATCAAGATGCCGTTCGGTTTCAGCGCGTCCATCAGCACGGGAAAGAGGGGACGATGCAGGTAAAAAAAGACGACGATGGCATCATAACATTCCCGGCCCAGGCTCGGGGGGTGGTCGGGCTTTTCTTCCAAATCCAGCACCCGCGTCGTGAGGCCGGAGAGGCGCCGCTCCTCGGCGGCCTCTTTCAGCGCCGCCAGCGCGAGACTGTCTCGATCGACGGCTTCGACTTCCATGCCGTGGGACAGCAGATGCAGGGTATTGCGTCCACGGCCCGCCGCGACATCCAGGACCCGGCCTTTCGGGAGGCGCCCAAGCTGCTGTGTCAGGAACGGCGCGGGGCCCGGTCCTGCCTGCTGCACGGTGCGAGTCCGTTCGAAGCGCACACCGACTGAACCGGCGACCATCGCCAACGGTGCGTGGAGTTTGCGGATCCAGAGCTGCACCCGGTCGACCGGGAATTCAGCGAAGAGCATTCCGGCCAGCTGCTCCGCGAGGGTTTCCAGGAGCCGGCAGGTCAACGAGCCACTGAGCGCCACGAGACGTTCCGCGACCCGGGCATAATCGATCGTCTCATCGAGGCGATCCGAGAGTCCGGCGGCCTCGACCGCCGCTTCCAGCTCGACATCGATCGCGATCAACTGCGGTTGGCGGCGTTCCTCTTCCGTGACGCCGCAGCGGCCATAACACTCCAGGCGTTCAATGATGATGCGCGATGCCATGGCGGCATTGTCGTGGATGGGCTTTCGGACTGTCAAGCAAGACGGGGGCGGGCCCTCCCGGGCAGGATGAGCGTCAAGCGTGAAACGTCAAACGTCCCTCGCGGGGACTACCCCGGATTATTCATGAATGCCGTCGCGAGACGTTTGGCGAGTCCATTCGCCGGCGAGAGCGCACGGCGGATCGGGGACAGAATCGTTGAGGGGATACGGATGTTCGAAATGTGCTGCACAAGGCGAGCGGCGGTCAATCGCAGCAGCGCTGCCGCTTGGGCGACGGTCGCTTCATCGCCGCGACCGAGGCGCAGCAACCTCAATTCGGCTTTATAGACTGCGCGGCGCCGCCAGGTGGCATGAATGGCGACGGCGGCCACGATGGTGAGAAGCAAGGGATTCGAGGGGATGGAGAACAACCAGCGCCACCATTCATACAGAGCCAAAGCGCCGAGACACATCGGCAACGAGAGGACATCGCCCCATGCCGACTGGAGGCGCCGGAGCTGTTCGTCCACGGATTGCCCGGCAAGCCGGCGTGGAGTCAGTGGCAGGGGAGTGCGACGGTTTTTCGAGCCGAACAATCGCGCGGGCAGAAACATTCCAGATCCCTCCTGTCGTGAACCAGCTCACGTACAGCAGGCATTGTATGGCAGGTGGGCTGATCGGAATAGCAAAGACAGAATTTCTGCAGCCGTTCCGGTAGTGGTACCCGTGCGGGGCTAGCGGTCTGCCCGGCCGCCGAGTGTGAGCACCAGGTAGGGCGTGAGGTAATAACACAAGACCGACACCATCACGCCCGCCGCGGCGCCGAGTACCCCGCGCACATAGACGCCGAAGAACGGGAGCAGGAAGACGAGCAGGATCATCACCACCGCGATGCGCTGGTGCCGTTCATAGAAGGCGGTGCGTCGCGCCAAGGTGAGCGAGTCGGAGAAAGACACGTGCGAGGGGTCTGCCATGGGATCGCACCTATTCCATTTTGTCCGGATTGCGTGTAAGAACGTGCATCCCCGACATTCACGGGGCGTATTCATTTAACACGGGAGGTGGGGTATGGCGAAGGGTATGCAACAGAAAAAGGCGACCAAGAAGAAGCCGGCGAAGACGATGATGGAAAAACGCGCTGAGAAAAACGCGAAGAAGGGCCGCTGATCCGGTTTCGTGCGCGCCGCGTCAACGCAGCTTCTGTAGGACCCCCTCCGCGACAACGGCGTCCGGATCGCCTCCGACCAGCAAGTCCTTGTCGCCGAAGTGAGAGGTCGAACTGGTGGTCACCCGCATCTTCAGGCCGCCGGGGACGAGGGCATACTCGAACAGCGCCGCTTCCTGTCGCTGATCCAGATAGCCCTGGCTTGCCCGCTCGAAGGAACCGACGATCCCGACCGACAATCGCCCTGGCCCCTGCTCGACGCGCTCCACGACCATCCGTTGCACGCCGCCTCCCGGCGGGACGTATTCCACGGTTTGACCGACCTGCGACAACTCCACCTGTCGCGTCAGCCCCTTATTGTTGGTGTATGAATAGAGGGGAAAGCCCTGCGGGCTGAAATCGATCTGCACTTCAGCCTGACTGCCGTCGGCGCTGCTGAGCAGCCCTTTCCATGCGCCCGTCAGGTCCGCCGCTTCAATGGCGTCGGACAAGACCAGCCCCATGACCATCACTGCCATGCCGACAAGACGCTTGCTGTTCATGTCCCTATCCTCCGGATAATGGGGCACGGCGGTCGTTGTCGTTAGACGTTGAAGGGTCGCTGGCGCACAAAACGCGCGGCTGCCCCGAGAGTGAACAGATTCGGCGTCTGGCTGGCCGGCAATCCCGCTTTGATCGCGGCGTGGAACTTGGCGTAGTTCCCGTTGTAGTTCCCGTGGTTCCAGACCTTCAGCAACTGTTCGGTGAACGCCCCGTTCTGTTCGCCGTCCAGAGAGGTCTGGTTGTCCTGGCAGCCGGAGATCAGGATCACGGACGGCTTGAACTGCTTGGCGATGGCGGTCAGCCGCGGGCTGACGGCCAGTTGCGCAAGCATGCTGTCCGGGTCCGCCGCCGCGGCCTTGCCGGCGGCCTTGGCCACGTCCTGTTGTAGCTTGTCGTAAAACGTCTGGTGCTCGCGATAGGTGCGAAGGCCGACGGAGAACGGCATCATCTTCGAGCGCCCGGCTGGCCGGGTCCCGTCGAATTGCGGGGGCGTGGCTCGGGTGACGGTGCCGCTATGGCAACTGTCTGAGAGCACCAGAATCCGTACGCCGCTCGCAAAACGACTCAATTCGAAATACAACTCGTCGTCGATCAATTGGCCGTCGTACAGACACCAGGTTTCGTCCTTCTTGTCCGCTTCCTCGCCCGTGACGTCGGGCACCTGGCCGCCGTGACCCGAATAGGTCAGAAAAAAGAGATCGCCCTTCTTCAACTGCTTCGCGGCCTTGCGCATCGCGGCCAGCATCTTCGCCCGCGTGCCCTGCTTGGTCAGCAGCACGGTGGATTTCATGCCGCGTGATTTGGCGATCGCCGCCATGTCCTTGGCATCGAATTCACAGGCCGCGAGTTCGCCGCTCCAACCACCGTATGCGGCAGGGCTCACGGCGTTCAGGCCGATGTGCAGGGAGAGGCCCTTCGGTGTGCTGCTGGATGACGACGTGGTCTTTGCCATACGTACCTCCTTGGCGGGCGAGATGGGTGAGTATAAAACGTTCGATGATCAAAAAGATGGCGGTACGGTAATCGTTACGAAGAAATCTGTCAACGGAGTGGGGGGGGGTAAATGCTGGTATTTGAACGCGCGGCGGGAGGGGAACATCCTGTCGTGAGAAAAAAACCAACATCACCCCAAACTGTGACCCCGGATGTCACACCGCAGTGGTAGGGTCGGGGTGCCACGATGAAGAGCTGATGGGGTATGGCGGATAGTCGAGGGGGAAGGTCGTGACGCGTTGTTCGGGTCACGGTGCGAGTCAGGAGCATTCATGCATAATTTCGAACGAGGCCCGAACCCGACGGAACACGGTGCAGGGTGCGCGGTTCAGGTGGGATGAGCAGGCAGGCCCTAGGTATAGACCTAGTTCGTTTTGTCGATATTCTCCGATGACGACTATCCCTATCCTTGCTACAGTGCGGCGGCGTTGGGAGAACACGATGAGTTGGAATGAAGAAGCTCGGATCAGTTGCCGGTTTTCGTTTAAGTGCCCTCGACGGTGGGACCGTCTCCAGCCGACCGCAGAGGAAGGAGTTCGACACTGCCCCGAGTGCGATCGAGATGTGCACCTGGCTTTGACGGAAGAAGAATTCATCCGGCATCGCGAAGCTGACCATTGCATCGCCGTACTGGTACTGCGGCCAGAACGGCAGGTCGATCCTGATGGTTCGCACTATGTCGTTGGCAGGGCAGATCCGCCATATGGATAAGAGTCGAAGTCAGGGCAGTAACGGCGAGTGCGGGCAGAGTTGGCAACTGAAAGGAGGCGCACGTTCATGTCATCACGAGAACTCAACCGGAGAAGTCTCGGCAAGACAATCGTGGCGATGGCCATGCTGGCGACCGTGCAGCCGCTTAGGCCATTGGTTGCGGCGGAGGAAACAAAGACACGGAAGCGCACCGAGTTGCCTGATGCAGCACTTAGCCAGAAACCCAGGATCGTCTGCATACTCAGGCGTATGCCTGCGATGGATGATGCCACGTTTTTGAAGAAGCGGGAGGCGGTGTGAAGGAGCACTAAGGGCGAGTGACCTGACTGAAAGGAACAGTCGAATGAGTGAAATCCATCAGTTTGCAAACTGGTTCGCACGCGCCACGGGGAATGAACCCTACCCATTCCAGATTCGCTTCGCCTGTGAACCGGAGCTACCTGAGCTTGTGGATGTGCCGACGGGGATGGGGAAGACCGCGATGGCAGTGCTGGGGTGGCTGTGGAGGAGGCGGTTTGGTGAAGTGAAAGTTAGGAAGGCAACCCCTAGGCGGTTGGTGTACTGCTTGCCCATGCGAGTGTTAGTTGAACAGACAGCCAGTGAAGCAAATAAATGGATCGCCGAACTGGAGAAACACTATCCCAAAGAAATGACACATCCGCTTAATATCCATATTCTCATGGGTGGAGAAGACGAAGAAGATTGGGACATTTATCCCGAGTGCGATCAGATCATTATTGGGACTCAGGATATGTTGCTCTCACGCGCGCTCAATCGTGGCTATGCCGCTACTCGGTCCCGCTGGCCGGTTAAATTTGGGTTGCTCAACACGGATTGCCTATGGGTGTTTGACGAGATTCAGTTGATGGGGACGGGACTGGCAACCACTACACAGCTTGAAGCGTTCCGGCGTTTGCTCCCAGACAAGGATTCGGATAGAGCCAAGAACGGCCATGGTTGTCGAAGTGTATGGATGTCCGCGACGCTGCGAAGAGAGTGGCTCAAGACCGTGGACTTTGTGCCGTTTCTCGATGAGGCGCAGCAGATAGCATTCGATTTTGAGCAAGAGATGAACAATTCCGGGCAGAATCAGAAGGCTCGCCAAGCTTTGGAAGATCGTTGGCGGGCCAGGAAGCCGCTGGTGAAGACAAAGGCAGTCATGGGCGATGAGTCAGGACTCGCCCAGGAGATTCACAAGGCCCACATACATAAACCCGGTACGCGGACGATCGTCATCGTCAATACGGTGAAGCGGGCCTGCGCGTTGGTTGGAAAGCTCGAAGATTTGTACAAGGATGCTGGCAAAGAATCCAGTCCCCGTATCGTACTGCTGCACTCGCGTTTCAGGCCAGGAGACCGCAAGAAGCAGGTGGACAAAGCACTTGCGGAGATCAAGTCCGACGAGCCGGGAACGATCGTCGTCAGCACGCAGGTGATTGAGGCCGGCGTGGATGTCAGTGCGACGACTTTGTTTACGGAGTTGGCCCCATGGGCATCGCTGGTCCAGCGATTCGGCAGATGTAATAGACGTGGGGCAGAAAACGATCGTGCCGCGGTCCACTGGATTACCATGCCGACGAAGGGTTCGGGCGCAGAAAAGGTGGTTGCCCCCTATGACCTGATGGATCTGAAGACCGCAGCCGAACAGTTAGAAAAACTGTCCGAGAAAGAACTGTCTGACGTGGGGTTGAGAACTCTACGCGATCAATCATTGCCGTTACGCTTTGAACACACGCATGTGATACGCCGCAAGGATCTGATCGATCTCTTTGACACCACGCCGGATCTTGCGGGAAACGACATTGACATCGATCGTTTCATTCGCGATGTCGAGAAAAGTGATGTGCGCGTCTTTTGGCGGGACTATGACAAGACGCCTAATGAGTTGGACGATAAAGAACCTGAGCCTGCACCTCGGCGTGATGAATTGTGTCCCGTCCCGATCGAAGAATTCCAAGACTTCGTAAGAAAACACATGGGTCAGGTTTGGCGATGGAACTTCCTTGATAAAAAATGGGAAAAGGTCGATGCAGGAAAAGTCGCACCAGGACACGTCTTTCTGATTCAGGCCAAGGCCAGAGGATATTCGACGGAAAGGGGTTGGCATCCGGATAGCAATACCATAGTTGTTCCGATTCCGTCGCTGGTAGAGGCAAGCGGCGATGCCCAAGATGCCACGGACAATGACCCGCTCTCTCACATCGGTGTCTGGCAAACCATTGCAAAGCATACGGATGAACTTTGCCAGGAAGTGGAAGACATCTTGGACGCGCTAGCCGAACAACTGAACGAAGGAAAACCACTTCGTCTTGCGGCGCGTTGGCATGATAGAGGAAAGGCGCATGAAGTCTTCAGAAAGGCATTGCCCGATGGTTCACCAGATCCTGAAAAATTTTGGGCAAAGGCGCCAGGACAATGGAAGAAGTACGACCGTCGGCACTTTCGCCATGAACTTGCCTCTGCGCTGTCAGTCCTCGATCCACGGAATGACAAGATTCCCAGCGAACTACGTGACATTGTTGCCTATCTCGTCGCCTCACATCATGGGAAGGTGCGCCTGTCTATCCGTTCGCTACCAAATGAAAAGCGTCCAGATAGCAATCGCCGTTTTGCTAGAGGAATATGGGACGATGATGAGCTTCCTGCTGCAAACCTAGGTGGAAATGGTATTGAGGTAATTGCGCCAGCTGTTAGGCTCTCACTGGAGCCGATGGAGTTGGGGTTGTGCGAGGAGGAGCCGTTCCACGGGTTACCTTCATGGGCTGAGCGCATGATCGGTTTACGTGACACGCTTGGCCCCTTCCGGCTGGCCTATCTTGAAGCCATCCTTCGGGCAGCGGATATGAGGGCCAGTCGAGATGCGGAACAGAGAGCAGTGGCGAAACAGCATGACCCAGTATCTCCGCACGGAAAACGGGAGGTAGCATCGTGAAGCTAGCCAGCTTCGAAGCCATTGTCCGTGCACTCAACGAGGCCGGTGTACGTTATCTGATTGCCGGAGGACTCGCGGTGAACGCCCATGGTTTTCTGCGCTTTACCAAGGATGCCGACTTTGTCATTCAGTTGGTACCGGACAATGTCAAACGGGTTTTTACCGCGCTGGGGACACTTGGCTATAAACCGCTGGCGCCGGTTACGGCCGAACAGTTTGCCGATCCAGTCACGCGTGAAGGGTGGATACGCGACAAGAACATGCAGGTATTGCAGCTCTGGAGCGATCAACACCGAGAAACATCGATTGACATATTCGTACATGAGCCGTTTCCGTTTGAGGAGGAGTATGCCAACGCATTGATTAAGCCGCTGTATGGGGCCATCGATGTTCGGTTCGTCAGCATTCCCACGCTGATTAAGATGAAAGAAGTGGCAGGACGGGAGCAGGACAGGATCGATATCGAACACTTGCGTATGAGGTTGGAAGACGATGGAGGAAAATAAACCACACACCCCAGAATTCGACTGGCGCGTGACCAGCTTCGAGGGCTCGCGCCGCGAACAGCTTCGTCGCTGGGCACAATTGCCATTGGAAAAAATCCTGCTCGCCATCGAGGAAATGCAGGACATAGCGCAAGTGTTAGGTGCAGCACCGTCAGGTGAGTACGGCGAACCTCTGCAAGGTGTGAGTGTAAAAGAACCTCAAGCTGAGTATGGAAATGGCGATGCCGCTCATGACATGGAGCTGAAAGGCTGTACACCGGAGCCGTTGATGGCCTATCTCAAGGCACTGGGCATCCTACGGTTGCTCAGCGAACAGAAGGACAAAGATGCCAGAGGTTGGTGGAGGAACGACGTGTTCTGGCTGCGGGCACCAAAGCTATTCGAAGGGGCAGCCAGTGAAGAAGCCAAGCGCAATGCATTAACGAAATTCTTCCTAGAAGAATACAAGCCAACGCCCATTGTGGCGCCCTGGGCAGGAGGCTCTGGTTTCTTTAAGAAAGATAATAAGAAGGCAGTTGAGGAATTGGGCAAGAGTCGAACGCTACGGGTCGATCTTTACGCGAAGACGATCCAGATTGTCCATAAGATCATCAAAGAAGAAAACGTTGGGGATAAACCGAAGGACGAAGACAAGGTACGCCTTATTCGACGATATCGGCGAGAGCTGCCCAATGAAGTTGTCACCTGGATGGATGCGGCGATGGTGTTACGGCAAGACGGACAAGGTTTTGCGCCTTTACTTGGCACAGGAGGGAATGATGGGCGGCTTGATTTCACGCAAAACTTCATGCAGAGAATCGTCGCGCTAGGTCTTCATAAGAAAAATGCAATAGATAACAAGTCAGTTGTTTTGTTGAAACAGTCCTTGTTTGCAACTCCGGCCACATTTGATAAGGGCAGTGTGGGCCAGTTCGCGCCAGGCCGTGCAGGTGGGCCAAATGCGACGCAAGGCATGGAGGGTGATTCGACGGACAATATATGGGATTTCGTCTTAATGATGGAAGGGGCTCTATTGCTGGCTGGGGCTGTTGTTCGACGCTTTGGCGATGTCAGCAATTCTCGCGCTTCATTTCCCTTCACGGTTCATTCCGTGGCTTCAGGGTTCGATTCAGCGGCAACCAAAGATGAAGCCGAGTCTCGCGGCGAAGTGTGGCTTCCCCTCTGGGCACGTCCGACCAGCACCGGCGAGCTTCGCCAGCTCTTTGGCGAAGGACGAGCACAAGTGTCGGGCAGGGCTGCGCGAGACGGAACGGATTTTGCCCGTGCCGTGGCTGAGCTTGGTGTCGATCGCGGGATCGTGAGATTCAATCGAGTTGGATTCCTGAAACGTAGTGGTAAGGCCTTTTTTGCGGCCCCACTAGGGCGGTTCGAGGTTATCGGACGCTCTGAAGTCCATCTTCTTCGTCAGATTGACCGCTGGATGGGTGATTTTCGGTGGAAGTGTGCTCGGGGTCGTGACAAGGAGGAAGCTCCGAAGCGTATTCTTTTGACGCTCAACGGCATTGACTCGGCTATTTTTGAGTTCTGCAAGTACGGCGGGCCTCGACTCTTTCAAGAAATTATCATCGCTCTTGGACAGGCTGAGCGGGAGCTTGCCGTTACGCAAGGACAGTTTAAAAGAAAGTCTGTAAATCCGATCTCGCAATTATCTTCAGAATGGATGCGCGCAGCCGATGACGGTTCGGCAGAGTTCGCCGCTGCGTGTGCACTGGTTTCCATTCATGACCCAGAAGTGAAAATCGGCCCGTTCCGGGCTAACCTCGAATCCGTAGATTGGAAGAAGCGCTGCCGCGCTTGGGCCGAAAGGGACCGTGCTGTCGTCTGGAACGCCGGCGACTTAGCAATCAATCTGGCTGATGTTCTCCAACGGCGGATGATGGATGGTCAAAGATCTGGGTGTACGCAACTCCCTCTAACTTCCCGCCTCGCGGTATCGTTGGACATAGTTGAGGCTTTCCTCGCCGGCGAACTCGATCACCAACGTATCAGCGATTTGCTGTGGGGACTGATGTTGATGGAGGACCGAGGCCATCGGAACCAAGTTCGTCAAAGAACAGATGACGCGTTAGTGGTGCGGGCCTACGCATTATTGAAACTGCTCTTTCTGCCTCGACCGCTTTTCGTGGAGCAACAGACTGATGGGACCCTGTTCGCTCGTTTACTGCGACGCAACGAAACAGGAGGGGTTATCATCCGCCCCGAATCATCCATCCTGCCTTTGCTTCGCGCGGGACGGCTAGGCGAAGCGTGCATCATTGCCATACGACGTCTCCGTGCTTCTGGCCTCGCCCCGATGCCGAAGCCGATTCGTGGTCATCGTGTTCGTGACGATGATTGGCGAGAATTGGATCGTATGGGTATTGCTGGGCTGGACTTGCGGCGGCTGGCAGCGGCGCTCCTCATCCCGATTACTGACGAGGCCGTGAATCAATTGGTTCGGCTCATCGTTTATGGTGATGAGACCAAGGTGAAGAGATTAATACCAGTGTACGAATGACTGTTGAAGGAGGGACATGGTGATGGCGACAGAATGGAAGATCGACTATGAAACGCTTCAAGATGCTCCGCGCTTGCTCATGGAAGCAAGGCTCAAGCCCATTCAGGGGCATCGTTTCCAGCCGACAGGCTTTGCCGATCTCGGCCCAGCGCGCTACACACTTCCAGATGGGACTGAGATGCTTTTGGTCGAATCCGTCCAGTCCGTCGCCAACCGGATGGAGCTGGCTTGTTGGGAGACTGCCGTGCAAGACCTCATCTCAGACCTGCAGGGACTCCCATATCTCAAGATTATTGCCGCTAACAATGGACAACTGAGTAACTCGCTGTTGGAAGCGCATCGCATCAACTCAGAGTATGCGAGAAATTTTCATGACAGATTTGCGAATGAAATCAGGTACGAAAAAGATGGTCGCGTTGATTGGCAAAGGTTTCATTCGAGTCTGTTTAAGTACGATCCGAACAGCCTTATTCATGGCTGCTTTTTGGAGGAAATCGGAGGACGTCTGCGCGTGACAAGAGCCCTCTCTGGGTTTGTTGAAGCACGCGATGTCCTAGTTGCTGAGAGCGGAGGTGTGAAAAATAATATTGTCCAACCGGACCTGAAAGGGGGAGAAGGAAACGTTCCTTTTCATCGCACTGAATTTGTTGCCAAGGAGATCAAGGCATACTTCAACCTTGACCTAGCGTTGCTCCGCGGCCACGGTCTGAGCGCTGATGCGACCAATCTTCTGATCGCCCTTTCGCTTTTTAAGGTCCGCCGTTTTCTCTCCACTGGGCTGCGTTTGCGCACGGCATGTGACCTAGAAGTGGATGGTGATTTGACAGTCACACGGCCAAAGGAGTTTGTGATTGCCGACGAGAAGGCTCTTCTTAATGAATGTAAGAGGCTGATCACGACGTGCAAGCCTCTGTTTGCCGCCCCCTCCGTCACGAACGTCGAATGGAAGCCTGAGAACAAAAAATCCAGGGCTAAGAAGGACCAGGGCGAAGACGAATCTGTCGATGAAAATACGGCAGACGATGAAGGCGAGAACGAATGATCACAATATCTATTAAGTTTCTTGCAGGTCGCTATCACGCGACACCGTGGGGACGACACGTCAATGAAGGCGCGGTTGAATGGCCTCCTTCACCCTGGCGGCTTCTGCGCGCGCTTGTGGCTGTGTGGAAGCGCACGTTACACGAACTGCCCGAGCAGCGGGTCGCGCCGATCCTTCGTTCTCTAGCCCAGCCGCCTGAATTTCTTCTGCCTCCTGCTTCAACAGGCCATACTCGCCATTTCATGCCATGGTTCAAGAAAGGACCAGAAGACCGTACACTCGTCTTTGATACCTTCGTTGCTATCCCCCGTGATGCGGCGCTTCGCGTCCAATGGCCGAATGCAATACTCGATGATGAGCAACGCAGTGTGCTGACTAACCTCCTTCGTAATCTCAATACACTTGGAAGGTCCGAGTCGTGGTGTGAGGCCGATCTTGAAGATACAACAGGCAATACCAAAGGGCAGATGTGTCGTCGGCTTCAAGGCGACGCGCCCGCCAAACACGAGATTGTCAGATTGCTTTGTCCTGATCCCACGAGCGCCTTTGCCGATGACTCCGTCGTCACCGTCACGAGGGAAACGGCTGGGCGCGGGAAAAACAAGCAAACCGTAGAGGAGCGCTCCACCATCTATGACCCTGCGTGGAATCTCTGCATGGAGACCCTTCAATTGCACAAAGAACGATGGTCTGACCCGCCTGGTTCGCGCTGGGTGCCCTACACCCGTCCCCGTGATTGCTTCAAGATCGAACCCAAGGCACGGCTGAGACCAACAGCTCATCGCCAACGTATTCAAATTATCCGCTACTCCCTCGACTCAATCGTGCTGCCGCTGGTTACTGACACCCTGTCTGTGGCGGAGGCTGCAAGACGTACGTTGATGGGCATTCATGGTCGATTGACAGAGCAGAATGGCATTCGAGGGCGGTCCGATGTCTTGTCTGGAAAAGACCAGCAAGGGCAACGGTTAATCAACCACCGCCATGCTTATTATTTACCGACTGATGAAGATGGGGACGGCCGTCTGGACCATCTTACGGTTTATGCTGCGGCAGGTTTTGGTCCAGATGAGCGGCGTGCACTCGACCGCCTTAGAGAATTAAAGATGGGCTGGGAGGGTGAAGAGCGTCATTTGCTTCGCCTCCTGCTGTTGGGGATGGGGACATCTAACGAGTATGTCCCAGGTCCGTTGCCAACGTCGAGGATATGGGTATCATCGACACCCTATCTTGCTACCCGCTACGCCAAAACAAGGGGACGGGATCGGGTTGACCTGGGCTCACCTGAGGCTCGTGCCACGTTCCTTCAGGATGATCTTCATGCGCAGCTGGCTTCCTTACGGCATGACCTCGTAATAGAGGGAACATCGGCGGTGATTGTTGAGCCGCTATGGGATGAGAACCACGTGTTCAGGATTCGCGGACAGTGGCGCCCTATTCAATTCCAACGTTTTCGTCGCAAAGCGACAGACGACGGAGGCCGTCGCCTGGCCGGGTCGTTTCGACTGATCTTCCCTAACCCTGTCCGTGGCCCTATTGCGTTGGGCCATTCTTCCCACTTCGGCCTCGGTCAGTTCGTTCCGGTAGCAGATGGCACATAAAGACTTGAAATAGAACAAAACCGCAGGGAAGGCATATGAACGACGGGACAACCGACAGAGCTGAGCCTACTCAGGCCCCGGCCGTCATCCAGATCTTCGCTGACCCAACGGTCAGCTACGCCTCCTATCAGAACAACGTCCCTCTCCTCCGCAGCCTGAGTATCACCAATGCTGCCGATGAGCCGCTGCGCGATGTCGAAATCTCTGTGTGCTGCGAGCCCGAATTCGCAGATGCGATGCGTCTGCAGTTCGAGCGTCTGGACTCGAAGGAAACGCGGCGTGTCGATTCGCTGGACCTGAAGTTCCGGCATCAGTATCTTGCGGAGCTGAACGAGGCTGAGCGCGGCCGTGTGATCATCCGGGTCAGTTCGGCGGGAGTGGAGCTTGCCCGCACCGATCACCCGGTGGACGTGCTGGCCTACGATCAATGGGCCGGTGCCCGTGCCTTGCCTGAATTACTGGCAGCGTTTTCCCTTCCGAACAATCCAGCCGTCGACCGCATGATCTTCCAGGCCGGTGAGCTGCTGGCCAAGGCTGGCGGCGGTCGTTCAATGAACGGCTACCAGTCGAAGAACCGCGAGGACGTGTGGGCGCAGATCTCAGCGCTCTATAGCGCGATCGGAGCCTCTGGTCTGCATTACAGCGAGCCGCCGGCCTCGTTCACCAATGACGGCCAGAAGATCCGCACGCCGGACCGGGTGTTCTCGGGCGGCATCGCGACCTGCATGGACCTCGCCATGCTGCTTGCTTCCTGCCTCGAACAGGCCGGCCTCAACCCGGTCGTTCTGATCAAGAAGGGGCACGCGTGGGTCGGCTGTTGGCTGATCAACACGACGTTTCCGACGCCGACGTTCGACGATGGTCAGGCGGTGCGCAAGCGGGTGGCCAGTGGCGAGCTGATTGCGTTCGAAACCACAGTGTTGACCCACCAGCCAAGGCCTTCGTTGCGCGCGGCCTGCGAGCTCGGGCTGGAGCACCTGCAGGAGGAAGGTGAATTCCTGTTTGCAATCGATGTCAAGCGCGCACGCATCGAACAGGTGAGGCCGCTGCCGAGCAAAGTCGAGGCGGCGGCGCCAGAGGAAAAGATGGTGGGACAGGTTGATGATCGAGGAATCGAGCCGTCGCCGGCGCTGCCGCCTTTGGACGGCGAGGCGTTCCTGCTCGATGAGAACGCGCGTCCGGAAACGCCGGAAGGGCGGCTCGCCCGCTGGAAATCGAAACTGCTCGATCTTACGCTGCGCAACCGCCTGATCAATTTCAAACCGACGAAGATCATGCTGCCGTTGCGGGTGCCGGACCCGGCGCACCTGGAAGACGCCCTCGCCGACGGACAGGAATGGAAGTTCCGTCCTCTGCTGCAGATCATGCAGGGCGACGATCCGCGTGTCGCTGCCGTCGCCGCAAAGCGCACCGGAGAGGACCCCGTCGAGGCCGCCGCGAAGCAAGCGATGCAGCAGAAGGAACTGCTCGCCGCCGTCGAACCCAAGGTCCTCGATTCACGACTCTATGAGATCTACAGCGCTGCACGGCTCGGATTGGAGGAAGGCGGCGCCAACACGCTTTACCTGGCGCTGGGATTTCTGCGCTGGGCCGAGGACGAGCGGGCGGAGAAAACTCATCTCGCCCCGATCCTGCTGGTGCCGGTCACGCTCACGCGCCAGTCGGTGCGAACGGGCTATACCATTAAGCGGCACGACGACGAAACCATTGTCAATCCGACCCTGGTCCAGTTACTGCGTGAGAATTTCCAGTTGACGTTGAGGGGGCTCGATCCTCTGCCGACAGATGGAAACGGCGTGGATGTGAAGAAAATCTGGCAGATCTTCCGCCTCGCGGTGAAGGAAATTCCTCGATGGGAAGTGAAGGAAGACGTCTACCTCGGCATCTTCTCCTTCACGAAGTACCTGATGTGGAAGGATCTGCAGGACCGCACCGCGCAGCTCAAGCAGAACCGGGTGGTTGATCACCTCATCGAGCGGCTGCGGGAATCGATCGGAATCCGTGAAGATCTATCCCAGCGTGAAGACCTCGACGAACGGCACGCGCCGGAGAGCCTGCTTGCGCCGCTGCTCGCCGACTCCTCACAACTGAATGCGCTTAGCCGCGCCGGTGCGGGGCACGACTTCGCGCTGGAGGGACCACCCGGCACGGGGAAGTCGCAGACCATTACCAATCTGATCGCGCACTTTCTAGGGCATGGCAAGACGGTGTTGTTCGTATCGGAGAAGATGGCAGCCCTCGATGTCGTGGAGCGCCGTCTGAAGAACATCGGTCTGGGCCCGTTCTGCCTCGAGCTACATTCGGCCAAGGCGCGCAAGATCGAGGTCCTTGCCCAGTTGCGGGCGGCAATGGATGCCGCGCAAGGTCAGACGGCATCTGGCTGGAAGCGCGAGGCGGAACGCGTCGGTAGGCTGCGCGCCGACCTGAATGATTTCGTGCGGGCGCTACACAAGCGGTATCGCAACGGATTGACCGTGCGAGGGGCAACTGACACCGCAATCCGGTATCGCGAGTGGAGGCCGGCCCGCATGCCGTGGGCGGATCCCGACACGCATGACGAGGAAGCGCTCGACCGAATCCGCGACACGGTGCGGACCATGCAGTCAGTCGTGAGCGAGCTGGGCAGCCTCGGCAATCACCCTCTTTCCCTGGTGTGGCACACCGAGTGGACAAACGCTTGGGAAGAACGCCTCCTCAAGGAGGCAGCAACCCTGGAGGCAGCGACTGACCGACTTCAGGCAGTCGCCGTTGCCATTGCTCCGGTACTGGGCATCAAGCTGGATGCGCCTTCGGCGACCTTGCTGGACGCCGTCGACGGACTGATCGACGTTCTGCTGCAGGCACCGCAAGTACCCAAAGGATTCGCCGTCCACGGTGGGAACACAGCCGTTCGTGCCCGCATGCAGATCATTCGCGAACATGGAGAACGTCAGCAGGCTCATTGGCGTCAGTTGGCTGGCAAATTCAAGCCGGAGATCTCCGCGGCCAACGGCGAGCAGTTGACGAAGGACTGGAGGGTGGCGTCCGCCACCTGGTGGCCACAGCGATGGTTCGCACAGCGAGCTGTAGCCGGTTGCCTGGCGCTCTATACCATCGATCAAAAGCGACCGGCAGCGGAAGAAATGCCAGCCCTGCTTGAAGCCCTGCGCGGGTTGAATATTGAAGATCAGGCAATGAAGTCTTCCGAGATCCAATGCCTCGAACTACTGGACTCCGAATACAAAGGCACGGACACAGACTGGGCGGCAGTGCAGCGGTACGAGCAATGGGGAAGCCGCTTCGAGGAAGCGATTGGACGGTTCGCGAATGGTGACGACCAGACTACCATGGTCGCTATGACCAAGCAGTTGCGCACGCTAGTCAGCGAACAGCGTAACCTGCTTCTTCCTACAGGCACGGTCAGCGGTAGCCTGACTGCATTCCGCGATGCCTGGCATGCCTTCAAGAATCAGATCGCAACCGTCGCTGAACTTTCATGTGCCGGGCAGGCGTTGGCAGAAGGACCTACCGTCGCGGGGCTGCCCAGCCGGATAAAAGCAATTATGAGCGGATGGATCTCGTTCCGTCGCTGGCTGAGGTTGTGGTGCCGGTGGAGGCAGTTGCGTGGACAGGCTCTGTCTGCTGGACTGGAAGCTGTCGTTCGGGCTCTGGAGGAGGACCGGACATCTTCCCAGGATCTCTATGCCTATGCCGAGTATTCTTACCAGAGCTGGTGGTTAAAGGCCGTGATTGACCGCGAACCGGCCCTGCGCAATTTCGCGAGCGCCGATCACGACCGGAAAATCCTCGAGTTCCGGCAGGCCGACGAACGGTTCCAGAAACTTACCGAGCAATATATCGTGGCAGTCCTGGCGGGAAAGGTGCCACGGCAGCAGGCGGGGCAAAGACCCGACCAGGAAATGGCCCTTGTGTTGCGCGAGCTGGCAAAGCAGCGAGCGCACCTGCCGGTGCGGCAACTGGTCCACCGCATTCCCAACTTGCTTCCAAGGCTCAAACCGTGCCTGCTCATGTCGCCGCTCTCGGTCGCGCAATACCTGGACGCTGCGCATTCGAACTTCGACGTGGTGGTGTTCGACGAAGCGTCCCAGATTCCTGTCTGGGACGCGGTCGGCGCCATCGCGCGCGGCAAGCAACTCATCGTGGTGGGCGATCCCAAGCAACTTCCTCCCACCAACTTTTTCAATCGGGCAGACGATGCCGAAAATACCGCTCTGGGTAATGAAGAAGACGCACCGGTCCAGGATCTGGAAAGCATACTGGATGAATGCCTGGGGGCCGGACTCCCGGCCATACGGCTGGAATGGCACTATCGCAGTCGCCACGAAAGCCTGATCACGTTTTCGAACCACCGCTACTATGATTCCAGATTGATCACTTTTCCGTCCCCCGTTACGAATGACCTGGCGGTGAAACTGAATCTGGTGGGCGGTATTTACGATCGGGGCGCCGCCCGTACGAACCGGGCCGAAGCCGACGCCATCGTGAAAGAAATCGTCGCGCACTTTTCTGATGAGTCGCGGCGAAAACTGACGATGGGGGTGGTGACGTTCAACCAGACTCAGCAGCGACTCATCGAAACGCTGCTGGACGAGGAATTGCGCAAGCATCCCGAGATTGAGCAGCGCATCGCGGAGCATGGATCGGAACGGCTGTTCATCAAGAACCTCGAGAACGTGCAGGGTGACGAGCGCGATCTCATCCTGTTCTCGATTACTTATGGGAAAGACGCTGCAGGGAAAATGGCCATGAATTTCGGCCCGATAAACCAGGAAGGCGGACAGCGCCGGTTGAACGTCGCAATCACCAGGGCACGGACCGGCGTGACGATCTTCAGTTCCATCCGGCCCGACGACATCGATCTATCGAAAACCCGCTCGGCAGGCGTCACCGATCTGAAAAATTACCTCGAATTCGCTATCAAAGGTCCACGCGCCATCGTAGAGCAGGTTCTACCGACAGGTCTGGAGCCTGAGAGTCCGCTGGAAACCGAGATTATCCGCGCCTTGCGTAGCAAAGGCTGGACCGTGCATCCGCAGGTCGGCTGTTCCGGCTACCGGATCGACATGGCCGTCGTTCATCCGCACGAGCAGGGAAAATATCTTCTGGGCGTTGAGTGCGACGGGGCGACATACCACTCGTTGCCCACTGCACGTGACCGGGATCGATTACGTCAATTCGTTCTGGAAGGTCTGGGCTGGACGCTGCATCGGGTATGGTCAACGGACTGGTGGATCGACCCAGAACGGGAAACCGAGAAACTGGAACGGTCTATCAACAAACAGCTGGCCGCTTGCTCTTCCCAAAGGCGCGAGCCGCCGCAAGCGTAGAACGGCCGGAGTTACGTATGACTCGTAGAGGGAGCAAGTTCTAACTGTGATGAGCGATGAGTATGCGTTGAGTCACCCCCAGACAGCAATCGGCGGGATTGACGATCCAGTACCCTGGGATGCCCGCCCGGGAATACATGGCGCGCAGCGGCCATGAGAGTGTGCGGACGGACCCTATAAGGCGTAGGGGAAAATTTTCAGAGCAGCTCTTTGAACCGGTCTGCCGGGATCTCTGCGGCTTCCAGAATCTGCGGCAGCTTCGTCATACGCTGACTTCGACAGTGCGTAACTTTTTGAGGCGCTTCAGATCCTCGATGCTTTCGAGGTAGGTTTTGATAGCATCCTTGATGTTCTCCAAGGCTTCCTCTTCGGTCTCGCCTTGTGAAATGCATCCTTTCAAGGTCGGACAGGACACGACATAACCGCCGGCCTCGAGGTCTGGTTCGATGACGATCGGATATTCCATGTGGGCCTCCCGAATTCTGACAATGGCATTCCTTATAACAGAACGTCTGATCTCTTCAGGCGTTGACGGTTCTTTGACAACTGAATATTTCCAGACCTCTGACCGATAGGGGTGTTATGGACACTGAATCACAGGGGCCATCCACGGGGGGCGACATCCCGTTGCTCCCCGCCCGGATGGTCAACGAGTGTGCCTACTGCCCACGTCTGGCCTACTTCGAGTGGGTAGACGGGGAGTTCGCCGACAACGCGGAAACCACCGAGGGGCGATTTCACCACCGGCGCGTGGACCAGGCACCGGTCCGGAAATCGAGACAGACTGAGAGTCAGGAGTCGGGAGAAACCACGATCCATCAACGCTCCGTCTGGTTGTCTTCGGAGGGCCTCGGTGTGACGGCCAAGATCGACCTCGTCGAAGGCGAGGGCCAGGCGGTCGTTCCAGTGGACTACAAGCGCGGCAAGCGGCCGCATACGGCGCAAGGCGCGTGGGAACCGGAAAGGGTACAACTCTGTGTGCAGGGGTTGTTGCTTCGTGAACAAGGCTTCACCTGCGAGCGCGGAGTGCTCTACTTTGTCGGCTCGCGCGAGCGAGTGGAAGTGCCGTTCGACGATGAGTTGGTTACGCGGACGCAGGAACTCCTCGACGGCATGCGGACAATGACGCAGGCAACGATTGCGCCGCCGCCCTTGGTAGACAGCCCCAAGTGCCCGCGTTGCTCGCTCGTAGGCCTCTGTCTGCCGGACGAGGTTGGCTGGTTACGGCAACCGCACAATGACGACATGCCGGTGCTTCGAAAGCTCATCCCCACCAACGACGATGCCTTGCCGCTCTATATCCAGACACCCGGCGCGAAGCTGGGCAAAGACGGGGAGTGCTTGAAGGTCAAAGATCACGATGACGTGATCGGCGAAGCCAGGCTGGTCGAAACGTCGCAAGTTGTGCTGTACGGCGCGGTGCAGGTGAGCACGCAGGTGGTACAGGAACTCTGCAAGCGCAATATTCCGCTGGTGTACTGTTCCAGCGGCGGTTGGTTCTACGGCATGACGACCGGCTTGCTGCACAAACATGTGGAGCTTCGACGGAGGCAATACGCAGTTGCGGCAGATCGTGAACGCTGTCTGCAACTCGCGAGGCGATTCGTGCAGGCTAAGATTGCCAACTGTCGTACGTTGCTGCGGCGTAATCACCGGGCGGCGCCGGACACGGTCATTCAGGATCTGAAAAATGATCAGACCCACGCCGGTGTCACTGAATCCCTGGAGTCACTCCTGGGCGTGGAAGGCACAGCGGCACGCCGGTATTTTTCAGAATTCTCTGGCATGTTGAAAGAGGCCGAGCCTGGGGCACGTTTCGATTTCGACGGGCGCAATCGCCGCCCGCCACGTGACCCAGTCAATGCCATGCTGTCGCTGCTCTATTCCATGCTGGCGCGCGAGTGGACCGTCACCCTGCAGAGCGTGGGGCTCGATCCTTATTTGGGTTTTTATCACCAACCGCGCTACGGGCGACCGGCCTTGGCACTCGACATGATGGAAGAATTCCGTCCGCTCATTGCCGATTCCGCTGTCCTGACCGCTATCAACAACGGCGAGATTCAGCAGAGCGATTGGTTTGAACGCATGGGATCAGTCACGCTCACGCCGGAGGGCCGCCGTCGCTTGATCGAAACCTACGAGCGGCGCATGGGCCAGGAGATTACCCACCCGGTGTTCGGATATCAGATCAGTTACCGCCGAGTGCTGGAAGTGCAGGCCCGGTTGCTGGGACGTTATTTACTCGGAGAAATTCCTGAACTGCCTCCGTTTACCACAAGGTAAGACATGCGTCGCCACTACCTGGTCACCTACGATATCTGTGATGCCAAGCGTTTGCGGCGCGTGTTTAAGACCATGAAAGGCTTCGGAGCGCATCTCCAATTTTCCGTGTTTCAATGTGATCTGCCGGATATTGATCTGGTGCGAATGAAGGCCGCCTTGACGGAAATCATCGATCAGCGAGAAGATCAGGTGCTCATTATCGATCTGGGACCGACGGAGAGCCACCCGGTCAAGCGGATCGAGTCCATGGGCATCAAGGCCGAATGGGAAGAGCGACGGGCTCGCGTCATGTGAATTCTGCTGATGAACTGCGCGAGCGCTCTGGTGATGGAAAAACCCCCGGCAGCGCTCGCGGCTGATAATTGATGTGAATCGGGAGAAATGAGTATGAACGATTACAACAAGGAGGTGTCCCATCAGCGGAGAACGAATTTTGTGCTTGATTGAGCGAGGCGCTCGAAACATGCGCCAAAAGACCAATGCCGACGGCCACTTGGCCGGGAGCTGATTCCACGGCTCAGATGCCGTGGCCCCATTGAAGCGCCCATCCTGGCCATTGGTCGGTGCCATAACGGCCAGATTCCACGGCTCAGATGCCGTGGCCCCATTGAAGCGTGGGTGAAGCGGACGCGGGTGGCGCAGGCCTGGGAGATTCCACGGCTCAGATGCCGTGGCCCCATTGAAGCCAAGAGCTCGGCACCGCCTCAGCGACGCTCGGGATCGATTCCACGGCTCAGATGCCGTGGCCCCATTGAAGCGCGTAGGAGCCTATGGGAACGACCAACGTCACCAATCGATTCCACGGCTCAGATGCCGTGGCCCCATTGAAGCCAGCTGCAGCAAGCCTGGTACAGCCAGGCGCCGGGACTGATTCCACGGCTCAGATGCCGTGGCCCCATTGAAGCGTGCCGATGTTGCCGCTGACCGTGCTGTTGGCGAGCTGATTCCACGGCTCAGATGCCGTGGCCCCATTGAAGCCACGTGGCTCCCGGTAGTCCGCGCTGGCGTCGTTCAAGATTCCACGGCTCAGATGCCGTGGCCCCATTGAAGCACGACCGTGGGCGAGGTGCGCTCCATCAGCGGGCCGTCGATTCCACGGCTCAGATGCCGTGGCCCCATTGAAGCGCACTCCGTGAAGGACGAGGCGGCCAGCGAACAGGCGATTCCACGGCTCAGATGCCGTGGCCCCATTGAAGCAAGCCGCATTACACCGACATCTTTCTGGCCGTGCGTGGATTCCACGGCTCAGATGCCGTGGCCCCATTGAAGCCGTGGCAATGTGTCCGTCGCCATCCTGAACTTCGATGATTCCACGGCTCAGATGCCGTGGCCCCATTGAAGCCACGAGAGGATTGGTGACGTTGGTCGTTCCCATAGGCTGATTCCACGGCTCAGATGCCGTGGCCCCATTGAAGCCCCTGGATCGTGGCGTCCTGCAGCGACCTGAACACGGATTCCACGGCTCAGATGCCGTGGCCCCATTGAAGCGATCCGATGGGATTCATCCAGCACGGCGCAATCCCAGATTCCACGGCTCAGATGCCGTGGCCCCATTGAAGCCTCACCGTCGCGCCGGCGAACCCCAGATAATAGCCGTGATTCCACGGCTCAGATGCCGTGGCCCCATTGAAGCGACTAAGACGGAGGCGACGATGGACGACGCGAGGCGGATTCCACGGCTCAGATGCCGTGGCCCCATTGAAGCGTCGAGAACGAGCTGACGGCGGCCGGCTCGGGGCGGTCGAGATTCCACGGCTCAGATGCCGTGGCCCCATTGAAGCGAGCAGCGCGGCGTCAAACCCCTCGATGCTGTCCGGATTCCACGGCTCAGATGCCGTGGCCCCATTGAAGCTCGTCATAGAGATGATCTCCACTCGTATCAGCCTTCTGATTCCACGGCTCAGATGCCGTGGCCCCATTGAAGCGTGCGCTTCTGTTGTCGGATGGAATCGGTCGCCCATCGGGATTCCACGGCTCAGATGCCGTGGCCCCATTGAAGCGCCTATCCCCTCGCCGAGAAAAGCGCCGGTCACGATGATTCCACGGCTCAGATGCCGTGGCCCCATTGAAGCAGTTCCTCCACGATGCGGTAGTTCTCGACCTTCACGATTCCACGGCTCAGATGCCGTGGCCCCATTGAAGCCGGAGACGCCCCAGTTTTTGAGCGCGATCGGCTGCGATTCCACGGCTCAGATGCCGTGGCCCCATTGAAGCCCCGACCATCGAGCACGAATTCTTCGCCGCGCACATCGGGATTCCACGGCTCAGATGCCGTGGCCCCATTGAAGCATTTATTCATGTGGCTTGTTCGATCACGCTGGCGACGTGATTCCACGGCTCAGATGCCGTGGCCCCATTGAAGCAACTTGAATCCCACGAATGAGGCATCCACCACATCCGGATTCCACGGCTCAGATGCCGTGGCCCCATTGAAGCGTCGAGACCAGGCAGGCGAAGAAAGTGTTGCAGGCCATAGCGCCCGTCCTTAGTGACGGGCGAGGATTGAAACGTACTGTTCTGCTGACAAGCGGCCCTTGTCCACCAGGTAGCGGAGGTTGGCATCGGCCCATTGTCGGTACCGGGAGGCCGCATCCTGCAAGCGGGCATACTTCGCAGGGTCTTGCTTGAGTTCAGCCAGTCTCGCCCTAGCTACAGAGACATCTGATTCAATTCCAGCGCCAATGCCGCTGATTCGATCTCGCTCGAGCTGGCGAGACTTTTCCATCGTCCGTTCGGCAATCATGAGGCTCGCGACTTCCTGAATCTCCGCCTCCAGGGCTTGGGGATCGAGCGGACCGAGTAACCACTTGAGCCCTCCGGGAGTGGCGCGTTGCAGCTGGGCATCGATCATGCCGTACTCAAACACATCATCGAGCTTGGCGTTCACCCCCATGTACAATCGTGCGAGGAGCGCCGGGTCCTTGCCAGGTTTGAGCGTCTGCGTGCCGCGCTGATCCTGGGCATAGCGCACAGCTTTCATGAACGGCGTCAGACGGTCCGTAATTTCGGTCGCCATCTGATCGATAAGGTCTTGGACGGACCTCCAAGAATCGGCGCGACAGGAATACGCGGACGAGTGGGGAGGGGCTTGGACGCGGCATGATCGACAGCCGCCAGGAAGGCATCGGCCACCTCTCGACCTTGGCGCTCAAGATCGGTCAACTGCTTGAGAGAGGCGCGCGGCACGCGGCGCGGCGTCGCGACAGTCGCATCACCCTCTGGTGTCTCGCGTTGTGGTGAACCGAGATCGGTGGGTGTCGACGAGGGAGGCGACGGAGCGGACGACTCATCGGAAGGGGCAGACTGGTCCGCTACCTCAGGATCTTGACGTTGGGATAGGCCTTTTGTAGCAAGGCGTCGATTTCGATGTTCTTCTGCGCGAGCTGCTCGCGCTCGGAGGTCGTCAGCATCCCGGAAGTTGCTGAGGTAGCCGGCTTCTGGAGCCGTAAGGGCTGAAGGCTCGACTCCGAATGTTTCTCTGATGGCATCGCCGAACCTCTTTTCGAGAAGCTGTACGGTCGAGCGTGATGGCGTGAATATCCCACCACGGGAGGCATTTGTCAAAGTCACGACGCCAACCACCCGTCCGCCGTGGCGCGTGTTCCCCGCGCGAGTGGGGATGAAGCCAGTTCTTCATCGACCTGGGACTCCCCGCGCGCGTGTTCCCCGCGCGAGTGGGGATGAACCGGCTGGGGCGCATCCCGATGATCTCCTTCCGATACTGGTTACGCTCATTGAGCAACCCGTAGACAAATTTCTCAGCGCAAACGTAAATTGATCAGATCTTCGCGAGGAAGCCTATCGTTGACGATGAGGAGACTTGATGACGTTACATCCGGAGATTTTGATCAAAGACGGGAAAAAAGCAATTCGCGGTGTTGCCGTATGAAGAGTTCCTGTCGCTCAAGGAACGTCTGGAAGAGATGGAAGACTTGCTGGAGCTCCGCGAGACGAAAAAAGCGGAGGGTCGGAAGCGCACGGTGCCGCTGGCACGGGTGAAGCGGCAGTTGAGTTGAGACAGGAGGCGAGTGGGTCGCGCCGTGCAACGGGTCCAACCGGAGCAGCCAGAACTCCGTTCAGGAGAGACCTGTGACAGCTTGGTCATAGGCTGACTTCGACGGTGCGCACCTTCTTGAGGCGTTTCAAATCCTCGATGCTTTCGAGGTAGGTCTTGATGGCATCCTTGATGTTCTCCAAGGCTTCCTCTTCGGTCTCGCCTTGTGACACGCCTCCTTTTAATGTCGGACAGGAGACGACATAACCTCCGGCTTCGAGGTCTGGCTCGATGACGATGGGGTATTCCATATGGGTCTCCCAGGTCCTAACGATGGACGTGATCCTATACCAGAACGCTTGAGCGATCCCGACGCTGCCTGCGGGCTAGGCCATTCCGAGGCATCTGAAAATCTTCAATGCCGATTCCAGTGTGATGCTCGTTCGTTGCTGCTCAAACGCATTCACGGTCGGCCCGCTGACGCCCGCGAGGACGGCCAATGTCTTTTGCGTCAACTTCTGTTCCTTGCGCCGCTTTACGGCTTCTTCGACAAGGCGTGGCCAATCAAGGCGAAGGTTCCGTTCCATCGTGGTTCCATGAAGGTGATAATGGCATCCCGCAATTCCGCGGTGCCGGTTGTGCTTTCGACAATCGCATTCCTGGCCGCTTTCCGTCGCTGTTCTAGATACCCGGCGGCCATGGCCATGGCCGGCTTCGATAACCCGAACTCTTCACCCAGACGGATGAGCGTTCGTGGCTTGATCTCGCTGATGGGAATGTGCGCGCTGCCGCCTATCGACAACGCGATGGTGTTGTACCCGTATAACATCGCCGATACCGCGTCATAGGCGGGTGTCAGGCGCAGTCCCGCCTCGGTGTGAAACATGGCGAAATTTTTCAGGTGCATATCGGTATTCCCAAGGAGAAAGCCGGCAAGAATGCGCAGGTAGAGCCGGTACACCTCGGCCGGCAGGCAACCGGGCGTCTGCCGGATGAAATCCGCCATGCTTTTGTGACTGCCCTCGTATTTGGCGTGGGACGGATAGCCGAGCAGCTGGTTGAATTCCTCGAAATGAATGCGTTGTCCGTCGTTGGTTCGGTCGAAGCGTGTGATGATCAGGGCCGGCTCTTCGAGTCCGGCAACGTGGCCCATGTGCAGATCGACAATCTCGTCACCGGGCAGAAACGCCTGCAACGCCTGCGTGGTCAGATATTCGTTGGCCGTCAGATCGCCGTGCCGCGGCAAGGGAAACTTGGCGATATGGGTGCTGAGTTCATCCGTTCGCGCGGGACGGAATTGTCCGTCCCGTCGGACCAGGGCCAGTTTGGGCTGAATGCCGGAGAGCGACGCTCTTCCCGACATGACCGCGATATCCATCGGATCGTCCGGGCGGGCAGCGTCCCGGCGTTCTGGATCGGGATCGATGATGGAGGCGGCGCCCGCACAATCCTGGCCGAAGGCCAGCAGCAGTTCGAAGCGCGTGGCCCGGCGCTTTCCCAGCAGCCGCGTCTGGGCTTCCTGGAGCCAGCCCTCGGCCACCAGATTGTCAAAAAATGGCGGCGGTCCGGACTGGCTGACAATAGTGTCTGTCCTCAAGGGCAGCGTAATATAGTGGACTGAAATAGGCGCTATAAGCGATCGAGAAAATTATAGTTTACTATTGGCGCCCGGTCCTGCGAGGCGGACGTATCATGCGGCTTATGTTCGAGGTGTCCCCCGCGCGAATAGGGAACACGTACATTTCGCACTGGGTGCAGGCCGGGTGGGGGAGGGTTATATGGGAGGCGAGAGAATGATCGAGGTTTGTATCGTCAGATGATCACGCTGCTTCAGCTCTCACGGCTCCGCTTCTTCGATGGCTTCGACCGATTCTCTGACTGCTGCGACGAACGCCTCCGGCGCGGCCAATGCCTGTTCGGTCAGTTGGAATTCCGACACCAATACACCGTCTTTATCCACCACGATCAAACGATACCCCTGTTTCACGACGACTCCTTTCAAGTCGAGCTCCGGACTGCTCCCGGAGACGACGGCTTGGGCCTGATACGGTCAGGCTATCTTACAAGGAAGCCGACCGCGATGCGATTCGCTTCGAGCCGGGGACGAAATCTAGGTTTTCTTCCGGCATTGCTGTTAGGATAACCTCTGGTTCCGGACTGATTCTTTCGTTCAAGAGAAAGGACGTATCGCTTGAATACAACTAAATTGATGGCTGCATGTCTTGTGTTGTCTCTCGTCGGCGTGCCGACGATTTCTTTTGCGAAGGCGCGAGGGGGATCAGGCGGAGGGTTCTCCAGTGGGCGCAGCAGTGGTTCATCCGGCAGCATGGGCAGCCGTGGTTCGCGCACCTATCAAGACAACGGCGCGAAGCCGATCGAACAATCCACGACCGCCAGGCAAGCCACCAGCCCGCCGTCTTCCGTAGCCAGCGGACCGGCCTCGACGGCCAGGCCGACGCCTGCTGCGCAGCCATCGTGGATTCAGCGCAATCCCCTGTTAGCTGGTATCGCCGGCGGTCTGGCCGGATCATGGATCGGTCATATGCTGTTCGGGGCGACCGACAGCAGCGCGCGCGCGAACGAAGCGGGTGAACCCGTCGGGGAAAACGGTCAGGCCGGAGCGTCCGGTTCGAGTGGAATGTTCATTTTGCTGTTGCTCATGGGAGCGGGGGCATGGTTTTTCTATCTGCGCTCGCGTAAGCCTGCGGTGGCGCCTGATTTCTCGGGTATCATGCGGAGCCGCGCGGTGAGCGGCTCGCTGTTGGCTGATTTGCCCGTGTCGACACTTCGAACGGCTACGATCGATAGCGAGATCACTTCAGCCGACAAGGCGGCCTTTCAGCAATCGCTGACCGATATCCAAACCGCCTGGGGGAAGCAGGATCTGTCCGCACTGCGCCGCCTCGTGACGCCGGAGATGCTGGAGTATTTCAGTACCGGCCTGGCCGAACTGACCAGCCAGGATCAGGCGAACCGTGTGGAAGATGTGGTGCTGCTCCAAGCTGAGGTTCGGGAGTCGTGGGTTGAAAATACGGTGCAGTACGCGACGGTGAGCCTGCATTGGAGTGCCCGGGACTATACCGTGTCCTTGTCGAAGGCCCCGGGCGACGCCGGTTACCTCATCGAGGGTAGTGCGGAGAAGCCGATCGAGACGACCGAGGTCTGGACCTTTATGCGATATCAACACGGCAAGTGGCTGTTGTCTGCGATTCAGCAGGTCGCGTAGGATCCTGCCGAGCGGTCCCGAAGGGGACAGTGTGAGATGGTTGGTTACGGGGGCAGCCACGCAGGTGGCCGCCCCCGTTCTGTTTCTATAGCACCGCTTGCTGGTTCGATCGCGCGACCTACACGTGTTCGGTGTCGCGGGATCGCTTCATGATGACTTCACCCCCTCTTCGCCGAATTTTCATGATCGCCGTTGTACCTTCTCGTTGAAACATAGAGCGGGTGGCTCATTCGGCTGCCTGCACGGCTCCTTCAAATCACACATTCGTTACAGCGACCGTCGCTGCCTTGTCGATCACTCGCTTGCGCCGCTGGAGGCAAGTCTGCAGGGCAGGTCTCGGACTGGACCGGACAAGGGGAAACAGACCATGCGGATTGCTCACATCAGCCCGTTTCTGGAAAAGGTTTCATTCGAGAGTCAGGACCCGCAAGGCAGGATGATCTTCCACTTGACGAACCAATTGACCCGGCTGGGACATGAAGTGTTGCTGTTTGCCAGTGGGGACAGCAAAACAGCCTGTGAGTTGGTCCCCGTTGCTCCGCTCTCCATGCGAGCCTATCCTGCTCCGAAGCGCTATCTTGCCGAGGCATTGGCCATGTTGGCATTGGAGAAAGCGTTCGCGACGCTGCCGTCCTTCGACCTCATCCATATTCACTCAGGATTATCCTGTTTGCCGCTGATGCGTCGTAGCCCGATTCCGATCGTCTCGACCGTGTACGATTCTCTGGACGCTCCCGAAGTAATCAGAGTCTATCGTGAATTTAAAGAGTTGGCCTTGATCGCGACGTCCGCGGAGCAACTCAAACAGGTGCCTGACTTGAATTGGCAAGCGGTCATTCCTTGCTTGGACCTGCTGCGGTGGCAGAACGAGCCGCAGGCCGTGGAAAAGATCGCGCGCGCGCACGAGACGGTCTACGAATGGAGTACGATCGGGATGGGGATCCCCGAACGCGTTGTGCCGCACTTGCGTGTTGTCACGAGCGCGAAAGCCGACACTGCTCACGAGCGCTCTATCGCCGCGTCGCCCTATTGAAGACGGCGGGCAGATGAGCGGTTGAGCTTCCTCCGGTCGTCGGGCACCATCTGAGTTCCTGGTTCCAGCATTCAGGTGCGCCTGCCTGCTCGTCCGAGCTTCTTTTCTTCCTCTTCTTTCTCGTTGATCGAATCGAGGCGGGCTAATGTATTAGTATGATGATGACGATTGGCCCGGCCACGGGAAGATCGCAGTCTACTGGTTTCTTCACCCTTCGATCGTTCGATGGAGCATGTATCGGTATGCGCATTCTTCTCGTCGAAGATGATGCTGATCTGGCGCAATTCATCCGAAAGGGCCTGAAGGAAGAGCGCTATGCGGTGGACGTCGCCTGCCAGGGCGAGCAGGGGTTCGAACTCGGTATCGCGAATCCGTACGATCTCATCATCCTGGATATCATGCTGCCTGTGCTCGATGGTCTTTCACTCTGTCGTCGTCTGCGCAGCACGGGCGTGACGGCGCCTGTCTTGCTGTTGACCGCACGCGATACGGTGCAGGACAAGGTCTCGGGTTTGGACCTGGGCGCCGATGATTATCTGACGAAGCCGTTTGCCTTCGCAGAACTCCTGGCGAGAGCGAGAGCCCTGTTGCGGCGGGGCGGGCCTCAACTGCAGGCCCGGCTGACGGCTGCCGACCTGGAGCTGGATCCGGCGACTCACCGGGTGTGCAGGAGCGGCAATGAAATCGCGCTGACGAACAAGGAGTACGCACTGCTCGAATTTCTCTTGCGGAACAAGAATCGTGTGCTGACCAGGACCGCCATCATCGAGCACGTGTGGGATATCAGTTATGACCCGATGACGAATATCGTGGATGCGCATATCCGGTCGTTGCGGGCGAAGATGGATCGCGACTTTTCCCCCGCGTTGATCACGACCGTGCGGGGGGCCGGCTATATGCTGGAAGATGAGGACGCCGGACGGTGAATTCACTGGGACGCCTGATCCGCCGGACGGCGCTGATCCTGATGGGAGGGCTGCTCCTCGGGTTTTCGGCGCTGATTTATGTCGGCGGCGAGACGCTGCTGAGTCGTTATGTCGATGGGCGCCTGCTTGAACTTGCGGAAACATTGGGCCGTATTATCGAACAGCGTCCGGATGTGATCCGCGGGGCCGGGGACGAGCTGGTCGTCTTGGGAGAGAAAGGCCGCAGTCAGGAAGAGCAACATGAACTCCGGGAGGCTGCGCATAGTGTCCGGATCTTGTCGATCGACGGACAGCTGCTGTGGAAGGGGTCCGATGTGGTGCCTCGGCCTCCCGTGTCGGCTTCCCTCCTCGAACAGGTCAAGCAGGGCCAGACCGTTTTCGATATGGTGCGGCTGCGCGAAGGTTCTCCTGTGCGTCGCGTCTCGATCCCCGTGCCCAGGAGCGGCCAGGTCCGGTATATGTTGCAGGCGGAGGAGTCGCTTCACTTTTCGCAGGAAACGCTGAAGGGGCTTGCGATCCTGTTGGCGCTCGGCTCGGGCCTTGTCATCGTCGTGGCCTGGGCCGGCAGCGCATGGATCGCGCGAACGGTCCTGACGCCGATCGGTCTCTTGAGCCGGCGAGCGGAAACCATGTCGGAGGCAGACCTGGGCGAGCGACTATCTCTCGATTCTCCGTTTCAAGAATTCCACCGGCTGACACAGACCTTTAACGCCATGATGGACCGGTTCCAGAAAAGCTGCGAGAGCCAGCGCCGGTTTGTCGATTACGCCGCTCACGAAATGCAGACGCCGCTGACCGTGTTGCAGGGGAATCTGGAAGTCACGCTTCAAAAGGCCAGATCTACCGACGAGTATCGTGAAGCACTCATCGGGAACCTGGAACAGGTGGAGAAACTGATCGCGCTGGCGAGGTCCCTGTTGACGCTCACCAAAGTCACCGGCGATCGGCCGCCGTTGCAACTCGCTCCGCTCGAACTGGAACCCCTGCTTCATGAACTGATCATCGAGCTGAAGCTGCTGGCCGATGACCGCCGGATTTCACTTGCCCTCGATGTGGTGCCCGTACCCACGATTTCGGCGGACGCGCAGTGGTTGAAACAGGCCTTGATCAATCTATTGGACAATAGCCTGAAGTATACGCCGCCCGGCGGCTCGGTCACGGTTCGTCTCCGCTGTTCCGATGGATTTCTTGAGATTGCGGTCCGGGACACAGGCCCCGGAATCGAGGCGGAACATGTGCCGTTCCTCTTCGACCGGTTTTATCGGGCGGACAAGGCCAGGGCGCGGGAGTCCGGAGGGACAGGCTTAGGGCTGGCTATTGTAAAGGGTATCGTCGAGGCGCACGGGGGAACGGTCTCCGTCGAGACTCAGCCTGGAAAAGGGGCGGAATTTACGATCCGCTTGCCCCTTGGCCGCCCGCCTGAAGGCCATCCAGTGAACTAACGCGCCTGCCGTTCCTGCTTCTTCTTCGCCGGTCGCGTGACAGACACGTGCTCGGCCGACAACAGGGTCTGCGCCTGCGTGATCGCCTCCAACAGGGCGTTCCGCTCCTTGTCCAACTCCTGCACATAGGGCACGCCGTTCACGAACTCTTCCGCTGCCGACATCAACGTCTGCATTGCTGCCGCCATTCCGTCCGGCGCAGGTGGACGTAATGCCAAGTCCCTACGGGACAGGGCGCTTCTTCTCCGAGGCCCGACATAGAGCTGCGGAGCGGTCGGGTTATCTTTCTCCAATTCCGGTCGTCTCGATCTCGCCATTATTCCTCCAGGTCATGAGGCACCGATGTATTCCCGGTACACTCTACTCGATCCTTGGTGGCGATTGCATCGGGGTGAAAGACGAAGTGAAGGGCGATCCGGATGGACTCTGGACCGACGCACATCCGGGGGACTGAGCATTCGCCAGGGATAAGACCCGGTGAGTCCGGGGGGTCATCCAGCCCTGGGGATGCAACGACACAAGCGGACGTCCGGCTCCCGCGGTCTTGGGATCGTACGGCGCGATGACTCCCGCCAGACCGTCCCACGGAATCACGTGGGCTATCTGGTCCAGGAACCGCTCGAGGCGGGAGGCTGACGATAGTTTTTGAATGGAGCTTCCGCAAGGAGCTGTTGCTGCACGGTGGGCCTCCTCAGCGGTGCTGGCCCAGCCAGAACGGAACTCCCGAGGATAATAAATCAGAGATTTCCTCGGAAGATCACCTCTCTGCATTTAGTGTATCAATTCAGATTCAGCGCAGCTATCTGAAGAGATACAGTGTGTAGCACAGTATCTCGCCAGAAGCCGTCAAGCAGCTCAATATATTGTTCTGCACAAAAGTGATCGCACACTATGTTGATTTGCGTGCCCAGGATACGGGCAGCTCACTTGTGGCAAGGTTGTTGCCCACCCCGACTACAGTGTGGCACGTAAGGCGAAGACGGTTTTGGTCGTGATGCTGGAAGACAGCGTGACAGGCCATCAACACCTCGTCCAAGATCGGTCATCTCTTCCAGAAGAAACTGGGAAATTATCGTGTCACGTCTCGATCTTGCCGTCGTCTCTATCGCTGCCAAGGTGAACTGCCTAAAAAGGCACGAGTTGTCCGATGGGGCAGATCCTGACGAGGTTCTGGCTATATCCAGAGAGTAAGAGATTCGAGAATCTAGAGAGGAAGGACATCAGACCGAATGCTTCGTATCGTATGGCCGCAGCGATGCGATTCTACATCGAAGCACGCATGAGGCAGTAGGATTTCAGCCCGCCCATATTTTGCAGATATGTATCCAGCCCGCACGCAGGAGGGTCCGACATGCGTGGGTGGCACCGCTTTTTTGGTGGCGGCACTTCTAAGGTTGCCCACAACTTCCTTGATGCGTTTCAGCGAGCAGGCGTTGAGCTATGCCCCCTGCAGCATCTTCCATCCGGACCCGGCCTAGTCATATTCCAAGACTGTGACCCCGATCTGCAGAACTTTCTACAAGATGCGCGGGAAGCTGGGCTTCACAGGATTATCGCCATCAGCCTTCTACCAGGAGGCTTGTCGCAATCAATTGTTTGGAAGCTCTTAAGGGCTGGCGCCTGCGATGTCCTAGGCTGGGAGGATCCGGATCGGACTGCGCACGCAGTCGCGGCACGACTGGCGCGATGGAAAACTATCGATCAGCTGGTCACAGCTTCAGAGGTTCGAGACACATTGGTATGCCGAAGCCCAGCAGCATTGAACGTACTCCGGCAGCTGGTGGAGGCTGCGTACTTCACCGATTCGACGATCCTCCTGACGGGAGAGAGCGGGACTGGGAAGGAACTTGCCGCGCGCCTCATTCATTCTCTGGACCAGCGCGCGAACAAAGGTGATTTGATTGTCCTCGATTGCACAACGGTCGTCCCTGAGCTTTCAGGCAGTGAGTTCTTCGGCCATGAGCGAGGGGCGTTCACTGGAGCGATCACCGCGCGGGACGGCGCCTTTTCACGAGCCAATGGCGGCACCTTGTTTTTGGACGAGGTGGGAGAGCTCCCCCTGGGCTTACAAGGGCAGTTGCTTCGCGCGATTCAAGAACATTCCTATAAGCGAGTGGGGGGCAACACCTGGCATCGCAGCGAGTTCCGTTTGATCTGCGCGACCAATCGGAACCTGAAGCAAGACATTGGGAAGGGTCGTTTCCGTAGTGATCTGTACTACCGGCTCGCGGGCGATCTGTTCACCATACCGCCGTTACGTGAGCGGGACGACGACATTCTTCCACTGGCTCGTCATTTCATACGGTCACTGGTGCCTGACCGGGATCCACCCGAGTTCGACGAGACGATGAAGGAATATCTCACGCTCCGGGCATATCCGGGCAACATACGGGAGTTGAAACAACTGACCATGAGAATCATGAGCCATTATGCGGGAGTTGGACCTATTTCGGCTGGCTGCCTACCGGAGGGGGAACGACCGGAGGCCGTTGAAGAACAGCGGGAATGGTCTAATCAAGAGTTCGAACGCTGCATTCGTAACGCCATCGCACGGGGGTTCGGCCTGAAGGACATCGGACGGATGGCAGAGAATGTTGCGGTACGCATTGCGATAGGAGACGAACAGGGCAGTCTGCAACGTGCCGCGGCTCGATTAAGGGTGACTGATCGCGCATTACAACTGCGCCAGGCTGCGGGCCGCTTTCCCAACGGGCAATTCCATTGCTGAAACAGATGCCGATGCCTCGGCTCAGCAACAAGGCACCTCTCGCTGGTGCTCCTCGGAAGTCCAGCCATCTGGATTGTTTCACGGGAAACACTACACATCCGCCGTGAAGGGACTCCGCACCATAGGCGAGCTGTTGGGCCTCGCTCCCAGACGGGTGAGGAAGCTCGATCGTGTCGCCATAGGATGTTTCAGCGTAGTCCTTGATCTTGCAGGGAACGAGCTGGCATTCATCACCGTCAGGTCAGCAGCAAGCAAATTGCTCACCGGCCCAGGGATCGTGGACCTCGCTGGAGACGCCAATCCCGTCGGGAGCACGGCTGGCGACACCAGTAGATCGCACAGGATACCGGCGGATGGATGAGATCAGTCTCAGAAAGTTGCGACTCAACATGAGGGCTTCTTCACTGTCAGGCAAACGCAGCGCGTAGATTTTGGCAAGCTCAACGCCGGGATGAAGCCAGGGCCCATCGGACCCGAACAGTACTTTTTTAGCGCCCGCTCGTTTCACGGCCTGCTCAAGCAAATCGAACCGCCGCACCCCGGCTGTGTCGGTATAGATATTGGGATGCCGGGCCAGATGATCGATCAATGCCGATTGCGCCCGCCAATCATCGGCGAAGCTACCGAGATGCGGAATGATGAAATTCACATCAGAGTATTCTTGCGCCAGTAGCTCGCAGACAGACACCTCGCCCATTACGTCATAGAGCACGGGCAGACGGAAGGCCCGCGCCACCTCACAGATTTCCCGCGTGATCCGGGCATCATGACGGTGGACCTTGATTCCGATAAACCCGAATCGATGCACTGCCTCATAGACCATCGAATGGATACGGCCACGGTCCCGCTCCGCATGCACGAAGGCGAAAGCATAGAAGCGCTCGGGACGGCTTGCGACAATGCGAGCCACTTCACGATTCGCCCGGCGGTAGTCGGAATGAAACGCCGCCAGCAGCACAGTGCAGTTGATCCCAGCGCGAGCAGCCCGTCGCATATATTTATCCAAGGGCGCGCGGGTATCCCATGGACCGGTCAGTCCGTCTCCCGCTCCCGCGTGGCAATGGCAATCGATGATCATGGGGAGTCCCCATTCTAGAAGTTCGGCGGTGCCGTCCTGTGGCGCGGCATGAGCGGCCAGTCCGTCGACTCCTCTAGGAACCGAATGCCGATACCGCCGGATTTGGGCTTCAAACTGTGCTCTAGCTGTCCCTCTACGCCATCCACCGATTGATATCGCTCAACACACCGGCAGTAATGAGCACACCGCGATTCGTTGAAAATCGCTGTCCGCCTGGAAAACATGGTGGGCCTGCGACCGCTTGGCAGTCCGTGTTGGTGACGCACGGTCCGGTGTGGATGGCAACCAAGTTTCGGAATTGTTGTGAGCGCAGCCAGACGGGACTACCGCTATGGCCACCACAGGTGTCTAAGTCGTAGTAGATAAGCTGGGGACCGGCCACTGGTCGCGAATTCGTCACAGTTCCGTAAGACCGCCATTGGGTGCCCAACGGCTTGTCGGCTGGATACCCCGAGATATTGACGGGCTTCCCCTGCAAGAAATCGCGCTCCTTGGGATGGATCCGCGTGCCGCTGCCGTGAGAACGACTGCCCCAATATCCTAAGTGATTGCCATCTAATGCCGACATTTTCTTCGAGCCAATATCCCCGCTCAAGGTGATCAGACCATAGTCGAAGCGAAAATCTCGCGAGGCGCGCCAGTTAGCGGAGTAATGCACGGCACCGGATATGGCGAGCCCGAATGGGGATTGACTGCCGTTGCGACCGGGGCGGACACGCGTTCGCTCGACCTGGACAACTGCCCGCGTTCCCGCCGAGCCTGTAATCCGGGCGTAGAGGCAATGTCCTGCGGTTAGCACATGACGTGGGCTGATCAACGTGCCTGAGCCGATGAATGCTAGATATGCCGCCGGATCGTCTGGATCAGGGAAGAGGAGGTCAAGCGCGCAGATCCAACGAAAGGGCACGTCTTTGGTGGTCATAACAAGCTTGCGTTCGTCCAGCCCGATTATCTCTTGTTCGCTTTCGATCTCTGCTGCGGTACGTGGGATACGCCGCCCAGGTCCCAGCGAGGGATGATAGGCAGTGATTGGCGTTTCGAGGTCCGTGATTTCGCCTTGACGGGGTATGCGACGTCCAGGGCCTAAGGTTGGATGAGTCCCCGCTTCAAATTCAGAATGAGCCTCATACTTTTCCCAAGCAAACTCGAATGGCTCGGCTTCAAATATGGGTGTTAGAGACATATCGACCTCCGTTGTGCTCGCCATTGCTGCATGAGCATGAGTGTATGTCCGGTACTAGGTCCAAAGATGGCAGTGTCTAGCAGTCCATCTCGTTTTTTGAGCTGCGGATGGCAAAGCCGTAAGTGCCGTCCACGGTCAGTTGGAGGCCAAGGAGCTTGTTCAGCAGGGATGACAGCGCAGCCTCAGAACAGCGGTCATTCGACTGTCCTCCGCTCTCAGCTCCGGCCTCGTTGCATGTAGCCGTGTGCCGATGAACATTTGATAACTCCCTGTATGCACATCCAAATGCTCGGTGCACCAGAGATGATGCAGAAGTCGTGCTCTGAGATTGGTGGTCTGGTCAATATATGGTCTCCTATTCGGAAAAGGGCACGGTCGACTCCGAAGAGTTGTGAAAAGCGGTCGCGTTTTTTATCCGCTCTTTCCAATGATTGATCGGCACCCAGTTATGCCCTCGTGACGATTGCCGCACGACCACATTCGGCAGGTTCTTGGCTTGGAGTTTCTTGGACAACCGCTCGGTGCTGCGCAGGTAATACATATACAGCCGTCTTCGTGGGTCTTGAGAAGCCCACGTTGCCCAGAGATCTGGATCGCCGCCGTTGTAGAGACAATCGAATCCCCAGCACTCGCGGATATGAGGGGCATACCGTTGCGTGCTGAGCGCTAGCCGGCGCATGGGACTCCCGCCGCCGGAATGGCAGGCCAGAACAATGTTCCCGATCCTTGGCGATTGGGGGATCCCCTTGTACGGCCCGTGGCTCATGAGGGCGAGCAAGACCCGATCGAGATAGCGATCTAAGCCATTGGGTCTCAGCAGCCACCCGGCTTGAGATTTGGGGCCCAACGTAGGGGCCACAAGAATGACATTTTTCCCGGCGTCGTTCAGTCCCTCTCGAAGCGGAAAATAGGGTACGCGTGCTTTGTTCCAATAGGAGTCAATGCTCATCCGTGAGTTGTAGCCATACAACTTGTACCCGTGGAGGTAGAGAATCAGGTCCGCCTGGATCTGTGGTCGATAGCCTGACGGTAGAAAGATGCCAGTCATTGGCCGCGCCGGGCTTTCTGTGCCGAGCGAAATATTCACATACAAGGATTGCGCGGGAGGTTGCGTTTCCTGCTTGAGCAAGCGCGGGGCGGACGTCTCGCTCGATGCTCCCTTGAGTTCCCATTCCGTCGCTGCCGCTGAGGGAGGCAGCGCTCTTGCTCCCTGTGCTAATTGTCCACACCGGCATCTCATGGCGATCCTCGCTACGATGGTCGACCACCTGCGCGGCGCACGTGGCCCTTACATGCTGTGCCCACACGTCGGACAACTTCCCGTCTCCCAGGTTTCAAATGTCTCCCCAACTCCTTCATCCTCATAGACCTCGGCCCCTTGCCATTCTTCTTCGTATGTCTCAGCCGCAAGCTCAGCTTCGCGTGTTGCCGGTGGGTTGTATTCCCAGTGCCACGGCTCGCGTTCGTATGGGTAGAAGCCAAACCGCTCGGCATTCTTCACCAGCCAACGATAGGCCGGCAGATTTCTCATCCTTGCGGCATTCTTGCTCGAAATGGCCAGTCCGATATAGAAATCAATCGCCCGCCCGCTTTGGTGCGCGCTCGTGCCAGGTGGGGCGACCCACTTGCGCGCTGCTTGTGGTGATCCGTATCTCACCAGGGCTTTGCGCCAAATTTGTTCTTGCCGCTTCGGATCCCGGAACCCCGACATCGGCAACAGAAGCGGCGCTGCGATCCCGTCGGCACGCGCCACTGCGACCAGCGCGCGCCAGGCCTCGGCGGCCAGACGATGTAATGGAACCCGACGCTTCTGGTATCCCGCCACAGTCACGACATCGGTGGGATTGGGAGCACGTTTGTCCTTGATGCGGCCTCCGCCGCTGCGTTCCACAGGTGTCGGAGTGAATTCACCACCCTTCGGCTGAATCTCAAATGGCTCCGCTTCGAATGCGAGTGCATACCGCATGATTCATCTCATCGTTGTCTATCGACAGATGGTGTCATTGTCGTTGACAGATCCGGATTGCGACCCGCCTATTACGTTGTCGCCCCTCCGCCGTCGCATCGGAGGCGACGGGTTGACTACCGTGAAACGACCGGGTGACGGTCTCAATGTCCAAGCCGCGATCCGCGAGAAACTTCGCCACCGCCAGCGCGCGTTGAAGCGCCAGGGATCGCCTCGAGCCTTCTCCCGGCGATCCGTCCGTATGCCCTTCAATGGTCAACACCAAGTCCGATGCCGGTGATCGCTTCAGACTGTCGGCTAACCGCGCCAGCGTGGCGTGGTGGCCCGGTTGTAGCTGTGCGCTGCCGGCTCCAAAGTTGTGCAGCACCGTCGGCGGCCGGCAGGTCTCCGCTGGTGCAGATGCGGCCGTATCGCCGCCGGTTCCTCCGGCCGATGATGTGGGTTCCGGCGTTGGAGAGGCAGGTTCCGTCGATGGCTGATCTTCAGCCGGTGGCCATGGCGGGGTTCGCACGCCACGGAACGGCGGGGGAAACACCATGACCGGCGGCCTCCGCCCGGGAAGCGTTGGCAGTTTCGAAGGCCACGGCCGCTTTGGGGTTTTCGCCGTTGGCGGACGAATCTTCAGGGGACGCCGTCTCACGGCAGGACGGCGCACCCTGGATCGTTCAAGTTCCCCCTCTTCCCCAAAGGCGCCAAACGGCTCGGCTTCAAATGTAAATGACGGTCTCATATCGCGCTCCTTCTCCCGAGATCCCGCCACCTTCGGTGACCTCGTCCAACGGTGCCTCAGTCAAAATCGGGCGGCAACAGTCGCTCTCAACGCCGCCCGATTGAACCGGTCCTTGCAGGGCTAACTCACGCGCGAGCGCGGTATCGTCAGCGTGTTCTGCTCTTGCGGAGTCCGCGTCTGGCTCAGCAACCGATTACGCAGATGGACGGCCGGCAAGGTGATGTCCACCTTACCCGCCACGTCGGTGCTGAGATCGACGCCTGTGACCGCACGGTACGCATGCACATAGCCCTGGACCTCGGCTCGCCAGAACCGTGCCCAGCCCGCAGCCTGCTTGGGGTCGTATGTGTCGGCCCACGCGCCATATCGGATCGACAAGAGGACCTGCTCTCCGAACATGGCCAGGTTTCTAAAGTGCAGCACATTGATGTCAGTCCATCCCTGGAGCTTCTTCATGGCATCTACCCGGTCCATCCACGGCTCTGGATAGGCGACCATGGTGCGTGTCGGGAGAAACTGGAGGAACTCCGGACGTGCCAACATCCACTGCTGCATCAGCATCTCGGTTCGCGCAGTAGCCGGCAAATCACCGAATTGATTGTGGGCGCCTTCCGACAACAAGAGATGCACATCTCTCAATGCATTGAGCACTGGGAAGCCGTCTGCGATGACGGTCGTGTCATCATCGCCCTTGTAGAACTTCGTGCAGAGATTCAGGAGATTGTGGAACGCTTCGATGAATTTCGAGCGACTATCCGCCGGACGAAATTCGGGGATGGCCTTTCCGAATATCCGCAATCCGTAGTGATGATCGTACTCATAGGCGCGGCGAACCACCGTGAGACGATGGATCTCGTCCTGGACGTAGCCCCATAAGAGATTATTCAGCGGACGCAGCGGATCGGTCTCCAGATTGGCCAGGGGATCTTGACCTGACGCGCTTCTCTTGTTCTGGAAACGCTGGGTAATGGCTCCCACGGTCTGCACCAACATGCCTTCTTCCTGCCAATAGGACCAGATAAGCTCAAGCAGGCACGGCTCCTGGAGTTTCTTTCTGAGAAGCCCGTAGCACCTTCTCTTAGAGCTATCCGCCTCGTCATCCGAGACGCGGCAGTAGTCGAAGAAGATATCTTCCTTGAGAGCGATATCTGGAAATTTCTGCTGGATGATCTGGAAATAGGGGAGAAGCAGATCTGGGGTTCCATTCACATTTTTCAGATAGGCCTTCCAGATAGTTCCCAACTCCTGCCGTGAAACGCTGACCTCGACCCGTCTGAGCAATTCGGCGGTATCGTCTTGCGTGAAATCATAATCCCCAAGCGCCACCCCGCAGTTGGTCATCACGAAAGCTTCGGTGGCAACTTTAAGCAGGCGGTATGCATCCGAATCGGTAAAAGGGAGAAACCGTTTGCCCTTTAGATCAGCGCATGCTTCCTTGGTGGCCTCCGGACCCTTGGTGATCTTCTTCGCCCCCGGAAACGGGACGCCACACAGCACCAAGTCCATGTGGTTCTTGTAATTGTCGAAGGATAACGCTTCTGAGCTTCCCTTGATCACGAGCCACAACGGCAGATCGTTGGAAACGATCTGCGCGGTTCGGCGCATGGTCACGGGTACATTATCCCCGTGAGAGAGACTTCGCTTTTTGACTTTGACCGTTGGAGGATTTAGTTGAGTTCCAGTTGAGGCCGGGTCAAGAGTATCCGTTGCAGGAATAACCTTTATTGACTGCCCCGCTAGTCCCTCGCTCTTGCCCAAGTGCACCTGTGCGGACGCAATACTATACAGCCCTGGACTCAAGTCGGTTGTGTCCCAGGGAACTACCAGTATCTTCTCCTCCCAAGACAGTTCGCCAAGTCTAGGCACCACGCTTTGAAAGGGCGCCTTAAAATCGAGACTGAGGTGCGATGGCGGGGTGCTCGATTGCTGATATAAATCAGCAATGTATAAATTGACGATCGTGCCCTCTTCCACCTCTGTCTGTTTGTTATCAACACTGATTGTTGGTGTTACTTCTCTTCTATTGACCATGTGTGTGCGCCTCCTTTTAAGACGGATTCAGTATAGGATTGAGACCCCCGGCCGCACCTTTTGGTCGCACGGCACGAGCGACCACAGCCCACGTGCCAGTGCCCAATGCTTCAAGAACTCGCCGACCATGCGGCTCTCTCGGTCCGCCTCCAGCAGTCCATCGACCTTCGCCTGGCCCAGTACGGCAAACACGAGCGACGGCCTGGCCCTTTGCATGTGCGCCGCCTCTGTCCGCCACACCTGCCACAGCCTTCGCAGTTGCGCCGGTTGCCGTTCGTTGACGGGCAAGGCTTCTTTCAATGAATTGCCTCGCAGTAACTTCGGTCGATGATTCAGCAGAATATCGACGAAGCTCGGTATCGTGGATTCCAGAATCGCCAGGAGCCTTCGTCCGGCTGCTTCGAGGCCGGTCGTCGGATAGAATGCTTCCCACACCTTCGCGACACTATCCCACTGAGGGTCCGGATACAGGGCCCGCCCCATGGCACAGCTCAGCTTGACGCGAATCCAGGGAACCGGATGCGGATCGTTCAGCGCAACTCGGAATACAAAGGAACGCGGCAGGCTGACCACACCCATCAACCCTAGCGACGACGAAATCCCGACCATCGCGACCGACCAGAGATCCGCGACGATTTCCGAGATCCAGCGTTCCCAGAGCGTCCACGCGAGGCGCATGGTTCCCCCTGTCCGTTGAAGGCCTTTGAGAATGATCTTCAGAGATGCGACGAGATTCAGCATGTTCGCCGCCTGGTGACCGACTTCATGCACAAGGGATGAGGCAATGCCGCTGCCGACCATCCGCTCCCTGGGGACCCGAATAATGGCTACCGGATTCTCTCTCCCGCCCGGAAGTCTGGTGCGCGCTCGACGAATGGCGGCCCCCGGGCCTCGGTCCAAGTAACAGATGACAGGCGGAGACTTGTAGAATGCGCCAGGTATCGCCAACGCATCGGCTGCGAAGGCGTCCAGCCCTGCCAGCAAGACCCCGAGGCCATGCTCGCTTCGCTGCGTCAACACATCCGCAAAAATATCGAAGTCGGATAATAACGCATTGAACCGCATCCGGAGGAACACGAAACGCCGATTCATCTCGGCCGGCGGGACCAGGCGTCCCAGTGGACCGCCGAGCCAGCGGATATAGGCTTGAATCATGCCCCGAAGTTGCCGGCGTCCTTCCGCCACGTAGTGCTCGATTGCGCCATGCGCCTGGGGCGCGCCGGCTGCGGATACCATGGGCACGCTCAACGCGAACGGCCTGACGCGGTCCAGCCGGCCGAGCAGCCCCTGTGCTTCATGGAGTAACGTCGCCGCTGCCATCGCTTGAGGAATCATGTTCAGACTCCAAACAGAATGATGACGCCCCCGCGACGGATCCAACGCCCGCCTTTACCGCGGCGACCAGGCATCATCCTCGTCCCGGACGGCGTCGCGCCCTTCAGCATGCCCGGTGCATAGCCTTGCGCGGCCGTCGCTACCGCATTCTGGGCCACGGCCTGCGGAGGTGCGGCTGGAGAAGCCGTCGCGGCTTGACTCGTCGCGGCGCCGGCTAACCGTACTAATTGCCGTGCGGCTTCATACTCCTGGTCTTCTTGGCTCAGCCCTTCGAGCTCCAGGCCGAGCAGGCGGCCCGCCATTGGCGCCAGGCGATTGCCAAGAGCCGCGCCTGCCGGGCCACCGACGAATCCGCCCAGCGCGCCGGCAAAGGGCAACGCTTTCTTGATGGCTCCTTTGAGATACCCACCCAAGGCCTGGCCGACCGGACTCTTGATGAATCCTCCAACTTTCCTCGACGCTCGGCGAATGAGCTTTCCAAGGAACTGATCGAGTTCTCCTTCGCTGGTCACTTCCAGCAACTCGGCGGCAAACTCCATCTCCTCCTGTTCTTGAAAGGGACTCGCGGCCGCCGTCGCCATCTCATACGCCTCCCCATATTCAGCCTCTCCTTCATAGGCGTCTCCGGTCTCTTGATACTCGAATGCTTCACCTTCGAAGTATTCACTGTCCCCAGTTTCCATTTGCGTGCGATCGAGATCATGCATGGTGTACTCCCTCCTTGAATGGACGACCGGTGGTGGGCGTCTCAACATTGAATGCGTATTCGCTATCGCAAACCCAGTGCCAGATATTTCTTGGGGATTTGAAGGAGTCCCGCGAAGCCCACTTCGTTTTCTCACGACATCAAGCAACGTCAGGCGAAGGGGGATTCGCGTGATCGATCTATCGATGTGACAATGCGCAGATCGAAAAGATCACGCCTTAACGTTTCCACGTGATGTGGAGAATGTAGGACACGGCTGATTATTCCGGCCGCGTATCGGGCCTCAGGGCAGTGGAGCATGAATGGGAGCTCGAGCGGACGCTGGAAGCCAATGCCACTTCAGCGCCTTGGTGGGACTCGGCCCCGGCGTTCGTGGCTCGGCGGTTTTTCCTGCTTCTCGCTGCGGTCGCTGGGTGTTTCCAACAACAGGCGGTGCGGGGCTGGTGTCCGCCGATCCAGGTGTTCCGACATCTGGGCGTGTGGACGGCCGGGGAAATCGATGTCGAATGGTGCGCCCTGAAAGCCATTCGCGGCGAGGTCGACGATCTGCGGTCGAAGGTACGCGGCAGCGTTGTCGATGCCGGTGTTGGCGGGTATTTCGGACAGCCTCGAGGTGAGACCGGGTCGGCCCCTCCGCTTCCTTCATCGAACGCGCATCGCCGCCGATCGCCGACGCATCGCGTCCAGGCCGGCTCTCACACCACCGGCTCCGTCCGAGAACGCGGGATCAGCCGGTACTGTTTCCTTGCGGGCACGAGAGGCTCGGGCTGATCCGGCCGGCGTCCCATTTCCAATAGAGGCAAAAGTCGGTGCGGTGCGGCTCGTTAAAAATGTCCCGATAACAGACCCGACCGTGAAAATAGATCGCGGATCTGCCGCCTTTGATGCCCTCGACCTCCGCAGCCGTGAGGGGGCTTTCTCGCGCGATTCCTGGGCGCTTGGGCGTGCCGATAAACCACTTCCCCGCCTTCGGATCCGGCGCGACGTGGCGGCACTCGTCGTTGACGAGCCGGCGCGTCAGAGGGTACTCCGTCACAAGAATTCTTGAAAACGACCCGTTGTCATACGCGGGAGTCCGCCCGATATTGTGAAAGATGTCATGGACGCGAGGCACCAGACCTTCCTCGATCGCATTGATCCCACGGGGCCGCACATCGATGTAGGCGCGCAATTGTCGTTTTGCCGCCTCTTGAACGATATAGTTCTCCCAACTGGGATAACCGGTCGCAAAGGCCGCAACAATGGCCGCGATCACCACGCTCCAAAAAATCGTCAGTTTCAGCCGGAGTTGCTTATTTTCGGCGTCGGAGGGTAATTGGAGCGGCGGCAGGCCGTGACTGCCGTCCCCCTGAGCCGAACGGGCCGGGGCTTGCGGAGACAGACCAGCCTCATTTGCACCGACGGTCGGGTCTGTTTCATGTTGACTCGCCATGGAGTACTCCCCTTGGTGGTTCGTACCAGGAAGGCTGTCACAAGGCTCAGACGCGGAGCGCTTGTGTCGCCACTATAGAAAAGTGGAAGGATGAAGGCAACAGGATGCAATCCAAGGCATGGGGATCTCCCGGTTGCGCGAGTCTCAAGCCTGGTGTCATATGTGACCAGGCGCGACCTGCTTGGTCCCGGCGCCTATGTGAAGATGCGCGGAACCGATCGTCCTGTTCAAGGTGAGAGAGGAGGACAGCTGTGACTGCCTCAGACCAGACCCTGCCGCCGAAGGCTGATGACTATCTTCGCATGCGGGCCTTGGCAACCGGCCTCCTGTTGTTCATGGCGCTGTTGTTCGTCGCGGCCCTCCTTCAACAAGAGGCGTATCCCTTGTTTGCATGGCTCCGAGCCTTTGCCGAGGCCGCGATGGTGGGCGCGCTCGCGGACTGGTATGCGGTGACGGCGTTGTTCAGACATCCCCTCGGCTTGCCGATCCCGCACACGGCCATCATCCCAGGGAATACCGAGCGTATTGCCTCCAATATCGGCAGCCTCACCCAACGGAAGCTGGTCACGCCGGAGGGGATCGCCCGATTGGTCGGCTCCTGGCGCATCCCTGAAGAATTGATCGAGGTGCTCCTCGCTCCCGAACGCAGGCGTGCGCTGAGTGACGAATGCGCGAGGCTGCTCGTTCGGGCGCTGAACGCGTCGGAAGATGCGGCGATGCAGAGGATGTTTCGCGACATTGCCACCAAGGTCATGTGGGGCGTGAGCGTCGCCCCCCTTGCGGGACAGATGCTCGCCGGCTTTCTCGGGAGCCACCAACGGGATCGCCTTCTGAACGATATTCTGTCGGCGGTGCTCGAGTATGTGGACGCCAACAGAGATTCCTTGGGCAAGACGGTGGCTGAAAAACTCCCCTGGTCGCGCGTGCTGAGTTTCGTGAAGTTGGACTACCCTGTCTCCCACAAGGTTCTGGATTCTGTCTACGACACGCTTCGCTCGATGCGGGACGACCCGCACGATCCGATGCGGCGGAAGACGATTGAGTGGCTCCACGAATTGTCGGACTGGCTCATGCATTCCGACGAAGCCGTGAGGCGTGAGGCGTCTCTCAAAGAGAAGCTGCTGGCGTACGACACGCTGTTGCAGTTCCTTGACGATTCATGGCACCAGCTCAAGCAATGGATGCTCGATGATTTGAGCCGGGATTTCTCCGACATTCGGGGCTATCTCGATGCCGCCCTGGCCGATGCGGGGCGCACGTTGCAGAAAGACGCCGTATTGCGCGCCATGTTGCATGATGGGGTGCAGGGGCTGGTCGAGGCACTCGCCACCAGGCACAACGACAAGATCGGGGAGTTGGTGGCCAACACGGTCAGGGAATGGTCGCCGGCTCAGATGGTGGAGACCATCGAACGGGAAGTCGGCAAAGACCTGCAGTACATTCGGATCAACGGGACGATCGTCGGAGGTCTGGTGGGATTGCTCCTGCATGCCCTCGCCCTGTTGATCGGGGGCGGTAAATAGGGACTGCGCTCTTCAGGATATCTGCGCTTCTCCCGAATTGTGTACGCCGGACGGGCGAGGAATTGTGGCCGGTTCGGCGGCAGGCGCGACGCGCCCGGCATCGAGCAGGATGGCGACGAGCATATCGCTCATGACGTTCACGCCAGAGCGGGCGCGGGCGATGATCCAATCCACCGTCATGATGAGGGGAATAGCCGCAATGATGACGTGGTCCGGGAGCCCCGCGGCCACCAGCACCAGCGGCAGGACAATCAGTCCGGCTTCGGGAATGCCCGCCACGCCGGCCCCCGCAATGATGGAGGCGAGCACGATCAGCACCTGTTTCACCATCGGCAGGTCGAAGCCCAGCGCCTGCGCGAGAAAGAGGGCGGCCATGGCTTCATAGAGGGTGATGCCGTCGTTGTTGAGGTTCGTCCCGACGCAGGCTGCGAGGCGCGACGATTGCGGCGAGACGTTCATGCGATGCAGGCACTGGAGCGTCACCGGCACGGTCGCGAGGCTGCTGTTGCAGGACACGGCGGTCAGGATGGCGTCGGCCCCCTGGCCCAGGTAAACCTTCGGCGACTTCTTTCCCACCAGCCAGGCGAGGAGTGGATAATAGAGGAGCGCGTGGGCAGCGAGTCCTGCGAGCATGGCGACGAGGAAGATCCAGAGCACGGAAAAGACGCCGATGCCGGCCTTGCCCACGACCTGCGCGACGACGCCGAAGACGGCGAGCGGCACCACCAGGATGATCCATTCGAGTATCTGCACCAATCGGACATAGACCCACTCGATGCCGCGCACGAGGGCATTGACCAGCCCGGTGATCTGGTCCTTTTCGCTCCGGACCATCCGCAGGGTGGCGCCGAGCACCAGCGCGAGGAGGACGACGCCGATGATGTTGTTGCTCGAGAACGGATCGGTGATGGTGCGGGGAATATAGGAGGCGAGGTACTCGATCGGGCTTTGAGACCCGGCCTGCACGTTGGCCAGCACGGTTGCGGAGGGCTTGGTCCCCGGCACCAGTTGGAGCAGGGCATCGACGCGGCCTTGCCAGGCCAGTCCCGGCTGCCAGGTGTTCATGATCGCGAGGCCGATGGCCATGGCGACGGAGACGTTCACGAGGCAGATCAGCAGCAGTTTGCCGCCCTGGCGCAGCGGAATGGTGGTGCGGATGAGCGCATCGAGGATCGCGAAAAAGATCAACGGAATGGCAAGCGTCTTGAGTAGGGTGACGACGAAAAGGCCGAGTTTGCCCAGCTGCGCATTGCGTAGACCGCCCCAATAAGGCTCTTGCCCGAAGATGGCGCCCAGAAGCCCGCCGCAGATCACGGCAATGAGCACTTGTGTGTAGAGCGGCAGTGGAATCCAGCGATGCGTCGGCTTCATGTCGGTCTCTAGTGGAGGCGGAAGAATACCGGTTTCTTCACTGGATAACATCCCGCTTGAGGGAAAGGCTAGTCCGGACTCTTCAGGAGGACCTCCTTAGTCGTCTGCTCCTCTCGAACCGCGGGCTTCAGTGTTGAACTCCGCGGTAGGATGTTGGTGAAAAATCCTGGCTGGGGGCTAAGGGGGTGGGGCCGAAACCCGGCGCAGGGGATCAGCTCCAGCGCTCCCCCATTGCGAGGATCTTGTGAAAGGAGTATTTTCTTACGCATTCCCCCTCACAGAAGGAGGCTATCATGAGACGCTTCCGACTCCTCTCCTTGACCCTCGGGCTGCTTCTTTCCTGTTCGGCGCCCGCCTTGGCGGAATTGCTGGCCCTGCTCAACTATGAGAGCAAACCAGAGCAATCGGTCAGACGGGAAGGGATCGCGATTATGGACATCGATCCTGAGTCGTCGGACTTCGGGAAGGTCTTGATGGAGATTCCGCTTCCGCCGGACCTTGTCGCGCACCATATTTTCTTCAACCGCGACCGGACGAAAGCCTACATCACGGCCTTAGGCAAGAGCATCCTCCACGTCGTGGACCTCACCCGCTTTCCCTATCGGCTCCGCGCCGTTGATGTGCCAGACTGCCAGGTGTTGGAAGACCTGGTGGTATCGGACGATAATCGGATTTGGTACCTGACCTGTATGGGCTCGAGCACGGTGATCATGGGCGATGCCGTGAAGGACAAGCCGATCAAGACCGTCCGTACGCCGGACGGCGGGGGAGCCTCCGTGCTCTATCCACACGGCATTGCGATTCACAACGGGATCGACCGTGTGTTGATTACGAGCACGGTGAAGCCCGATATGTCGGATGCGGGCGACTCGGTGACGGTGTTGCAGGCGAGTACCGGTGCGGTGCTCTCGACGCACAAAGTGTCCTCTAAACCGTCACCGGCCAAGGCTGCCCCGGTCGAGGTGATGTTCGTGCCCTTTTCGAATCCGCCGGTGGTGCAGATCACGAACATGTTGGAGGGAACCTTGTGGACCGGCACCTGGGATGCGGCGAGCCAATTGTTTTCGTTTCAGCAGGTGGACGACTACGGGCCTCGGCAACAGGGCATGCCGTTGGAGATGCTCTACAATGCAAAGGGGGACCGATTGTTCGTCACGACGGCGAAGCCGGGATTTGTGAATCTGTACGACAATTCCGATCCCAGTCACCCGCGGTTTCTCCAGGCCATCCCCGCGGCCCAGGGCGCCCACCATAGTGTGCTGTCGCCCGATGAACGCTACCTCTTTGTCCAAAACAGCCTGCTCAACCTGGAAGGCATGAGTGACGGGTCCATCACCGTGATTGACCTGGCCAAGGGCGGGACGGTGCTGGGGAGTATCGACACGTTGAAAGCGTCAGGGTTCAACCCGAACTGCATCATGCTGCTGCCGAATCATTTCCGGCAGGCCGACTTGCGCGCAAGTCTCATTGCAAAGTGAACGGGGGTGAGGGCTCAACGCAGGCACACGTGACGCCCGCTTCCCTTCTTGACTCCCATTTTCACCGGCTCCTATAATTCGGCGGTTCACACGCGGCAACCAGCTGATTTGGCGTAGAGAATGGCCGAGTTTACGCATTTCAACGAGTCGGGGCGGGCACGGATGGTCGATGTCGGGGCGAAGGCTTCCACCGAGCGTCTCGCGACGGCGCAAGCCACGGTATTCCTTCAGCCCGAAACCCTCGAAAAGATCCAACAGGGGAAGATCGCCAAGGGCGATGTGCTGGCCGTCGCCCAGGTCGCCGGGGTGATGGGGGCGAAGAAGACCCCGGATTTGATCCCCATGTGCCATCCCATCCTCCTGACCAGCGTCGATATTTCTTTCACCGAAACAACCGAGCCCGACCAGGAAGGGCGTTGCGCGATCACCATTACCGCCACGGCCAAGACCACCGGCCAGACCGGTGTGGAAATGGAAGCCATGACCGCCGCGTCGGTGGCCGCGTTAACGATCTATGATATGTGCAAGGCGGTGGATCGAGGCATGAGCTTCGGCGACATCTGCCTGTTGACGAAATCCGGTGGGAAGTCCGGCCTCTATACCAGGAAGGTCGGCTGAGATGGTCACGATACAACTTTTCGGCATGACCAAGATGCTGGCCGGTAACCAAGGGACGCTGTCGCTGTCGCTGCACGACGGGAAACGGGTCAAGGACCTGGTGTCGGTGATCGATGCAGCCTATCCGAAGATCGGTGAGTTGTTGCAGAAGAAAAAGGTGCTGGTGTCGGTCAATCAAGAGATCGCACACGAGGAGCTTGAAGTGAACGACGGCGATGAAATTGCGTTATTGCCACCCTTCGCGGGTGGAAATCATAGGAGCACGCGATGAGTCTTGAGCAGGTCACGAAAGCCGACCAGCCCGCGACCGACGACGAGGCGATGCTGGTTCGTGTGCAACGGGAAGATTTTTCGATCGACGAGGAACTCAAGCGGGTACGCCGACGCTCCAAACGGATCGGCGGCATTGCCATGTTTCTGGGTACGGCCCGTGACCGCTCGAAGGGGAAGGATGTGGACGGCATCACCTTCGAGCATTACGAGGGCATGGCGCAGAAGAAGCTGCGGGAGATTCGAGAGCGTGCTATTAAAGATTTCGGTGTGATCGAAGTGCTGGTCTTGCACCGGTACGGCGAGCTCACGATCGGAGAGAACATTGTGTTGATCATTGCCGCGGCAGAGCATCGCGCCGAGGCCTTCCGTGCCTGTCAGTGGGCGATCGACGAACTGAAGCAAATTACGCCGATTTGGAAACTCGAACGCACCCCCGAAGGAGAGGTGTGGGTCGAGGAGCACCCATAGCCCTGTCAGGGGCAAGCTGTCAGGGGGGGGAGAAGCCGGCGCCTTCGAGTCACTAGGACCAGCATATGCTCGATACACCTGCTCCCACAATTTTCGACCGGTTAGGGCGCCCGCTTCGCAGTCTGCGTTTGTCCGTGACCGATCGCTGCAACCTTCGGTGTAAGTATTGTATGCCCGAAGACGATTATGCCTGGTTGCCGCGCGATACCATTCTGACCTTTGAAGAGATGGCCCAACTCACGGTGATCTTCACGGAGCTGGGGGTGGACAAGGTCCGGCTGACGGGCGGGGAGCCATTGTTGCGTCGGGATTTGCCGCGGTTTGTCCGGCAACTGTCCGAGAATCGCCGGATTACCGAGATCGCCCTCACCAGCAACGGCGTGCTCATGGCGGACCAGGCTGCCGACCTGTCGTTTGCCGGGTTGAATCGCGTCACGATCAGTCTGGATACCCTGCGGGCCGACCGGTTTCGCGCGTTGACCAAGCGAGATCTCCATCATCAGGTGTTCGACGGTATCAAGGCGGTGGTGCAGGCCGGGTTTCCCTCGCTGAAATTCGACACGGTCATCATCAAAGGGTACAACGACGATGAACTCATCGATCTGATCGAGTACGGAAAAACTGTAGGCGGCGAGGTCCGGTTCATTGAGTACATGGATGTGGGAGGGGCCACGGACTGGTCCATGAGCCAGGTACTTTCGCGGGCGGAGATGCTGGAGCACATCGGCCGACACTATGGCGAAGTCACACCCATCGTCGAGAACAGTGTTGCGCCGGCGGAGCGGTTCCGCTTACCGGACGGCACCAGCTTCGGCATCATTCCGTCCACCACCACGCCCTTTTGCCGTTCCTGCGATCGAAGCCGCCTCACGGCGGACGGCATGTGGTATCTCTGCCTGTATGCGAAGGACGGCCTCGACCTGCGGGCGCCGTTGCGCCAGGGTCGCTCCCGCGACGAGATCAAATCGTTGATTACCGCTGCCTGGGAAGGGCGGGCGGATCGCGGTGCCGAAGAGCGCAAGGCTCTCGAAGCGCTCGGCCTCCGGGAACAACAACTCATCGAAATCAACCGTCTACGCGAAGATCCCCACCTGGAAATGCATGCGCGAGGGGGCTGACCGTCAGTTCATGCTGTTCCTGTTACCGGGGCAGTCGAGGCACCTCTCCCGGAGCAGCGAATGTTCGATCCTCATACCCTAACCATTTTGAGTCTCGGATTCGTGCTGGGGCTGCGTCATGCCCTGGACGCGGATCATCTTGCCGCGCTCTCCACGGTATTGGCCGCGCGTCCGACGGTCCAGGCCTCTACGGCCATCGGATTCTTTTGGGGGCTGGGGCACACGCTGATGTTGCTGTGTGTCGGGAGCCTGTTGCTGGCGTTGAACCTCACGATTCCTGAGACTCTTGCCAGTCTGTTTGAGTTTGCCGTCGGGGTGATGCTGGTGGTGCTCGGCCTCTCGCTGGCCCGCCGGATCTACCGGGAACAATGGCACCTCCACCGGCATGAGCATGATGGACAACCGCACGTGCATCTACATAGCCACCATCTGCAGCCGGATCACGCGCATGGACATTGGTATCAGGGATCGCTGCGGCCGCTTTTGATCGGAATGGCGCATGGGCTGGCCGGCTCCGCGGCGCTCATGTTGATCGTGCTCTCGACGGTGACGGGAATCGGCCAAGGCCTGGGCTATATCGTGGTGTTCGGCGTAGGGTCTATTCTCGGCATGGTCGGCGTCGGGGCGATACTGAGTCTGCCGGTGGTCTATGCTGTCACAGTTGGTCCGCGCGCCTATTGGATGATGCAGGGCCTGGCCTGTCTCGCCAGTATCGGTTTGGGACTCCTCATGATGGTCCGGATCGGGCTGGGCGGCGGCTGGTCCTAGTCGATCTGTGAACGGTAAAGCACCGTCGCATTCGGGAACGGATTGGGGATGTACCCTACCCCCCGGCGCGGGGGGCTCATGGCACCGGCCGTGCAAATCTGTGTGCGCCTTTTCGAGAGGTATGCTATTCTGCCGCGCAGTGCGGAGGACTCATCCACAAGCTTCTGAGGGAGCGCCGGGGTTCGAGGGACGTTCCGGGAATCCGGGGCCATGAATGTCCGCGTGTTGGGCTGTCATGGGTCCGGGCAATTGGTCCCGGGAGCGAACGGTCCGATCCAGTGCGGTACCTGCGGTTTTCTGGTCAATAACCAGCTGCTCGTGGATGCCGGCACGATCGGGTCGCGCCTGTTTCTCGATGAGCAGCGGCGCATCCGGGTGGTCCTGCTGACCCATCTGCATTTCGATCATATTCGTGAATTGCCGACGCTGGCCGATAACCTCGTCGGTGAGATCGATGAGCCGGTGGTCATCGCGGCCATTCCTGAAGTGTTGGATGGGCTACGCACACATATCTTTAACGGAACGGTGTACCCTGATTTCTTCCGGCTACCCGATCCCTTCAGACCGGTCTTTGTGCCGCACGCGCTTCGAGCGGGACAAGAGGATCTGTTGTGCGGGCTGGGTGTGACGCCGATTCGTGTCAACCATGTCGTGCCGACTGTGGGGTTCCTGCTTCGCGAGGGGGGGCACACGGTGCTCTATAGCGGTGATACCTATCAAACGGACGCGCTCTGGCAGACGGCGAAGGATGTGACCGGGTTGCGGGCAGCGTTTATCGAGAGTTCGTTTCCCAATGAGATGGATGAGCTGGCACATGTGGCGAAACACCTGACTCCGGCGCTGCTGGCACAGGAATTTGCCAAGATGGCGCGGCCGGAGTTGCCGGTGTACGCCTACCATCTCAAGCCGCGGTTTCGCGACCAGATCCGGCAGGAGCTCGGGCAACTGGGTATTCCGCATTTGACCGCGCTTGAAGAGGGTCAAACCCTTGTACTATAGGTGAGCATAGATGGCATGGTTTAAAAAAGGCAAAACCGATGAGGCAGAGCCCCCCAAACGCTCCAAAGTGGCGGAGGGGATGTGGCTGAAGTGTAATCACTGCCGGGAGATCGTGTACCGCAAGGAGGTAGACCGGAACAATAAGGTCTGTCCGAAGTGCGACTATCATTTTCCCATTTCGGTGATTGAACGTATCAATCTGCTGGTCGATCTCGGGACCTTTAAAGAGTGGGACGCCGAGCTGGAGCCGCAAGACCCGCTCCAGTTTCAGGATACCCGCACGTATAAAGACCGGATCAAGGCGCAGCAGGAAAAGACCGGCCGTAAAGACGCCATGGTCATCGGCCAGGGGGCGATCAACGGGCGCAAGGTGGCGCTGTGCGTCTTCGATTTCGGGTTCATGGGCGGCAGTATGGGATCGGTCGTCGGTGAAAAGATCTGCCGCGCCGTCGATCGGGCATTGGAAGGGCGCATGCCGTTGATTCTCGTGACGGCTTCGGGCGGCGCCCGCATGCAGGAGGGTATCCTGTCCCTCATGCAGATGGCCAAAACGTCCGCAGCGGTGGCGAAGTTGGGAGAAGCCAAGGTGCCGTTCATCTCGATCCTGGCGGACCCGACGTTCGGCGGAGTGACCGCGAGCATTGCGATGCTGGGAGACGTCATTATTGCCGAGCCGAAGGCTCTGATCGGGTTTGCCGGTCCGCGCGTCATTGAGCAAACCATCAAACAGCAATTGCCGGATCAGTTTCAACGGGCCGAGTTCTTGCTGGATCACGGGATGATCGATATGATCGTCGAACGGAAACAGTTGAAGGAAGCGGTCAGTACCCTGGTCGGCCATTTCTAATTTCGACCACCGTCGTCGAATGACCACAATGACCTATTCCGCCACCGTTCAATTTCTCTATGGCCTGCAGCAACACGGCATCAAGTTGGGATTGGAGACGATCCGCGCCCTGCTTACCAGGGTGGGGGAGCCGCATCGTCGCTATCCGGTGCTCCACATCGGCGGGACGAACGGGAAAGGCTCCACAGCGGCGATGACTGCGGCCATCTTGCAGGCTGCCGGCTATCGGGTCGGGCTCTATACGTCGCCGCATCTGATCGACTTCCGTGAACGTATCCGTGTCAACGGTGTGATGATTCCAGAGGAGACGGTCAGCAGACTGGTCGAGACCTTACGGGGTACCGCCGCGCCCGATCTTGCGCCGACGTTTTTTGAGTTCACTACGGCGCTGGCGTTCCGCTATTTTGCAGATTGTCAGGTGGATGTGGCGGTGCTTGAAGTGGGGTTGGGCGGACGGTTCGACGCCACCAATGTGGTGGCGCCGCTGGCCTGCGCCATTACGACGATCGGCTTGGACCATGAGGCTTATCTCGGGTCCACGTTGGAGGCGATCGCATTCGAGAAGGCGGGCATTGTGAAACCAGCCGTGCCGGTCGTGCTTGGTCGCATCGAGCCCTCGACTCGCCGGGTCATTGAACAGCGCGCATCGGAGGTGGAGGCTCCCGTATATTGTTTGGAGCGCGAGTTTCAGTGTGACGGCTATTCAACGGCTGATTGCCGGTATGCCGGCAGGTCTTCGCACTACGAGCATCTTTCCTGCCCGCTCCAGGGACGGTTTCAGCTGGACAATATCGCCTGCGCGCTGGCCTTGATCGAACTCGCTCGCGAGCGCGGGTTAGGCGTGTCCGAGACGGCAGTGCGGAAGGGATTGCAGCATGTCGCATGGGAAGGTCGGTTGGAAACTGTCGCCGAGTCGCCGACGATTATGGTGGATGGGGCGCACAATCCCGCTGCTGCGGCTGTGCTGGCCGAGTATCTCGCCGAGTGGCGGCGTGGCCGGCCCGAGGCGCGAATCAGCCTGATCGTAGGGATGATGCGCGACAAACATCCACGCGAATTCCTTGCGCCGCTATTGCCCCAGGTGGATGCGTTGATCCTGACACAGGCGGATCTGCCGCGTGCATCCACCGGCTCGGAATTGCGCACGCTCCTGCAAGACTGTGCGCCGTCCGCCCAGGTTGCGGCCACCCCCGCCGATGCGCTGGCTGCCGCGAAGCGATCCGCCGCTCCGTCCGATCTGATTTGTGTCACGGGCTCCTTGATGCTGGTCGGCGAGATCAAGGCCCTTCTCCGAGGGTGTTCCCTCTCACCTGTTCGTGGTTGAGATGGGGCCAGACCGCTACTCGGCTTCCATGCGGCGTCGGGCGACTGGTTGTCCGTTCCGGATTGCTCTCCTCTCTCTCCTCCTCAGTGTGTTGCTGCTGGTCGAATTCGTCTCGGCGCAATCAACGGTGACCACCGCCTCACCGAGCAACCAGCCACTCACCGTGACGGCTGAACGTATCGACCATCTTCAGGAGCAGGAGGTGTACGAGGCGGACGGGTCGGTGGTGGTGACGCAAGACTCGTTTCGGCTCACGGCCGATCATGTCACGATCAATTCGCTGCCTGGGACCTTAGTGGCGACCGGGCATGTGCATTTCTTCGACCCGAGTTCCGATCTGAAATCGGAGCGGCTGGAGTTGAACGTGAATACTGAAGCCGGAGTCATCACCCATGGGTCGATGTATATCCGGCCGAGCAACTCGTTTTTTACCGGTCGCAGCATCCGGAGGCTGTCAGAGGATCACTATCGCATCAAAGAGGGGACGTTCACGAATTGTGACGCCAAGGACGGCGAAGTGCCGGCCTGGCGATTCAAGTTTGACGATCTCGATGTGAACACGGGCGAGAGTATCGGGATGAAGCGGGCGTGGCTCTGCATGCGGGATACGCCCATCATCCCTGTGCCGACCCTGACCTATCCGCTCAGCAATCGTCACAGCGGGTTTCTCATTCCCACGCCCGGCTACGACAACCGGTTCGGGCTGCACTACCAGCAGGGCTATTTCTGGGCCATCAACCACAGCCAGGACTTGACGATCGCACCCTCGTATTATTCGAATCTCGGGTACGGAAGCGATTTGACCTATCGCTATTACCTGGACCGGCGGTCGAGCGGGCAGTGGTTCGCCAGCTTTCTGCAGCAGACGAAGCTGCCGAATGTGTCGGGCGTCGATCAGACCGCTTCGGATGAGCGGCGCTTGCGAGGCTTGATCAGCGGCCAGCATGTTCAACAGGTGACGGACACCCTCCTGGTGCGAGGACAGGCGTCGTTTGTATCGGATCGACAGTATCTCCAACAGTTGAGCAATTCAGGGGCGCAGCGGGCCTCGCCCAGCGGGGAATCCACATTGCTGGCGACGCAACGCCTGCCCTACGGCAGCGCCTATTTTCTGGGCCAGTATCTCCAGCCGTTGAACTCCGGCGGTCCCGACACGTTCCAGCGTCTCCCGGAGGTCGGCTATGTGTTGCCGAATACGTCGGCGTTCGGGCTGCCGCTGCTCATGAACCTCGACAGTAACTTTGTGAATTTTTATCGCGAGCAGGGATTCGCGGTGAATCGCATGGATTTTATGCCCGGCGTCACCACCGATGTGATCGATGTCGGGCATGTGATCGGACTGACGCCGCATTTTAAATTCAAGGAAGTCTATTATACACGCGGCATTCAGGAGGCCAGTCCTCTCCACCGCGAGACGTTTTGGGCGGCCATGGATGCCTCTTCCCGGCTGAGCCGCCGGTATACCGGGGGGGACGGCGGGAGTTTCCTGCACACGATCGAACCCAGCGTGATGTATGAATACGTGCCGGGGAGTAACCAGTCTCAGATCGCCCAGATCGATCAAGTCGATGACATTCCGAAGAAGAACCTCCTGACCTATTCCCTCCGGACCAAGCTGCTTGAACAACAGGTGAACGGCCAATCGTTCAACTGGCTCGACTTGACCCTGGCGCAGAGTTATCACCTGGGCGGGGTGCAGACCCGCGCGCGGGAGTTTACTCCCGGGGTGCTACCGTTTCTGGGATCTCTCACGCAGCCCTTGCAGCCGGCGACGGTGGAGGTGCAGGGGAGAAAAATGTCCGACTTGTGGATACGAGCGGTGATCGGCAATACCGCGCCGGAATTTTTTCGTCCACCCGGCGTCAACGAAGCGCTTGGAAAGAATGTGACCGGCGGACAGATGTTGCCTCCGACGAATTCGTATCTCACGGTCGATGCCTTTCTCGATCCCTACCGGGGGACGTTCAGCCAGTGGAATACCGATCTTCGGGTGCAGCAATCCAACTATTGGTACGTGGAGGTCGGGCAACGGTTCAGTCGTGACGGCAACCGGGTCCGGCGCGGCGATATTTGGAACCCGGTCTCGTTTAATGAAGTCTATGCTCCCACCGAGGAGATCCAGTTCGTCACCGCCGGCGGCGGATTCCGAACGCCGTGGGGCTGGACCGTCGGCGCCAAGGGCTATTACGATGTCAAAGGCGGCCGCAGTCCGGAATACGATGTGGTCGCCCTTTATCAAAATCCGTGCAAGTGCTGGTCGCTCGGGCTGTACTACCTGCAGTTCCCGGATCGCCAGAGTTACTCCTTCATGCTGAGTATGACCGGCATCGGATGGACGGAGAACTTCGGCACGATCGTGGCGCGCACGATTTTGGGTCCATTGCTGGTTGGGGATCGCGGCTTGCCCTGGGCTGCACCAGGTGGCCCCTATGGGAGATCCCTGAGTCCAATGCCGGTACAATCGATGTCGATGGGTCGGTATTGAGCCGAGAAATCTCGCCTGGCTGGTCGAGATTGGATGGCCCGGAGCGCGATGCGGACATGGTGGGGGAGGCGTATCCTTATGCGACGAAACCGGCTCTTCCTGTTGGTCGGGTTGTGCTTGTGGGTTTCGGTTCAGGGGGTGGTTCCGGCTCAGCCGACTGCGGCGGAGCAGCCATCACATCTTCAGCGGGCTGCGGTGTTCCTCAAAGCCGCAGACTACCGTCAGGCGGTAGAGGCTTGTCAGGCGGCGGTGCGGGAGACACCCTCGGCTCGAACCTATGTGTTTCTTACATATGTGTATCACGCGCTCGATGGGTACCTGGAACATCTGGCGACCACCGATC
>JACOEL010000018.1 GCA_024998625.1 Nitrospira sp. | reverse complement strand
AGCTGACTCTTAATCAGCGGGCCGTAGGTTCGACCCCTACACGGCCCACCATTTTTCAACCACTTACGTAGTTCACCCCCCTCTTCAAGACCCGCCGACTGTGCTACTTTTGTGCTACTGTCTCGCAGGTGGTCCAAGATCTCTACTCCATCCCGCAAACTCTCCGGTTAATGTGGGCATACCGTTGCGTCATGGTGGACGATTTGTGCCCCAGCAACTGCTGCATCTTATAACGATCGACCCCGCTCTACACCAGCGTCGTCGCGAACGTATGGCGCAGGTCGTGGAAATGAAAACCCTCGATTTTCGCTTGCCGAGCGCAAGATGTAATGAATGCCACAAATGATCGGATTCGCTTCTCCTTCTCATGCTGAGCGTGGCGTAGATTCAACTCTCTCAGCTAGGCTATAAAGAAGCTTCACTCATTGAGCCAACCGCGGCTACCGCACTCCTCTCAAACCGTCTCCTAGTTCCCTTTCTTTCGTTCCCCGCTAGGGAAGGTCCTCGCAGTCACAATTCAAAAAACAGACCCGCGCCACAGCACCAAGAAATTATCTGAAGATCAGGAAAATAAGCATTCCCGAGATCTCACGAACCCCCTATAATGATATTGAGAATTGAAATCATAATAGTCATTCGCCCTGCTCTAATCTTCAGCGCGACCAGGAACTGAACTGCCCGTTTATGTCCCTCGCCTGAAGACAAGGCGACACTGATCAAGCCCATCAGGTCGACGGAGCAGCGTGAATGGACCCGCGGGATGGAGACTGTGGAGGGAGCACCCCTTTACAGTTTCCGTCCAGCGGCTTCACAGAGAACACTTTATCCTGGAGGAGCAACGTATGGGTTGTTCTGGTTGCGGAGGGCATCTTGCCAGCGAGCCCTCCAATGACTTCCATCATCCGGAGGACCGATGGAGATGCATCAATTGCGGGGCCCATAGCTTACCTCGCTCATATTCATCACGCGAGCGACAGGCGAAATCACGCCGTACCATACCCAACATAACGGTAGAAGATCTACGAATCACAAGACATCCCTAGTCCTAACCCAGATGAGCCCCTATTGCGAACCAACAGCCGGTCCTACGACTGATCATCGAAACTGCCATCTCATGCAACAAAGGAGCACCTAACCCATGCATTCGCTCAATCCGCGCAACGGCCGGACTGGAATCAACATGTGCACCTGCGGGAAACTTCACTTCAGGTACGGCTCAGTCACTCTACATTTCGAGTCCCATGAGTTCACATTGTTCGCCAACGCCGTGGCGCACCTACACGCACGGTATGAAGAGTTACGGCGGCCACAGCCATCCGGCACAATCCCGACCCTACACAATGATTTCTGCCACTAACCCAGGAAACCACTATGAAGCTCTACGATTGTCCACGCTGCAAACATCACAGTCTTGCCCCCACGGGAGGATTTTTATCTTGCGGCCACTGCGGCTACGCCATCACAGCCCATGCCTTGGCCGTCGAACAACAACCTCGAAAAGGCGCTTCGCCAGCTCAGAATCTTGCGTAATTCAACTACGCTCAAAATGGCTGAGAAAGATCCTATCCGAACAGACCTCCTGCGCAGAGCACAGAGCGACTTGCCTGCGGCACTGAGCCTAATCGCATCGCTATTCATGGTTCTGGTCGCAATTGTGAGTTCACTCCTAGGCTCGAACTAGCTCTGGCGACCAGAATCCAGGCGCGCCTTGATCGCGGCAAGCACTAGCCTAGCAACCCCGCCTTCACTCCCCGGCTAAATCTGCATGTGCCATCCAAGGCTCATTAGCGCCATGTTTCTCCCGGCAATTCTGATCATCCAAACCATAAATTCGCCCAGCCACGAGTAGCCAACCCACGTCCACATTTAAGCCCCCCAACCGTTATCCAAATCGATGCTGTGATTATCGAATCAGATACACCGTGGTCCTAATTGACCCTAGACCTGCCGTCTTAACACTATTGATCGTACGGGCACTCCCCACAATCAAATCAATGCGTTTAACAGAGATTGGGGCGCATTATGAAAGTGGTACGCGAGTTGCTCTTCCTCAGAGTCGTTATGGCGGCGACACTCCGGCAAAAACAGAGAAGATAAACAGAGGAGGCACAATCATGCTCTGGGCCATCGTCATTGTGGGAACTTATGTGGCAGGAATCTATCTCATTCGCCTGGTGTGGTGGCAGGAGTAATGCGTCCTCACGCCAGGCATCTGAGCACGGCCCACACCAAGACAGCGACCGACCGCCGACGTGAAAAAACGGAAGACCCTCGACGCAGCCCCTTCGACTTACTCACCATCAGCTATCGAGAGCGATTTTATTGCATGGCGAACTGGGAAGACCCGAAACCTACAGCCTATGCACCGCCACACGACTACTCCCGCGACCTGTGCGAGGCTCTCAAATCGGAGACTCACTAAATGACTTCTTTCTTGGGCGATCGGCACTCACTGGAAGCCCTGTCCAAGACCGCTTATTCCTGCCCCGCCTGTACCGGAATCATCCGTCGCTCGGAACGTCAGGGGTGGCGAGACCTCGTCAGGTATCTGCTTGGTCGTTATCCTTGGCGGTGTCGGGCCTGCAGCCACCGCTTCTATGCCACACGCCGCCGATGAACTGTTCCTGTATTGCCTGTCCTCACAAGTCATTCGAATTCCCACACTCTGGCCCCTCCAAGGCGGGATGTTGCCGCAGTGCTTCCCGGAAGTATACTCCCTTCCATGAGCCACTACTCCCCAGCATCACTTGGCCGTCTGAACCACCCACCTTCATCCCAAGCAATTTTCACATTTCAGCGGTCTCGAGACCGCCTTGGAATCGTCTGTCCTGTTATGTTCTCAGGCGCCCTCTTTATCGGAGAGGGACTTATACACAACCTGTCTCAAACGGGATGTTTAGTGGAATGCAACCGGAGCATCCTGGAGGGTAGCCATATGGCTGTACGCCTGCTTCTGCCCGATACCGCCCACGCTCTGATCATTGAACTCGCCGCCGTCCGATGGATCAGGGAGGAGTACTTTGGAATGGAATTCCTCAAGCTCCCTACTTCTGATCAGGCCCGCTTAGTTCATTTCCTATTAGCCCACCAACGCTGAGCTCCTAACGTCTCAAAGTCGATGCTGTAGTTCGACGTAAATATTGGTACTATAAAATCACGACCGCGGCATTGAAGACCGACCGATTCTCAATCGTAAAGTTCTTCCGTTGATACACTTACTCAAGACACAAGGAGAAACCCTTTCCAGGCACAAAAGGCGATCCAATCTGGAGCCAACGTCTTCCTGCCTGCAACCGATCGTTTCCGTGCATAAGAATACTGTGATCGGTCTTGAGGATGCCGGTTCCGTTTATCGAGCATTCGGTCTGACCAAAGGCAATCATCAAGACACGCCGGACATCAAGAGACTCCCAGGCAACATCTCGCGAATTAGGGAAGGGCATGATTGTTGGCTGGCTGAGATCTTTTGATAGTGCAAGGCGCCGGGTAACGGACCAGTCAGACACATTATACGCATACAGCGCCTTGGCTTCGGGCAAACCCGACCATTCACCTGCTTCAGCGCGGCAAGACTCTGGTATTCGACAAACAAGGCGCCCGCAAGGAACCGAGCCCATCGACGACACTAAAACCGTGAGTGCGGCACTCACGCGTCATCGCCCACCGAAAGAACGGACATACATGAGGACTTGCCAGGCTTCCTCCTCGGTCAGGACGAGTGGAATAAACGGAGCCATATCCGTCCCGGGACTCCCGTTTTTCAGAATCCAGAACAGTTCCCCGTCCGTCCTGACCTGCTGCCATAGCTTATCGGTAAAGTTCCGTGGGAGCGGCCCCTTGAAGGTGGAATAGTCCAAATCCATTCCGAGCCCCTTCCCGTCCGACCCGTGGCAAGCGCGGCAGAATGCTTTGCCCTCAAAGAGCATCTTTCCCTGCTGAAGCATTTCCGGTGTCACCGGGAGGGGATTAGTTACGCTCCTGGCCGCCTCGATCTGGTCGATCGGAACACGGGGTCTTAACACTTCTGAATTCGCCGTCCAACCAGCAGATACATTGCCGAGCAGCAGCCACCCCATCAGGCAGAGACGTCCAGCATCTATCACAGCATCTCCCCTTCATCAGAAAGAACACAGGCGGAGAGGGCCTGTGCCCCCTCCGCCCAATGAATCTGCGTCGCTCCGTCTATTCAGTGCGATGCTTGTGACCCACGGATTGCGGATGTCCAACCTCACCGTTCGGCGCTTTTGCCCCGTCCGGCCAGAGGTGAAAGATAATACCGTCGGTCTTGGCCGCAATCGCAGCGACTTCCTTCGCCTGGGCCTCCGGCATGTCCAGAATCTGCACCCGCCCCGTGGCAATCTCCACCTCATGGTCGTGGTAATACTTATTCCAAGTCTCCAACGAAACATGCGCACGAGAGACGGACTTTGCCACGAAATATTCAATGTCCGTCAGCAAAGCGTTGGCGTCTGTCGATTCGAACAATAAACACTGCAGCACTTCCGGGGAAATCGGCTTACAGTAGTGATGATACGGTCCATGCACGGTTCCGTCTTCGAATTTATGGGGCGCCATCACATGAATGGTGTAGCCCTGGGCCGGGGTCGGCATAGCTTTCGCCACCGTGGCGGCAGCTGGTGCCGCAGAGGCGGAAGATTTCATCTCTCGGGAGGTGTCCGCACAACCAGCTGCCGTCAACGCCGCCGCACATAATCCAAGCATCAAAATCGCACTTCGCATAGTGGCCTCCTGACAATTAGAGCACAGGATGAATCACGCGTTGTTGACAGACTTACTCCGTCCGCAGTTTATGCCCCACGGACGTCGGATGCTCCACCGATCCATCCGGAGCCTTCGCGCCTTTCGGCCACAAGTGGAAAATAATGCCATCTGTCTTGGCCGCAGCCGCCGCCACTTCCTTAGCTTGGGCATCAGACATGTCCAGCACCTGAACACGCCCGGTCGCAATTTCAACCTCATGGTCGTGATAGAACTTGTTCCAGACATCGAGAGGCACCGCCGACCGTGACACAGGCTTGGCCACAAAATACTCCACGTCGGTCAGCACGGCATTGGGATCCGTGGATTCGAATAGCAGACATTGCAAGACTTCCGGCTTGACGGCCTTGCAATAGTGATGGAACGGGCCTGCCACCGACCCATCTTCCATTTTATGGGGTGCCATGACGTGAATGTCGAATCCGTCCGCCGGACCCGGCTTCATCTCCGCCGCAAGCGCGGGCACGCCGAGGGCGAGCGCAATGGTGCTCGCACCGAGCACACAAAGAGTTCGAAACATAGAAGGCCTCCTGTGGTTGGGGTTGAAACGCACCGATGCTTGGACAACATAGACTGACCCAAGGCACACGCATCAGCCTGTGAGAGTCACAGGCGGCCCAAAAGGATTCGCGTCTTATTTTGGCAATGTTGGCATACTGAACGGGAGCGGCTCTCCCGTCAGCGCCTTCAAGAATGCAACGAGATCGCTTTTCTCATCTGCCGTCAGATTCAACGGCTTGACGAGGGGACTCAGATTTGGATTGCTCCCGCCGCCCTGATCCAAAAACTCGACGACCTCCTCCAGTGTTTTAAACGCGCCATCGTGCATATACGGAGCGGTTTCTATGATGCTACGGAGCGTCGGCGTTTTAAATGCGCCCCGGTCTTTCTCCGCCCTGCTGACGACAAAACGTCCAAGGTCTTCCTTCATCGGACCGACCTGAGGTACGCCGAGGTTGTGAAACTGATTGTCGGTGAAGTTCGGCCCATTGTGGCAGAGGATGCAACGAGCCTTACCCTTAAACAGGGTCAGTCCTCGAACCGCCGCCGCATCCATGGCTTTCTGATCGCCTAACACGTATTTATCAAAAGTGGAATTGGTGGAGAGCACCGTGCGCTCATAGGCGGCAATCGCCTCCGCAATGCCCTGAAGATTGACATCTGTTCCAAATACAGCCCTGAATTGTTGCTGATACCCTTTGATCTTCCCCAGCTTCGCCACCACATGTTCATGCGTCTCGGCCATCTCCACGGGGTTATGAATCGGCCCGATGGCCTGTTCTTCAAGCGAACGTGCCCGACCATCCCAAAACTGAACGTGATTCAATCCCGTATTGTAGACCGTTGGCGACTGTCGTCCTCCGATGCCTCCGCCGACTCCGATGGATGTCTGACGGGGATCCGCAAATCCGGTCCCGGGGTTGTGGCAGAAGGCGCAGGAGATCGCGTTATTCTTGGAGAGTCGCCCGTCAAAATAGAGTTGCTTGCCGAGTTCGATCTTAGCGGTGTAGTTGAGATTGGAGGACGGTATCGGGACCATCGTCGGCAAGGGCCCGACATCCGGCACGGTGACACCATCAATCGTCACGGTCCCATGAGGGGCATGGCCGGACGGCGATGCTTGTACGGAACTACTGCCTACTCCAAGCGCACAGAACACCAGCAGTGCAAGGATCAAGCGTAACGTCGCGTTGGATTGCACCATGAAGAGAACCTCCTGTTGAGATCGCGCATGCGAGACACTCTCGACCTGGCTTGGCCGACACGGCGCATTGTACGCAATTCAACTCATCCGGTCGAGACACTCTTTTGGCGGCGAGATGAGACTGCCAACACATTACGAGAGCAGAGCAGCGGTTGGCCGAAGCCTACGGCCTTAGAGGCCGCGCATGGTCGAACGCATCAGACTGTCGGCGTGGGGGGGAAGAAATCCCTGGTAGCCCTGATGCCGCTCGGCCAATTCAAGCACGGAAAAGGGTTGCCCATCCACCATTTCGGGGGCCGTAAAAATCTGTCGCAACGTGTTTCCCCGGGCACCGACAATCTCGCCGGCAAAGACCACGCCCTTGGCCTTCAATTTGAGAATGGCCTGCTCAATATCTTCGACTCGCACAGCCACATGATGAAACACCTGATCACCGAATTTCTCAACCCAGCGGGGAATAATACTGGTCTTGCCACGGTCGTCCGGATAGGCCTGATCGACAAATAGCGCCGGATACCCGGCCCGCCGGAATACTTTGGCATACCAATCGTCATAATGAAGCGTTTCATCGTACCGATACCCCAGCACGAGAAATTCCTCGGCGCGTCGATCAATATCCATCGTCCGGATGGTGACGTGGTCGATCACCGGGATAAACCCAACCCCGACGTCGTCCAGCGCCCGACGGAGCATCCGGCCGGCACTATTCTGCGCCAGAAAGTCGGCCGTCATACGAGCCATCACCGCATCGAGGTCAGCTTCTTGCCCCATCATCTCCTCCTTCCGTCCGTCCAAACGTGACCCCCTGGGCCAGAGGCAACTCAGTTCCCCAATTAATCGTGTTGGTCTGTCGACGCATGTAGGCCTTCCACGCATCGGAACCGGCTTCCCGTCCGCCACCCGTGCTTTTTTCTCCACCGAATGCCCCGCCGATTTCCGCACCGGACGTCCCGATGTTCACATTGGCAATGCCGCAGTCGCTGCCGATCGCAGACAAGAAGGTCTCGCTGTTCCGAAGATGGGTGGTAAACATCGCGGAGGACAGTCCCTGTGGAACCGCATTGTGCATCCGGATGGCCTCGTTCAACGTTCGATAGGTCATGACGTACAGAATCGGCGCAAAGGTTTCCCGCTGAACGATATCCCAGTGGTTCTGAGCCCGCACGATCGTGGGCTCGACAAAATATCCGGGACGAGGCAAAACACGTCCTCCGCAGAGCACCTCCCCCCCCGCCTTCTTCACTTCCTCAAGCGCAGCGAGGTAACGCGTCACCGCCTCCCCGTCGATGAGCGGCCCCATCAGCATATCCGGATCGAGGGGATCACCGATTTTCACCTGCGCATATGCTGACAGCAGTCGCGGGACCAGCTGCTCGTACTGGGACTCATGCACGATCAGTCGCCTGGTAGTGGTGCAGCGCTGCCCAGCCGTACCGACCGCACTGAAGACGATGGCCCGTGTCGCTAAATCCAGATCGGCTGTTTCGTCCACGATGACGGCATTGTTTCCGCTCAATTCCAGCAGACTCCGGCCCAACCGATGTCCAACCACCTCCGCAACATGCCTCCCGACGGACACCGAGCCGGTGAAGGAGATCAACGGCAGCCGTTCGTCTTGCACCATACCCTGGGCCAGCTCGACGCGATCCGTCGTAAAGAGCGCGAAGACACCAGGATACCCGGCCTCTTCCAACACACGATTGCACAACCGCTGAACCGCCACTGCGCAGAGCAGAGCTTTCGGTGACGGCTTCCACAACACAGTGTTGCCCGTCACCGCGGCAATAAAAGCATTCCAGGCCCAGACCGCCACAGGAAAGTTAAACGCCGTGATGACACCCACCACACCCAACGGATGCCATTGCTCGTACATCCGATGCCGTGCACGCTCAGAATGCATAGTCTGCCCGTACAACATGCGTGACAGCCCGACGGCGAAGTCCGCCATATCGATCATCTCCTGCACTTCTCCATCGCCCTCGGCCTTGATCTTGCCCACCTCCAACGACACCAGCGTGCCCAAGGCATCCTTGTGTTCTCGCAGTGCCTGGCCCATCAGACGCACCACCTCGCCGCGCTTCGGCGCCGGCACCATCCGCCACGAGGCCTGGACCTGCTGGGATCCGGCGACGAGGGCATCGTAATCGGCAAGGGAACACCCGTACACACGTGCCAGCAGCTCTCCAGTTGATGGATTATGGGACTCGACGATACCGGCGTCGGTGGTGCGACTCCACGTCGCGGAGGAAAGACATCCCCCGGGCTGTTCCTCCGTCAACCCCAAGGTCTTGAACAGTTCCTGTATCGTCATGATGCCGTCAGGCCCGAAAACATTCCCCGAATCGATTGTTCAGCACATCCTGCAAGTGAAAGTGTTCCTGCGTGACGAAGCCACGATAGGCTGAAGGTCTGGCCATCACAAGATCAACGACGCAACACAGCGATGACGCTGTCGTGACCTGAATCGCAGACCAGAGCCGGCCGAGAATCGTCCGGGGATACACCTTTTTCACATAGGTCTCCTCGAATAACTCGCCCTGCCTGGTGCCGGTCACAGCCGCATAGATCAGCACCACATCCTGCTGCGTCTGAGGAATGGCTCGCTCCAGGATTCGCTTGAGCGTTTCCCGATCCTCATTCAGTTTGAGGTCCTTCATGAGAAATTGAATTTTTTCACAATGCCCAGGATACCGCAGGGTTTTATAATTCATGGTTCGGACCCGTCCACGGTACGTATCCGCAAGAGTGCCGAGGCCGCCGGACGTGTTGAAGGCCTCGTAGAGCAGCCCGTCCAATTCAATTGTCTCATAGCCTTCCAACGGCTGAAGGTGGACCTCCTCTCCCCCTTCAATGCCGACACAGACGTTGGCATACTCATTGATCAACCCGTCGGTAGACCAGGTGAGGGAGTACTTCAGCGCATTACTCGGATGAACAGGCAGCGCGCCGACACGCATCTTCACGTTGTCGACGGATTCAAAATGGCCGATAAGGTCATTCGTCACGATGCTGATAAACCCCGGCGCCAGGCCGCACTGAGGAATAAAGGCACGATCGGCGTCATCGCTGATCGCCTTGACGCGACCAGTCACAGCCACGTCTTCGGTCAGGTCGAAATAATGGAGCTGATGGGCTCGCGCGATTTCAGCAACGGTCGGATTGCAGAAGTATGGTAGGCTGGAGATCACTGCGTCGAATCGGTGGGAGCCGACATAGCCCGCAACTATATCTGGTCGCCGCACATCTAACGCACAAGGAGTAACCGCGGACAACGACAAGTCATCAACTAGTCGCTTCGGGGCATCAAGGGTGAGATCGGCCAGGTGAACGTGGTACTGCCCGGTACCCGACAACAACCCAGCGACGAGGGACCCGATTTTCCCGGCTCCAAGCACCAACACCTGAGGCATCCGTCACCTCACAGCCCATTATACTCCTTCGAACGAAAAGAACCGCCTTTTCTGAACGAAAGGTGAGCACAGAGCGGGGCCGGGGAGACGAACGAGTGGAATACTATTCCGAATTGCTGTGGATTACGACGAAGCCAGGCGCGAACGGGATGGGTTAATCAGGGCTGATGATTTTGAGGAGGGATTGTCCATCGCCTCAAACAAGAGGCAACACTTGAGACGACCACAGACACCGAGCAATTTGGGGTCATCGACAGGAAGCCCCAACACCCGTGCCTGCTTGACAGTCACGGGTTTCACTTCGGTGAGGAACGCGGCGCAACAGAGTACGAGACCGCACGTATCGATCCCCCCCAACCGACTGGCTTCGTCGCGCACCCCGACTTGCCGCATTTCAATGCGTCCGCCGAATCGGCGCGCCAACAAGCGAACCAACTCGCGGAAATCGATTCGATCCTCAGCGGTATAGACAAAGGTCATCTGCCGGCGATGAAACGAGCAGAAGACCTCCACAAGTTTCATTCTGAGTCCCAGGGCCGCCGCCTGCTCCCGACACGCCTTCATTCCCTCCGATGCCAACCGTTCGTACCGATCGATCGTGGCCACATCTTCCGTTGTCGCCTTCCTGGTGATCGGCTGAAGCACGCGCATGGGCGGAATGAAAGGCATCACCTGAGGAACCCCATAGACGACCCCATAGCTCAACTCGCCAGCCACTTCGAGCAGCACTCGATCCCCCATCACCAGCGACGCCTCCCCGGCATCGAATTTCTTCACCTCCCCACGGTCACGGATCTTTACGCCCACGATCCGAACGACTGAGGGATAGGGGTTCGCGAGTTCTTGCGCAAGAAGTTTCTCAACCATGGGGGCATGATACACCATCCAATCTTTCAATTGAAATGCTCAGCGTTGTCTCATCACCATCGAAAATTGCTCAACCACCACCGAGCCGGAATACAGCGACTGAGCAGCAATATCTCGCAAGTCACTGATAGTAATGAATATTTAGACAGGAAGACGAAAGAGAAAATATGTTAGGCTATTCCGGAGCAGGAATTCCTGGCCGAGGCCACCTATTTGATACGACCGTGAGGGGTATGGTGCGAATACCAAACAAAGTCATCCTTCCATTCGGCTACCACATCATGATCAGGCAGGTCACGGACTCCGAGATGGACCGGCAGGATTCGAATGCGGATGGGATTTGGGACAATGAGGCCAAGACCATCTATATCCGCAAACGACTCCCCGTCACGCGGCGCAGATACATTCTCGCCCATGAACTGGGGCATGCCTGGCTAGATTGGCAACATCGATACCTGGATGATGGAAAGGCTCGTAGCTGACCTGCTCTGAACCGAGGACACCTCCCGTCCGGAATTGAGTTCTTCCCGGACCGTACTAGCTGTCTGCCTGTACCTCTGCCAGCCTGATAATTTCATTCCACTCGCCCGTCCGCACCGGCTGAACCGACAGTCGCGAACCCTTTCGAAGCAATTCCATCCCCTCTAGGCCAGCCTGCGCACGCAGCAGGTCCAACGACAGTGGCGCAACGAATTTGCGAACAAACCGGATATCGACCATGTCCCAGCGAGGCTGATCCGGCTTGCTGGCCGGATCGTAGTGCGAATCCCGCTTATCGAACTGCGTGGCATCGGGATAAGCCGTTTTCACAACTTCCGCAACTCCCACCACCGCGGGAGGATTGGCATTACTGTGGTAAAAGAGAACCTGATCCCCGATTTTCATCGCCCGCATAAAGTTCCGCGCCTGGTAGTTCCTTACACCATCCCATGAAGTCGTTCTCTTCGGTGACCGAGCAAGATCATCGATTGAAAAGACTTCGGGTTCGGATTTCATCAACCAATAGTGTCGTCCGTCTGCCATCGAACTCTCCTCAACACTTGGTGTCTGTGCGCCCTCAGTGTATGCTGAGCCCCCTGTTTCGCCTCTTAACCGGGAGCATCTATGGACCTTACGCCCATGTGGTTCGGTGTATATAAGGCCCTGAAATACCTACTCTATCCATTATCCTGGCTTCTCATCGCCGGGCTACTTGCCCTATTGACCGCCTGCCTCCCCGTATCCCCCGGGAGGACGACTTTGGTCAGGCGCCTCTTGTTCCTCACCGTGCTACTGTTGCTGCTGACGGCCACCCCCGTACTATCCCTCGTATACATTGCGCTACTTGAAGCCCAGTATCCATCATTCCAGCCCACCTCCACATCGAAGTTCGACGCGGTGGTGGTTCTGGCAGGAGGGGTCTTTCAGAAGGGATCACTCCGCCCAGCCGATGAGGTTTCTGATGCCTCCCGCCAACGTACAGGTTGTGGCGCAGACTTGTGGAAGCAGAACCTTGCCCCGAAACTGTTGCTCACTGGGGGCGATGCCACCGTATTCCGAACCGGCCTGATGGAATCCCACGAGATGAAACGGTGGGCCCTTCGCCTTGGTGTGCCGGAATCCGCTATCCTGATCGAGAAACAATCCAGGACCACCTATGAAAACGCCGTGCAGACCAAGGCCATGCTTGGGACAGGACGCATCTTGTTGGTGACCGCGGCCTATCACCTGCCCCGCGCAGTCAGACTCTTCGAAAAACAAGGTTTTGTCGTCACCCCGTTTCCCTGCGGCTATGAATCTCAACACACTCCACAACAAGCCTGGGAACAGGCAACCTTCTTTGACTTCCTTCCCACAGCCAAGGCCCTGCTCATCACCACCCAAGCCGTCGATGAAGTGGCAGGGATCATCGTCTATTGGCTTGCCGGAAAACTGTAGGATCCCAGAGTCCCAAGCCTGCCGAGACTCCACACAGTCAAACAAATCGAGGCCATGTAGCTGTGCGACGGGATGCACTCGTTCGTCTCGATTACTCGCCGGAGGACTCACGCTCAAGGCAATCGATCACAGAGGCGTAGGTCAGCTCACGGACACGAGCCTTGGAAGGACCAGCGGGACCAAGATTGGTTTCTAACCACACACGATCAGTAATCTCACTGCGCGCTTCGTTACAGTGCCGCCACATCTCGTGCAAAAACTCAATGGGCAACCCGACTTGCACCCCTTCCGACTCGATGCGGTCATCTAAAATAGCCAGTAAATCGGCGATGGCATGGTCCGGCTGGTAGGGAGGTGCCGAGAAGCCGAACGCTTCCTGAGCCTGCGACTCCTGCCGCGCTTGCTCGACAAGATCCCGCATGTATTCTTTCAGCAATCCAATGACGTGGCCAGACAAACGCATCGACGACAGAGTAGCCGTAACGGTCCTCCCGGGGCAAGACCGAGAGCAATGAGGCTTTGGTTGACCGCTGATTCTGCGGTTCTCTATGATAGCGACTGCGCAGGACGGCACGAATGCCATCACACAGCTGACTCCCGTTCGGACTTAACGATGGGTACCCGTGAGTAACCACACGGCCGTTGAACACTTTGAAATCTCTCTGCAGACTCCAAGCGGAGAAATCAGCACTGCCGTGGGCGTGCCGACAAGCTTCGTGCCGATCACCGCGATTCTCCCGCTCATGCGTAGCCTCGGAGAAGAAGCCCAGGTGTTGGAACAACGCCGATTACTCGAAGCCGGCCACAGGGTTTCGTGCGAAAAGGGCTGCGCTGCCTGCTGCCGGATGCTCGTGCCGATTTCGGTACCGGAAGCCTTTGCCCTTACCAACACCATCGACCAGCTGGACCAGAATGAACGGAATCGCCTGCTGTCCAAACTCGACCTGGCCCAGCAACAACTGGCTCGCGCCGATATCCTGAAACAACTCTCTTCGCTGGCCGATTCTTCGGAGCCGATGAGTGACGAGGCTATCGAGCCGTTGAACCGGGCCTACTACGCCCTTCGCATGCCCTGCCCCTTTCTCGACAACGAAACCTGCAGTATTTACGCCGATCGACCAGCGGCTTGCCGGGAACTTGCTGTCACCTCACCGGCCACAGAATGTCAGGAGATGACCAAACAGACCGTCCAGCCGGTTCCCGTCGCCGTTCGCCTCAGTACGGCGCTGAGCCTACTCTGGGCAGATCTGACCGGAACGGCACCCAGGCTGATCCCGCTCCCGCTGGCCGTCGATTGGGCCAGACGGCACAAGGAGGAGCAGACCAAGCAATGGGCAGGCACAGAACTATTCGAGAAGACCATGGACAAGATCTGGCGGTATCTCAGCCAGGAAAAGGCTCGCCGCAATATCGGGGGATAGGGCAGCCCGCTGGTTTGTCCTTACCACTGTCGGCTACCGACAAACCCGCTTTTCACCACCGACTAGTTCCCGCAGGAGGACGAATGCAGAACCCTGTGATTGTGTGTCTGGACCTTGAGGGCGTGCTGGTGCCTGAAATTTGGGTGAACTTTGCCATCAAGACCGGCATCGAAGAGCTCATGATCACCACCCGTGAGATGCCAGATTACGATGCCCTGATGACACGCCGCTTGAGCATCCTGGATCAGCATGGCCTGACCCTAGCGGACATTCAATCCGTGATCGACGCCATGGGGCCGATGGAAGGCGCAGCCGAATTCATTGCCTGGCTGCGGGAACGGACACAGGTCATCATTCTGTCGGATACGTTTTATGAATTCGCGCTTCCCTTGATGCGGCAGCTCGGATATCCGACGATTTTCTGCAATCAACTGGAGATTGGGCCGACCGGCAGGATCGTCAATTACAAACTCCGCCAGCCGAACCAGAAAAAACATGCGGTGGCCGCGTTGAAAAACCTCAATTTTCGTGTCATGGCGGCAGGAGACGCCTACAACGACACCGCCATGCTGGGAGAGGCTCACGCCGGATTCTTTTTTCGCCCCCCTGACCATCTTCCGAAAGAGTTTCCTCAGTTTCCGGTGACGAAAACGTATGCCGAACTGCAGGAGCAATTTCGAAAGGCAGGGAATTTGAGAGAATAATAGCCAAACGGCTACGAAATGATTCTTCCCCGGAAAAATGGCATCGGAGGGGTCGTCAGACAATACCTAGAAGACGGCTTAGCCGCCGGCCTCGTTCACCACGCCAAGCACTCGGCGGCCATACCGCTCCACCTTGGCCTCGCCGATCCCGGGAATCTCCAGCAGGGCAGCGAGGGTCACAGGTTTGTATCCGGCGATGTTCCGAAGGGTCTTGTCGTGAAAAATAACAAACGGTGCGACCCCTTCTTCCTCAGCCAGCTCACGCCGGAGTTGGCGAAGCCGTTCAAAGAGCTGCGAGTCGACTGAGGCGGTATGCAGAGGGGCCATTGAGCGACCTGGCCCACTCCCTTGTGGTTTCAGCGCCGACGCTGCCGGATCCTCTACCTGCTCGCTCAATACCAGAGGAGCGATTCCTTTCAACACCTCCTGTCCCTTCCGCGTCAGGGCAAGCGTGGGATACGCCAGTCCTTCCACCTGCAGATATCCCGCATCGATCAGGGCTCTCACCAGACGAGTCAACGCCGTCTTCGACCATGCGTGATAGCCCCCATACCCAGGACACTCTTCGGCCCCATAGGTGAGCAGCGCCTTCGATCGACTCCCGCGGAGCATGTCGACAATTCGGCTCACACCGAATCGGCCCATACACCAGGAGACCACCGCCAGGACAGCCTTCGCGCAGGTGGCCTCATCGCCGACCACATGCGTACTGGGCTGTGGCGTCACGCAACGATCACAAAGCCCGCAGGGCCCAAGTGCCCGTTCGGCCTCGTCACTGAAGTAGTCGAGAATTGCGAGTTGCCGGCAGGTCGGCACCGACACGTAGTCCAGCAAGTCCTGAAGCAATGTCTTCATGCGATCGGCGCGTGCCGAACTACCGGACTCTTTCGACGCTTGCTGAATGAAGTATTCCTGGGTGGCCACATCCCGTTCATGAAACAGCAACAGACATGCCGCAGGTCGACCATCACGCCCCGCCCGGCCCACTTCCTGATAGTAGGCCTCCAGGCTTCCCGGAATATCGAAATGCACCACCAGTCGGACATCCGACTTATCGATCCCCATGCCGAACGCATTGGTCGCCGCCAAAATCCTGACCGTTCCCACCCGAAATTGGTCGTGCACCTTCCGTCGCTCTTCATCCGACAGTCCGGCGTGATAATACCCGACGGACGACTGCGACTGCCCCAGACAGACCGCCACTTCCTCCACCGCCCGGCGCGTGGCGCAATAGATCAGAACGGTGCCCGTTTCGTATTCACGCACCACACGATCCAATGTCGCGAGCTTTTCCTGGCGGGAGCGGCAGAGGCGGACAGACAGCGCGAGGTTAGACCGTCGAAAGCCGGTCACCAAGCGAAGCGGATCTTGGAGCGACAGTCGATCGCACAAATCTGCCTGCACGCGCGCGGTCGCCGTGGCCGTCAAGGCCAGGCAAGGGGGATTCTCGAGTTCCCGGCGCAACCGGCCGATGTTCAGATAGTCAGGGCGGAAATCGTGCCCCCACTGGGAAATACAATGCGCTTCGTCGACGACGAGTAACGACACCCACAGCGAGCGTAGCAGCCGGAGAAACCGCTCGTGCTGCATCCGCTCCGGAGCGAGATAGAGCAACTGTAACCGGCGCAGTTTGAGATCCAATACCACTCGATCCCGCTCCTGCTCGGAAAGCCCGGAGTGGAACGCCGCCGCGGCAATCGCCCGCGCCTTCAAACTATTCACTTGATCCTGCATTAATGCGATAAGCGGAGAAATCACCAGGGTCACCCCGGGCAACAGGGTGGCGGGAAGCTGGTAACAGAGTGACTTGCCCTGGCCGGTCGGCATGACCGCCATGGCATCGCGACGGGCCAGCACGGCGTCCATGACTTCGCGCTGACCCGCGCGGAAGGCCGAAAATCCGAATCTCCGGCTCAGCTGTGCACTCAGATCGTCCACGGTGAGGAAAGAAACGCACGAACGGTGATGATGATGACGAGCGAGCCGAGTATAAGGCGATCGACTGACTGCGGGCAAGCCGGCGCTCTCACCATAGCCCGTTGCGCCACCCATGCAGGAAAAAAGAAACCCCGCAGGGGATCACCCGGCGGGGCTTCACTCTTCGAGACAGGCAGAGGGGATCTCCCTCACGCCTCGCCTTATGTCGGTCGACTCACTCTACGGCGCGGTGTAGCTGCCAAACTTCGGCACCGTGTCGCATCCGGGACCTTGATCCTGATTCGCCACACACAGATGCCGCAGAGCACCCTGCGCAGACAAGCGGGCTTCTTTGTGTAAGCGAGCCTTGCCGTAATCCACCGCCAGTTTCAACTGACGCATGGCATCAGCCCCGGCTCCTCCGGACTGGGCCTTGCTGAGCCCGTCCTGCAGTTTTGCCGTGGCACTATCGATGACGGACCGGTCGGCTCCCCATCGCTTTGCCAAGTCGACGGTCGTGCGCTTGCCGAGAGCCGGCGCATCGGTCAACTCGACGATGGCATCATTCACTGCCTGAATCGCATCCGCGACCTGAGCCTGCGCGGTGACCGGCTGGTTGCCGATCGCCAACGCTGCGATGCCCAGCGTTACGAACATGAGTTTTTTCATCATGATCTCCTTTGTCTTGCTTTCGCTATCAGCCTGCGGCACTCAGCAGCTGATGGCTGACAGCAATGAGCTGAAAGCTTCTCCTTAGAAGTTCATCCAGAGCGACATATAGGCCCAGTGCTGATTTTGCGTCTGATTCAGGGTGCTGGTCAAATAGCCGCCGCTGAAAATCGTGCCGTAGGCAGCCTGGAGGGCCACCTTGCCGTCGGCGAACATTCTGGTATAGGCCACGTCGATTTCGTCGCCGATGTGTGTCTTGGTATTGTTGGCGTTCGAGAAGACGTAGCAGCCCTGAGCACCTCGATACCAACAGTCCTTGGAATTGGCCAAATTCAGATTCGTGTACCACAACTCGATATGGTCACGAGCTGAAGGTCTGGCCTGCAAGTTGACCGATGGCGACAGCATGTTCTTCCAAGCTTGCACATCCATATATCCCATATGGATGTGGTTTGTCGGGAAGAAGTTCTCAAAGGTATTCGCTGTTTTACACGTACCGGGCGTTGCACTGCAGGTGTTGTTCCGGCTGTCACCGGACGCATAATCAAGATTGAATGCCAGGCGGGTCTTCCACGCCGTATCGTAAAACGTATAGCCGATCCAGTTTCTGGTCGCCCAGGCATTGATGTGCAAACACTTTTGTTCGCCCGCGCAGGCACCAGCCTGGCCCATCTGGCCGAACTGCCAGGCGGTTTCGTTCGAGAAGTCGAACCCGCCCTTGCGCACCTCGATCCGGTTTCCGATCATATGACGAGTCTGGTTCGAGTGCTTGGCCGTACCGAGACCTTGTCCGATGTTATCGGCCGAACCATAGCGATTCTGATACAAGACGTAGAACGGCTCGATGACCATTCCGGGTACCATCTTGATCTGGTTGTAGAAAATGAACATGTCGGCATCACGTTGTGCATCCTGCGCACCGCTGCCGGCGATATTGGGCGCCCCACTCCCGACCGGGGAGGCCTGGCCAAGATCGCTTTCCGAATTGCGGAACCAGCCGAAGTAGCTGTCCCAATTCTTGGTCTGGTAGGCGAACATCACACCGTCATGTGAATAACCGGTATTGGCCCAATCGAAGTGGCCGAACAGCGAATGGTTGCCGAAAATCACATACTGGCGCCCGACTTTCAAACTCAGGCCCTGAATATCGGCCACATTCCTGATTAACATGTAGGCGGCGCGCACACCCAGACGGCCGCCGTTGCCGGCCCCGCCAGCGGATGCGCCGTTATGGTTCAACGGGTCGCCTCCGTTCCCCGCGTTCACGGCGCTACCGTTGCTGCCCCAGTTTGCCGAATCGATGATTTCCACATAGAAATTCACGTCCGGGGAGAGGTCATAGCCGATACCCAGCCGCATCCACTGCTGCACATACATGTCATTGCCCTTGTTGCCTCCGCCGGCAGCCGTACCGCGGGTTCCAAAGGAGTTACATGTTCCGCCGGCCCCCTGGGCAAGACCGAAGCAGGCGTTGTTCCGCATTTCCGGACGCACACGCAGATCAGCGCGCATCCAGAGATTCTTGATGTCGAAGTTCCGACCGATGACCGGGTCATAGAGTTCGTACGCTTCTTTCTGCGGCATGTTGCGAGGAATGGCGGGAAGATTCGTGATGCGTTCGCCCGGGGGAAGTTCGAATCCGGCAAAGGCCGGGACTGTCAGACACTGCAGAGCTGTCACTGCCGCAGCGCCGAAGATGGCGGCCAACCGGCCCCATCTGGTCCGTCCATGGATGCGTTTCATAGCGTTCCTCCTGTGAATTGGATGGCAACCCGTTGTGTACCCACTCACGCCGGGTGCCGCCTATACATCCAACCGCTATTGCACTACAAAGCCCACTTTGTGTGTGATGTCGGGGTACTCGAACCTGAATGGTGCCCACCATCCGGCCCCGATCCTCGCTTCATCCCGAAACGAGCTCCTCACACCGTAAGGTCTTGTATTGTTGCTGTGGTCACCTCCCTTCACAGCCGTAGAGCGAATATGAAATGGTATTAGGCCTGCTTGGGCAAACCCGATTCCTCTGCCCCGTGCTCTACGCCCGATGTTGCGTGGTTAATCTGTTCTTCCGCTTCCTTCATCGACGACTCGAAATCCTGCTCCACCATTTTCATTTCCTGCTGAATCATGTTGAGCTCCGGCTCAACCGTCTTCTTCAGATCGTCTGCCGTTTCCTTAAACCCTTTCACGGCCTTGCCCACCTGACGCCCGATCTCAGGCAACTGCTTGGGTCCGAAGAGCAGGAACGCAATGACCAGGATTATGAGAATTTCACCAGCGCCAAGACCGAACATGGTGTTCCATACTGAGGGGGGTGTCCTGAAGACCGAGGGGCGGGACTCCGAGGTCACATCGCCGGCATTCGGTCTGCATCCTCAGTTTCGCAAGTTACCCCTGCGTCGTCCGTGGCGGTGGAGCCGCACCGGCCTGCTCCGCAGGCGGCGGTGTGGCCGGCTGTCCGGCTTGCTGGATCTGTGCCGACGGCTGAGCCGGGGCAGGTTCCGCCTCGGTGGCCGTCACGTCAATGGCATCCGCTTCGTGAACCGATTTCTTGAACCCTTTGATTGCTTTACCCAATCCCTCACCGAGCTGGGGAATTTTCCCCGCACCGAAGATGATCAGGACGATGATGAGAATCAGCAACAGCTCCATCCAGCCAAACGAACCAAACATGGTACTGTATGCTCCTTGTTACAGCTGTGCGATTATTCGCACGACGTATGTTCACGCACTCGCGACCGCAAAACCGTATCGTGAAGAACGTCGTCTCAGATGATCTTGCCTGCGTGACCCCATCCCGCTTGAATGTTCGCGATGCACGGAGGGGAGACGGGTCTTCTCTTCGAAATCGCGGGAAAGGCTATAGAAATGGAATTAATTAGTCAAGCTCTTTCTCCTACAGACATCACCTGGTGGGCCTTTCCTGCCGCACGGCTCAACGCGGCTTACGGCCGACAGGTAAAGTGATAGTACTCGACGGGACTCGGAGGCGCCCCGAGCGCCATCAACACCGCCTCGCGTTCATAGCCCAGATGCTCCAACTCCGGTTGTGCCTGGCTCAATTCTTCTTCGGTGACATAGGCGATCGTATCGGGAATCCCGTTCGGTTTGAGCGAGAGCAGAATGCCCTGCGCCGCGTCGCGCTCCTCGACCGGCATCTCGCTGCGCAACGGGAACTCAATCTTGCGTTGATAGGGACTCTCATAGGTCTCGTTCAGCGTGCGGATGGTCTTAACCGTGAGGCGATCCAGTTCCCAAGGCTGCACCTTTGAGCCGACCATCGGGTGGCAAGCCAGCAAGTCCATCAGCGTCATCACATTCGTCCCCAGCCGGCTCCCGACGAACTCGCGCTGTGTTTCAATCGCGACCGCGTTCAGCCCCAGATGCTTGGCCACGGCCTGAATCAGGGCCAGGTTCACCATGAAGCTGTACTGGCCACCGAACTGGCCATAGCAGGGCTTGTCCGGATCATTGAGGACGTCCATATCCGCCGTCCCGGCATCGAAGCTGCTGAACCCCACGGCATCCGGGGCTAACATCCGTTTCGCTTCCTTCAGGGATGCAAAGGCGCCGAGATTGACCGGCACCAACACCTCATCGTCGATGGCCTTCATGAACTCGGTGATCGTCTTGCGATAGGGGACGTCTTTCCAGTCCACCTTGTGGTACTCGCGCTCCCAGATCAGATCGTCCAGAAAGGGCGGAAACTGCTTGAGCCGCTCGATATCTTTGGCCTCAAAGGCACGAACAAATCCAGACCAATCGGCAATGGCCGCCGCCTTACGCTCATTGAGGTTCGGACGGAGGTGTTCTTCCTCGAACTCGCCCCCCTTTTTGACCATCAGCTTGGTCGCCAATTCGTTCCAGAGTTCGTTGCACAGAATGCGATCGACGGTGCCATCGGCGACAATCGCCAAGTTCTCGACCTCGGCGCACAGCGACTCCACCTTCGCCAAATGGGGGGCCAGATCCGGGTGAGCGCGTGCCCGCTCCAACGCATGGGCCTGGGTATCGACCAGCAGATACCGGACTCGTGGATACACCCGCCCGTCCTTGTCGAGACGCTGCAGATGGCTGAGAAAACATGCCGCCAGATTCCCGTTTCCCGGCCCCCATTCCATGACCGTTAACTGTGCTTGAGGAGTGGCGTCGGAGGGCGGAGTCGAACCGGATCCATTCGGCGTCAGCTGTTTTGCGGCGACTTTCTTGTCGCGTTTGGTCACCTGTTCGAAGTAGTCGGCGGCCAGCGCATGCGCCAATCGATAATCGGCCGAGGTGAAAGTCTGGTAGAAGCTGCGTTGCTGGTCGCCCCGCAATTGATAGAACAAGGTATTGATATGAGCCTGCCAGTAGTCGACCGGCTTATACTCTCCAAGCGGCTGCGGCAGCGCGTCGGGATCCTCTAACTGCGTCATGAGGTGCTGTTCCATGTCGGTCCCCCTGTGGAAAGGAGGAAAGTCTAACAGGAAGCAATTTTCACCCGCAACCTACCCCGCACGATTCATCGCCCCTGCCTCGCCGCTCAGGCCTCCGTCTCACCGAACGGACCGTCCAGCCAGAGACCCGACACACAGCCTTTCCTTGACAGGCCGGCGGGGCGGAGTGTACCAAGACGGGATGAGGCAGTTGCTCTGGTACTGCTGTCCCATCCTCCTGCTCTCCGGCTCCCTTCTCTGGGCCGAAGATCTCCCGCTCACCCGCAATGTGCCGATTCCCGATTTCCAGAACCGCACCGAGAGCGCGAAGCCCTATGACTTCGACGCCCCACCCGAAGGGATGTTCCGCCACATCGTACTCGCCGAAGGATTCGATGAGGAACTGGGGTTCCAACGGACCCACGAAATTGTGCCCGTCAGACCGACAGAACAGTTTCCCGCCGGCTCCAGACCGGTCTTCATCGTCTTCGAACTCCATCAGCATTACCAATCGTTCCAAGTATTTGCGCGCTGCTACGCAGAGGAAGTGGACGGACTGGACGGGCGAACCATCGTCGCCGACGATGCGATGTACGTCGCCCTGGAAGATCAAACCGGCTATCTGAAGCTATTCCCCGCGGAAGGCGGCTGGAAACCAGGACGGTATAAGGTGGAAATCCATGCCGGCGAACAGATCAACGACATGAGCCTGATGGGCACCATGCGCTTCACCATCACCACCTCGTCGGACTCGGGAGCCCCTGCCGGGAGCCGGTAAACCAGGCCCCAGCCTGTGGACCGATTGACGCCCGCTCCAAAGCTAGGCTATACCGGCTACCGGACCGGGAGTTGAGAGCCTGGCCGTCGAGGACACGTTCGGCCCGAGAGGAACATCATTGCCATGCAGTGGGACATTCTTGCGACCATCCTCCTGACGGCCGCCGTCCAGTCGCTCTTCGGCGTGGGAGTACTGCTATTCGGGACCCCGATCCTCCTCGTGCTCGGCTATGACTTCATCACCGCCCTGACCATCCTCCTCCCGATCTCGCTGACCATCAACCTGCTGCAAGTCAGCAAGGACTACCGGCACATCCAGATGCCGTTCTACCGTCAGGTCCTCACCCTGTCGATTCCCTGCGTGGTGCTGTGTCTCCTGCTGGTCACAGCACTCAAGCTGAACATCGGCAGCATTGTCGGCCTCTTCTTGATCGTCGCGGCACTCAAAAGCATCTATGTGCCATTCAATCGGTTGATCGAGTCGCTGGTGCGATATGAACGCACCTATTTCATCGTGATGGGCGTTGTGCATAGCCTGACCAATCTGGGCGGCTCGCTGCTGACGGCCATCATCCACAGCAAACAGTACGACAAAGATCAGGCCCGCGCCACGACTGCCGTGTCCTACGGCACGTTCGCGCTGTTTCAACTCGTCACGTTGGGCGTCTCCCTCGGTCCTTCCGCGATTGCCACGTCCGCCACCGCACTCTACATGGCGGTGGGCGTGAGCATGTTCCTGGCTACCGAACTCCTGCTCTATAGCAAGATGAGCACCGAACGATACCGCACCACCTTCGCCGCATTCCTCTTTTTGTCAGGCACCGCCCTGATCTTCAAGTCGCTCTTCCTCCGCTGACCGGATGCGGAAAAAATCCGCCAGCGGCGTATTCCGCCGACAATGGACTGGTCAGCTCGCGGCTTAGCTCACGCCAAGCCAACGAACATGAGGCCGGGAAACGGGCGATGTGTTGACGAAAGACGGGGCCCCGGTCTAGACTTCGTTCAGGTATAGAAAATTACCCAGGTGATGGAGTTCACCGAGAACCGCCGGTCGCGATCCTCGCCTTCGGCTGATAACTCCTACCAGCGCCCAACGCGGTAGGAGTCGCTTTGAATCAACGCCCCACAACAATCCCGACCTATCCCCAATATCAGCTAACCGAAGTCCTCCGCGATATCTTCGCGCACCTGGGCATGCTGCTGAAGCTGGAGCGATCGATCCTGGGCATCATCGCCTCGCATGCGGTTGCCATCGGCTTGTTCCTCCTCTGTGTCCCCCTTGCCGTTCAGGAGCTCGTCAGCACATTCTCCTTTGCAATGGAACCCCGCATGATCTTTACACTGGCGCTGTTCGTCGCCAGTTCGCTGACCGGGGTCGCGGCATTCCGTGTACTGCAGGCGCGCGCGGTGGAAACATTCCAACAGCGGATCTACACGCGCATCGCGATCGGGTTCACACGACTCCTGCCCCGCCTCCGCGACGATATGTTCGCCACACCGCAGGCCTATCGGTTCATGGAGGCCGACCTGCTGACCCGCGCCTTGGTGGCCATGGTGGCGGATCTCTTTAATGTCGCCGTGGTCGGTACCATCGGCGTAACCATGCTGATCCTCTTTCACCCCTTCTTCGTTCTCTATATTCTCGTGCTGATTCTGGGCTTTGTGGGACTACTGACCCTCTTCGGGCGCGGCGGCTTCTTCATCACCTTAGAGATGTCCCGGCTCCACTACGACATTTTCGGGTGGATTCAAAACATCGCGCACAATCTCCCCCATCTACGAGCCGCCGGCGACAGCCCCTACCTCCTCGAACGAACCGATACACTCACTCGCATGTATGCCAGGATTCGCCAGCGTCGATCCGACACACTCACCGGAAGACAATACAAAGCCGCGGCACTCTGGCAAGTCGCCGGCCACAGCGGGCTGCTCATCACGGCGGGACTCCTGGTGGTCGATGGACAACTGACGGTCGGGCAATTCGCCGCCGCCGAGGTGTTGGTCGGCAACCTGCTACTCAACATGGACACACTGGCTCGACGTATGGCCGCGATGTTTTTCACCTTCGTGTCCTGTCGGGAGATGGCAGCGGTGTTCTCCCTACCCACAGAAGAGGACGGCGCGAAGGAAGACGTGCCGGCCACGCAATTCGGGTTATCCGGCATCCACCTGACGTGCCGGAACCTGGCCTATACCGGTCCCGATGGCGCACCAATCTTTGAGAACGTGTTCCTCAATGTCGCTCCCGGCGAGAAGGTGGCGGTCCTCTGCAGCTCGAACAACGCGAAGACCGCGCTCGCAAAAATCCTGGCAGGTCTTCACCCTCCGTCGACCGGATTTGTCCGGTACAATGACATGAATCTGGCTGAGGTGAGGCGCGACTCGATCAGCCGGGTTCGCGGACTAGTCCTCGACTCCCATCCCACGTTGCTGGACGGCACGCTCGAAGACAACATCACCCTTGGCCGGACCACGATCGACTATGAGGACCTCCAATGGGCGCTCCGGTTCGTGGAACTGGACCACGACATCGATGCGCTGCCGCAGGGATTGAACACGCGTGTGTCCAGCCTGGAAGCCAGCCTCTCCATGAGTCAGGTGCTGCGGCTCCTCGTGGCCCGCGCGATTGTGATACGGCCGCAACTGCTGATCTTCGACGGCACGCTTCACAACATGCTGCCCGCCACTCGGGAAGTGCTGCTTCGCCGGCTCTGCGCTAAAGACGAACCCTGGTCGGTCGTCTTCCTCTCCAACGATCCGAACTTCTCTGCTTTTGTCGATCGCCGGATCTCGCTCGCTGCGTGAGCGCAGCCGCACATCGTGAGACGGAACCCTTGCCGGAACCGTTTGACCGCCCCTCCATGCGTTTTGTAGAATGTGCGCCGTGCACACCGACAAACCGCTGCGTGAAGGAACTGTTCCCGCTCCATGACTGTGACCCGCCCATGGGCCTCCGTAGTCATCCCTATCAAGGATGAGCGCGACAATCTGGTGCCACTGACTGAGCAACTTGTGAAGGTCCTTGACGGCCGGGAAGAGTCGCGATCGGCCCCGTTCGAATTGATCTTCATCGACGACGGCAGTTCAGACGGCAGTTCGGACGTGCTCGATGGTCTGGCCACCCGATACCGCACCGTGAAGGTCTTTCATTTCGACCGGAACTACGGGCAGTCGGCGGCCTTCGATGCCGGATTCAAGCAGTCGACAGGGGAACTGATCCTGACCATCGACGGCGACCTGCAAAACGATCCGGCGGATATCGCCACGCTGCTTCCGCACATTAAGACTTTCGACCTTGTCTGCGGCTGGCGCAAAGACCGCCATGACAACCTGACACGCAAAATTTCCTCCCGCATTGCCAACACCGTCCGCAGCGCGGTCACCGGTGACCGGGTGCACGACACCGGCTGCTCGCTCAAACTGTTTCGCCGCCCAGTGGTGGAAAAAATGCAGCTCTTCGAGGGCATGCACCGATTCTTTCCCGCCCTGGCTCTGATGCATGGGTTCACCGTCACCGAGGTGCCTGTGCGCCACTATCCACGCACAAGGGGCACGTCGAAGTACGGTGTGGGCAACCGCCTCTTCAAAGGCCTGTACGATCTGGTGGCCGTACGATGGATGCAGCACCGTTGCTTGCGCTACCAATACCGTGCCGCCGCGACGACATCATCGCGTTCGGCATCGGCCCCCACACGACTATGACACTCGACACCATCTGGCTGATTATCGGATTCCTGGGGCAGGGGATCTTCTTTATGCGCTGGGTCGTCCAATGGATCGCCTCCGAGCGCCATGCGGAAAGTCGCGTACCGACCGCTTTTTGGTACATGAGTATGATCGGCGGGCTGATTACGCTTGCCTATGCGATCTATCGACAGGATCCGGTGTTCATCGCCGGGCAGAGCATCGGCAGCATCGTCTATCTCCGCAATCTCATGCTGATTCATCGTCCCAACCAAGCCGACTCCGGCACGGCATCCCCGGCGACCAAATCCTAATGGAACTTCACATGAACGGACAGCACCCGTCCTCGCAGACGCCGGCGCAGGCCGACCGATCGATCCAACCACTGGCGCTGGTCCTTCTCTTGGCACTGGCCGCCGTGCTCTTCTTCGTCGGACTCGGCGCTCTTGGATTGACCGACCGAGATGAAGGACGGAACGCCGAAGCCGGCCGTGAAATGTACGAAACGGGCAACTACATCAGCCCCACCTTCAATTACGAGCCGCGCTTCGCCAAACCGGTTTTTGTCTATTGGCTGATGAGCCTCTCGTATCACCTGTTCGGGGTGAGCGAATTCGCCGCACGATTCCCGTCGGCGATCTTCGGTGTCGGGTTGATCCTGCTCCAATACCTCTTTCTGACACGGTGCCGGGGGCCGGTGGTGGGCCTCTTCGGCGCGGCTATGCTGTTACTGAACCTGGAAATCATCGGCCTCAGCCGTATGGCGCTCACCGACAGCGTGCTGATCTTCTTCACCACCTTGTCGCTCTATGGATTCTGGCTGGGTTTGTACGGGGAAGGCCGCGAACGCCACTACCTGTGGTTCTTCTACATCGGCATGGCGCTGGCAACCCTGACGAAGGGCCCGATTGGTTTCCTGATTCCCATGCTGGCGGTGGGGTTGTACCTGTGGCTGACCCGCTCCTGGGGGCTCTTTTGGCGCCGCGGATTTCCCATTCCCGGCTTCGTACTGTTTCTGCTCCTGGCGTTGCCCTGGTACCTCATCATGCTGAATATCCATGGGCAACGGTATACGACCTCGGCCCAGGGCGACACGATCGGCCGATTCTTCGGCACCATGGAAGGGCACGGCGGCACGCTGGTCTTTTATCTGCCTGTGTTCCTGCTTGGATTTTTCCCGTGGAGCGGCCTGCTGCCCTTCGCCTGGTACCAGGCCTATCGCAGCTGGCGAGACTCGAAGCGATCCGGAGCCCTGCCCCCGTCACAGATTTCGGTTCTGGATGTCCACCCTTCGCCGCACGCGCTGGAATGGTTCACCGCGGCCTGGGTGCTCGGCGGATTGGTCTTTTTCAGCCTGTCCTCAACCCGGTTGCCACACTACATCGGTCCCTTGTTCCCTGCGGCCGCGATTTTGACGGCGTCCTACTGGAACCGCTGCGTGACCGACCAAGCCACCCCCGGCCTGCGCGCTGCGATCCATATCATCACCGCCGTGGGCTCTCTCCTGGCGCTGGCCTTTGCGTCATTGCCGCCCCTCTATGCCAAGTTCGCGGGAAAGCTGATCGATGAATTTCCCCTTGCGGGGCAGGTGACGCTTGGACCGGGCCCCTATACCGTCGCCTCAATCTTTTTGGTGGGCATGGGCCTCATCGCCTACTTCGGATTCAGCGAAACGAGACGACCGGCCGTGTTCTGGGTCGCCGGCGGATCGCTGGCCCTCGTCGTCCTCGCGACCACGCAATTGACCTTTCCACTGATGCACCACTTTGTGATCGAACCGCCACAGCAGCTCGCCGAGGTGGCAGGCGTCAATCTCGGCCCCAACGACCGGTTGATCCTCTACGGACAACCACGCCCCTCGTTGGTGTTCTATGCGAAGCGGAAAGCCATTGTGGTGCCGAAGAATGAAGAAGCAAACATCAAGCCCTATCTGACTCAACCGGGGCGTACGATGATTCTCTTACCGGCTGCGCTGAGAAACAGGCTGCCGTTTGAAACCATGGACTACCCGGTGTTACTTGAGCGCTACGGCTACATTTTACTGGCCAACCAATCGCTGATCCATGTGCCGGAAGAGGCGGAGCAGCCGCCGGTTCGCATCCCAGGCCACTGACAGGATGTTGAAAAAGCCCGCCTGCTTCGTTCTCGCATCGCACCGAGGCTGAACGGACGGACGAGAGTACGCGTCGTCTCTTTGCTCACTGCAACGGCACGAGCCCTTTGAGGGACTGGATCAGGGCTATAGCGGCGACCATTCCTGCCGGATAGAGGATGCGCTGTCGGAAAGACGACAAGGCAGACGAGCAGGGAGTCGTGGCGGCAACGGCCCCGCTCCACCGTGCGAAACACCACACGCCCGCCAACCCGATCACGATCGGTGCGCCAGTCACGACACCCAATCCCAACCCCACAAGACTGTCTGCCACAGCGAGCCCTGTGATACCTTCCCCAGGCAGCGGCTTAGGCTGACCTGACATCCTCAACGCCATACCTCCAGCCGCCAGCATGGTTCCGGACGCAAGCAGGATGTGATCCGTCATCGGGTCAACGATACGGTGCGTCAGCACCCAGAATAGGCTTGTCACCATCAAGACTACCGGGGCGATGCGGACCAGCGCTTGCGCACAGGACCGTCCCCACCAACGCAGCGGGCCATTGAAGATTGAGCCGACCATAAACCCCAGCACCATCCCCGCCGCCACGTCCCCCGGGAAATGGGAACCCCGCCAGACCCGGCTGGCTCCGACCCACGCAGCCAAGACAAACGGCACCCATCGATACCGAGGCAGCGCTCTCGACAGCACGGTCACCACTGCCACAGTCGCTGAGGTATGGCCGGACGGAAACGAATCCAGGCCGGAATCCAGCGATGGCCACCATTGCCAGCCCCCAGAATGTGTGAGCCTTGGCCTGGGGCGACCGATGATGTGCTTCAGCCCGTTCACCAGTATCGCCACCGCCCCGTGCGCCAGGAGGCTATCCAGCGCCACGCGTGTGAGCGCCTGGCGCTTCAGCATGTACCCGGCTCCCAGGAGCAGCAGGCTAATGGTCACGAGAGTGCCGCCATTGCCCAGCTTCTCGCCCAGATCACCAAACGAATGGAGCGCCGATAGATTGTGCGACCGAAGAAACCACAGGATGGGGATATCGATATAAAACAGCGCCGCAAACGAGCCGAGCAGGGCGATCACAGAGAGCACGACCGCCGGTATCGGTGGAGAGGGCGGTGGTGGCTCAGGCTGCGCCGATCGCGGCGCAGCCGACCCGTCACCTGGTTCGATCATGGAACCCAATCGGCGAGAAACACATTGAACTCTCCGGGCTCTTTCGCATGCCGATCCGACACCCAGACGAGGCTCTTCCCGTCCGGCGAGAACATGGGAAAGCTGTTGAACTGTCCATCGAACGTCAACCGCTCCTGTCCGGAGCCGTCTTCGTCGACGAGATAGAGGTGAAACTCCGGTCGCCCCGATGCGTTCCGCGTGTCCACATTCGACGCAAAAATTACCCGGTGGCCGTCGGGATGAAAAAACGGCGAAAAGTTTGAGGCGCCATTATTCGTCACCTGCTGCTTATTCGACCCGTCGGCATTCATGATAAAAATTTCAAGCCGCCCTGGCTCCACCAGGTTTTGAGCGAGAAGCGCCTTATACTGATCCAGCTCTTCCTGATTGCTCGGATGCTGCGCGCGATACACGATCCGTTTGCTGTCGGGCGAGAAGAACGCCCCGCCGTCGTATCCAATTTCCTGCGTCAGCCGACGGGGGTGAGTCCCATCCAGATCCATTGCGTAAATATCCAGATCCCCGTCACGCATAGATGTCCAAACGATCGTCTTGCCGTTGGGAGAGACCGTGGCCTCGGCATCGTACCCCGGCGTGTTCGTCAATCGTTGGGGGTCCAGCCCGTCGATCCGCACGGAGAAGAGATCGTAGTCATCCAACGCCCAGCGATAGGCCCCTCCGTCACGCTTTGGCTTCGGAGGACAGTTGGGACCTCGCAGATGGGTGGATGAGTACAAGACCCGGCGATCGCCGGGGAAAAAATACCCGCAGGTCGTGGTGCCGGCACCGGTGCTGACCATCCGAATCTTTTCGCTTCCGAGATCCATCACATACATTTGATAACAACCGAGCGGGATGTCTGACGGATGCATCGCCGCGGCAAACGTGTCTTTCATCCAATTGTTCGTAGACTGGAAGATGAGTTTATTCCCGCTGAAAGAAAAATAGGCTTCGGCATTCTGACGCCCGAATGTCAGCTGCCGGATATTCGTCAGATGCCGCTCGGCCGAGGCGGACGCATTCGCGGGGGCCTGCGGAGGCTTCGGCTCGGCTGCCCCCGTCGACACCGTTGAAGTAGCGACCAGCGCGAGTCCCACCATTCCGATCATCACCGTCTTAACGTGTTTCAATTCGCACCTCTGTACTCATCCTATCCTCCCAATCTCCCCGTGCAACCACGGCGCCTTCCTGAAAGACCACATAACTCTGCCACCCGTAAAAAAACAAGAGCCGGGCCACACGCCCCAGTGCCTGGGGTGTCACTCCATACAGCAGCGTGACCACACTCCCGGGATGCTCCTCACGCCGACAGGATGCCAACAGCGCCAGGGCGGCGCCTTCATACGTCTTACCCGCCACGGAAAATCCGCTGTCTAGGAAACGCACATGGTCACCACAAGACCGCAAGGCTGCGGCGGCCATCGGATTCTCCCGCGGATCCCCCAGCAGCAACAGCGATCCCGGCGGCAGAGGCTGCCTGCTCGCACCTGATTGAAGCACCGTCGTGCGCACGGCATCAGCCTTCGCCGCTTCCTGCGCGGCGATACGCTGGAGGATATCGCCGAACGGGTCAGGCTGCGCGGAGAAGCCTTGAGCAAGGACGACGGTTCGTTGTTCATCCGTCACATACAGATTCAACACGGGCGCCATCTCACTCCGAGCCACACGACGAAACAGGTGATAGTGCGGATCCAGCCGGACTGCCACCGGCGGCTCCGCAAGGGGGACGACCACCTCCTGCTGCGCGGCGCTTAACGGAACAAGGGCGCGCTGGGTGCGCCCCCCGCTCAACACGAACTCCAGCTCGATCGAAGCCCGATAGGGCTCGTCGCTCTGGGCGATATGGACTGTCGCCTCGACGGGGTACGCACGACCGGACACGCCGGGGATACTCTGCGCGCGAAGGCCGGACAGGGCGAGTTCCGGCACACCGGCACGCTCGACCCACTGGACAAAAAACCATCGGAGGTCTCGGCCCGCCTCTTCTTGAAAGGTCCGCTCCAGATCACTCCAATCGGCTACCGTCCCCAGGTACCGTTCCGGAATACGCTTCAGCGCCCGCCAAAATGCCGCATCGCCCACTTCCTGTCTGAGCGCATGAAAGACCATGGCAGATTTCTGATAGCCGATGGCATTGTCTTTTTCATCGCTCTTTTGCGCAAACTTCTTGAGCGGGTACCCTTCACCGGGGCGTACATAGACGGAATAGCCCAATAGCATCAACCGTCTTTGTTCGCGGGCCTGAGCCTCGTCGCCGGTCAGTTCGTAATAGTAGTAATTGGACAGGTAGGTCGTCAGCCCCTCCACCCAATTGCCCTGACTCACCCGGTTGAACACCCCGTTGCCGATCCAGGAGTGCACGATCTCATGCCCCAGGGCGTAGGGTTGCGTATAATGGCGCTTGATGACTCCGCTCCCCAGTAGCGTAAAGGACGGCATGCCCAATCCGCTCGAGAAAAAGTTTTCGACGACGGCAAATTGTGAAAAGGGATAGGCCCCCAGCAACGGGATATACGCGTCAAGATATCGGGCTGATGCATCGAGGTACTCGTCGGCCAGCGCAGCGTCGTCCGGGAACAGATACGTGGCCAATTGAATCGCCTGCCCGGATTGCGCCTTCCAGTTGCGAGTCTTGACGACAAAACGGTTGGCCACCACCGTCAGCGCTTCGCTCTTCGTAGACACAATCCATCGCGAGGTGTCAGCCTGGGAGGTCCCTTGCGTTACCGCAGTCCACCCGTCAGGCAGCGCGATCCTCACGTCGTAGGTGGCCAGCGAATCGTCGAGGTCCGGGTACCACTGGCTCTCACTGCTGAGATACACCCCCTCAGGACCGATGTGACCGGCCGTTTCGCTCGGCGTGACAAACCGCAGATGGCGCGGATCTCTCGGCGGATCATCGATCACCCCATGGTAGACAAAGTTGAGCCGTATCGCTCCGCCGGTCGGGTTGGCAGACGGCTGCTTCAGAAGAATGCGCTGCGACTGCGTCTGACTTGACGACCTGTCCCGCGCAAATGGAACGGAGGGGGCGAACTCACAGGGGTCCTGACAATGCGTGAGATCCTCGACCCGTTCCAACAACAGCGTCGGTGCAAGGGAAAATGCCAGCTCCTGCCCGGGAGCCCCTCCCTCAACGGTCACTCGATCCGTCGCGATCAGTCGATGGGATTCAGGAGACAACTCAAGCGCGAGCTGATGGTGTTCAATCGTCGGAGGGGGAGCAACAGACTCAGCGACCGCAGGCGCAGGAAAAAGGCAAATTGTAAGCAGACTGAAACAGATGAGGCGATACAAACCATTCACCCTTCACCGGAACCACGAGATGGACGGTGAAGATTAACACTCCCGACAGACCATCACAAGCTGGACAGCCATCAATGTCCGCTCCAAATCAAGGGGCTTGTCCAAGACCTCTTGCGGGCCCAACGCCCAGGCCTCGGCCAGCAAAGGGTCGTTTTGATGTCCGCCCAAAATGATCGTTCTGCCCGCATAGTCTCGCACCGCAAGCGCCCGCAAGACCTCTACGCCGTTCATCTCCGGCATAGCGAGATCCAAAATCAGAAGGTCCGGCACCGATTCTCCGATAAGCCGCAATGCTTCACGGCCGTCTTGCGCGGCGCGAACGTGGTATCCGCGCAGGCTGAGAAACCGTACCAGCAGATCACGCGCCATCACATCGTCATCGACGACAAGGATGTGCTCGTCGGGAAGCTGGTCCGCCGCTTCTCCGGCACGGGACTGCTCGGACGAGGCCTGTCGCCTCGCCTGCTGCGCCACACGATGGACGGCCCCGATGAGCACATCCAGCGACAACCCCTTGCGCAGGAAATCCGTGACGCGCAACTCGCGCGCCCGATTCTCCAATTCCTCCGTCGCGCCGCCACCCAACATAATCACCCCGGCGCAGGGATCATGGGTTCGAATTTCCTTGAGCACCGCCAGACCATCCATGTCCGGCATGCGCAGATCGAGCAGCGTCACCAGCGGGCGAAGCTGCCGAAACAACGCGACCCCCTCACGACCACTGATCGCAGTGCTGACGTGATACCCGTGACGGGCCAGGGCCATCTGCAGCAGGTCGCAGTGCAACCGATCATCGTCGATCACCAGTAACGTGCTCATCTCTTGTCTCGCTTGTGTGTCTGCTCAGGAACGACAGGGCCGTAGACGAATGCAGCCCGTTAGCAGGAGCCTAGCATGGGCGCGGCAGGATGAGAAGAAATTGAATGAAAGCGTCTGGAGTGGACCGCGGTCCGTCAGGAGAGGCTAAAACAACGCGTCGACAAATGCCTTCGCGTCAAAGTCCTGGAGGTCTTCGACCGCTTCCCCGACGCCGATCAAGCGGACCGGGATCTTGAAGGTGTCGGCGATGGCCACCACGATCCCGCCGCGCGCCGTTCCATCCAGCTTGGTCAGAGCGATTCCGGTCACCCCCACAGCCTCGTGAAACTGTCGTGCCTGGGCAATGGCATTCTGGCCGACCGTCGCATCCAATACCAACAACACCTCATGTGGCGCCCCCTGGCATTCTTGCGCGACCACCCGTTTGATCTTCCGCAATTCGTCCATGAGATTTGTTTTGGTGTGCAGCCGCCCGGCGGTATCAATCAGCACCACGTCCGACCCGCGCGCTTTGGCAGCCGTCATCCCATCGTAGGCCACAGCAGCCGGATCCGCACCCGGTCGATGACGGATCACATCGACCTCGATGCGGTCCGCCCAGACCTGCAATTGATCGATCGCCGCCGCGCGGAAGGTATCCCCGGCTACGAGTAATGGCTTTTTCCCCTGTTGCCGAAACCGTTGGGTCAGCTTCGCTACCGTCGTGGTCTTGCCGACGCCGTTGACCCCCACGGCAAGAATCACAAAGGGACGCGGCCCCTGCGCCACCAATTGCTCCATCGAGGCGGATTGTGTCGGAAGAAGAATATCCAGCACGGATTGCCGTAACAGATCCCGCACTTTGTCGGCTGACGAGAAATTGCCGCCCCGCATCTGGGCCCGCAACTGCCCCATCACGCGTTCCACGACCGGCATGCCTAGGTCTGCGCTGATCAGGGCCACTTCCAGCTCATCCAGCAGCGCAGGATCAGCCGCCCGCCCCAGGAATCGATCCAGTTGTCCCGTGACCGCATCACGTGTCCTTGAGAGCCCCGCGCTTAGCTTCTGAAACCACCCCACTGCGTACCTCACCTCTCTTCTCTTCGCCCGACCCGAATTATTGTTGAACGATCCAGCCTAGATCATCTCGTGCACGGCAAGCACATGCCGCATCATACCCGATCCGATCCGCGCGACACCAATAGCCTTGGAACCGGAGCAACGGCGCGGAGCACGGCCTTTTCGCGCTGGCTCATGCGTTGCGCCTCCGCCTCACTACGCTCGTGATCATACCCGCACAAATGGAGAATGCCGTGAATCAGGAGCACCGCTAACTCGTGGTCAACGCCCTGCTCATGACGACGCGCCTGACGAATGGCCTGCGGCAAGGAAATAACGACGTCCCCGAGAAGAGACGAGGGTGGCCCAGGCCCTTCCCTGGTCGCAAACGCCAGCACATCCGTCGTCTTGTCGCGATGACGAAAGGTTCGATTCAGGCGCCGCATCCTGACATCGCCGACGATTTCAAGACTCAACAGCGTTTCGGCTTCGCCGACTGCTTGCAGGACATCCGTGGCGAGTTGCTTGAGGGCGCTGAGACGAAGGGGCCACCGCGTCAGCCGCATGCCGATCACAACCGGCACTAATGAGACTGGCCCCAGGAACCTGTGGAAGGAGACGCGGAACGGGTGGGCTTAGAATCCGAACGATGGCCCTTCGCCTGAGCTTCGCCTTTTCGTGGCCGAGTCGGATGCGCAGGACTGGCCGTATGACGATCGTAGGCCTTGATGATCTCCTGTACGAGGCGATGCCGCACGACATCTCGCTCATCGAAGTAGACGAACTCGATCCCGGCAATGTCCTGAAGAATGTCGCGCACCTCGATGAGGCCGGACACCCGGTCCGACGGCAGGTCGATCTGCGTAATGTCCCCCGTCACGACGGCCTTCGAATGAAATCCTAACCGTGTGAGGAACATCTTCATCTGTTCGGCGGTCGCGTTTTGCGCTTCGTCCAGGATCACGAATGAATCGTTCAGGGTACGGCCGCGCATGAACGCAAGGGGCGCAATTTCGATATCCCCTCGCTCGATCAGGCGATTGGCCCGTTCCATGTCCATCATGTCGAACAAGGCATCGTAGAGCGGCCGAAGGTAGGGATTGACCTTGGCATACATGTCGCCGGGCAAATAACCCAGTTTCTCGCCGGCCTCAACGGCCGGCCGCGCGAGGATGATGCGGCTGACATCTTTTTTCATCAGCGCACTGACCGCCATCGCCATGGCCAAGTAGGTCTTGCCCGTGCCTGCAGGACCGATACCGATCACGATGTCGTGTTTTTCAATCGCGTCCAGATAGTATTTCTGAGTCGGAGTCTTCGGAACGATGAATCGCTTCCGAGTGACGATGGGGGAAGCGCTGAAAAGCAGTTCCTTGAGAGAAGCGTCGTGGTTGTGGCGGAGAGCGGTCAGCGCATGTGTCACATCATCGGACCGCAGGTCATACCCTTCATTCGTCAACGAAGCGAGCTCATTGAGAACCCGTTCCGCCTGCTTGACGGTCTCAGGCGTACCCTCCACCGTCACTTCCTCACCCCGCGCCGAGCATCGCACGCCGAACTCTTCCTCAATCAGCTTGAGGTGTCGATCATGGTGCCCAAACAGGGCTGCGGTATTCGTGCCTTCCCGTAGTTTGATCTTGCGCACGCCGGTGTCGAAAACTCCTTTCGCCAGGACGATACGGAGATTCTAACAAACCGGGAAAGTCCGGGACAAGGTCGGAGCGGACAGGACAGAAAATAAGGAGGCCCCCGGACCCGACTAGCCTTGAGCGGGGGAACCTGTCAGCGATTGGGCAGTAGAAGGTATTGAAAGCTCAAACTCCTGCCAGGCCGTCCCACCCTGCCCATCTTCCACCATGATCTTGATGCGATGAGTTCCTCCGAAACCCGGCGTCACCTTCCAGATCACGTGGCCCGTCGTCTTATCAATCGTCATCCCTGGAGGCCCTGTCTCGAGCCCGTAGCTGATGCTATCGCCATCGACATCCTTCGCTTGGACGACGTACTCGTATTGCTCTCTATTGGTCAACGCGGCCGGATTTGAGAGAATCTGCGGGGGTGAATTCCCGAGGACGATCGGCACGGATCGAGCGGGTGGGGCCGTCGTATCCTGATCCCTTGCGACAACTTCGACCGCCACAATATCCTTTCGGCCAAACCCGGTTGTATCAAGAACGTTTTCCTCGCCTTCTTTCACCTGCTTGTCGTTACGCCACCAGCGATAGACGTACTGGATGTCGTCATGGTCGGGATCCAACGCCTCGACCTTGGCGAGGACTCGATTCCCCTTATCGGGTGAATCTGCCTCAATTGTCACCCGTGACACGAGAGGGGGCGTATTCACCACCATGACCGGCTCTGTGCGATAGGGAGCACTCTCTGCCTGCCCGTCAGACACCACCACTTCGAGCCCGACCGAGTCGCCACGCTTCACATGGTCAGTAGGGAGTTCATGCCCCGTCGCACCCGGCACTGAAACCCCGTTGACAATCCACTGGAATCGCTTGGCAGGTTCGGTACCATCAGGATCGTCGGCTGCGACATGCGCAGTGATCGGCCCCGCCAATATCAGAGGATTGGGAACGATGGTCACGAGGCGGACGGTCGGAGGGTGGTTAGTTTTCGTACCGCCCCCGGAAACCGCCCCATCCTGAGGAGAGGACGAACAACCGCAGCAGACAGCACCAGCGAGGGCCATCAAGCCCAGACGAATTGCCCGAGGAAAGGCAAGGGGACGGAGCCCCCCCACCCTCCCGTGTTTAGCCTTTCCCAAGGCGATCATCACATGTTCGTCCATGAGAAGTACCGGCTCCGTGGATCAATCGCAACATTGGCCCCGATGTTTGAGCTCGGAAGACCTCCTGGAGCCCCTCCACCGAACCCGCAGGTTGCACAGTCACCGAAGTTTCCCTGACTCATATTGATCAGGAGGCCGAACGGACTGCCGCCGTCCCGCCCTGAGCCCATATGGACCACGATACCGAATGCCAATCCTTCTCCAAGAGAGCCGAACTTATTGACCGTTTGATTCGCTCCTGAGGTAGTCGTTCCGATGATCGGCTCTTGATATGCACTGCCCGTTTTATAGAAAAGTGCCCAGAGTCGGCTCGTTCCGGATGACACGCAGATGTCGTTCGTTGGAATAAAGGTGGGGAAAAACACCACCCCTCCGAATACCGTTGGGCTACTCACAGCCCGTTCGCCGATGCCGTAAGGGACCGGGTTAGTCGGTGGGTTGGCGGGTTCGACCAGTTTAGTCACCCAACCATCTTTACTCTGAACCAGTCCGATCAAGCCGGTAAACGTCGTGGCACCGGACACGCCGGAGACTTGGCTGGTTCCACTGGCCTGACCACAATCGCCGACTCCAACTACACAGACGGTGGCATTCGAGACATCCACAAGGTCACTATCCATACAGTTGAGCGCACCGGCTGATTGATTGCACCCGGCATTGAGCACCGAGTCTTTCAACCCGACGAAGTACTGGGTGGAGACATCGGTCTTGTCGGATTTGCTGTAATAGCGCCCGCTGCCCGCAAAGACCCACACGTTGGCCGCGTCATCAGTGGTCACGGAAGGCGCGGTCGCAACGGGGCCCATCTCCGCCCCTGACACGAACGTATCCAGCATCTCCGTGGGCACGCGAGCACTTCCCGAGGCGATCCCCCACTGAGTCGGACTGGTGACCGTGCCGAACTTGGCCGTGGCTCCCCCGGCTCCCATGGTCAAACGATAAATCTTGCCCCGCCAGGGAAGAGTCCCGTCATGAATCACTCGCCCGAAATACACGACATCGTGGCGATAATCGAGATCTCGATCGAAAGCTGTGATGTCTCCGATATACGAATTCCAGGACCCCACCGAATACGACGTGACGAGGCTGTTGCCGCTACCCGGGCCCGTTGCAAGGTCGACGACAAAGACTTTTGCGCTTTGCACTACGCTGGCGTCATATCCGGTCGGGCCAGACCCGACCACCATGTACCACTTCGCGTTCGTATTGCTGGCCTTGGCATCGGCCGCTGGATTCACGCGAACCACGGCAGGAGCACTCGTCGCCAGCCCCAAATTCGAACTACTGAATGACCAAAGCAGTTTTGGAGCATCGGGATTGGTGATATCCATGGCAAAATACGAACTGTAGAAGGTATAGTTCGTGCCACTGATATTGACAGTCATCGGTGGTGCACCGGTTCCCGCCGAACAGGCGCCGCAACTTCCACCCATTCTGAATCCGCCGATCAGGATCGTGCCCCACCCGTTCGGATGATCGGTGTCCGGAGTGAAGATACGGACATCCGCTACCTTGAGGGGCAAATCGACATAATACGTATGCTGGTAGTCAGCGCGGCTCAAAAACTCCAGCTGCGGAAGGAGTTCATAGGGCACGAACCCCCACAGCTCATCCCCTAACGGAGCGCCGGTGGAATTGTCCGCAGGGGCAGTCGTAAACCAGCCGTGTTCGGTAATATTTGCGGGAGCAGAGGCACTCGCATCATCGCCGGGATGGTAATAACCCGCGTTGAACGCGTGCAGCATGCCGTCGTTTCCGCCCACGTAGGCGACCTGCCTGCGGCTGTACCACTTCTGGAGAAATGCCGAATAACTCTGATCGCCATAGATGGCATCATGCCGGTCCTTCGGACCCGCAACCACGGTCGGGGTGGAGTGAATGACATCCCCGAGTTTCCACACCTTCAGGCTCCCGCTCCCGGCCGGAACCTGAAGTCGGCGATCCCTCGTCGTCGCCTGTTCCGCGCATGTCCCCACATCGCAACCACGCACAAAATTAATGATCTTGGTCCCTTCCGCACTCGACGTGGCACGAAGGTATGGTCGGAGCGTCGGCTCGTTGGCTGTCGTGAACGCCAGTTGTTCGCCGGAATCGACCACGCCATCATGATCGGAATCGACCCAGGTAAGGATGGTACGAGTGGTGGAGTCTTTCAAAGCCAGTTGCTTCCCGGCTTCCCAGATCGGCTGAATCTCGCTTAACGTCTGCCCGCAGGGATTACAGTCCGCCGCCGTCACCTGATTGTCGCTATTCTGATCGTTTGGCAATCCGTCTCCATCGGAATCCACGTATTTGTCGACTTTCACCGAATTCGACACGGAATCAAAACGGGTCTTAATGATCTTGTCGACCTTGTAATCAAGCCGACCATCCTGGTTCGTATCCTCGCGGGTATTGCCGAAGGTATCGATAAACAGGGCCTGCGTATAGCCGGTCCATTTCACATCACTCAGCGTCGAGGGTTCGATCGTGCTGGGATAAAAATAGGATTGGTACAGGGCTCCTTCGCCGGTCGAGGCAGTGGCCAGCACGGATACAGATGAACCGGATGCACTTCGCCTGAGAATGCTTGCGATCGTAGCGAGCAGCTTGTCCTGAAGATCATCAACGTTGGAAGATTCAAAATAGGCGTCCGGAATACCGTCCGGAGTGGCCGCGCCTGTGAGGTTGTTCTCTTTATCCCATTCATTCGTTTGTGGGATGCCGTCATTGTTGGAATCCTCAAACCCTCCCAACCGGGCCGCTTGGGCCAGGATTCCGCGACCGTTGATGTTGCCGAAGGCAAAGAAGGAGTACACCGTCAGACTCTGAGCCCCTGCGATGCAATGCCCGGTGACCGATAACCCTGCGATGGTACCGTCAGTCGTGCCGCTACAAGGCCGGAGATCGGTCGTATGGGCCCAATAGGCAATGTCATCCAAGTAGTGGCTGCCGCTGTCGGCATAGTCGGTCTTGTGCTCTGCGAGCAAATCACTATACGGTGTCGCGGCATTCGTGTTGCAGGTTCCATTAATAGGACGTGGAGGGGCCGCGCTATCGCTCCCATTGCAATGCTGCCCATGATGGGCATGCGCATAGTCTTGCAACGCCGTCGGGATATTCTGATCTTGCGTTGGTTCGCCATCCGTGAATACGATCACGAACGTCCGGCAGCAGGCCACAACCTGAGAACTCGCGGACCATGGCGGGGTATGGTTTTGCCCAAAAAAATACGGGTCGCGGCCACAGGCATTCGTGATATATCCGGCAGGGCAGGTTTCTGAACCCACCAATGCCGTCAATTCACTCGTTCCAATCGAACCGGCACCGCTCGTGGCAAAATTAACGCCGTTTGAAATCCCACCGGAAAACGCGATTGGATAGACATAGCCCGTCGCAAAAGTGGATTGGATCTGCGCGACATATCGCGCGGTTTCATACAAGGCCTCACTGAGCGGAGTCCATGTTGAAGGATACGACTCCTGCACCGCATCAACCATGGCCGCCGTGTTCGTGTTAAACGTTTCAACGGTGGTGCCAGACCAATCGATCGACTGCCGCGATCCAGCTCCGACCAGCATCCGCGCGCCCTCGCTGCTGGACTTGAACTCAACCAGTCCAAACCGCGCTTTACTGCCGATCTGCTGAATGACCCCGGTCGGCTCCGTCGTGTATCCAACCTTCAGATGATATTTTCGAACACTGTAAGCGTCCCCGCAGTTGCTATTGAAGCTGGTATCGTTCTCGACACAAAAATAGGCATCCGATATATGGACAGAAATCGTCGCCGGGCTACCGCTTCGATCGGCCAGTGGAATACGGCCGACATAGGTATTGGCACCGGTGCCGCCGCCATAGTTGACATCAGCTCGTTCCGTATTCACCCCACTGAGCTGCGCGCGCACAGTCTTTAATGCCGGCGTGCCGCTGGTCGGGCAGGTGCCGTCGGCAGCTCTCGTGCTGACACAATCCCCGCCGATCATCGCTCGCTTCACCGCATCAAACCGGCGCAACGTTGCCCAGTTCAGAAAGTTCCCGTCCCATTCCGTGTCCGGACAGGCTGTCGCCAATGCGGCCTTGTTGGTCCCGCTCTCGAATCGAGTATCGGTTGTGTTATAGGTATAACAACGCAGCGAATCAAAGTACCCGGAATATCGTGTAGTATTGGTCCACGTGGTCGTAGTCGACGTGCTCCCATCTGCCAGCGTCCCACATGACGACGATTCACAAGCCCGGTTGCTCATACTGCCCGAGTTGTCCATCACCACGATGATATTCGGCGTCGTCGCGTTCGACACGAAGGCGGGCACAGCCGTGTAATCGGCGTTGGACACGACGGCGACAGCATCACGGGAGCCAAGCAACGCAGCACTCAGGCTGCCGGCCACCAGCATCACAGCGACAAGGGTTCGGCGATTCATGCGTTCTTCCTCCTTATCTCAAGCAGGACAACAGCCGTCGACTCCCGGCTACGAGTTGAGACAAGACCTTTCATGCGCTATTGCGGCAACGTGACCACCATCTTGTCGATGTGGCCCTCTTTGAGATGAAACTTTACGAGCGAAGTGGGAATGATCCGCTCAATCTCGAGCGGCTCCCCTTCGTGGGTAAGCACCACCACCGCAGACTTCAACACGTAACTACGACCATCGATGCGAATGCTTGATCCCTGCACCTCGTCAATCACACCAGACTGAAACCCGGCCGTCGCAAACCGCATCGTCTCCTGTGCCTGCTCTGTTTCTGCAAAGCTGACGAACGACCCGGTGGACACCACTTGCCCCAGTGTCAGCAGGCCGAGCACCGCCATAAACACTGTGTTGTTCATCGCCATGTTCCCTCTCTCAGTTAATTTTCTTTACACAGGTATCGCCATCCAAACAGCCGTACACCGAGGTCACCGTGCTATTGGAACCGGTCGCGGGGTTACTCGCCATGCAGGTAATCCGATAGACATGTTCGGTGCCGGCCACCCCTGTTCCCTGCCCACTCTTCGTGTGCGTATAAAGGAGATCGATGTCGCCGTTGACCGTGAACCCGGGAAGATTCGTCATCACAAAATTCGGCGCTGTGCTCGCCACATCCGCATAGTTGACGGCCGGGGTATTTGCCGGAGCCGGTGACGGCAGATCGTAGCCATATATTTCTGCATACAATGTGGTGGCATTGGCCGTCGGAACTGGCCCCGTCGGCGCGATGAACGAAGCCGGGAGCACCCCTGGAGGGGACAACGTCTGCTGAATGATGTTGGCGGCAAGTCCTTCACACGAATCGGCAGCCGCTACCACAGCCTCGGTCGTGCGGAAAAACCCCGCCATTCGATTCTCCATGCTGGTCACCGTGATGGAGGCGATGCCGAGTATGGTGAGAATCAACAGCATCAACATCACGGTGAGCAACGCGATGCCCCGCTGATTCCTCAGCCCTGTGCACGTGTCCTGTTGGCCCCGACCGGTTGTGGCCTGTCGCAGATTCATCGCAGCGTCTCTCGTTACAGGTTTCTCGGCTGGATCGTGCGGCTCATCACGCGCCGGCGCTGTTGCATATAGGTGCTCGCGTTATAACCCGCATCCGCAGATGGATTATGGTCGCCGACAATCACAGGCCCCGTGGTGTTGACGGCCTTGGTTCCCTTCTCATCAAGACCGTCATCCGCGTTCGTCGGCCTGACCACCAGGCTCACTTGCGCCAGCCTGATCTTATCCGGCGTCCACGGGGCAATCGCCCATGCACTGTTGGAGACAAAATCTCCCTGCGTGAAGGTGGGAAATCCCGACGTCGAAGAGGCATCTTGGTCATCGACAACCCCGTCCGGAAACAAGGGATTAGGGGCGGCCTGATTACACCCGTCACAGGCGTAGGCGAGCTGCAAGTCTTCCACACCATCGACCAGCGGCACGTTGTTTCGCACCAGACAAGGCGTGTCACTGCCGCACGTAGCCGGCGTATTCGTCACGACTTGATACCGCACGCATTGCATCAAATACACAGGCGTGCCGACCGGGAATTGTCCATCGACGAAGTTTCCGGTACCGAAGCCAATCGAAGTGGCATTGACAGCCTGCACCGTCTTTGACAATGCCCCGCCGATGGAAATGGTCGATCCGGCCACGAGGCCTTGTGCAACCATCTCCGTAATAGCGGCGCCGGAAAGACTGATGCTGTTGTCATACGTCTTATTGTTCGGCGTTCCACCGACTGCCGCCGTCAGCGTCCACCCTGTCGTATTCATCACCGGGAGCACCATCGATACACTATCAGTCCCGGTATCCGCACCTGTCGGCGTTTGATCTTGGGGCAGCAGTCCAACCGGCTTGACGATGGCGCCGATGGTGGCATTACACCCACCCACGGATCCGGTTGCCGGATCGGTCGCATTGTAATTAAAGCCGGCCAGTTTGATATCCCGACTGAGCAAGTCGATGGCCAATCGAACATTCTGTTGCGTGTCTGCGACCTGCGTGTTGACGACATTGGCGCGATTCGAGGTGACCACCGTGGTCATCGTCGCCGCCACAATCACCACCGTGATCAGGACAGCTGCCATCAGCTCCACGAGAGTGAAGCCCTTCTGGTTCCAGTTGAATCTAGGCATCGTCATGCTCCAGGCTACGCCTATTCCGGCGCGACCACCGTCGTAAATATCGCGGTCTTGGTCCGGGCCGTGCTCACATCCGTCTGTCTGGTTTGCCAGCTGACGGTCACCGTGACAAGGAACCGGTTCATCGTCACCGGATTCGCGGTGGGATCCGGATCAAGCCGGGTCGCCGTGACAAGCCCCGTGGCACCCGGAAGACCGGAATTCGTCACGAGCGCCTGCCATTGGGTGCAATCTCCCAACGCCATGCGTTGAGTGTTCGCGCTCTGCGCGCAAGCCACGCTCGTGTTGGTGTTATGGTAGTCCAAGACACGCTGCCGGTTATTTTGAATGCGCTCCGCCATATCGGCGGCGATATTGGTCACGCGCGACATATCGTTGGCATCGACATTCTTGCCCAGCGACATCCCCGAGAGGCCCGCCAATCCCAACAGTCCGACCGAGAGCACACCTGCAGCAATCATGGCTTCCAACAGCGTAAACCCCCGCTGTGCGGCAGCAAGCATGCTGATGCATGGGTATAAGTTTCGGCGGTGTTTCATTGGGCCTCTATGGGCACGTCGCGTGCGCACACCAGTTCACCTTGCCTGCCGGAGTGACGACCACGGAATAGGTCGTTCCCTGTTGGGAGGTCAGCGTCACGGGAACATTCGCCGCAGCTCCGCTTAACCCTTGCTGGGTGAATTGAATCGTCGGACCTCCGGTGAATCCGACGACGGCTTGGGGCAGCACTATAGGGGCTAACGCACCTCCGAAATCGACATTCACCCTGCCCGACACAAGAGCCACTGTGGCCGTGACGGCAAGGTTCCGATTCATTGCTGCCATCCGAGCCAGGTTGAGACTGCCAGCTAGTTCCGTTGTGGCTTGTTTCAACTGATAACGGGCATTCCATTGGAGATAGTTGGGAACGGCCACCATGGCCAGAATCCCGACGATCGCGACCGCGATCATCACCTCGATGAGGGTGAAGCCCCTCTGGCGGCGGACAGCGGAAGATCGTTGGAGCGAGATAGAGACACACATGGCAACAGCTAGATGAGCAAGTGCCATGCCGATAGATATGACATGGAATGATGACCTAACAGATTGATATATAGAGCCCATTCATACTGGACGGCGTACAATTCCGAGCGTTCCATGATCACTTCGATGACAATTTTTGTCGAATTTCTGGCGTACTTCACCGACTGGTGAGCGAGGAATGGTGAGAGGAAGGTGCAAGAGAAGCCGCGACCAGCCTCTTGATGCAGGAAGAGAGCAGAAAAATGTACCCAGGATAGGCGCCAAATCAAGCGGGCTATTTCTGACTTTCACCCGCGCACGAATAACGAGCAGGAACGGCCTTGTGCGGAGAGTATCGCCTTGAGCAAAACGTGAGACGGGGTGAACTCGGGGGCCTATTTGATCGCGACCGCCCGCACCTGTTTATACGTGGTGAGCCCTTGGAGAACTTTTTCGATGCCATCTTGCACCAGCGTCTTCATGCCGTCACTCTTTGCAAGTACGAGTAGTTCGCCGGTTCGCGCTCTGGACTGAATCAGTGCCTTCATGGAATCAGACACCACCATCAACTCATGGATGGGCACTCGTCCGCGATACCCGGTCTGGTTACACGTGTCACACCCTCGTCCACGAAACACTGTCAGTCCCGGATTGTATGCAGGGTGCACGCGTTCCCAGTCGCTCGCCCCAAAGGCCTGCACCAGTTCGTCATATTCGTTGCGTGTGGGATGGTAGGCCTCACGGCAGTTGGGACAGATACGCTTGCACAACCGCATCGCCAACACTCCCAACATGGCGTCTGAAAAATTGAACGGGTCGCAGCCCAGATCGAGCAATCGCACCACGGTCTCAACAGCGCTGTTCGTATGAATGGTACTGAACACCAAATGGCCGGTCAGCGAGGCTTCAATGGCAATATCCGCCGTTTCTTTGTCACGCATTTCTCCGATCATGATCACGTCTGGATCTGCTCTCAGGAAGGCCCTCATGGTCGTGGCAAAAGTGAGTCCGATCTTGGGATGAACCTGCACCTGCCGCAATCCATCCTGCGTGATCTCGATCGGATCTTCCGCCGTCCAAATCTTTCGTTCATCGGTATTAATCGACGCCAGAATGGCATGTAAGGTGGTGGTCTTGCCTGATCCGGTCGGACCGGCGCACAGGACGATGCCATGCGGCTTTTGAGCCAACTGCCCTACGAGTCTGCGAGTTCCGTCGCTGAACTCCAGTTCCTCCAAGCGGCGAGGTCCGTGAGCGGTCAACAGGCGAATCACCACATCTTCATTGAAGCCGGAAGTGGGAAGTGTTGCGACCCGCAATTCGATCTCCTGCCCCGTACCCAACTTGAACCGGATTTTGCCATCCTGCGGCTTGCGCCGCTCGGCAATGTCCAGACTGGCCATAATCTTCAGGCGGGAGACGATCGCCCGGCGATAAGCCGCCGGAATCTTCATGTACGTAAAGCAGGTGCCGTCGACGCGGAAACGCACAGCCGTTTCCTTTCGATCGGCATAAGGCTCAACATGGATATCCGAGGCCCCGCGACGATAGGCGTCTGTAATGATCTGATTGGCGAGCCGGACGATGGCCGAATCGTTTTCGGTGATCGCCGCAATCGTCGCATTTTGTTGCTCTTCGAGCTGCGCTTCACTGACCAGCTCGCCAAGTATGTCGGATATCGCATCGCCCGACTCACGCCCTTGAATGGCATTCAAGAACCGCTCAATATCGGAACGGAGTCCGACACGATAGGACAGGGTCTGGCCTGGAAACGCTCGCCGCACATCGAACAGCTTGTCCGGATTGTGCGGGTCGTCGATCAGGACTTCGATTCCGTTGCCCTGACGCCTGAGCGGAACCCAATGGTTCATCCGAAGATAATCCAGGCTGAGATTTTTTAATAACTCCCGCTCCATGACCGTGCGCTCGTCATAGGCGAGAAACGGGCAACGATAGAATTCCGCCAGTGCGGCACCGAGCGCCGGCTTCGGTATCCGATACCGTTCCATAAGCACAGTCGCCACATCGAGCCGCTTTCGCGCGGCTTCAGCCATGGCCAGCACGAACTCCTCCTGCTGCAGAAAACCCTGTTCGACGAGCCGATGGTAGCAAGTAGCGGAGCGCGCCTGCACTGAAGCACTGACCGCTTGAGAACACTCACTGGCTGGTAGCATAGACAGCGTGGCACGACCCATAGGAGCGATTCCTTTCTGAATACCGTGGAGACGATTCGATTACAGATGATTATCTGAACTCAACATTCCGGCAGAGCGACCGCGTCCACCCCGCCGCGCTGTCGTCAAATTTTGGCCTGCCAGCTTCCAGGCGCCACAAATACCAACGGCATGCCCTGCACCAGCCCCTCGCGGAGGTCGTGGTTGTACCAAACTTCCAACGTCCCCGACCCGCTCGCGCCGTCTACAATCGCCCCTTGTGCGACCACCCCGCCATAGACCCTAAGATGCCCTGCATACCGCACGTCACCCGCGACATACAGAACGCCCTGCAGATGAATGCCGGACAATTGAACCGGAACCCGGCTCCCAAGCGATTGCTGGCCTTCCGGCGGGGGACTGAGAGCCGGAATCGGTTTCCCATACGCCCCTGTCTTCCAGAGCACATGCGCATTCACAATGAAGATGCCCTCGGCATACTCTTGATCGAGCACAATCGTCCCTAAATTGTCAGGTCGCGGGGAAGTCCCATCGAGCGTATCGACAAAGATCACCCCCCGATGGTCACCGGGCCCCTTCGAGGCAAACACCTCCGAGGCAGGACGCCCCGATCCTGGCTGGATCACACCGCCGGCATACAGCAATCCATCCCGGTCTATGCCGTAGTACTGCCCGAACTGTCTGGCCATTCGCTTCAAGGTGTCGTAATCCCACTGGTCTATCTTGAGCCCGGGCACCGGATCCTGGTGCGCGCGGAGATTCAGTGGAACTCCCGACCAGGCCTCTGCCGGAAGCTGCGCAAAAAATGCGTCGCCACCGAGTCGGATAGTGAACCAGCGATCCTCGCGGTGAGTCATTTCGTCATAGGCCTGCCCCGTCACCGGCGCCAACCCGCTCTTCATCGGGACCGCTTCCGGTCGAGGGAAATACGCCTTGCCACGTATCACCATGTCGCCCCAATGGGCGAACACGGAACCGGCTGAGGACGGCGCGGACTCATTTCCTAGTGTGCCGCCCTGGATCGGCGCATGCAGCGCCGGGACGGCATAGGCGCCGAATTCGACTGCTATCGTTTTCGTTACCCGTGAGGTATGGCCGGCTCCGGCCGTCACCTCAACCGTGCAGAGCAGTCCCGGCCGCGTCGCCCCATAGACTCGTAACTTGAGAATCCTCGCAAGCCCCTTGAGGGATTTGAACCAACCCGTTTGAGAATCGTTCATAAGCCGATCGTGCTGAACATCGGCTGCATCGAAAACCACATCCGGAGACGCACCGGTTCCTACAAACTGTGCGCGCCCCTGTGCATTGAAATAGGAGGCATCTCCCTGTGCATTCACCAGCCGTTTCGTCAACCACGTCGTATCGATTCCCTGCGGATGCAGCGTAGGATCGTGAAACCATCCCATCACCACATCAACCGCGGCTTCAGCGGCGTGGTGCGCAAGCCGTTCCTCTTGTAACGCGCTGGCGCCGACGATCTCCTGGCCGGCCAACTGCATAGAAGTCATCCCCAGCAAGGTCAGCAGAAACACCACCATGAGCACCGCCAACAACGCCATTCCCCTCTCATCTCTCCGCACTGCAATTCGTGACCGTCCCATGCTTGTCTTCATAGTTATTCCTTTTACCTAGTACATCCGGATTGCCACGTCCCGCACCAGCCTCGACCCTTGTCGTCCGGCCCGTATCGCCACACGCACCCGCACCACCTCGCTCAAGTCCGTCGTCACGCGCCCATCCCTATCAAAATATTGCAGCTCGAACTGACTCACATCGCCCAACAGCGTACTCGCACCGCCATCCACATCACGCATGACCCGCATCGTCCCATCATCCTGGCGCTTCACGTAGTAACGCACTCGATTCAACAGGAATATGGCGCTATGCACAGGAAACTGTTCGGCGGTCGGTGTCACCAATGTCAGCGTCTGCTTCCGTCCATCGACAGCCAACTGATTCCAGGCGCACTGCATGGCTGTGCACACCAATAGTTGCTTGCCTCTTGGCCAACCGGCTCCGTCTTCGACCGGGAGATCCTGGCGGCCGACTTCTGCGACCTGTGTCAGCGTAGTCGATGCACCACTCAAGTTGGCGAAGAATTCGATCTCGTCCGACTTCGCCTTGAGGAACGGCGAATCTCCGCCTAACAACCCGCCTCCAGCCAGACGTACTTCGCTGCACAGCACATCCAGGCCGAGACGCAGGTCCTGATTCGTCACCATCGTCGAATGCTGCCCGCCAAACCGCAGGCCGACTGATGAGAAGACTTGAATCGAAGCGGATATGGCGATGCTGCTGATCGCCATTGCGATGAGCAGTTCAAGGAGACTCGCTCCGGCAGAGCCGAGGCACCATCCAATATTCATACGCTTCGGCGCTTTCGAACCATTGCCCACGCCGCACCTCATGACACCACAGACAGGCCGACATACCGGGGGTTGGCCCGGATCGTGCGAACGCGAACCTCTTTTTCCTGTCCTCCCATAGTCCGGAAGATTGCACGCGCCTCGATAGTCGCCAGACTCGCCCCGGCCGGCTCGTGGCCGCGATTCAGTTCCACGGTCCAGACAAGCCGGATGTTGGACTGGGTGGCACTGGCCGTGAAGATGCCGTCGCCGCTCGTCTGATCGTCCTGCAAGCCATCGTCGTGCATGACAGACTCCACTATTCCATCTTGATCCACGTCGTCCATCAACAACCGCTCCCACGCCACACTCCGCTTCGCCTCCAGACGTGATTCAGCGAGCGCCAGCGCGCTCGTGGTCAACGCCCCGCGCTGTAGACCGCGCTCAGTCCATTCACACATGCCGATCGCCCCGATCACGCCAATCGACAGCACCACCAACGCGACCATACTCTCCACGAGAGTGAACCCTTTGGCACTCATCAACGCAGATCGTCGCACCACAAGATTCGGTTCACATTGTGTCATGACAGGGTCACCCGTCCAGTGATGCTGACCGTGACCTGATGTGTCGCACGACGCCCATCGACCAGGACCATGGTGGTCGCCGTGGCCGAACGACCGCTGGGCTGAAACATGATTTCCGGTTTTGTCGTCATCGACTCAACCGCCGTGCCTTTGTGCCCAAACTCATACCGGCGCAGCAGGCTTGTGCCGCAGTCCATGCATTCCGTGCGTAATTCAGACTGTTCCGCATCCACGACTACTCGAATACGCTCATGCCTCGCCATCGCCAATTGCCGCGCCATACGCAGCTCCGATGCGATCTCCACCATCACCGCGCGCTGTTGATGTTTCGCGACAAGGGCGGCCCATCCTGGCACACTCACGCCCACCACAACCCCGATGATCGCGACTACCGTACACAGCTCCACCAGACTCCCACCACGTTCATTCATACCGGCTCCTTTCTTCGAGCGCGTAGAGCATTTCCAAGTTTCATGCCGCTTCTCATTCCTGACGCCTGTAGAAGCCACGAGGCCGGCTCTTCTACCGAAGCGGCCGAGGAAGCTATAGAAATGTTGAGGAAATCGGCCGCGAGCCGTGGAATGCTGCCCGAGGCAGGACAGAAAAAAGCTCGTGAACAGTTATGAACTGTTCCGAATCGGATACAGTCGGTCATCCGTTCAGATACAGGTCGGCGAGGCGCCGATCCTTGGGAACTGGCTCTGGATAACGATTTGAAGGCGGTTACTGCGGAATGTCGATCAGCGCCCAATACCACTCAAGGAGGGGCTGATGAAACAACAGGGCAAGGATTGATCCCACCGCCAGGAACGGTCCGAATGGAATGTACTGCTCACGCCGCATGACCCCGATGGTGATGAGCCCGACACCGACAATGGACCCCAGAAAAGATCCGATCATAATCGCCAGCAACACCGGTTGCCAGCCGAGGAAAGCCCCGACCATGGCCATCAGCTTGATATCCCCGCCCCCCATCCCTTCCTTCCCGAAAACATAGGGACTGATCCATGCCAAAAACCATAAGATCCCGCCGCCCAACAAAACACCGAGCAGGGAATCGACAAGTCCGATCGGAAGGATCAAGACGGCACCCAGCAGACCGATGACGATTCCCGGCAATGTAACGGCGTCCGGGATCATCGTATGGGAGAGGTCGGTCCCCGTCACCACGATGAGCGCGGACACCAGCGCCGCATAGGCCCAGGCCGCCGGCGTAAACCCAAACGTCCAAAAAACCAGCACGTATCCGATCGCGTTGGCCGCTTCCACCACGGGATACTGGATCGCAATCGGCACATGGCAGGCCCGGCAGCGGCCCCGCAGAAGCAGATAACTCACAATCGGAATGTTGTCGTAGAAAGCAATGGCCTGGCGACAGGAGGGACAGCGAGAGGCCGGCCAGGCAACCGACTCTTCACGCGGCAGGCGGTAGATACAGACATTCAAAAAACTGCCGATCACCGCGCCGAACAGCAGTATCGTCACATATGGAATCATGAACATTCCTGAAACAATGTGGCCAGGCTCGACACGATTTCCCTCCTAAGAATACGTACTGCATACTAAGGCAATAAGAGCAGACACGAGAGCCTCATGTCTTGGCGCTTTCCATTTACAAACGCCGGAGGCACTGCGTATAATCCGGGAGCAATTTTGGCGCGGAAGATCGCAAACCTCAATCTATGAATTGCCTTTACCTGAAGTGGAGCTAGATGTACATGTCGCCAGTCGCCAAGACCACGAAAAGTCGAGCCAAGGTATCCGCACCGGATCCTGTCCTTCCCCTTCGCAAGCGACGTCCCGAAGCCCTCACAACCCGCGAACAGGAAATTCTTGAGTTGATCTGGACCGGCTTCAAAAACAAGGAAATTGCTCAGCGGTTAAAAATCAGCGTCAAGACAGTCGAGGCGCATCGGGCGAATATGATGAAAAAGATCCGGGTCTCTAATACCGCCCAACTGCTCAAGGCCGCCATTCAAGGGAAAATGCTGAAGCTCCGGTGAGCCCCTTCGCACCCTTCCTTACGGCTTCCTCCCCGCACCTTCCCGACGTTGACGCAATGCCTCATACAGCACGATGGCTGCTGATGCCGAGACATTGAGCGAGCTGACTTTCCCCAGCATGGGAATGTGGGCGGCCTCATCGCAGGCGTCACGCACCCCTGGGCGAACCCCCGTTCCTTCCCCGCCGAAGACAAGCGCCACCGGACCGCTGAAATCCAAGGCGGTATAGGCCTTCGGAGCCTCGGCATCCAGCGCATAGACCCAGATGCCTGCGCTTTGAAGACGTTCGATCAAGCGCGACAGATTCGGCACGCGCCCGACGGGCATATAATCGACAGCCCCGGCAGAGGCCTTCGCCACCACACTTGTCAGCCCCACTGCGCGGCGTTCCGGAATAAAGACACCTTGCACGCCCGACGCTTCGGCCGTCCGCAGAATCGCCCCGAGGTTGTGAGGGTCTTCCACGCCGTCCAACAGGACCAGCAGTGCCGTCTGCCCTTCAGCCTGCGCGAAAGCGAGAATATCGTCGGGCTCCGCATAGGCTTTAGCAGCAACCACACCCACCACCCCCTGGTGGTGACCGGAAGGAACGAGGCGATCCAACGCAGCCCGCGGTTCCACCCGCACCGGCACACGCTGCTCCCTGGCCAGACGCGCGATTTCCCCGAACTGTCGATCAGTTCCCAACATGAGGAGGCGTTGGATCGGACGAACCGCAGCGCGAAGCGCCTCGCGCACGGCGTGGAGGCCATAGATCACCTCCAGCGAGTTATCGTTTCCATCGACTGGTGCCATCCGGCCGGTCCTCAATCGTAATGCCATGGGAGGCCAACTCTGCTCGCAACTGGTCGGCAAGTTGGTAATTTTTCGATCGCTTCGCGGCGAGCCGCGCGGCCAGCTTGTCGGCAATGTCCTCGTCCGACAGGGCGTCCGTGGACGTCACGGCTCCGCCGGATGATGGCTGCTGCCGCGGACTTTTAAATCGCCAGGTGTCGGTCTGGAGAAGCCCCAGGACGGTCCCTAAGGCGCGGAGCTCTTGCCGCACCACTCGTCGCATCTCACCGGACAGTCCAACTTCGAGAGCTTTGTTGGTGTCTCCGCGCAACATCTGCAAGGCAGCCAGCGCGTTGGGTGTATTCAGATCATCGTCCATGGCGGCCACAAACGCCTCGCGCGTCCGCACCATGGCCTCCTGCATCGGCTGATCGCCCGCACTATGGACCGGAGCAGATTCATTCAGCCGCTCAAAGAGATCGTAGAATCCGTTGAGTGCGTTTTTCGCTTCCTTCAGACTCTGATCGGAAAAATCCAACGGGCTTCGATAGTGCGTAGCGAGCAGGAAATAGCGCAGCATCTCGCCGGTCACCGTGTCCGGCCATTCCGACTTCTGAAAGATTTCGCGAATGGTAAAAAAGTTGCCCAACGACTTGGACATTTTCTCCTGATTGATCTGAACGAACCCGTTGTGCACCCAGTACCGCGCGAACTCCTTGCCCGTGGCTCCGCAAGATTGCGCGATCTCATTTTCGTGGTGCGGGAAAATGAGATCCATCCCGCCGCCATGGATATCGAAGGTTTCACCAAGGTGCCGCATGGCCATAGCGGAACATTCGATATGCCAGCCGGGACGGCCAGGGCCCCAAGGACTGTCCCAGGAAGGCTCACCGGGCTTGCTGCCTTTCCACAGCGCGAAATCCATCGGGTGACGTTTGCGCTCATCGACATCCACCCGCGCTCCCGCCTGTAAATCATCGACGTTCCGCTTCGAGAGCCGGCCGTACGCCGGATACCGATCAACCTGAAAATAGACATCCCCGTCGACGCGATACGCCATCCCTCTGGCGAGCAACGTGTCGACAAGCCGCACGATGTCGGCGATATGTTCCGTCGCCCTGGGTTCGAGCGTCGCGCGGCGCACACCGAGCTTCTCCATATCCTCGTAATAGGCGTTGATGTAGGTGGTGGTGACGTGCTCGCAGCTCACGCCCTGTTCATTTGCCCGCTTGATGATCTTGTCATCGACATCCGTGAAGTTCTTGGCAAACTCGACGACGAAACCTGAATATTCCAGATACCGTCGCAATACGTCGAACACCAACGCACTCCGGGCATGTCCGATGTGACAATAGTCGTACACCGTCACCCCGCACACATACATGCGGACCTTGCCGGGCACCAATGATTCGAACAGCTCTTTGCTTCCGGTCAGGGTATTGTAGAGACGCAACATGACGCGCAATTACTCCATCGACGGACGACGTTTCGGCCAGTGGGACCAGAGAAAATACCCGAGGCCCACGGCAAGACACAACCCGATCACCAGATCCGCGTGGTGGAAATACTGACGTAATTGATTCCAGTGCTCCCCCATCTTCAAACCCACATAGGCCAAGGCATAACAGAAGGGAAGCGCTCCGACAAATGAATAGAGCACGAACTTCTTGACGTCCATGCGCGCAATCCCCGCCGGGAGAGAGATGAACGTTCGAACCACGGGCAGTAGCCGGCCAATCAGCACCGCCGCCTCTCCATGTTTCGCAAACCACCGATCGGCCAGTTCCATATCGTGCTGCGACACCAGAAAATATCGGCCATAGCGCTCGACAAAGGGTCGCCCTCCCCACACACCCACGTAATAGGCCACCAACGACCCCAGCACGTTACCGATGGCGCCGGCAAGGGTCACGCCCATCATGGAGAATTGGCCGGTGGAGACCAGGTAGCCGGAAAACGGCATGATGATTTCACTCGGCAGCGGGATACAGGCACTTTCGATCGCCATCGTAATGACAATACCCGTATAACCGAACGTCGAAATCGTGGCGATCACGAACCGGCCAAGCACTTCTATCAGCCACTCGATGAGGCCGGTCACGCTTGAACTCTCCTTCTAGCATGCGGCTTCACCGTTTTTGCACGCGCGGAAGATCGCGAGAGCGGTTGCTCCCACGCCTTGAACTGTTCCAGCACCTCATGATGGGTCGTGTCGAGATGAATCGGGGTCACCGACACCATACGCTGCTCCAGCGCCTCGTGGTCGGCATCTTTCTCGCGACTCCATGACTGACGCGTCCCGGCAATCCAGTAATACTTCCGACCCCTCGGATCGACTTTTTCAACGATGGGATTGTTGAAACGACGCCGACTCAAGCAGGTCACTTTCACACCCTTGATCGACCGGGCCTGAACATTCGGAATATTCACGTTCAGGATCGTTTCTGGCGGCAATCCATGCTGCAATACCTCGGCAGCCACTCTGGCCGCATACTGCGCTCCGACATCGAACCGGAACGTCTGGTCACCCTCTTGAGACACGGCGATTGAGGGGATGCCCAGAATTGTTCCCTCTAGAGCGCCGGACACGGTGCCGGAATACATCACATCGTCGCCGAGATTGACCCCTCGATTAATCCCCGACACAATCAACGACGGCCGCCCGGGCAACACCTTCACCAGAGCCAAATTGACACAGTCCACAGGCGTCCCGTTCACCATAAATACGCGGGGTGCCATCTTGGTAATACGAAGGGGCTTATGCAACGTGACCGCATGCCCGACGGCCGTGCGCTCCCGATCGGGTGCGACGATCCACACCTCCCCCAATGCACCCAACGCCGCCGCGACCGCGTGAATCCCGGGAGACGTAATTCCATCGTCATTAGTCACAAGAATCCGTACACGCGCCACAACCGCTCCTTTATGCTTTGTACACGTCATGAAAGGGGAGTACCGGAACCGCTGGATCAAGAAGGGGGGACAAAAAAGAGGGGAAACACTCGAACACACTCACAAGATCGTCCGCAATGATCAACGTCCCTCAGGACACTGACAGTGGTAGAGAACATCGTGCCGATGGTCGGGGCGGCGGGATTTGAACCCACGACCCCTCGCACCCCAAGCGAGTGCGCTACCGGGCTGCGCTACGCCCCGACACACACGACATCGATGTACCCACAATTGGACGCAGCCGCCCACATCACAGGAACTGTTCACGACGAATGAGAATCGATCATTCTGATGATCGCCTGGAGGTCGCCCCTGACACGTTGTGCCAGTTCTTTCCGGGCTCCAAGCTTCTTCACGGTGACTCGTCCTCGACGAGCCCAGTATCGCTTGACCCCGGCCAGCGTATGCCCCTCGTCATAGAGCATGCGCTTGATCTCCAGCACCGTATCTACATCTTTCTGCACATAGAGCCGCTGATTGCCGCGGCTCTTCTTCGGTCTTAGGAAGCTGAACTCCGACTCCCAAAACCGCAAGACATAAGCCGGCAGTTTAGAGATCTTGCTGACTTCGCCGATTTTGTAAAAGACTTTGCTTCCCAGTCTGGGCTCATTCCCCATGACCGGTCCTCATGCTGCTTGTGCTCGTAGCAAGGTAGCGACTAGGAATTGACGTACTTTTTAAATACCTGACTGGGCCGAAACGTGACCACCCGACGGGGAGTAATCCCGATTTCTTCGCCGGTTCTCGGGTTCCTCCCCTTACGGGCCCCTTTGCTTCGTACTACAAAATTCCCGAATCCTGCAATTTTGACCGCGTCACCTTTTTGCAGCACTCCCTTCAGCAGATTGAGCACGAGTTCGACGATATCGGCTGCATCGTTCTTGGATACTCCGACCTGCTTGAAGATTTCGTTCGCGATATCCGCCTTTCTCATGCCTTTCCCCCCGCCATCCACTAGAGTCGTTCCTTAGGAAGTGCTTCTTGGTGTCCAGCGTCCAAGACAAAGAATTTCTCCATAAGTTACGTGAGGTTACCTGCCCTGTCAAGGATTATGTGAGCCCGATGGGGGTGAAAAGAGCCTAACGATCCGCGAGCAGTAATTTATACTCGATGCTGTCCGCCAGCGCCTGCCAGCTCGCTTCCATGATGTTTTCCGATACACCGACGGTGCCCCACTTGTCCTTGTGATCGCCCGACTCGATCAGGACGCGTACCTTTGATTCCGTCCCTTTATCCGCAGAGAGCACACGGACCTTATAGTCCAGGAGCTTCACTTCGCGAAGCTGCGGATAGAACTTTTCCAAGGCTTTTCGGAGCGCATGGTCGAGGGCATTCACAGGACCGGCACCGACGGCGGCCGTGTGCTCGACGACCTCCCCGACCTTTACCATCACGGTGGCTTCCGACAGCAGCAGACCATGCTCCTGCTTCTTTTCAACGATCACACGGAAACCGAGCAGCTGAAAGGACGGGCGATGGCTGCCCATCGCTTTGCGCATCAGCAGCTCAAACGATCCTTCCGCACCTTCAAATTGGTACCCTTGGCTTTCGCGCTCCTTGAGCGTCTCGACCAGTTCCTGCAATTTTGTGTGATTCTTGTTCAGCGAAATGCCGTACGCTTCAACCTTTTCCAGAAGCCCGCTGCGCCCCGCATAATCCGATACCAAGATCCGACGACGATTTCCGACCGCTGCGGGATCGATGTGCTCGTAGGTCGCCGCATTCTTGAGCACCGCATGAATATGCACGCCGCCCTTGTGCGCGAAGGCCGCATCCCCGACGTAGGGCTGCCGCTTATTGGGCATCAGGTTGGCAATCTCCGTCACGAATCCGGAGACATCCTTCAGGTGCGTCAGCTTGTTGCCGAGCGCAGGCCGCTGCATTTTCAACTGTAGATTTGGAATGATGGAACAGAGGTTGGCATTGCCGCATCGCTCACCGATTCCGTTGATCGTCCCCTGCACCTGCAGAATGCCCGACTCCACGGCGACGAGCGAGTTCGCCACCGCCATTTCGCTGTCGTTGTGTGCATGAATCCCCAAGGGCACGGGACATTCCTGTTTCACAATGCGGCAAATTTCACGGATTTCCCACGGCATGGTCCCGCCATTGGTATCACAGAGAATGACCCGTTCGGCTCCCCCGGCAATCGCTCTGCGAATCGTCTGCAACGCATAGTCAGGGTTGGCCTTATACCCGTCGAAAAAATGCTCGGCATCGTAAAACACTCGACGATCCTTGGAGCGCAAGTAGTGAATCGAGTCTTCGATCAACTCCAAATTCTTAGCGAGCGCAATGCCCAGCGCGTCCGTCACTTGAAACGACCAACTCTTGCCGAAGAGCGTAATGGTCGGAGTTCCTGACGCGAGCAGTTCTTGAAGGTTTTTATCTTTTCGAACCGAGTTGCTGGCTTTACGCGTCGAACCGAACGCTACGATGGTCGCATTCTTAAAGGGAATGGTCTTGACCATGCGAAAGAACTCGATGTCTTTCGGATTCGCACCCGGCCACCCACCCTCAATGAAATGCACACCGAGTTCATCCAGCTGTTGCGCCACGCGAAGCTTATCTTCCACGGAGAAACTGACATCCTCCGCCTGAGCCCCATCCCGCAAGGTGGTATCGTAGATTTCGAGCGCGGACGCCTGCGCCGCCGTGAGCGACGGCACCGAAACTGGTTCCGAACCGCGAGGGCGCCGCAGCGCTGTAGTGCGACGTTTCATAGATGTGAGAGTAACAGGGTCATGACGGACCTGTCGAGGAGACGGCACACCGACCGCGACCGCCCTCCGAGCAGACTAGCCCAAGGCAGGTGCCGAAACCCGATCCAGACCGAACGCCGCGTGAAGCGTACGCATGGCCAATTCTAAATACTTTTCCTCGATGACACAGGAAATCTTAATTTCCGACGTGCTGATCATCATGATGTTCACGCCTTCGCGCGAAAGCACCTCGAACATCTTTGCCGCCACTCCGGAATGCGACCGCATACCCACCCCGATGAGCGACACCTTAGCAATAGATTCCGTCACGGCCACGGACCGGGCGCCGATCTCTTCGGACAGACGCTGGACAAGATCGACGGCATTGCGCAAATCAGCCTTGGGGACCGTGAACGAAATGTCGGTTGTGGAGGCCTGGCTGACGTTTTGGATGATCATATCCACCACGATGTTGGCATTGGCCACAGCCCCGAACACGCGCGCGGCGATCCCCGGCCGATCCGGCACACCGACGATTGTAATCTTGGCCTGATTGCGGTCTCCCGTCACACCCGATACCATGACCCCTTCCATATCGGCATCTTCACGTGTCACGAGCGTTCCCTTTCCTTCTTTGAAACTTGAATTGACCTCCACCGGCACGGAGTACTTGGCCGCAAACTCCACCGAGCGACTCTGCAGCACCTTGGCGCCGAGGCTTGCCATTTCCAGCATCTCTTCGTAGGAGATCTTATCCAGACGTCGCGCAGCCGGAACGATGTTCGGGTCGGCAGTGTAGACACCGTCCACATCCGTATAAATAATGCAGCGGTCGGCCTTGAGCGCCGCCGCCAGCGCAACGGCTGTTAGATCGGAACCTCCCCGGCCCAGCGTCGTGACATCCGAACTGGCGTTAATGCCCTGGAATCCTGCCACAACGGGGATCACGCCCGCAGACAACGCTTCCTTGATTCGATCGGCCGTGACGCGTGAAATTCTAGCTTTGGTGTGTGCGCTGTCCGTGTGAATGCCGACCTGCCGTCCCGTGAAGGAGCGGGCATTCACCCCTCGGCCCCGGAGTTCCATGGCCAACAACGCAATAGTCACCCGCTCCCCCGTCGAGAGCAGCATGTCCAATTCCCGCTCATCCGGCGCACCGGTGACCTCATGCGCCAACTTCAGCAGTCGATCGGTTTCCCCGCTCATGGCCGACAACACCACCACCACCTGGTGGCCGTCTTTCTGAGCGCGCTCGACACGTTCGGCGACGCGATGAATCCGTTCGACCGTCCCGACGGATGTTCCCCCGTATTTTTGAACGATCAGCGCCACAGCTCTATACTCCGCGCGGGAATAATCGCAGCATCAACTTCGTGGCATCGCGAGGCGCGGTCCCGGCGATGTTCGCATCCTGCTCGTGAAACCGTTTGGTAACTCCGGCCGACGGCTTGGCGGCACTATCACACAGCGCATACAGGATCGGCGGAATCTCGGAACCGTGGCTCTTTGCGAGGCCGGGATCACACACGACTAGCAACCGATAGGCGGGATGAGTCGCCAGTGCCGAGAGAATCGGCCCGACGACCTGGGCATCGAACCGCTCAATGGCCCGCACCTTGTCCTGCACATCAGTCGTGTGCAGCACGTCGTCGGAAAGCCCGGCATGCAGATAGACGAAGTCCTTTTTGGCCAATTCCTGCACCGCCGTTTGCACGCAACCCGTGAACTCATTCGCATCGTTTCCGTCGGCAAGCAGAAGCTCGACCGCATCCAATCCGGCGCACAACCCAACCCCGCGATGGACATCGCTGGATGACACCACCACACCGGCAATCTGGTATCGCTCCGGCAAAGGCGGCCACACGGCGGCACGGCCCTGGCCCCACAACCACAGGCAATTGGCGGGCTTCAACCCCTCCTGCTCACGCTCCTCATTCACCGGATGGTCGCGCAGAATGAAAAATGCCGCATCCATGATCTTGCGCAGCACGTCGGCGCCGTCACCGCTCGGCAGCGCATCGGCAATCGACCGGCCGACCAACGGTTGCGGATCGAGACACGTCGCGCGAGATTTTCCTCCGACCCAGACCATGAGGTGCCGATGCCCGGAACCGGGGTAAAACTGAATCGACTCCGAGCCAAGCTGCTCATTCACCGCTTCGAGCAACTCACGAGCCTGCTCCGTGTCGATGAGCCCGGCGGTCGCGTCCTCCATAAGGACATGCGGCCCGAGTTTCTTGATGTCGGTTGCCCGATCTTTGCTGCCGGAGGCAGCCTCCCCCCGCACCGTTACCATGGTGCACCGGAATACCACGTCCTGCTCACCCACCGTAACGCCGAGACCGGCCGCCTCCAATGGGCCTGGGCCCGGATAATATTTTTTCGGATCATATCCCAGCACAGCCACACTGGTGACATCACTTCCGGCAGCTCCGGCTTCCGAGGGAAGGCTCAACAGCCCCACTTCCCCACGCTGAGCGATCTGATCAAAGTTTGGAGTTGCAGCCGCTTGAAGCGGAGTTTTTCCACCGAGTTCCGGACACGCGAGATCTGCCATCCCGTCGGCATGCAGGATCAAATATTTCATGCAATGTTCCTGAGGTAATCAGACATGAAGGAGGCGGGCCACATCATCGCGGGTGGCTTTCACTGTTTGAGGCTGGCGTGAAATGCCGATCGCCGTATCAGCATCCTTCAAACCATGCCCGGTCAACGTACACACAACCGTGACACCTTCTCTTAATTGTCCGGCCTGGCTCAACTTAATGACACCAGCCACGGAGGTGGCGGAGGCTGGTTCGCAAAAGACGCCTTCCTCACTAGCCACCAAGGCATAGGCATGCAGAATTTCTTCGTCGGTGACCATATCGATGGCACCGGACGACTCCTTCACCGCAGTAAGAGCCGATTGCCAACTGGCCGGATTGCCGATTCGGATCGCCGTGGCCACCGTCTGTGGCTCATCGACGATATGGCCCAAGACAATCGGCGCCGCACCAGCGGCCTGAAATCCCATCATCCGAGGCAACCGCGTCGTCTGATTGGCCGCACGATACTCCCGATAGCCGTTCCAATAGGCGGTGATATTACCTGCATTCCCCACAGGAAGTACATGCATAGCCGGCGCATCGCCGAGATCGTCGCAAATCTCCATGGCTGCCGTTTTCTGCCCCTCGATCCGGAAGGGGTTTAGAGAATTAACTAACTCAACGGGGTACGTGGCCGACAGCTCTTTGACGATGGTCAAGGCCTGGTCAAAATTCCCTTCGACTTGAATGACGGTGGCCTGGTGCATCATTGCCTGTGACAATTTCCCCAGCGCGATCTTGCCGGCCGGAATGAGCACATACACAGCAATGCCCGCCCTGGCCCCGTACGCGGCAGCGGAGGCAGACGTGTTGCCGGTGGAGGCGCAAATGACCGCCCGCGCGCCCCCCTCGACTGCCTTAGAGATCGCCATAGTCATGCCACGGTCTTTGAATGATCCGGTGGGATTCATCCCTTCGTACTTCAGATAGAGATCAATCCCCGGAGCAATCTTCTTCGCAAGCCGCGCGGCGCGTATCAGCGGGGTATTGCCTTCGCCCAGCGTGACCACAGGTGTCTGCGCCGTAACCGGCAGGAACTTCCGGTATTCTTCGATGATCCCACGCCAACGAATCATAAGAGTCTACTCGACCATCCTCTCAGCAACACCGGAGAGCCCCATTCATTCATCCCGTCCTTCGACCCTGATCAGCATCGTGGGCTCGGAGATGTAGGACATGGGGTTGATCTCACGGAGTGCATTTTGAATGTCCCGTTCCTTTGCCATATGCGTCATGATCACCACCGGCACCGTCTGCCCCTCTTTGCGTCCCTGCTGCAGCACCGACGAAATGCTGATCCCATAACGACCCAGCACCCCGGCAATCTGCGACAACACACCCGGCCGGTCGACCACCATAAAACGAATGTAGTAGAGCGAGGTAATTTCTTCCATCGGTCGCATGCGCAACGGCCGCCGCTGATCGGGCTGATAGGATGCAGGCGGGACACGGCCGGCGGCATCCTTGAGCAGATTGCGCGCGATGGCCATGACATCGCTCACGACCGCACTTCCCGTCGGCATCGACCCGGCGCCCCGACCATACAGCACCACATCTTCGACGGCATCGCCCACCAGTTGAATCGCATTGTAGACACCGTCGACCTTGGCGATTTGGGAAACCGACGGCACCATCGTCGGGTGCACGCGCGCCTCGATTTCTCCCTCGGAGTATTTTGCGATCGCCAGCAGCTTGATTGTAAACCCGAACTCCTTCGCATAGGCAATATCGAGCGGCGTGAGCCCGGTGATACCTTCGGTGTAGATCTCTTTGAAATTGACGGGTGTGCCGTAAGCCAAACTGACCATGATGGTCAGTTTGTGCGCCGAATCAATGCCCGCCACATCGAAGGTGGGGTCGGCCTCTGCGTAGCCGGCACGCTTCGCCTCATCCAACACCTCGTCAAAACGCTGACCTTCACTGGTCATCCGGCTGAGAATATAGTTCGAGGTGCCGTTGATGATGCCGTAGATCGACTGAATATTGTTTGCAGCCAATCCTTCCATCAGTGCGCGGATGACCGGAATTCCGCCGCCCACGCTCGCCTCGAAGCCGAGGTCGATGCCTTGACGCGACGCCGCGGCAAAAATCTCTTCACCGTGCACGGCCAGCAAGGCTTTGTTAGCCGTGACCACGTGCTTGCCGCGCTGGATAGCATCCAAAATCACACGCTTGGCAAGATCATAGCCGCCCATCAACTCGATGACGATATCCACACGTGGATCCGTGAGGACTTGCTGGATATCCGTCGTGAGCACGCCCGGCGCAATCGCAATGCCGCGGTCGCGTGTGATGTCCAGGTCTGCAATGCGAAACAGCTTGACGGGCACACCCACCCGACGACGAATCAATTCAGCATTGTCGTTCAACACCCGAGCCACACCGGTGCCGACCGTTCCAAATCCGATTAACCCGACCCCGATCTCACTCTTCATGATTCCTGGTCATCCAAATTCAACACCTTGCGGATCCCGCGCAGGGCCTGCCGGGTGCGATGTTCATTTTCCACCAGTGCAAACCGCACGAATTCATCTCCGCCTTCTCCGAAACCGATTCCAGGCGACACGGCGACCTTGGCCTCCCGAAGAAGCAGCTTCGAAAACTCCAGAGACCCCATATGCCGGAACGGGTCCGGAATACGAGCCCACACGAACATGGTCGCACGGGGCAACGCCACCGGCCAGCCGATACGATTCAGCCCGTTCACGAGAACATCGCGCCGGTTTTGATACCGTTGCACGACTTCCTTGACGCAGTCCTGTGGCCCATTCAACGCCACGGTACTGGCAATCTGAATCGGCTGAAAAATACCGTAGTCGAGATAACTCTTCAGCTTGGCAAGCGCGCCGACCACTTCACGGTTACCGACGCAGAATCCGACCCTCCAGCCGGGCATGTTGTAGGCCTTAGACAGCGTATAAAACTCCACGCCCACATCTTTCGCTTCCGGCACTTGCAGAAAGCTCGGCGCCTTATAGCCGTCGAACGCGATATCGGCATAGGCCAGGTCGTGAATCACGATCACATCGTGTTCCTTGGCAAACGCAACGATCTTCTTAAAAAACTCAAGATCGACCACGGCGGTCGTCGGATTGTGCGGGAAATTGATCACCAGAATACGCGGACGCGGCAAGGTTTGGCGATAGACGCGCAACAGATCGTCGAAAAAGTCGCTATCCTGGCGGAGCTCGATCCCGCGCACTTCCCCGCCGGCGATGATAAAACTGTACATATGGATGGGATAGGTGGGCGTGGGCGTCAGCACCACGTCGCCTGGCCCGATCGTGGCCAGCGCCAAGTGAGCGATACCTTCCTTGGAGCCGATCGTCACGATCGCTTCGGTCTCAGGATCCAAATCCACATCATAATTGCGCTTATACCAACCGGTAATCGCATGACGCAGCTTCGTGATCCCACGCGAAGCTGAATAACGATGGTTTTTGGCCTTCCTCGACGCCTCGATCAACTTGTCGACGATATGAGGAGGCGTGGGCTGATCGGGGTTGCCCATGCCGAAGTCGATGATATCCTCGCCCCGCTGACGCGCCTCAAGTTTCAGGGTTTGTACTTGCGCAAATACGTATGGGGGAAGCCGTTTAATGCGGTAAAAGCCGTCGCCGATCGCCATGAATTTGTCAGACTCCTACAGGCGGGTCCTCTTCCGAACCGGTTCAGTCGCCATGCCTCTGAAAGGGGCGTATTTTAATGGAGGCCTCAAAACGAGTCAATTTCGCTACGATTGGCAGGACTTGGAGGCAAACACCCTATCGTGGTCATACTCAAAACAGTGAGGACTCCCACGACTGCCTCCTTGCCCCCCGTACCGTCTTCTGTTAATAATGCCTCAGTGACGAGAGAATTGTCTATGAATTTCGACCAGTTCCGAAATCTTTCTCCTATGGAATGCAGGAAAATTGCGGAGGTGTAATGGCTCGACTGGGTGTAAATATCGATCATGTGGCGACACTCCGGCAGGCGCGCGGAGGGACCGATCCTGATCCCCTAACTGCGGCCATTCTGGTGGAATTGGCCGGCGCGGATGGCCTGGTCGTGCATCTTCGGGAAGACCGCCGGCATATTCAAGATCGAGATCTCACCATGTTGCGGGAAATCGTGCGAACCAAACTGGATCTGGAGATGGCCGCCGATGACGCCATGGCCAAGATTGCCCTGAGCGTGAAACCGGACCTCGTGACACTCGTTCCGGAACGTCGCCAAGAATTGACCACCGAAGGCGGTCTCGATGTCGCCAACCACCGTGATCGCATTCAGAAAATCGTCGATCTGCTCCGCGACGGAGGCATCCCCACAAGCCTGTTTGTCGAGCCGAGTCTCGATCAAATCAAGGCGGCGCACAAAATCGGTGCAGCCTATGTCGAGCTACATACCGGCCGGTACTCCAACGCCAAGCGGTCGAAGGAAGAAGACGAAGAATTCGAGGCCATTACCCAGGCGGCCAAACTGGCCTACAAACTTGGCCTCGGCGTGAACGCCGGGCATGGCTTGACCTATAAAAATGTGAAACGACTCGCCAAGTTGCCCGAGATTGTGGAATTCAACATCGGTCACAGCATCATCGCCCGATCCGTCATGGTCGGATTAGTCCAGGCTGTGCGCGAAATGAAGGAATTGGTCGCCTAATCCGGCCACCCCTACGGCACGGGCTGTCACCCTCGCCGCGAGAAACCGACCGGGAGTCACAGAACACCATGATACCGATCGTGACCGCCGAGCAAATGCGAGCCCTGGATCAGCGGACAATTATGGAGGCCTTGGTGCCGTCCCTAACGCTGATGGAACGAGCCGGAGCGGGGGTCGTCACTCACCTCGAAGCCTGGTATGCACCGCTTGCCGGAAAATCGGTTATCATCCTCTGCGGCAAGGGAAATAACGGTGGAGACGGTTTTGTCGTCGGGCGACTGTTACGACGACAACAGGCCCGGGTCCACGTCCTGCTGCTCGCGCCCCCCGACGATCTCAGTCGCGATGCAAAGACGATGTACCAGCGATTTCTCCGATCGGCAGGGAAGTCGGCCGTCACAAGCCCTGCCGACGCCGAGGCGATACAACAGCGATTGGCGACCGGTGACATTCTTGTCGATGCCATTCTAGGCACGGGCCTCTCTACCCCCGTCACCGGGCTCTATCGTGATGCGATCGAAGCCATAACCGCCTCAGGCCGCCCGACCGTGGCCGTCGATCTTCCATCAGGCCTGCATGCCGATACAGGCGCGGTGCTGGGAGCCGCCGTACGCGCGGATCTCACGGTGACCTTTGGATTACCGAAAGCAGGACTTTACAGTGGCGCCGGCATCGATTGCGCCGGAATGGTTCGACTCGTGGATATTGGGATTCCCGCCTCGTTTGTCGAATCCGTCGGAAGTCGGCTGATGTTGCTGACCGATACGGCCGCTCGAGCGGCACTCCCTCCACGACGCCCCTCGGCACACAAAGGCACCTACGGCCATCTCGGCATTATCGCCGGCTCGGTCGGCAAGACAGGCGCGGCGGCCATGGCCGCGCTCTCAGCCCTGCGCATTGGAACCGGCCTGGTGACAGCCGCGATCCCCACAAGCGCCAATGATATTCTGGAAGCAAAACTCCTCGAAGTGATGACCCTGCCGATGCCGGAGACCAAAGCTCGGACCTTCGCGCGTTCCGGCTTGGAACGCTTGCTCGCGTTCGCCGGCGCCAGGGATGCCGTCGCGATCGGACCGGGCTTGACCACCCATCCCGAGACCGTCGACCTAGTACAGGAACTCGTGAAGCGAATCGACAAGCCTTGCGTACTCGATGCCGATGCATTGAATGCATTGGCAGGAAAGTCCTCGCTACTGACCGAGTGCAAACGACCGCCGATTATCACCCCTCATCCCGGCGAGATGGCCAGATTGGAAACTGAGGCGACCATACAATCAGTCAATGACGATCGTCTTGGCACGGCGACGAGATTTGCGCGGGAACGCGGCGTCTTTGTCATCCTCAAGGGGGCCCGCACGGTGATTGCGCGCCCGGATGGCCTGGCAGCCATCTGCCCGACCGGCAATCCCGGCATGGCCACCGCGGGAACCGGTGATGTCTTGACGGGCATGGTCGGCGGGCTGCTCGCTCAAGGCTTGGCCCCTTGGGACGCTGCCTGCGCTGCAACCTACTTTCATGGTTTGGCCGGAGATTTGGCCGCCCAGCATCTCGGCCAAGCCGGCATGATTGCGAGTGATCTCATTCAGCACATCCCCCATGCCCTCGCGCCGACCACACATACCTAAGCCGATGCCATCACCTGCGGCACCTCTCAGGCAAACAACCGCGGGGTCTCCCTCCGTCGGCAAACCGTGGCGCATTGTGCTTCGATCTCCGCAACAGACGCACCGTCTGGGACATTGCCTGGGCGCACTCCTTCAGGGAGGCGAAGTCCTCGCCCTGTTCGGTGAACTGGGGGCAGGCAAGACCTCTCTGGTCAAAGGCATCGCCGACGGACTACTCGCCGAACCGACGGAGGTGAGCAGCCCCACATTTACACTGATCCACGAATACCAAGGACGCCTTCCACTGGTCCACACCGATCTTTACCGGCTGACCGCCGCCCAGCTCGAAGACACCGGACTCAGCGACTACGTAGACGGTCACTCCGTCACTGCCATCGAATGGGCCGATCGATGGGGCGACGGTCTTCCGGCAGACCGGCTCGATGTTCACTTGTCGCACCGCCCCCCGGCGGCCCGCCGCGCAATTCTTACAGCCAGAGGCCCTGCTGCACGGCGTCTGCTGGATGCGCTTCGCTCCCGGCTCTCCGCAGGTCGCCCCACTAGAGCGGCTCAGCAAACCCGTGTACAATTGAGCCGGCCAAGGAGGGCCCCGCATTGATCCGATTGATATTGGTGGGAACGCTGCTGCTACTCGCGCTGTCGTTTTTTTTGCAGAACCAGGAGCAGGAAGTCACTCTGCGGTATTTTTTCGGTCTTCGATCCGCCTCAATCCTGATCTATAAACCGATTCTGGCGGCGTTCGGCGTCGGGCTGTTAGTATCCGGAATTCTGCTGTTTCCGGCCTGGGTGCGCGGCCGCATCGAACTCCGGCGCAAAACCAAGGCACTGCAGGAGGCCGAGGTGGATCTGGAGCGCCTCCGGCAAGCCCTCGACAAAGCCGCTCGCCGCGTGGGGACATCTTCGGACATTCCCGCTGAAGGAGAGCCCTCCGATGGGTGACGCCGACGGCACCCCATTGATGCGTCAATATCGCGACATCAAGCAGGCCTATCGTGATGCCATCCTCTTTTTCCGTGTCGGCGATTTCTATGAAATGTTCCAGGAGGACGCAGTAGAGGCGTCCAAACTTCTCTCCATTGCGCTCACATCCCGGGACAAGTCCAGCGAGGCACCGATCCCTCTCTGCGGTGTCCCATATCACGCCGCCACCAATTACATCGCCAAACTCCTCCGTGCGGGACGAACCGTCGCCCTGTGCGAGCAAGTCGAAGACCCCAAGCTGGCCAAAGGCCTGGTGCGTCGGGAGGTCGTGCGGCTCTATACTCCCGGCACGCTCATCGATAGCGAATTCCTCCCCTCTACAGAATCCAACGTGCTGGCTGCGGTGGCCGTGCGCATTCGTTCCGCAGGGACTGGACGCAAAGAATGTTCCTACGGCCTTGCCACGCTTGAAGTCTCGACCGGAGACTACTGGCTCAGTGAGTTTCATGGGCCACAAGCAGAGGCCGCGTTGCGGGACGAACTCACGCGCCTTGAACCGAAAGAATTGTTGTTTCCAGAGGATCTCTCCCCGGACGAACAACAGTGGACGTCCGACCTGACAGATCCACGATGCTGCACGCAACCTGCGACTTGGTTCGACCTGGAGCAGGGTCGTATCGCGCTACAAGAACAGTTCCACGTTCATTCCCTTGAAGCCTTCGGCTGCCACAGACTCACACTGGGCATCCAAGCCGGGGCGGCCGTGTTGCGTTACGTCAGAGAGACGCAACCGTCGGCCCCTCTCGACCATATCCATCCCCCACGAGTCAGGCAGGATCATGACGCCATGCACCTGGATAGCGTCACCATCCGTAACCTGGAACTCGTCAGACCTGCCGGTCGCGCGGAAGAATCGTCGAACCAATCCGCCTATACAGTATTGGGCGTTCTGGATCGCACCGTCACCGCCATGGGAAGCCGGTTGCTCCGTGAGTGGCTCCTGCGGCCATTGGTCAACAGTTCGGCAATCGAGGTCCGGCTGACAGCAGTTGACATACTCAAACGACAGATCGATGCACGAGTTCGCCTCCGAACAGCATTGCGAACCGTCCAGGACATTTCCCGTCTCTGTAGCCGCATGTCCCTCGGAGTTGCCAATCCGCGAGATGTCCTCGCGCTGAAGATTTCCGTCTCTTCGCTCCCCGCCATTCAGGCCGAATTATCCGCGCTCGATTCTCCACTCATCGCCGACCTGAGGTCGTCATGGGACAACGCTCAGGATCTCTACGAATTGATCGAAGGAGCCATAGAACAGGAGGCGCCCGTATCGATTCGCGACGGCGGCATCCTGAAGAGCGGCTTCCACCCCGAAGTCGATGAGCTTCGCAAGGCAAGCCGGGAGGGCAAAGGCTGGATTGCCGGCCTGGAAGCCAAAGAGCGCGAACGGACCGGCGTTGAGTCGCTTAAAATCAGGTATAACCAAGTCTTTGGGTACTATATCGAACTCACAAAGGCCAATCTCGGGAAAGTACCGCCCGACTATATCCGCAAGCAAACTCTGGTCAATGCCGAGCGATTCATGACTGCCGAGTTGAAGGAACTCGAAGAGCGAGTCACGGGAGCCGACACAAAACTGACGGCCCTGGAGCAAGCACTGTTTGAACAACTCCGGACACGACTCGCTGCAGAAACAGCCCGCCTTCAGGAGATCAGCCGACGATTGGCCACCCTTGACGTGGTCGCCGCCCTCGCCGAGACCGCCGCGCTCAATCGCTACGTACGACCAACCGTCGACGAAGGTCATGGACTTCATATTGTTCAGGGCCGACACCCTGTCGTCGAGCGACTTGATCTCTCCGGCGGATTTATCCCGAACGACACCCATCTGGATCTGGCTAGCAGCCGGTTGCACATTTTGACCGGCCCCAATATGGCCGGGAAGAGCACCTACCTCCGACAGGTCGCTCTGATCGCCTTGATGGCCCAGATGGGAAGCTTTGTCCCCGCCACAGAAGCCCACATCGGACTGACTGATCGCATTTTTACCAGAGTCGGCGCATCCGATAACCTCGCTGGCGGCCAGAGCACCTTCATGGTTGAGATGACGGAGACGGCGCATATTCTCAACTGCGCCACGCCTCGCAGCTTAATCCTCCTGGATGAAATCGGTCGCGGCACGAGCACCTACGACGGGCTCAGCATTGCCTGGGCCATAGCAGAATACATCCAGGATCCTCAGCGTCTCGGCGCGCGCACGCTCTTTGCGACTCACTACCACGAAATGACCCAATTGGAGAGTCTACGGGAGGGGATTACAAACTACTGCGTTGCGGTTCAGGAGCGTGATGGGAAGGTGCTGTTTCTGCGTAAGATCATTCGCGGAGGTGCCGATCGCAGCTACGGAATCCATGTTGCTCAACTTGCAGGCCTTCCAGACCAGGTGATACATCGGGCCAAGGCCGTCCTTGCTCAACTTGAGTCTTCCTCGTCATCCGGACGGCCAGTGCAGGAGAATCAGCAGTCGCTTCAATTTGATGCCACGCTCCCGGCGCCTCATCCAATGCTTGAGGAGGTTCGCCAAATGGATCTCTTCTCCATGACCCCTCTTGATGCACTCAATCGGCTCGCTGCCTTACAACAACGGTTGCTAAAGGAATAGCGCACATCTCGGCCTAGACAGCTCTTCCCTTGACGTCGCAAAAAAGAAGGCGGCATCCCTTCCGGAATGCCGCCTTCTTACTTCAGGCCAATGGCCTTCTACAACTTAGTGATGTCCACCACCCTGATTGTACTTGGCAGTCCAGGGAATCAGGTTGGCAAGCGGCTTGCCATTAGGCAACAAGACATCATATTGCAACGGCAGATTCGCCCCATCCGGAGTCTTGGGAGACGTGTTCAGCAAGGTCTTCGCGGCGTGGCAAGGAGCGTCCACTTCCGTCTTCCCTTCACATTCCTTCAAACGAAGGGACGAGATGCTCTTCGGCTTGCCCATTTCGCCGGCATTATCAGGCAATTTCTTGACTGACGAAATCACGCGGCGATTCTGCTCGACTTCCTGGGCCACAAACTCGACCAAAGTTGTCGGGGATCCAGGGGGAACTTCTTTGGCTGCAGCCGGTCCGGAATGCGGACGCGCCATGGACTTCAGCTGTTCCCACACATTCTTGTCCGCAGGATAGAACTTGAGGTTCTTCCCTGGGTGAATTCTCTGCCACCACAGACCGCTCTCAGCATTACCACCGAACACGGCAATGTTGAGCCAAACCGCTTCATCATATGGATCTAGAATGATGACACGCCCCTGCAGCGTAGTGGGCTTGCTCAGATCTCCCCACTCAAATCGCTCTTGGAACGCCTCAATGGCCAGCGCAGTGGAGGTAAATCCTACCACCAAAGCCACGGCAGCCATAAAGGTCCACCCCTGCTTTTGAAGCTTCATAATCACATCCTCCTTAAAGAAGACAAAAAAGTCCCAAGAATGTCGCCTTGCGTATAAATTCTACTTCAAGACCTTGAAGCCGGTAATGGTCCGACCATCAAGGGTCACTTCCATCGCTACGAGTTCCTGCGATGCCTTGATGATTTGATCCATCAAACTCTTATCCTTCACAGACAAACGGACTGTGGTTGCAGCATGATACCAACCGGCATAGGGATTATTCTTGTCCGTACCACCGGTAAACCCCCAGCCGCAGCAGGTAAACAAGGGATCCGGCGGCTTCACATCCATTTGCGTAGAAGAGCGGCCACCGCCCTCACCAGAAGCCGGATCACCGGTGTTCCAGTACTGAATACCGAAGAGCAATTCGGTATCAGGATTGTCTGCCCATTGCGACCACACCCGACCCTTCAAGGTATTGGTGGTCTCACCCTTAAAAAACTTTCCGCTGCCCGTGGTGACTTCGCTCGGTCCGCCCCCGGCTGGAGCATCCGCCGCCAACGTAACACCGGCGGTCAACAAGCCGACAACGGAGGAGACTGCAAGTGCGGCTAGAATTCCGACCCTATTCATAACCCTACCCTCCTTGGAAAAATGATGACCAGAGAACCGTTGAATCACAGTATCCAAAAAAAGAGTTCAGAAAAAAACAAAAATCCAGAGAACGCGCTAGGAGGAGGAAGTGCGACGCACACCCCCTTTCTCTCTGCTTACCTTCCCCTGTAATGCAGTCGAAATAAATTCAGACTTATATGATGAAAACGCGGCCATGGTACTTAAATCCACGAAACGTGTCAAGAAAATGTTTTGCCAAAATCGAGCGATCATTTGCACTGCAAATCAAGCGAGGTATCAAATAGTTAGCCTTGCAATGGCGTTCAAATCACTGCAACTCATGGCCGAACCAGCCCTTGCGCTCACCTTACAGCCGTCCCTGCAATTGACCGGTTATGACGCAAACGACTGCAGACTCCTGGTCGGGATCGGACCGAGCGCTGTAATTGAAAGACAACGTTGATCCAGCAACGTTTGCGCTACCCGATACACTTGATCGGTCGTCACGCGATCGATTTCCGCAATCATCTGCTCGAGCGACACGTGATTGCCTTGCGTCAGTTCGTCCTTCGCCAACTTGCTCATGCGACTGTGCGAACTCTCCAGGCTGAGCATCAGACTGCCCTTCATTTGGTTTTTGACCCGGGCCAAATCCTTTGCATCGATTCCATGCGTGCGAAGTTTTTTCAACTCCCGGCAGACAACTTCCACAACACGCTCGACCTCTTTCGGGCGCGTACCCGCATACACCGTGGTCATCCCGCCATCGGAGTAGGTGGACAAGAACGAATAGATCGAGTACACGAGGCCACGCTTTTCCCGCACCTCCTGAAAGAGGCGCGAGCTCACACTCCCGCCCAACACCCCGTTGAGCGCATGCGCCGCATATCGATCCTTATGCCCGGCACTCAGACCCTGAAGGCCCAAACACAGATGGACCTGCTCAAGAGCCTTACGTTTAACCAGCACCCCACCCTTCACTTCGGGCGGGCGACGGCTTGGTCGAGCAGCCACACCCTTGTGGGAATCGGAAAAATACCGCGCCAACAACTGCTCCAGGCGACGCCAGGTAAAGTTGCCAGCCACAGCGACAACGGTGCGCTCCGGATCATAGTGCGAACCAACGTAGGACACCAGATCGTTCCGTCCCAAGGCCTGAATTCTCGGAGCCTGCCCCAGGATCGGCCTGCCCAGCGGATGGCTTCCGAGCGTGTGCTTCATGTGAAGCTCTTGAACCAGATCCTCCGGATCGTCTTGGACCATCCGGATCTCTTCGAGCACCACCTGCTTTTCTTTTTCAACTTCTTTCGACTCGAACCGGGACCGGTAGAACAGATCCGAGAGCAGCTCCAAAGCTGCCTCCAACTGTTGATCCAGCACCTTCACGTAAAAGGTCGTCGTTTCTCGGGTGGTGAACGCATTCATCTCCCCCCCCAGCGCATCGATCTCACGGGAAATCTGCGTCGCCGTGCGGCTGCGCGTTCCCTTGAAGAACATATGTTCCAGGAAATGAGACAGCCCCTCTTCCCCCGGTTGCTCATCGCGCGATCCGACGTTGACCCATATGCCGATCGTGACGGACTTCAACGTCGGCAGCAGTTCGGCCACAATGCGCAACCGGTTGTCGAGAACGATCTTGCGATACACGATCGATTATCCCGCGGGCGTTGGCTCGGTGGCAGGAGAACCAGCCGGTGCCGGCATGGCTTCCTTCCGGCTCAGGCGAATCTTCCCCTGCTTATCGATTTCCAGCACCTTCACCATTACCTGATCGCCTTCCGATACCTCGTCGGTGACCGCCTTGACGCGATGATGAGCCAGCTGGGAGATGTGCACCAAGCCGTCCGTGCCGGGAAGCACTTCGACAAATGCGCCGAAGTCCATAATCTTCCGGACCGTTCCGAGATAGATCTTGCCGACTTCGACTTCCTCGGTCAGGCGCTTGATCATATCGATGGCCTTCTGTGCCGATGCTTCATCGGAAGAGGCGATCGTTACATCGCCGGTATCTTCGACATTGATCTTCACACCGGTCTCCGCAATGATGCTGCGGATCATCTTTCCACCCGGGCCGATGACATCGCGGATCTTGTCTTGCTTGATCTTCATCGGGAATATGCGGGGAGCAAAGGCGGACAGCTTGGTGCGCGGTTCGGTCAACGCCTGGGCCATACACCCAAGAATGTGTAACCGACCTGCCTTCGCTTGAGCCAACGCTTCACGCATCAACTCAGAAGTGATGCCGCCGATCTTGATATCCATCTGAAGCGCCGTCACGCCGTTTTTCGTTCCCGTGACCTTAAAGTCCATATCGCCCAGGTGATCCTCCAATCCGAGAATATCGGACAGGACCAGCACCTGGTCGCCTTCCTTGATCAACCCCATCGCAATCCCCGCCACCGGCTCCTTAATCGGAACGCCGGCATCCAAGAGCGCCAACGTACCACCGCACACCGTCGCCATTGAAGAGGATCCGTTCGACTCCAGGATTTCCGAGACGATCCGCACAGTATAAGGGAACTTATCCTTGCCGGGGATAATCGACTTAAGCGCGCGCTCGGCAAGGGCTCCATGCCCAACCTCGCGGCGGCCGGGCGACCGCAACGGCCGCGCCTCACCAACACTGAAAGGCGGGAAATTGTAATGCAGCATGAAGGTGCGCATATACTCGCCTTCCAACGCATCGATGCGCTGCTCATCATCGGTCGTGCCCAGCGTCACTACCGCCAAACTCTGGGTTTCTCCGCGGGTGAAGACTGCGGAGCCGTGCGCGCGGGGCAAGACTCCGACTTCGCAGGTAATCGGGCGAATGTCCGCCGGGCCACGCCCGTCGGCACGCACCCGCTTTTCGAGAATCATGTTGCGAACTTCGGTGTACTCCAGACCATGGAAAATGATCTTGACATGCCGGTCACGATTGGGTTCGTCCGACTTGAGCTTCGCGACCGTCTCGGCCAATACCTGATCCAGGCGTTCCTGCCGTGCACTTTTATTAGGAATGAGGATGGCTTCGCGAATCGGCCCGGCCACCAGCGCACGCACCTGTTCGGTCAATGCGGCGTCGATCGCCTCCTGCACCACAACCCGCTTCGCCTTGCCGACCAGCTTGCGCAATTCTTCGATCTTCGCGACGATTTTCTTGATTTCGGTGTGCGCCAACTCGATGGCTTCGAGCATGGTCGCTTCCGGCAATTCATTGGCGCCGGCTTCCACCATCATCACCGCATCGGCAGTTCCCGCCACGACGAGATGGAGATCGCTAGTTTCCAGCGCTTCCAGATCGGGGTTCACCACGAATTGCCCGTTTACCCGACCGATTTTCACACCGGCAATCGGCCCGTTGAAGGGAATCGACGAGACCGCCAACGCCGCGGAGGCTGCGATGATGCCGATGACATCCGACACGCCTGTCTTATCTGCAGACAAGACCGAGGCGATGACTTGCGTCTCGAAGTAATACCCTTCAGGGAAGAGCGGGCGAAGTGGTCGATCAATCAGCCGGCTGGTGAGCACTTCCCGCTCGGAAGGCCGACCCTCTCGCTTAAAATAGCCACCCGGAATCTTACCGGCTGCGTAGGTCTTTTCCTGGTAATCCACGGTCAGCGGAAGAAAATCCACTCCCGGCTTCGCGGTTTGCGACGCAACCGCCGTCGCAAGCACTACGGTGTCACCGTAAGTGGCCCAGATAGCGCCGTCCGCCTGCTTCGCAATGCGTCCGGTCTCCAGCGTCAACCGGCGCCCGGCCAGCTCAATGTCTACAACATGTTTCATCTATGGTCTCCTTCGTTTAAATCCCACAGATGCCCACAGAGATAAGCTCAACCGGCTACCTGCACATCCAACGACAAGCGCCTGCCCTCGATTGAATGTCGACCCGTGCCGTTGAACTTGTTTCAGTGTTCACCTGCGGGGACAACAAAGTGGTTCGGCCGCCACCCACGAAGGTGGCAGCCGATTCACTCACACGACTACTTACGAATACCCAGACGCTCCAGAATGGCGCGATACCGGGCCTCTTCGACTTTCCGGAGATAGTCCAACAACCGACGACGACGTCCGACCAAGGTCAACAATCCACGCCGGGAATGGTGGTCCTTCTTGTGCAGTTTGAAATGCTCCGTCAAATACGTAATCCGGTTCGTCAGGATCGCGATCTGCACTTCTGGAGATCCGGTGTCCTTGTCATGCTGCTGAAAACTCTTGACCAACTCCGTTTTCACTTCCTTTACCAGTGCCATACGTCTCTACTCCTCTATTGAGTTCGCGATGCTACCACCCTATGATTCTTCTGTGACCAAAACCTTCGTTACGGCAATCGGCTGCGCACTGCCCCCCGGCGCATGGGCATCCATACCAATCGGCATCGTACCGATGGCCAATAACCGTCCCGCGCCGTCCTTGATGCGAATAGCGCGATTCGCCTTGTCAGAGAGAGCCGAGGGAAGCCCCTGCCAGGTCAACACTTCCGAACCAGAAACCGGCATACCGTGCAGGACCCGTCCGACCGTCCCCGCCCCCACAATACAAACCGGAAGTCCTATCAGCGCCTCATCCAGCGTCAACATCGACGCCATGAGCGTTCCCTGCTCCAACCGTGATTCAACTTCATCCACCGTCAACGCCTGTTCAAGGGTCAGTGGCCCCACGCGCTCGCGGACCAACGTCGCCATATGACCGCCGACCCCTAACCTGTCACCGATATCCGCGCAGAGCGTCCTGATATACGTCCCCTTGGAGCAGGCCACCCGGAGCGTCACATCCGGAATCTGAATATCCACGATATCGAGGCGAAAGACGGTCACTTCACGAGCCTGCCGAGAGACCTCCCGCCCGGCTCGCGCCGATTTGTATAAAGGAACCCCGCCGACTTTCACCGCAGAATACATGGGAGGGAGTTGCTGAATGCGCCCCTCAAATCTGGCCGCCGCTTCGCGGATGCGGGCTTCGGACAACGACTCAATCGGCGAACGCAGGAGCACGGTCCCGGTGGCATCTTGCGTGTCGGTTCTGGCACCGAGACGCAATCCGGCGAGATAGGTCTTGTCCCATTCCAACAAATATTCAGCGATGCGCGTTCCACGCCCGACGAGCAACGGCAGGACGCCGGTCGCCGCCGGATCCAGCGTTCCGGCATGGCCCAACTTCATGCCGCGCAACTTCCCACGAATGCGAGCCACCACATCGTGTGACGTCCACCCGGCTTCCTTGCGGACATTCAACACTCCGTCCTGAAGCACAGTCGTCGCGCGTGGCTCCATCGAGGCTATCATGGTCATTTGTTAGACATCAGTGCGTGGGGCCTCTGCCAACATCTCTTCGTGGGATTGATCGCGATGCAATCCGTCCAACAGCTCCAGGACTCGGTCAGCTCTAGGGCCACTGATGTCTTTCATAAAGATCAACTCCGGCAGGTATCGCAATGCCAGACGCCGCCCCAGCTCGGCCCGAACGAAACCGCTGGCCTTCGCCAGCCCATCGAACACCAACCGCTCATCCTTATTCTGTTCCATGGTCGTCACAAAGACGCGCGCGATGCGAAGATCTTTGGTCAACTCCACATCGGTCACGGTGACCGAGCGGACGCGGGGATCTTTGATCTTCCGCATCAGGATGTCGGCCACTTCCATGCGGATCTGGTCTGCCACACGATCGGCCCGGCTGTACGTCGATTTGGTCATGACGTCGCCTTACAGCAACTCGATTCGCGAGCGCAAGAGTTGGATCGCGGGTACGGACTGAATGAAATTTACGGCTTGATCCAACACCTGGTTCACATGCGCGGATTCATTCGCCACGCAAGCCAAACCCAAAATTGCCTTCTGCCACAAATCCTGGTCTCCGACTTCCGCGACCGATAGATTAAACTTGTCTCGCAACCGGGTCTTCAGACCTTGCAGGACCTGACGCTTGTCTTTCAACGAATGCCCGTCGGGAATGAACAACTCAACCGTGCAGAGCCCGACGGTCATGCCCGATGACTTTGCGGAGACGTGCCACGGTTCGCAGGCTCAAGCTTTGCGGCAATTTTATCGACGACGTAGGCCTCGATAATGTCCCCGGCCTTGAGGTCATTGAAGCTTTCTACCGTGATACCGCACTCATACCCCTGCTGCACTTCACGCACATCGTCCTTGAAGCGACGGAGCGAGCCTAACTTGCCTTCATACACCACCACACTGTCGCGAAGCACGCGCACGCCGACGCTGGCCCGTGAGATGACGCCATCCACCACATAACAACCGGCCACCAGACCGGCCTTGGGGATCGTAAACATCTGCCGCACCTCGGCCCGCCCAAGGACGCGCTCCTTGAGCGTGGGCTCGAGCAATCCCTCCATCGCGGCGCGAATATCGTTGAGGGCGTCGTAAATAATGCTATACAGGCGCACGTCGACGCCCTCTCGCTCGGCCAGCGCCGCCGCTTTCGGCTCCGGACGGATATTAAATCCGATCACGATGGCCTTGGACGCGGCCGCCAAGAGAATGTCGGTTTCGGTAATACCGCCCACACCGGTATGCATCACCCGCAACTTGACGGCACCGGCCGGCATTTTTTCCACTGCGGCGGCCAAAGCTTCCGCCGACCCCTGCACATCGGCCTTGATGACGATGGGCAATTCTTTGACATTGCCCTCCTGAATCTTGGCAAACAAATCATCCAGGCTCACCTTGGCCGGCCCGGCCAGATCCGCCGCCCGCTGTTTCATCGCCCGCTCCTGCGCAATCTCACGGGCAACCCGTTCATCTTTCACGATGGTGAACAAATCGCCAGCCGACGGCACGCCCGGCAAACCGATCACCTCGACAGGAACGGACGGACCAGCCTCAGTCGTCTTACTCCCCGTGTCGGTGAGGAGCGCGCGCACGCGACCGCTGAAATTGCCGACGACAAATGCATCCCCGACATGGAGCGTCCCGCTCTGCACCAACACCGTCGCGATCGGTCCACGCCCGCGGTCCAACTTTGCCTCGATCACCAGGCCCTTGGCCATGCGCGATGGATCCGCCTTCAACTCCAAGACTTCCGCCTGCAAAAGAATCATTTCCAACAACTGGTCCAGGCCGGTCCGTTGCTTCGCGGACACCTCAACCATAATCGTGTCGCCACCCCAGGGTTCAGGAACCAGCCCATGCTCGGTCAGAGCATTCTTGACACGATCGATATTGGCTCCCGGCTTGTCGACCTTATTGATGGCGACGATCAATGGCACTCCGGCAGCCTTGGCATGATGAATGGCTTCCACCGTCTGCGGCATGACGCCATCATCGGCAGCCACGACAAGAATCACGATATCCGTGGCCCTCGCGCCCCTGGCTCGCATGGCCGTAAAGGCTTCGTGACCCGGAGTATCGAGGAAAGTCACCTGCTTGCCGCGGACCCCGACGATATAGGCGCCGATATGCTGCGTAATCCCTCCGGCCTCGCCTTCCGCCACCTTTGTCAGGCGAATCGCATCGAGCAATGACGTTTTCCCGTGGTCGACATGCCCCATGATCGTGACGACCGGGGGCCGCAAGACCGCATGTTCCTCACCCGATGATTGCGCGGCCTCTTCCAGCAACGCTTCGCCGACCTTTTCCGTCGACACTTCCACTTTGGTGCCATATTCCTCGGCGATCAAAGAGGCCGCCTCCAGATTGATCGACTGATTGAAGGTCACCATCTGCCCCATCTCCATCAGCTTCCGGACCACGTCCGCTGGCCGCTGACCGATGAGTTCTGCGAATTCCTTGACGCTCACTCCTGCGCTCAATTTCACGCTTTTCTTTCTCGGCTTGGTGACTTCCGTTGGCGAGGCATGGTGAATATGCTTGGATCGGTCTTCGCGCCGCTGCACCGGGATTGCCCGCAGATCTCCCCATCGAGTGGCATCGTTCTTAAACTTGGCTTCATCTTCCTCACGGGTCCGCGGAGCCTTCTTGGCCTTTTTCAGCTTCTCTCGTGCGGCCGCTTCGCTCTCCATGGCCTCCGTGGCCGCACTCTTCTTCTTCGCCGTCGCCAGCGCATCAAGCGGGGGAGCCGTGACATGGGGAACCTGGACCGGCTTGACGAGCGGCTCTTCCGAAACGGTCACGACGGGCGGTGGGGACACTAATTCTTCGGGTGGTGCAGGTTCAACCGAGGCAACTTCAATCGCTGCGTCAGGACCAGCCGCCGGCGCTATCACCGACGCTTCGGATCCTGCAGAGACGACGGGCGCAAACGCCGCTTCCGCCGCCGCCAGAGAGGCTGCCACATCCTCCGCACCTTCTTCTCTCTTCTTCTTGATGAGAATCCGTTTCTTGTCCGGCTTCGGGGGCTCTTCATGCGCCGCCGCGTGCCCCCTCTCATGAGACGCACCCGGCTCTTTGGACAAGCGAAACGTTTTCTTCGCCTCATGCCCGCCGGAGACAGCCTCACCACCCCGAGCCTTCGAGCCCAGCTTCTCCAAGACTACGCGAACCGAATCGTCATCCAAGGCGCTGCTGTGGGACGCCACCGGAATCCCGAGCCGTTTCAGTTCAGGAATCAGCTCCCGATTTTCAATCCCCAGCTGCTTTGCTAATTCGTACACGCGCATACAGTACCGCTCAGCTCCACCCGCTTAAATAATTGCCAATCAGCCCGTGAATATCGAACCGCTTCACTCCGCCTGTTGCGCGGCAGCCCGCGCTTCATCCTGCTGGCGCTGCGCCTCGGTTTCCTCTGCCAGGGCCGCCTTGATATCCCGATCCCGCTCCGCCTTTTCTTTCTCGTATTCGGTCGCGCTGATGATATCGATCTTCCACCCGGTCAAGCGCGCGGCGAGTCGCACATTTTGCCCATTCTTCCCAATCGCCAAAGACAGTTGCGAATCGGCCACCACCACCAGGGCCGACTTCTTTTCCTCGTCGATCCCAACCTTCTCGATCGTAGCAGGATTCAACGCCTCGGCGATAAAGACACGCGGATCCTGCGTCCACGTAATGATGTCGATCTTTTCCCCGCGCAATTCGCGCACCACGGCCTGCACACGCGACCCCTTGATGCCGACACAAGCCCCTACCGGGTCGACAGCCTTGTCCCGCGAGGAGACCGCAATTTTGGTACGATCGCCGGGCTCCCGCACGATCGACTTGATTTCAACGATCTTTTCGCCGACCTCCGGCACTTCAAGCTCGAACATCTTCGCCACAAACTGCGGGTGGCTGCGGGAAAGAATGACTTGCACGTCCTTGGGGGTGCGACGCACCTCCAGGAGCAGGGCCTTCACCCGATCTCCGCGCCGATAGGTTTCGCGCGGGATCTGTTCCTGAATGGGGAGGATCGCTTCGGTCTTGCCGAGATCGACCAGAAAGTTTCGGCGCTCCATGCCGAGAATAATGCCGTTCACCAGATCGCCCTGACGGGTTGAGTACTCCTTCTGAACAGCTTCCCACTCGGCTTCACGCACCTTCTGAAAGATCACTTGCTTGGCCGTTTGAGCCGCAATCCGGCCTAACTCGTCCATCTCGATCAGAGAGCCGATCTCATCGCCAACCTCCGCGCCTTCGTCATATTCACGCGCTTCCTTCAGGGAGATCTCCGCTTTCGGATTGGCCACCGTATCGACAATGATTTTCTTTGAAACGACCGAGATTTCGCCGGTCTTCGGATCAATTTCCACCTGGATGTTTTCGGCCTGGCCGAATCGTTTCTTGGCCGCAGTTTGAAGTGCTGATTCGATCGCGCCAATGACCCTGGCCTTATCGATCCCTTTTTGACGGCCGATTTCATCGATGACGGCGATCAACTCTCGGTTCATAGCTCACACCTCATGGTTAACCCACCACCCCGGCACCTGCTGCTACGAGAGCTCCACCTTCCGCCGTGCCAGAGCAATTTGATCAAACTCAACTCGGATTGTCTCCGTGGTTTTCTTCTGCTGAATGGCAAGGGTCACCCCCCGGTCATCCACCTCAGCCACTGCGCCAACCAGCCGCCACTGCGCCTGAATCGGTTCGCGCAATTTGAGTGTGACCGGCTTCCCGATCAAACGCCGATAGTCTTGCACACTCCGCAAGGGACGATCCAGCCCGGGAGACGAGATTTCCAGCGTATAGGCATGCGGGAATGGATCAATCACATCGAGCGCCGGGCTCAACGAGCGATGCGCCTGCTCACAGTCTGTCAGAGTGATCCCCCCTGGCTTGTCGATAAAAACACGAATCACGGTCCTGGGCCCTTGGCCGACGCAGGCGACCTCGACCAACTCCAGACCATGAGACTGCAAAATTGGAGCGGCAATTTCTTGGATGCGAAGGTTCAGCGCCTCAGCGCGTTTCACCGACGGCTTCTCTGCCGACACTGCTCCCGCGTCACTCATAGAAAAAAGTTGCTCAAACAAAAAAGTGGGCCTTGGCCCACTTACAGCGCGAGAACCTTACCATGCCATAGTAGTGAAAGCAAGGGGCGGCTAGCCGACCAGCGCTTCAAACCGGCGAGACAACAACTGAGAAACAGGGCCCGGCGATCCGCCCCCAATCGCATGTCCGTCGACACGCACCACGGGCAGTACCTCCACAGTCGTTCCTGTCAGAAATACCTCCGACGCCGCGAGTAATTCTTCCCGGGTGACGAACGATTCTGCCACCGGGATACCCTCTTTGCGCGCCAGCTCCAGGATGATCGCGCGCGTCACGCCGGACAGAATCCTGTGCCCTTCCGGTGCCGTATGAACGGCGCCGTTCCGTACCACCATGACATTACTGACCGACCCCTCCGTGACCGTCCCCTCTCGGATCAGGATCGCTTCAAACACGCCCGCCTCCTTAGCGTGCTGCCGCGCCAGGACGTTGGCCAGTAGGTTGACGCTCTTGATGTCACAGCGTCCCCATCGAATGTCCTCGAACAACATAGCCTGAACCCCGGCGTTGCGAACAGAGACATCCAGCGGATGGAGTTCGCGAAAGGTCAGAACAGTGGTGGGGGTGGAGGATACCGGGAATGGATGATCTCGAGGAGCCTGCCCGCGAGTGACCTGGAGATAAATTTTGGTTTCAGGGAATTGGCTCAGCCGCAGACCTTCTCGAATCAAGGAACCCCACTGTTCTCTCGCCTGCCCGATTGAGAGTTGCAGCGCCTGAGCACTCCGCTCCAATCGAGCTAGATGTTCTTCAACGGCGAAGGGCTGCCCGCGATAGGTCCGAATGACTTCGTAGACCCCGTCACCGAACTGAAAACCTCGATCCTCGATACTGACGACCGCATCAGCCAGCGGACCAAAGCGACCATTCACATACGCAATGTCAGGCATGACTCATTTCTCAGCACCTTTCAAACCTCAGGATACGGTCACGTAAAAAATCTGCCGATCCTCAGCCGTGAACTTCCACCCCATCCGCTTTTCAAACACCAACCGGTGGGTTCCAGCGGCCACAGGCCTGAATTCAAACGTGCGCTGCCCCGCGTCGACTGCATTGTTACTGGCAGTGCGAAGAAAATCGTCCTCAACCAGAGGCATGACGGTCGCGTCGTAGGACGGAACCCACAACTCCCCACGGGTGCGATCCTCCCACAGCCGAATGTGAACCGATGCCCCCACTCTCGCCTTGAGCGTCTTGGCGTCCGGCTCCTGCTCTGCACCGGTGGGAACTGCCTTACTTAATGGACTCATAATATTCTCATGCTGCTCCGAGGCAATCACTCGCCCGGCTATACTTTGCGCCGCCCCCCGACAAACACCTGCCCGTCTTCCACCCGCACATCATAGCTCCCGACACAATAGCCGCCGCCATCGGTGCCTTGCCCATTTCGGACATCGAACGCCAGGTCATGCCAGGGACAGGAGACAACATGCCCCTTCACCCGGCCCTTATTTAGAGGACCGCCCTCGTGGGGGCAGGAATTGTAGATGGCGTGAAAATGGCCCTCGATATTAAAGACGGCGATGGCCCGTTCGTTGACTTTCACGACCTTGACCTGCCCCGGAGGAATCTCTTCAATCTTGGCCACGCACTGAAACCCTTCCATAAACAACTCCGATTCCTTACATACGCAGCGTAAACTTGAGTTCCATCCCCGTCGTAATGCCTGCGCGCTGGACGGAGCCCGCCTCAACCTCGATGAGGTAGCGAACCGGTTCCGGCGGAGGCCCGTAGAACGGACACGGATCCTTCTCGCAGGGCGGCACCCGCTCCAAGATCTGGACTACGTGGTGACTCTCATCAATCCATACCATATCGACGGCGATACGAAACTGCCGAGTCTGAACGCGGTGCAAACCCGTCGACTCAAAGATATAAAGCATCCCCGTATCGGCTGGCAATCCTTCTCGAAACGCCAGGCCGAACAGCAATTTCTCTGGGGTGCTGGCCACTTCCGTTTCCATCGTCTTTCCGTTGGGAAATTCCACGACGATGAGCTCAGGCTCCTTCGGTCCCCCGAGAAACAGGCTCACGCTGACCAACAAAATAACCAAGAGCAGGAACGTCACAATCTTCTTGCGACGCTGCTCTGACTCAGCTGCACTCGCGCGTTTCACCATAACCAAATGCGGTCGAACATGGATGCATCCTCATGTGATCGCACACGCGCAGAGCCGCATGTACATTGGGCCCAAAGCCCCATGACTTTCCGAGTGCTAGGCCTTCTTCCCGAGTCTCACTCTGTTGACTTGCCGAAGAACGGCGGCATAGAATGCGGACCTGTTTCGCCGCGAACTATGGTCGCGGCGGCACGAAATTGTCAACATCTTATCCGTCATTAAAGGAACTGAGAAGGAGGCACAGGCCATGGCGCTTCTGATCACCGATGAGTGTATTTCCTGCGGGGCATGCCTGCCAGAATGTCCCAATGAAGCGATCTTTGAAACCCGTAGCGACGCTGAAGGCAAGGGCAATCATGTCGGGGATGGTCAGGGAGTCGGTGACAACATCTATGTCATCACGCATGATCGTTGCACGGAGTGTGTCGGGCACTTTGACGAGCCTCAGTGCGCAGCCGTCTGCCCGGTAGACAATTGCTGCATTGCTGACCCAGCCTACCCCGAAACAACCGAGGTGTTGCTGGACAAGGCCAAGAACTTGAACCCAGACAAGGAAATCGATCCGGCCAAGGTATGGAGCGGGGTTCGCAACTAGTCGGAATACGTCATTCTCCTATAGGTGACACCACGAAGGCTCCTCCGGGAGCCTTCGGCGTTTCTGCGCCGCAAAAGAGATAACTCCCTGGCTTTCACCGGCCAACGGCTGTAGACTTTAAGAGAGCTGCGGCCTGCGCAGGCCTCCCACCTTTAAGGCCTCGCTGCATCCCGCCCATTCGTCACCCTCGCAACGGGAGGTGCTCATGACACGCGCAAACCGCCTGATCTTATTCGCCGGCCTTGCCATTGCCCTGCTCCCCATCCAAACCATGGCCGATACCGGTGACATCGGAACCATCATAGAAAACTTCGTAACGAAACAGTTCCCGGATGCAGCCAATCACTTCTGGATCGTCAATGACACACTATGGGACGGCGACGAAATGATCGTGGACATGAACGCAATTGTCACAGAACGGCGGCAAGATGCCCCAACAGCAAACCGCTTTTTGCTACTCATCGTAGACGGGAGACTCAGAGGCATTCAAAATATTCCTCTGGACGCCGAAGCCGAATGTCAAAAGGAGCAGGAAGCCTAGGGAGGAAATATTTCCGCGATACCAGTCGATATACGCTGGATACAACAACGCCCCATCTGCAGGAATGCAGATGGGGCGTTGTACTACACGTATTTAAAACGTCGACTACTTGATCATCAAAATCTTGCCACCGACATGGGCCGGATGCAAATGGCAGCGATAGGTCAACGTGTTACCCTGGGTGGCATAAAACATATCACTGGTGGGAACACCGATGTACTTCGTTTCTCCCGGCTTCAACACCACTTCCGCCTTCATCACAAACGGTGACCCCACATTGGTCGCATCGGTCATCTGGAACCCATGCTCAGCCGTAGAATTATTCGTCACCTTTAGGACGACCGGACGACCCGGACGAACTTTGAAATCGATCACGGTCACAGGCGGATACCACGCCTTCATATTGCCGATTTCGACTGCGTACAATTCCGCATCCACGACCAATTCCTTAAACGGCTGACCGACGACTGAGCCGGTCTCTAAATCACCGATCTCGACACCGCCGGCTTGATGCGCATACGCGCCTGATGCCCCAGCCACCAGCATGACCAGACCAAAAAACACCGCTACCATCGTCTTACCCATGACCTACCTCCTTAAAGAGATTAAGAAGAGATGCGATTAGGTTGGTGAATAATGACCACCGCGCTCTGAACCATCTGCTAGACACTCCGCCCAGGAGCCTAGCCGCTACTACTCGAAAATGTCCTAAATAATAGGCTGATGAGGGACACCTTATAGCATAGGGATTAAAAAGGAAGCAAGAAAGTTCTTGGACATGGAGCAGACCTAGTTGTTCAAGAAATGTCCTCCGGACCAAAGACTCGACAAGTTTCATTCCATTCGTCATTTCATAGGGTTACGGCAACGCCTTTCCGTCGGGGGACATTTCTACCGCATGCGATCCGATCAGCAAATCGTAGGGCGTATAGTCGTCGGTCAAGGTCAGGCCAGGCGACCAGGGCTGAGTGCGTCGCGCCGCCAACAAGGCAGTCGCTTCGGGTGGCAACCGGTGGGCTTCGACTTGCGATTGGATACGCTTCACAACTTCATCATACGGGGTCGTGTCGACCGGACCGCCGCCGAAAAAAATCAAATTCTCCGCCGTGGTTTGATGCGCCCGCCATGGTCCTTTCACGCCAAAAGACTCGATTGTGGGAAACGCCGTCTTCAATGTCTGCACCACCGCACTCGCTCGCTGAAGATCTCCGCCACCTCCCGAGGAAGCAAGATTGACTGACACCACGCCATTGGGACTCAGTTTGCGTCTGAGTTCGGCGAAGAATTCGACCGTAGTCAGATGAAAGGGAACGAGGTGGCGGGCAAAGGCATCGACCCAGATGACGTCATAAGTCGCTGTCGTATCCCGCAAAAATACTCGGGCATCTTTGACGAACACATGATGATTGGCGGGAGGGTGATACCCGAAGTACTCCTCGGCCATCCGCACGACGACCGGGTCAAACTCGACGACATCCAGCTCCAACTCCGGCCACACATGGGCCAGCCACTTGGCGATCGACCCGCCTCCATGCCCCAGAATGAGTCCCCGTTTGGGCTCCGGGGTCAACGCGACCGCAGCAACCATGAGCTGACTATAGGGCAGAAAGAGCGTGGTCGGGTCAGACCGCCACATGACGGCATGCCAAGTTCGATCCAGCACCAGGTATCGAAACAGATCGTCGTCGCGGACGCGAACCTGCTGGTATGGACTATCCTCCTGGTGCACGACTCCGGCGACAACTGGAGTCTGGCCAAACACATACCAGGCCACGATGAGTAGACCGGTCAGAAAGAGGCCCACCAGTTTCGTGACCCGTCCGCTGCCTCGCTGCAGCCACAAGAGGCCGAGCAGGACTTGAATCACTCCCAAAGATGCGACGAGCGTCTGAGTTCCCAACCACGAAAGAAGGAAAAAAGCAGTGCCCCATGTCCCGGCCAGACTCCCGACGGTAGAGAGCGCAATCATGCTGCCCGCATGACGGCCCAGATACCCCATATCGACCACCGCTAGCCGAAGCAATGCCGGCATGACACCGCTCAATCCGAATGCAGGAGGGGCCAGCAGCACACAAGCAGCGAGGCTTGGTCCCCATCGCGGATCCTCAACAACTCTCGCAACCTTCAGAATCGTTACCTGTCCCATCCAGGACATCAGCAACGTCCAGGCGCCGGAACCGAGCAGGAGCCAGGCCAACACCGCCGCGACTCGATACCGATCCGAGGCCCAACCGCCGAACGCATATCCCGAACTCATGGCTGCCAGAATGATTCCAATCAGCGCTCCCCAAACAAATAGCGAATTGCCGAATATGGGGGCCAATAACCGACTTCCCAAAATTTCCAGGGCCATAACGATTGCGCCAGTCACCAGTGCGGTCACGAGCAAAAAGAGACGCGGAGCGTGATGTATCGCAGGACCCTGACCAGTCATTGAGGAAGAACCGTTGGAGACGGGTTGGTACGGCGGCGGTATTCGGCATAGTACGGCATCATATTAGAGCGTTCCCCAATTCTTGAAGTAGCGAAGCAGGTCGCGCACGGAAATCATCCCCACCACTTGCCCCTCTTCTGTAATCACGAGATGCCGGATTCCCTGCTCGGCCATCACATCGCTCGCCTCATGCGCGGATCGGGCGATATCGATCGTCATGACCGGGGCGCTCATCACTGACCGGGCCATGACCTGTTCCGCAGCTGCTCCGCTGGCCATGGCTTTTCGGACGAGATCGGCCTCACTGACAATCCCCACATAGCCACCCTGATCGGCAACCAGCATCGCTCCAACACGAGCGTCGCGCAGCTGCCTGGCCACGGTCAACAAAGTGTCATCGGGATGCACGGTCCTCGTAATAGGACGCATCATCATCGCCAACGGTCGTTGGATGGGCCCGCCTGAACCTGCCATTCGCCAGCCGCTCCCTCGAAGTGGGCCGAATTCTACTGGATGTGCGCGGCAATCTGCAATTCGCCCCTTCGGCACCCCCGCCAAAACCTGCGTTATGTTTGCTCACTTTCGTACGCGTTGTTATACTACCCACTCTACACACGTACTTACCCACAGTTTCGACGGCTTATCTTCAGGAGGAGACGCTTCCATGCATATCAGCGTGATTGGAACGGGCTATGTCGGCTTAGTCACCGGTGCCTGCTTTGCGGAATTCGGCGTGAACGTCACCTGCATGGACACGGATGCGCGCCGCATCGCCAGACTCGAGAAAGGTGAAGTCCCGTTTTTCGAGCCGGGTATCACCGAACTCGTCGCCAAGGGCATCAAAGAAGACCGCCTCCATTTCACCACCGATGTCGCCAAGGCCGTCGACAAAGCGCTGGTCATCTTCATTGCCGTCGGCACGCCCCCGAAATCGGACGGCTCGGCCGATCTGTCCTATGTCGAAGAAGTGGGCCGCGGCATCGCCAAAAACATGACCGGCTACAAGGTCATCGTCACGAAGTCCACCGTTCCTGTCGGCACCGGGGAAAAATTGCGTGAAGTCATCAAGGCCAACCAAACCGGCCGTTTCCGTTTCGACATCGTCTCCAATCCGGAGTTCCTCCGCGAAGGATCCGCCATTGAAGACTTTATGCGTCCCAATCGCGTCGTGATCGGCGCTGACAGTGAGCAGGCGGTCGCGATCATGAAAGACCTCTATCGTCCGCTGTACTTGCTGGAAACCCCGATTGTCGTAACCGACATTCCAACTGCTGAGATGATCAAATACGCCTCCAATGCGTTTCTCGCCGTCAAGATTTCCTTCATCAACGAAATCGCCACCGTCTGCGAAAAGGTGGGCGCCGACGTGCAAATGGTCTCCAAAGGAATGGGCCTCGACAATCGCATCGGGAACAAATTTTTGCACGCCGGACCGGGATTCGGAGGTTCGTGTTTCCCGAAGGACTTGGCTGCACTCGTGCAGACCGGCGAGCGCGTAGGGTACCCGTTTCAGATCGCAGGGGCCGCGGCCAAGGTGAACTACGAACAACACCTGCGGATGGTCGAGAAGGTGAAAGAGGCCTGCGGCGGCGTGAAGGGAAAAACGCTCGGCGTGTTGGGCCTGTCGTTTAAACCCAACACCAATGACATGCGGGAAGCCCCGTCACTGACCATCTTGAGCGAACTGATGAAGGAAGGGGCAACGATTCGCGCCTACGACCCGGCCTCGATGGAAGAGTCGATGAAACTTTTGCCGGGGATGGTGCCCTGCCAGGATACCTACGACGTCGCAGAAGGCGCCGACGGCTTGATCATTATGACCGAGTGGAACCAGTTCAGGAATCTTGATTTCGATCGGTTGAAGAAATCCATGCGGCAACCGCTTCTGCTGGATCTCCGCAATACTTATGAATCAGACCGTGTGGTCGGCTTCGGATTCCGCCACGTCTCGGTCGGTCGACCCACCAAGAATCCGGCCGCCTAACCGGCGGCCGGACGGCTCACACTAACCAAGCAGCTTTGCTGGCTCGGCCTGGACACCCTCTTTGGTCTTCGGCTTATAGCCCATCCGATCGAGCACTTTCATGATTTTGGTCTTTAGACGATCGTCGGCTTCGGCAAGTGCCGTGGCGAGAGGCTCGACGGCCGGCTTCCCGATCTTCCGGATGATCTCCGTTGCCGACTGGCGGACATCATCCTCCTCGGAAACCAGCAACGGCACCAGCGACGAAACCGCCGATCCGCCGATCTTGATCAGCGAATCGTAAGCCCGCTGCCGCACATCGCCAACCTCATCGCTCAGAGCGTCCACCAGCGGCACAACGGCGCGTGGATCTTTCAATTCGCCCAGCACTTCCGCCGCATACTTGCGGTTGAGCCAATGGGAATCCTTGAGGTCGATCAACATGGCATCGGCTTTGGCCGCATTCGGGTCTTTCGCTCGAATCCGGAAACTCTTCGCAATGCGCTTGCCGCCTTCTTCAACCACACGGATCGTCGCCCCATCGCCGGGCTTGATCTTGAGAAAATCTTCGAGGGCCTCATCGCCGACATCCAACACGACGGTCTTTCCGTCGTACGCAAGCAGTTCAACCTCCAACTGCTTGGCTTCGGGGTTGACGGCCACCACGCGTTCCGTCACCAGGTTGAACCCGTCCTTCTTGGTCCCGCCCTTTGGTCCGATCTGAATCAGTTTTACCGGTGCTTCTTCTGCCATAGTAGAATTCCTTTATCGGGTTATGACGAGGTCGCCTGCTTCCATCCCAAACTCGCAAGGACACCTTCGACGGTCTCCTGCACCATCGTGTTTTCGTCTTCCAGGAGGGGAAGCAGCGGCTCGATGGCCTGCTTCGCCCCCAAGCGCGCCAACGATTCGGCGGCATTCCGTCGCACGAGCCAGTCCTCATCTTGAAGAGACTGGATCAACGCATCGGCGCTGCGTGGATCACCGATCTTGCCGAGTGCTTCCGCGGCATGGCGCCGCACCATCCAATTGGGGCCCAATAATCCCCCGATCAGCGCATCGACGGCCCTAGTATCACCGATTTTTTTCAAGACCCGAGCGACATCCTCTCGTACCGTCCCGTCGCCGAGCGCCTCGATCAATCCAGGCGTCGCGCGGGAGTCGCCGATCCGTTCCAGAGCCCAAACGGCCGCCGTCCGGACGGCTCCGTCCTTATCTTTCAAGGCCACCATGAGGGGATCCACCGCGCGCGGATCGCGGAAACGTCCCAACGCATTCGCCGCCTGCTCGCGAATCGCCCACTCATCGTCGGTTAGCGCCTCCAGCATCTGGTCGAACGCCACGAGTCCGATCCGCACCACGGCCGTCGCAGCCGCCTCGCGAATCACCACGTCTTCATCGGCCATCAGGCCGATCAGCTGCGGAACGGCCTCAATGCCCATCTGCCCGAGGCTCGCCATCGCATGGTCCCGCAACGCCTCGTTGTCATCGCGAAGCGCGGAGATTAATTGTGCAATTCGCTCGGCATCACTCATGACCGTCCGATTCCTCCTGCCCGACCGGCTGTTGGCCTTCAAGCGCTGCAAGTTTGTCCGCGATGAGGCCCGCGCTGTACGACACGATGCCGTCCCGGTCGGTCCGCAACCGGTTGAACAGCTCGTTATACGGACGCAAGACCTCGACGTCTTTGATTTTCGCCAAGGCCTCAATCGCCATCACCCGCAAGGGCCTGATCGGGATCGCTTCGATATACAATTGCGCCGGACGCGGGTCTCCGATGAGCCCCAGCGACTTCACGGCATACTCTTTCACCCCGGTATCCTTATCCAGCTGAAGCCGCTTCATCAACGGCTCGACCGCGCGCACATCCCCGATCTTCCCCAGCAAGTCCGCGGCCGCTTCACGCACCACCCAATCGTCATCTTCCAGATACTCGATCAAAATTTCGACCGCAGGTCGCCCGATCCCCAGCAAATCCATGACCGTGGACATGCGGGCCTCCTCACGCTCGCTCGCCCCCTCCACATCACGCAGGGCATTAAACGTCGCATCGATCCGGTCCCTGATCGCCCCCAGCTTCTTCAGCGTGCGCACGGCGGTGTCACGAACCGCGGGAGAGGACATGGCATCGATCAACCCATCCGCCGAGCGCGGATCAAGCAAGTGTTCGAGGATCGTCGCCGCGGTCGTCTGCGCTTCGGCCTCCGGATGGGTCAGCATTTCACACAGGGGAGTAATCGCATTGGGGATCACACCCAGGAGCTGACGGACCCGGCTCCGCACATCCTCATCGGGAGACTCGTGAAGATGGCGCACCAGACCCGCGGCGGTCTCGTCATCCAGATTGCCGGCCATTTGTTCCAGGGCTGAAAAAGCGGCTTGACGGACGGTCTCCTCGGAATCCCGAAGCAACCCGACCAAAGAAAGGCCGGCTGCCGGGTCCTTGATCCGCGATAACATTGCCGCCGCTTCAACCCGGAGAGCAACATCGCCCGATTCCAAGGCCTGCGTCAACGCCTGCACCGCCCGAGGCCCACCGGCTAAGCAGGCCGCGGTGGCCCGCATGCGCCGCCACTCTTCCTCGTGGGTCAGTTCAGAAACGAGTGTCTCGATAGTTTCTTTGGGCATGCTACAACCGGCGAATGCATGATCCGTTGATTTGTGAATGCGCGAGGCGAGCGCCATCCCAGCTCATCACCCCATCACTGCTACTCTGCGTTCACACTCGTCCTGGCCGCCAGCCGACAGCCGTCAACGTCTCTCGAACATGATACCGAATATTCTCGTCTTGTTCCTTTGCCAGCATCGGGAGCAGGGACGGAATCACCGCCGGGCCGAACTTGGCCAAAGCGGCAGCCGCCTCAGACCGTGTAATGGTATTCCGCAAAGCCACGATCAGAGAGGGAATAGCCACTCCATCGGCGATCATCCCCAACGCGCGAGCCGCCATCCCCATGGTCGCCATCTCGTCCGTCCACCCATCGGCACAAGGGGTGGCCGTATCGCGAGGTTCGCCCAGCGGCGCCCCCTCCACGACTCGCCGGAGAAGTGGCACCGCACGAGGATCGCCGATCTGGCCGAGGGCCTCAACTGCCAGCAGCCGCAACCCAGGCTCCTTCATCACCGTCACCAGATAATCTACCGCCCGCGCATCCCGGATCGCACCCAAGGCCCGCACCACATCCTCGCGAATCGCCGAGTCTCGCTCATTGAACAGCGCGCGCAGCAACGGATCGACAGAATCCGGAGACTTCAGCTTACCCAACGCCTCCACGGCATGGAGGCGAACCAACCAGTCATCGTGCTCCAGGGCTTGGATCAACCCCAACACAGCGGCAGCGCCGATCGCGGCCAGTGCGCTGGAGGCCTCCTCACGAACCGCCTTGACCTTGTCCTGCAAGAGCGGCATCAAGACGTTGACGGCTTCGGGATCCCCGATCCGTCCCAACCCCTTCGCAGCATGCATGCGCACGATCCAATCGCGACTGCCCAGGGCCTCGACCAGCGGGCGGAAGACCCGCGCATCGGCAATCGAGGCCAAAATGGCCGAAGCCGCTTCCTGCACCTGCAACGCTGAATCCGCCAAGCAGCCGGCCAGAGCGGGAACCGATGCGGACCCGAGCGCGGAGAGCGCCCCGATCGCCGCCTCACGGACAGCCCGGTCGGTATCGCGGAGCAACTTCGTCAGCGGCAGAACCGCCCGGGCGTCGTTGAGCCCGCCCAGCAGGGTCGCAGCCTCTTCCCGAATCGCCCAGTCTTCGTCCGACAGCGCTGCGATCTGTTCACTGACAGTGTCGGCCATGGTACCTCGGCCCGCAGCTGGCCCAAACAGAGGAGAAGAGACAGTAGGAGCGCCGGAGATGTTCATCCCCGGGGACGGACCCCAAGGGGAGGAAGCCGGTAACTACCGCACCGATCCTTTTGCAAAATCTCCGCTCGGACCGAACCGTCCGATGTCGCCCAGCGGGCGGTCGACACGAAGATTGTCGGCCTGGCTGGAGTCCACCGACGTCTCTTCATCCGGAGGCGTCCATCCAAGATGTTCCAGTGTTTCAACAACGAGTAACCGCAGGGAGTCTTTGGCCGTCAGCCGCACGGAAGCGTAGGACAGGACGCGTTCGCCCTCGGCTTCAACTTCCGACGCTTTGGGATCATAGAGAAAGGAGATCAGCGGTTCGATGGCCGAGTCACCGATCAGCACCAGCGCCGCCGCCGCTTTCTCACGCAACACCCCATCTTTCAACAGCATGATCAGATCGGGAATCACGCGCGGATCGCGGAAGTGGCCGAGCGCCGTGGCCGCCGCTTCCTTGATAAAGGCGTCTTCGCTGACGATACACCCGGGTGTCGGAGTTCCATCCTGACGCATACCTTTTCCCTTGAGCGCAGCCAAGACGGCAGGAAGGGCTCGAGGATCGCCGATCATGCCCAGTGAGGCAATGGCATGGCGCTTCACGGCACCGTCTTTCATCGCTTCCAATAGCCCGTCGATGGCACGGGGATCGCCGATCATGCCCAACGCAATTGTGGCATCTTCCCGCACGGCCCGGTCCGGATCTTTCAGCGCCTCAATCAAGGCATCGACGACACGCGGCTCCCGCACCCAGCTCCGGCCGATTTGATAGTCCGTTGTCATGCCTCCCAATGCGCGAGCCGCATGACAACGCACGACAAAATCTTTATCCTTCAACGTCTCCAGCAGCAGATCGACCGAGGGCTGTCCGATCGCCACCAGGGCAATACCGGCCGTTTCGCGAACGATCTTGGATGAATCGCGGAACAATTTCACCAGCGCAGGCACGGCTTTCAGGTCGCCGATTTTCCCCAGTGCTTCCGCGGCGGCACTCTTCACGGCACCGTCGCGATCCCGACAGGCAAATATCAACGCATCGACGGCGCGCGAATCATGGAGATCCCCGCACGCCTTGGCCGCATGTTCCCGAACCCGCCACCGCTCATCTTTCATTGCGGCAAGCAGTCGATCCAGCTGGCCCGTACCAAGCGACACCACGGCCGCGACCGCTTCGTTGCGAACTTCCATAATCGGGTCGTTGAAGAGCGCGATCAGGGCTTCGATCGCCTTCGGGCCACCGATCTTGGCCACGCCCCAGCCGGCACGAGTCCGCACAGACCAAAACTCATCGCCGCAGGCGCCGATGAGCGCATCCAGCGTGGCCGGGTTCGCTAACTCGGCGAGGGCTTTTGCCGCCTCTTCACGTGTTGCGTCGTCCGCATCTTCGAGGGAATCCAGCAGATCATCGAGTGCCTGTGCCATCGCCCACCTCACTATTCCCGTAATAGGCATCACGTTGACCGCCATGGGGATAGGTGCGTTTGCACCGTACCACCAGGGTCTGAGTCCCGCGGCCCTCCACACATTGATCGAGTGACTTGGAGTATTCCAGTTTCCCATCCAAACTCACCGTGAAGGGGAAATCGAAGGTAAAACTGATGAACTTGTATTGTCCCGGCTTGAGCTTCAATTCGCGCGTTTCGGTTGTCCGGTAGGCATCCGAGGTCTCCGGGTCCAATACCCAGAGCGGGGGTGTCACACCGGGTACTTGCCACCAGGATTGCGGCACCAATGGAGTCGGATCGATTGTAATCGTATGTTCTTTGCCATAGGCAGGGGGAGAACCGGCCGCCTGGAGCCGCCCGGTTGGCCCTAGAGCCAACACACACGTCACGGTTACGATCCAGAAAAACACCTGTCGCCCGGCGAATGCTTTGTGCGATGATGAACGCATCGGTCCTCTATTGCAGGAGTGGGCTGACGGGAGCAGCAGCGAATGCGGTCTTGAAGATTTCTTCGACCGGGTGGCTCTCCCATTCGGTATAAGTCGTGAGTCCGAGCGCGCGCATCACCGTCGCGCCCGTATCGATAATCGACATCGGCTGGCGAATCGTATACCCAGCCTTGATGCCGACGCCTGAGGCAATCCATGGCACCACCGGAACATTGCCGGCCTGCTCGCCGGAGACCTCACCGGCCGAGAATTGCGTCTCCCCGAAGGCGCTCAGCGAGGTCGCAAACACGGTGGTCCGCTTGATCAAGCCAAATTCCCGATACAAATCGAGCACGGTCCCCATCGCCTTATCAACCGCCTTCAACGCGTCTTTGTAGGCTGCTGATTTCCAGCCCTGCACTTCTCCGACGCGACCGGGAGCCGGCAGATGGACCACCAGGAGGTGCGGCAAGGCCGGAATGGCATGACCATACCCGGAACCACTCGTCGCCTTTTTGAAGTAATCCCTGACGTAGCCGACAAGACGATCCGGATTACATTCGGCCCGGAGCGGACCACACATTTGATAATCCGTATAGGGCTCCGGCTTCGCCAGTTGATACAACGACTCATCCATATAGAAAATGGCACTGTCCCGGCCGCCGCTCAGGTCCAGATAATCAAACACCGTCGGCGCCCGAGGATATCCACGACTGAATTCAAAGACGTTCCAGGTGATCCCATGTTTGGCGACCGGCATGCCCGTCACGAGCGATGCCATCGTCGGCAACCGTCGCGCAGGGGCGACTGCGGTGGCGGACCAGGTCACGGCCCCGTCCTTTACAAGGGAGGACAACACCGGCATCACGCCACTCTTGAGCGATTCCTGGCCAAATCCTTCCAATACAAAGAGAATCACATGTTCTGTGGTGCCTGCCTGAGCAGGAGTGGCCACTTCGCCCCCGCCGCGTGCCGCAAAGGCAACGGATTGGAATGCGGCCGCCATCGGCGCCAGACCTATGCCGACGACCATACAAAAGGCCGCCGTGACCGTCATAATGCTGCGAATACAATTCATAACCTGCCCCACCATACGACCTTTTGAAAAGCGAAGTGAAAGTACCTTAGCATGCTGTTTTCCGCGAAGGCAAGGCGCGAAGCCCGCCTCTCATAGCGTCAAAGCGAGATCGATGATATCCTGATTCGGTCGGGACAACTCGCTCGACAACCACACTCAGTCGGACGCTCCGCAGTGGTGAGGCGATGCCCCAAAACCGTTTCGACAGCGGCCCCCGCTTCATCCCCGACAGGTCCCCGCGGACTCGATCTATCTATCTTTTCCTCGGCCTGCTCTGTATCGCCCTGCTCCTGCCCATTACCCGCCCGAGTCCAATCCTGGCCGAAGTTCGAGTCGTCACCGGAACCGGCGAACATCGGATGAACGATCACGAAACCAAAACAGATGGGATCAGACTCGCCACCGAGCAGGCGAAGAAGCAGGCGCTGGAGCAGGTTGCTTCGTATCTTGAAAACGTCACGGTCGTAAGGAATTTGGATGTCACCCGGGATGAAATCCGAAGTTACACCGCCGGGATGGTACTCGTCCTCGATCAACAAGCGACGACCACCCTGGATGGAGAGTTCGTTGTGGTCCGCGTCGAGCTGACGGCACAGGTAGACAGCGACGAAGTCGCCCAGGCCATAGCCGCCTTACGGCAGAGCGAGGACGCGCGCGAACAGTTGCTTGCACTCAGACGGGATGTGGAATCGTTGCAGCAGGAACTCGATGCCGCCAACGACGCCCTCGCCGGCGCCACCTCGCCCGAACGGATCCAAGGACTGAGCCATGAACGTACCGAGCTGCTCAATCGCGCGGAGTCTGACGCGATGGTCGCGCAAGCCTGGACCGACTGGGTGCTACTCGCTCCGTTCGCACAACCCACTCCATCGGCCGGCCTTGCACAGATTCACGCCCTCCTGGGGCTAGCGAGTCGGCTAAATCCCGACAATCCCCACCTGGCCATCGCGCAGCAGACTGTGGGAACGAACACGCCCCCGGCGCCGCCGCAACCCCGGCGGCCGCCTGTGCCACATACCGTTCCGTTTTTGCCGGGCTACGCGGTCGTCCCGCAACAACCGCCTCAACCAGGCGCAATTCAAGTACCGGCACAGCCTGGAGCACCGCTGCCGCCGGGAAGCCACGGCACGATGCCGACCTATCGACAAGTCCCGCCGCCAAGCGGCCACCCGACTGTGCGTACGCTCCATACCTATCGAACGGGGGTCGACCAGGCTGCTCCTGCTGCGAAACAACCATCGATCAATGCACCTCGCGGAACCCCGCCGGCCCTCATTTACCAGACACCGAAGAAACCGGTGCCCCCTTCGCAACAGGTCCACGGAAACGAAACCCATCAGGGAGGAACGCAGTAATGTCGCTGACGGCTGGACCCATTCGAGCAGGATGGTGGCCTCTCTACGCGGTACTGGTCGCATCGTCGGCACCGGCTGCAGACCTGACGCCACCGGCCCTGCGCGATCACGCAGACCAGACCTTCCAACATCTCAAAATGCAAGGGCGGGCGGAATCGCCGACCAATGCAGCCCAAGCAAAACCCGCGCAAGCGACATCGAGCGCAGAGGAATTGCTGACCGGCCAGGGACAGGGCGACCTGAGCAAAGGCAAACTCGTCTGTCAGCGGGTCTCCGAGCTGGCAGCCAGGGCCGACATTGCCAAACAGATCCGCGTGCTGGTGAAGGAACATGCCACCGATCGCCTGCGGGAACGCACCGGTCGTGAGGCCGAGCAGGACATCGAAGTCGTGCGGGAGGAAATCGTTCAGGAATATTTGCAGGGTGTCCGCATCGTCGAACGCCACACCGATGAAGAAGCCAAGATCTGTTCAGCAACGGCCGTCATGGCCAGACCCCGCCTGTCCGCACCCGAGTCCCCGGTATCGAACGGCCGCGAATCGGCAGCACATCGCTGAACCACCTGATCAAATCCACAGTTCCTCCATTGAACTTCGCGCTCCCTTTCGGGTAAGACAATCTTTCTATGCCTATCGAAAACAATTTTCAGCACGACGAGCTCTCCCGCAAGAATCCCGGCGACCGGCTGACCTACGCGGACTGGACCACGCCGCCCGACGCCGACTCTCCGACCTGGCAAGACGCGATGAGCCAAATCGGCCAGAAGCTGTCACAAGCCGGTGTGCGACTGATCATGTTTCTGCATGGCGCCATCCCCGGCACCGATGTCTTCGGCTTAGGACGACTCGATGAAGTGGGCGGGCTCAAGCGAGGCTATTCACGCGGCATCTCCGGCCTGGATTCTCTCCTCTCGTTCATGCGGGAAGGCACGAATGGCATTACCCCGCTGCCGGGCGGCATGAAGCCGCCGCTGTCCAACGATGAGGCCACGAAGACCCTGCTCGACAGTCAAATCGGCGACGCGGGAAACTTTACGACCACCACGGTCGAACAATGCCGGAAAGCCTTGAATCAGAAATTGACCAAGCCCATCACTTGCATCAGGGAACTCTGGTCCAGCGAGCACCATCATATCGGCCGCGCCCTGGCCGCTTGCCGGTTGTTGGACCGCCTACGCGCCCTCGTCGGCGAACAGCATCTGGGCGCCGGCGATCGTATCCTGGTTCAGGCCCATGGCCAGGCCGGTCTCGTCCTTGCGCTGGCCTCCAATCTCCTCTGCCCATCGCCGATCACGGGACGGAAGACCCTCTTCGATCTTCTGCTCGCCGCGAATCCACAAACTCGGGATGCGCAGGCCATTCAACGCATCGACCCGTTGTTGAGCAATGGCACCTTGCTCAATGGCGTGGTCCTCGATATCGTCACCTTCGGTACACCGGTGCGGTACGGCTGGGATCCGTCCGGCATCGGCAAACTGCTCCACATCGTGAACCACCGCAATCTGCGGACCGATGGAAAAACCTGGCTCTCCAAAATGGACCTGCCGCAGATCACCGTCGAGATGCCGATCGCGTGGGGAGGCGACTATGTCCAGGAACTGGCCGTGGCCGGCAGCGATGCCCTGCCCGCTGAGAATGCCAAAGCCGCCAATAAGGCTGTGTGGGAATTGCTGGAACCCTACGATGGGTTCGAGCGCTGGGTAGAATGCGCGCGCCGCGCCGGACGTTTCCCGAGCGAAGGCCAGTGCCTGCTCGTGGATTACAAAGACTGCACCAGTTCAACCAACGTCCGCGACCATTACTACGGCCACGCCGCCTATACCCGCACCAACGCGATGCTCTTCAACTTCACTCAGATCGTCGGCCGGTTCTATTCTTCGTAAGCCTACACTCCGACCTCGCCCAGCGGTGGTGGCCTCACAGCGATGCCCGTGCCACCCTTTCTCTGAGAGTGACCGCCGGCAGAGCGCGCCTTCCTGCTTGCTCCCGACCGGATCGTCGAGTAGACTCTTCTTCAGCGTCCGCGCTTCCTCGGAGCCCGGGTTATGTCGCCATCGTCCCCATCCCCAGACAACATACGTATTGCCGACAATTTGCGCCGCACGATTGAACTGACGGAGTTGGGGCTGGCCTTGCGTCAAGCCGTGATCGAGCAACGGGATGTACCGGGCGCGGGCGAGGGAATCACGCAGGTCATGCACGAAATTCGACTGGCCAAAGAGCAGGCATGGCGGCAGAGCCAATCCTAGTCCAAGCGTTCTCCGACCTCATCACCGAATTCAACCGACGCGGGGTGGCCTATGCGCTGGCCGGGGGCTGGGCCTACAGCGCCTTGGTTGAGCCTCGAGCCACGACCGACATCGACCTCCTGATTCTGCTGGATCCGCCTTCACGCGAACAGATACAGGCGCTCGTCTCCTCCCTTTTCGACTCCACCATCATCCATCCGAGTCCTATGGTGTTTCAGGGAATCTCGATTTGGCGAATTGTGGGAATCCGATCCGGACAGGAAGTCGTGATCGATTTCCTCCTGGCAGACTCGGCCTATCTCCGAACCGCATTGGAGAGGAGGCAGACGGTCCCATTTGGCACGCTCCAAGTCCCTATGCTGTCGATCGAGGATCTCGTCATCCTCAAGATGGTGGCAGGACGACTCCAGGATCGTGCCGATTTGGAGAAAATCCGCGCGCGCCAGGCCGACTTACGCATCGATTGGACGTACGTTGACCGCTGGAAAACGATGCTCGAGCTCGTCGATCATTAATCTGGGTAGGATTATTAGAAATTTGGCCGTCTGTATTCATCAGCCTGAACTCCGACTTTGCGGGACAGTGGTAGCCTCACATCGATGCTTGTGCCATCCTGCTTGTTCCCGACCGAGTGTGGGAAAACCGGAGTTGAGCACAGGAACAAGATGCAAGAAATCTAGGGAAGGTCTGATTAATTCCCGTTTCCACGCGGACCTCTGTTCCTGGGCTGG
>JACOEL010000017.1 GCA_024998625.1 Nitrospira sp. | reverse complement strand
CCCTGTATTCTAGACGCCGACTGATCAAAAGCGGGAATTAATCAGACCTTCCCTAAATCAGATCGGCGAAGGTTCGCTCCACCCTCCGAAAAAACATGACACCTCCGATCAGCAAGAAACCCACAACACCCAAACTCACCGCCACCATAATCCAGTCTGGAGCTGACTTGCCGAGTAGCGCCCACCGAAATCCCTCAATCACACCTGCCATAGGATTTAGACCGTAGTACCACCGGAGCGACTCGGGTACCAGAGACGCCGGGTAGAGTACCGGAGAGGCGAACATCCATAACTGCGTCATCAAGGGAACGACGGATGCCACATCACGATATTTCACGTTCAGCGCCGAAAGCCATAGACTTACTGACAATGCCGTAAGCAGCGCGACAACAACGAACAGAGGCAGAAACAGTACCGTCCACTGGGGCAGCACCTGATACCACGTCATCATCCCTATAAGAATCAGCAGTCCGACGGTAAAATCAACGAGATTGATGAAGGTGGCGGCGATTGGAATGATTAGCCGTGGAAAGTAGACTTTCTTAATCAACCCGCCTTCGGTCACCACACTCAATGTGCTGCGTTCCAGGCTCCTCGCAAACAGGGACCATGGCAGAATGGCAGCGAATGCGAAGAGCGGATAAGGCAGGCCATCCGAAGGCACTTTTGCCAAGTAACTGAATACAAGGGTAAAGATCAAGGTGCTGAGCAAAGGTTGCATGAGGGCCCAGCCAGCGCCAATAGCGGTTTGAGCGTAGCGAGTTTTAAGATCACGCCATGCAAGAAAGTACAACAATTCCCGTGCAGCCCACAATTCACGCCACCCCACCTGGACATAACCTGTGCGGGGTTCTATTACGAGCACGGCTAAGCGTTCTTGGTCTACTGTAGATTCCATTGTGATACCTAGGAAAGGTCTGATTAATTCGATGTTCCCGACAACGATGAGGTAGATTCCCTGTGTTCTAGACGCCGACTGATCAAAAGCGAGAATTAATCAGACCTTCCCTAGCTATTGGATTCCGCCATCCGAGCCGAAAATACTGGCACAATTATCTCCCTGCTCATTCTAAAGCAAATGACCGAATCCACTTCTTTTCGTGGGTCTGCTCAAGCGGAATGTGTCAACGATTGCTGACTGGTCCACACCACAAGAGTAGCACAGCCGGCAGGAAATGATTTCTATCCTAATCAAATGCACTGCTTATGATCGAAGAAAAGTGCACACTCAATAGTGGCAAGCAAAAACGCTTCTCAAGCGGCGAGAGCCATCCCATTGAACTACCAGCGCCCGTGCTTACGCATGTGAGAGAACCGACTTGGAAGGGGAACTGCTGATACCGCATCTCCCAATGCGCCCCAATAGGCGGGAAGTCGATCCACGTTGCGATTACCGAACGTTAGCACAATCTGAGTTTTGTCGATATAAGTAGGGATTATCTAATCGCAAGCAATGACGCGTCAGTGAATTTGAGGTATCGTCAGTTGCATAAATTACCCTAAGAAGGATACTCAATGGGCAATGCCGATGACGGACTCTTCCGAGAATGCACCTACGCTCCCGAAACCTGAGAAACCAGCCGCGCACTGTGCATTTGTTCGATCTGGGGAAAGACTTCTCGAATTGGAGCGAAAGAGAAATCTTGCAAGAGTTCCCGCATTCGGACTTCAGTCTTATCAAGGTTCAAGTAGTGCCGCATTCGAGACATCAAGGAACCCTCCATTCTTGGTTGGTCCGGGTCGAATTCCCACGGATGCATATACATCACTAGTGAAGCCCCCTCGGCCTCCAACTTGTGAAGGAGCGCACGCAACAGCGCATACGGATACAACCGAAAATACCCACCACCAGCAACGGGTAGCCGCACCCCCAAGCACTTAACCGTTGAGGGGGGCACCTCCCACAGGAGCCCTGATGCGGTCAACAGTTGATGCGCCTCTGGGTTTGCGGATGGCACACCGTACCGGTCATGGAGTACCGGGAAAATACTGGAATCGTAGACATAGCCCTCTTCAACAAGTATCTGGGTCGCCCACATCGTATCTTTGGTGATGGAAAAGCTCGGCGCGCGATAGCCAAGCATAGGCTGAGAAAGAATGTTCTCTAAAATACCCTTGGCTTTACGAATATCCTCGCGAAACGTATTAGGAGTTTGGCTTGTTATGAGTTCATGGGCATACCCATGTGAAGCCACTTCGTGTCCACCGGATGCAATACGGCGAACTAGCGAAGGATACCGCTCTGCTACCCATCCTAGAATAAAAAAGGTTGCGCGGACACCTTTATTTTCCAGCAATCCAAGCAATCTCTCAGTATTGTCTTCGACACGACTCTCGAATTGTCCCCAGTGCCTTCTCCGCATTGGGGTTTCAAATGCCGAAACCTGAAAATGCTCCTCGACATCAAATGACAAACAATGTCTGGGAATTGCGTCAGGCATTTGCGCCCCTACCGTGCCCCCTCGCCCATCAACATTACTTTTACTGTATGAATAACAATTCGCAGATCCAACGCCAGTGACAAATTCTTCACATAGAAGAGGTCATACTGAAGCTTGACGTGCGAGTCTTCCTTCGATGCACCGTACCGAAAGCGAGTCTGTGCCCATCCTGTGATTCCTGGGCGAACGGTATGCCTCAGGTCGTAATACGGTATGGTGTTTCTGAGCTCCTGTACAAACACCGGCCGCTCTGGCCTTGGGCCAACCAAACTCATCTCCCCTCTCATCACATTGATCAGTTGAGGCAGTTCATCCAACCTCCATTTCCGAATCCATCGACCGACTCTGGATACCCTAGGATCTTCACTTGTGGCCCATCTCGCCCCGCTTTGCTCAGCATCCTGTCGCATGGACCTGAACTTCCAGATCATGTAAGGGCGGCCACGAAGCCCGACTCGCATTTGCCGGTAGAAAACAGGACCGGATGAGTCTAGCTTAATAAGGATAGAGAGAAGTAATACCAGGGGCACCAGTGCGACTATTCCTACTATTGCTACCCAAACATCCAGGCACCGCTTCAAGAGCATCGTGACTAATCGACGACGGAACCCCGTCGAAAAAATGAGTGCACTCGGCTTGAGATGGTCAATCGAAAGGCGGCCCGACTCCTCTTCATATAAATAATGGCCATCAACAACATCACGCCCCATGGCCTTCATGTCCAATAGCGTTTGAACGGGTAAAACCGCGCGCCGATCTTCCAAACACACGGCCACGGTATGAACTTGATACCGCTCCGCAATCTCAAATAGTTGATCGTAAGTACCGATGATGCTCGGATTTACCAACCGCTCACCAACCCTACTCGCATCTTTATCAAGAAACCCCACTACCTCGGTAAAACCGGTGCGTTTAGACAGAAGGGTCTGACAGAGATCTCGAGCGAGAGGCCCAACACCGAGAATTAAAACTCGCCGTGTGAATTTAGGAAAACTAACCGACACTGAAACCAGTGGTGGCTGCGTGACCACCGGCTCTAGGCCGATCTCCTGTTCGGACTTACTTGAGCTGTTCATGGTGAGCTTCGCGGTAGTACTCCTGCTGCATATAATAGGGAGTGGTATGTGCGTCTAAGCCATTCAAGATAATCCCCACATTGGCGGTATCACCGATGACCCTCAACGCCTTCTGTACAACATCGCGACCAGTCATGCTTGCCTTCACCACATAGGCTAGAAGATCTCCCATGCTTGCCAACACCTGCATATCAGCAAGTGGCAATACCGGCGGAGCATCAATGATCACGTAATCAAATTTTTCTTTCAAATCAGCAATCAGATCAGCCATCTGATGCATTTTCGACAAGGCCAACGGGTTATCTCCGACAGCCCCGGCGGTAAGAATCCATGGGCCCGCCTCCCCAAGTCTCTGCAAACAATCTTCGACCACCTTGGTGCCACGCAGAACTTCGGCCAGGCCTGGTTGCTGCCAGACTCCTGCATAGATATGTTGCATAGGCCGTTTGAGGTCGCAATCGATCACTATGGTTCTACGGTCAAGATCTTTCGCCAGCACGTAGCCCAAATTAAGGGCCGTAGAGGACTTTCCCTCTCCCATGACAGCACTGGTCACAACTATCGCCGTACTCTTTCGATCCCCTGTCATCAACTCAAGCCGTGTGGCCGCAACACGATATTGCTCCGCCACGAATGAAAGCGGTCGCCACATTGAAACCAACTCTAGACCAGGAGTTGGGTCATTTAGTTTCCCATTGGCACCTCTGGACTTGCTAGCAGGTGCAACAGGAAGTCCTCCAGAAATCTCCAGACTTTCCCCCTGCTTTCCATAACGCGGCAGCAACACCGCAGCATTTCGGCTTTTACCAGAAAGTGCTCGCACGGTCTGCATTGATCCGCCGAACGCACTTTCATAGAGTGGAATTGATGCAATCACCGGAAGGCCCAAAGTCAGTTCGACTTCTTCCGCTGACCGGAATCCTCTCCCCATAAGCTCAAGACCGACGGCACCGCCAAAACCTAACGCGCAGCCTAGGACAAGTCCCGCTGCCATAATCAACGGAATGTTGGGCACAGCAGGAACAACCGGGGTATAGGCCGGATCTACGATGCTAAACTTGGCACCTTTGCGTCCTTGGGCCAAACTTTTCTGCATACCGGCACTAAGTTTCTTGTCCAGAAGCGATTGATAATTCTTTTGAAGGTTTTCATAATCCCGTTCAAGCGTCTTTAGTTTCTGTTCCCGCTCTGGAGTATGTTCCACCCTCCGTTCGTACTGAGAAATTTCACCAGAAATATGTGCCTGGTGGCGCTTTACAGCATCTAACTCAAGCACAATCTCCTCACGCTGCTTGAGAAGTTCAGCATGGTATGGATCAATCGCTTTGCGCTTAGACTTCCTCCCAACAGCCGGTTCCTCAATGCCCTCATTATCAGGCAACAAATCGCGATACTGAGCTGAAGTCATCTCTCGGAGTTTCTTAATCTCCTCCTTGACTTGTACCAGATCAGGATAGGTCTCTTTGTATATTGAGGACAGCTCTACCAAGCGCCGCTCTAATTCTTTAATTCTCCCAAGGCGTGGATCCTTATTGCGCTTGCTGGAACCGCCGACCGGCGAATCACTACTGATTTCCCCAGTCTCCTCGTAATCTTTAATTGACTTGTCGATTTGGGCCAATCGATTGGCCAGATTCTGGGCCTGTTCACTTTGCGACCGCATGTCATCCTGAAGTCGATCCAGCTTGCGAAGATTGGCATCTATCTGCTGTGGAAGCTCTCCGAGATGTTGCTGTTTAAACTCTGAAATGATTTTCTCCTTTATCTCGAGCTCAGCTTTTGCGTGTTTTAACTCAAGTCCAAGGAAATCTTCCGCCGCCTCAACGCCTCGCTCCCGATCCTTCAACGTCTCCTCAATGAACAGATCACTAAGTCTTGATGTCACATCTCGAGCGATGATCGGATCTTCATTAGAGAATGAAAGAGTGATAAACAACTTGTCCTTGGTAGGCTCGACCTTAATCGATCCCCGCATGGCTCTGATGGCATTCTCCGATTCTGGAGCATCCGGATGATCTTTTTCGTAGCCAAAAAGCCCAAACTCTCCCGCAATTTGCCCAAGGGTTTTTCTCCCCATCACAAACTGTCGCACTTCCATCACTCGATCATCGAGTGTTGGCGTATAAGCACCTCCAGAGGGGTTCGGACCGCTTACGATCGACTCCTCTATCTTCGCGCCTTCAAACCACATTTTGGTCGCTGACTGATAAATCTTCGGCATGAGCGCACATACCGCACCAGCAACACTCAGCGAGACCAAAATCGAAGAAATAACAAACCACTTTCTACTGACAACCGCTCGCCAATAATCCTCCGGAGACAATGTGCGCGTGTTCATTTCTTTGTATCCACTCCTCCTGATCCAGATGTACCAATTCCCGATTGAGCAGACGAGGGGGTGCCGGAAGGACCTTCCCAGAAAGCACCAGACCGGAAGAAATCTCCACGCGGTGAATACGCATACGTGAAACCCAATAGAATCATTTGCTTCGCAAACCCGAGATCCCCGGCACTGAAACCACTGGTCTGATTCTCAAACATCAACCATTGATGACTCAGTCTGGCAGTGAACATGGGGGTGATGAGGTAGTTGAGGGATACCGTTGTGCCGTAGGTAGTGAAGTTCGTGCCAATAGTTTCCGAAGTGAAACTACTTCTCGCGTAATTAAACATCGCCTGAGCACTCAATCTGTCAGTGATGCCCGCAGTGCTTCCCAATAAAATGGTGTGCGTGTACGTGGGCCCAGCTGATTGAACAAAACTTGGAAATACCCCGAGATTATACATAAGGGTGATTCGGTAAGATCCGGGAGCTGCGATCCCCCCTGGCATGTTCATCCCAGCAAGAAGTGGGAGGAAGCCTCCACCACCTGTTGTACCGGCTCCACTGGTTCCCGTTGCCTCTTGAATTTCACTGCCTAGCCGCCTAAGAAAAGATGAACCCGAAGCATAACTTACGCTAAAACCTCCCGTCGGGAACATCGTTGCTGGAATTCTCCGCTGCCCTCCAGCAGCAGAGGTATCCGGAATTGGCTCAATAAGTGTTAGGCCGCCATTGACTGATGAACTCCACTCCTTGGTCCAACTTCTCCCCCAACCAAGTGTTCCGCCGTGCGTCGCGTAGTCGCCGAATTGTGCCTGAGACATTTGCGTGAAGGTATATCTCACGGTCAAGGTATCGACGGCGGAAATTCGAGATGTCGGTCCTGCTGTAATGGAATGAGTTGTAGTATCAAACACCGTATTTAATGGTTGTCCAGAAGTTGTCGTAGTCGGAGTGAGTGCACCACCGAAACTAAGCTGGGAATAGGTATAAGTAGTTTGAAAATCAGTGGTCGGTGAGAGCGAATAGGAATCCGAAAATCCAGCATTGTACATGGTGGTTCTGATTCGCTGCGTGAGAAGTCCGGAATCAATAGGTCCCGCGATCCCCACCCCTCCGGTCCCGAACCCTCCGCCAAATCCTCCCCCCCCACCGAACCCTCCGCCGAGACCTCCAGCGCCAAAGGCTGGAGTCGAAGGCATATACTGATACGTCCCAAACACTCGGAAGCCTCGCATTCGCGGCAAGACCCTATTCACAGCTTGGGAAAGGTCAATTCCCGTGCTCGCGTTGAATCCGACGTTGTCCAGGGCTGAATTATTTACAAATTTCTGAACAACCGCGCCAACTGACAGATTTGTTTTCACCAGTGAGTTACTCTGCATAAAATTTAGCTGAGGAGTAACTATAGTGATAAAGTCATCCGCTTTTGTACCTGGTGCCAATAACGACTTCGGTGTGAAAAATACGTTACTGTCGTATTGCTCGATAACCGAGATTGACGGCACCACGCGTATCTGTTGCGCGGCAGAGTCGGATATACTCCAACACGACACCAGAGCAAAAACGCCGTAACACAACCAACGTATCTTCAAGCACTGGTCACGGCACAACAATGACATCACCAGCCTTGAGGAAGAAATTTCCCTCCGAGTTCTTACCTTGAATAATGTCTTCATAGGGGACAGGGATTTGGACCTGTTTCGGCTGCCCTTGACCATTGGGAACAACCCGAAGCACATGGATTTTATTTCTCGAAGCAAACGTTGTGAAACCTCCCGCCAACGAGATGCCTTGCAAAACCGTCGCGTACGACTTTAGCGGCACCTTACCCGGCTTTGATACTTCACCGAGAACGTACACATAATAACTATTGACCTCTTTGACTTGCACCGACACTGTTGGATTGGACATAAACTCAGCCAACCCATCCGCGATTCTCTTCGCCAATACATTGGATGTCATTCCTGCAGCCTGAACATCGCCAATTAAAGGCATGGAGATTTTCCCATCAGGACGAATAATGACTTCTCGGGAGAGCTCTTGATTTCGCCAAATATTTACAACAAGAACGTCCTCCGGTCCCAATAAGAACTCATTCGGTGGGATATAGGTGACATTAAAGTCGATTTGTTCATTCCCGATCCAGCACCCTGGAAGAGCCAGAAGCAGGCTAAAAACAATACATACCCCCCCTCGCAAGCATCTGCAACCGAAAGTTTTCAATTTCCCCACTCCTTTGGCTCGCTTCAGCAAAATGTCACCCCTAATTCGACCGACGAGGATCTATCTTGACGGCAACACCACCATCGTTTCAGAAGGCACGACAATCTGATCTCCTGGCTTCAGCTCTATGTTTTGATCGGATCCATCTCTCAGAACAATATCGTCGTAACTCGCCTTAATCTTGTTCAGCCCCTCGCCGTCTTTTCCGAATCGAAATACCACAATCTTGTTGCGTGCAGCCACTTGCGTAAAACCATGCGCGATCGTAATCGCTTGCAGCAATGTTGTTTTACTTTTTAAAGGGTACTTACCGGGTGCATTCACCTCACCAAGAACATAAATTTGATAACTATTTACTTCTCGAACCAAGATCGAAACCGTCGGGTTTTCCATGTAAGACTTCAAACGGGCAGAAATCTCTTCGGTCAGCTGAGCCGCAGTTCGTCCTACTGCTGAGACATCGCCAATGAGCGGGAGTGAAATCCTTCCATCAGGGCGAACTTGAACTTGTTTGGAAAGATCAGCATTTTTCCAGACTGTAATCTCTAATACATCTTCCGGCCCCATAATATAATCCGGAGTCACCGTAAGGGATGATTTTTCTGCCCCTTCGCCTCCGTGGCGAACCCCGGATGAACTTGCCCCTGGAGAAGATCCCGCTACTAACGTCAGCTTGGGCACCTGATCAAATTGTCCGGCATTTGCCACACCGATCACATTTCCCACAAGGATAATACCGCTCAATAGGGCCTTACCATTCATGACTTATTCTCCTGAAGAAATTCCAGCTGGTCACTTGCAACAACTGCCTAGCATCTACCTTCCCGCCGAGAACAGAAACTTCAAACCCACGAAAAAGGATGCCTCACTTCCCGACGCTGAAAAGGGGACTTTTCTAATCCAGCGTACTTCCGCAAGTGTCGGGGTCTCAGCCAGCGCAACAGGGGTCGGAACATGTACCTTGATGACCTGATCAAGCAGCGGGGCATGAGCCATGAGGAGCAACATTCCACCACTGCTAATATTTAATGAGAGCGCCCGACCGTGGAATACGCTGGTTCCGTTGTGACCACTTTCATGATTCGGTAGGGACATTTCAAAGGGAATTGGACGAAGGAGCGCTAGCCGCTCGGCGTGCTTCTCGCTGGCCGCAATTGTGGGCCAGTCCCACCCGTCCTGGACGACAGGTCCATTTTGACGGCTCAGATCACTCATCTCCAGAAACCTCTTTACCACCCAAGACTTTACAAAACGCCTGGCTGGAATCCACCACGGCCTATTCCATTAATAACTAATGAATTTACGGTTGATTGATAGGTCCGGTATGCCCATTGAACAACGGCAACCGAGGTCATTTACCAGTTCATCTCACGCCAGCCGCCCGTACCCAATGATAATTAACTTCTCTTGCCAGTATAGAAGTACGAGCGCTAACGGACAATACCAATGATGTACGGATAACTCCCCCACAAGTATAATTTGACTACCTCGAAAGTATTATGTAGCATTACTAGTAACAGACACATGCTTTAGGTTATCAGAAATAGCCTGATTGTCTAGAGAGATTAAGGACCATACGGAGTATCGCCGTGGCTCAAAACGCTGTTCACTCTCAGGAACCAGCAGATAACCTGGTCGACCAACGTGCAGGCGCCGGAATCGTCGTTTTATCCTCCTCCATGCAACTGCTGCATATGAACCGACAAGCTGCTGAACTGTCCAAGCTCATCAATATGGCTGAAAACGGTGGCGCACCTGCAAAGTCCGCCCAGGGGGTGCTCCCCTCTGCCTTGACGGAACTCTGCACCGAAGTTATGAAGGCACTCCAAGTTCGCACCGAGGCAAAGGACTGGGAACAATTTGAGGTCAAACGAATCGCAGGAAACCCCAATCAGCCCGTCCTCCTCCGAGGATTTGGCTTACCTGACCGAGGTGGCATCCAGTATGCTCGCCTTGTCGTAACACTGGAAGAGCTTGGTCGCCGGCAGCAACTTAATACCGATCAAGCCAAGGAACGGTTTCAGCTCACAAACAGAGAGCAATCAGTGGTCGAAAATCTGGCCAAGGGATGGACCAATAAGGAAATAGCCAACGCGCTGAAGATCACCGAGCAGACAGTAAAGGAACACATCAAACACATTATGCGAAAGACAAATTCAACGACTCGGACAGGAGTTTTAGTCCAAGTGTTCCGATCTTAGCATTCTAATTGTCGTCTTGCGACAATTAGACTATGGGTTTCAATCCGAGCCAACCACAGACTTGACGCTCACTTGCCATATTGAGCTCCAGCCAAACTATCATCCTCCACAAAACGCTTGCTCTAACTACCTCTCGCCTCAATTCTCGATAAAATCCATAAACGCATTCTTGTTCTGACGTGGAGTTGTTACTGGACGTCCGATATCCTTCCTGGCACCACAGCGTACTCGGACCTCCAACAAGCTTGGACCACTTGAACGCTGTAACTCTGCCAGACAGGACTGAAGTTCCTGGTTCGTTTGGGCACAGAATACCGATTCGTAGCCGCACGCATGAGCAATGCCCGGAACATCGACATCAAAGGCTACCGTCGGCTGCCCGCCTACCGAATCATGAGCCCCATTGTTCACAATGACATGTTTAAGATTACGGGGCTTGAGAGCGCCAGTGATAGCAAGAGCCCCCATGTGCATAAGTAGAGCGCCATCTCCATCAAGACAATAGACAGAACGTCCCGGTTGTTGGAGCGCAATTCCTAGGGCAATTTGGGAAGCGTGCCCCATCCCTCCCACGGTTAAGAAATCCCGCTGATGCCCTTCCCCTCGCCTGCTTCTATACTCATACACTTCACGAGAAGGCATGCCGGTCGTAGAAATGAGCACATCACGTTCGCCCAACGATTCGATCACCTGCTGAATCGCCTCCTCCCGGGAGAGCGGAAACTCTGTTTGCTCAACCCTGGGTACAGCAAACGATTTAAAAGTCCCTTTCTTGATGACGAGCGCATACGGTGCGTTCATCTCCCGAACATGATCTAGGGCATCCGTCAGCGCTGCCTGCGGATCAACTATCTCAGGCCCCAAAATGGAATGGGGAATCTCCATTGCATCGAGCATGGAGAGCATCACCCGCCCCTGCTTCTTGTGTTGCGGTTCATCATGGACATTTGGCTCTCCTCGCCAGCCGATCACAAGTAAGAGAGGAACCGAATACACTTCAGGGTCGGCCAACGACAAAAGAGGATTGATGATGTTTCCCAACCCGGAATTCTGCAAATAGACCAGCGGAACCTTCCGTGTTGCGAGATGGTACCCGAGTGCCAGCGCCACAGCCCCCCCTTCGTTAGCACTGATGATGTGGTGGCTGGCACGAGGCACTTGTTCAAGACAGGCACAGAACTCCTTCAACAGAGAATCAGGTACCCCAGTAAAAAACTCCACCCCATTGGCCTGAAGGTACGTAATAAAATCCTGTGGATCAATCATGCCGTCGTCTCTCCTGAGGCGTACGCCTCGTGGAGCCGGACCTCACCTGCGCTTTTACTGCGAACAGGACTTTTCATCCGACCATAACCACCTAACCGAATCTATTTAGGATCTATTTACGTGAAACTCAGAAATTCCCAGCCTGGACAACATCCTCCAGACTGTTGACATCCAACCAATGACCGACTGTATACAACACACGAATCGGGACGTCCCGTTTCAGGAGTTCCTGCAGCAATTGCGGAATGCCGGCCCTTCGATTCGCCGGATCGGCAAGCATGCCCAACAGGAGATCATTGACCTGGCTGGCCGCACTGGAAGAGAGCTTTAGAAACCCCATCCAGACTCCATGGATCGACTCCTCGGGAACGGTCCTCCCCAATTGCTTGAGATGGATTTTGGCATTGAAGGCTTTCCGCGAATTCGGAATGGAGCATTCGGCAAAACCGCCCAAGCGGGCATAGCTGCTCTGATCCCTCCAGTTGCTGTCGACGAAAATCACGCAGTCGTCCTGCACCTGGCACAACGCCTGCGGAATATATTTATTAAATAAGACATCTCCATAGGAAACGATCATCGGCTGGAAACGACCCCTTCTGGATTGCAACGCCTGGGACAAGGAGGCCAATTCACCGGTCTCAGCAAATCCGAGATTGTCGATGTACGTCAAGTTGGGGAGGTTCACCGCCTCTTTCTTATAGCCACGGACGACTAAAATATCTTTAATCCCGACGGCATTATACGCATCGACGATGTGGCTCAAGATGGGAACCCCCTGCACTTTCACCATGGTTTTGGGTTGGTCCTCAGTCAGCTCCCCCAATTCCTCTCCCCGGGATGCGGCCAATACCACCGCTGAAGTGCCCTCGGCGCCTCGGGGCAGATAACGTTCTTCCGCCTCCAGCAACTCCGCGGCATTCTGAAGTCGAAATATTTCGGAGACCGGCGCGACCTTATCCTCAATGGAGAGGAGATGCTCACTCTCCTTCAACGCTCGCGCGGTTTTCTGCATGCTGGCCACGGCCGCTCGCAGCATATGATTTGCCCAGATCACCATCGAAAAACCATGCTGCCGAAACACATCCGTCGGCGTCGCATAGTATTTCGTGGGCACAATCACCACCGGACAACGATTGCCCCATTCCCGCTTGAACGCGAGGATCTCATCCGGCACCGAAAGCGCGCTATGAATGAGAATACCGTCCGCGCCCGCCTGATGATAGGCCTCTGCACGCCGCAGCGCCTCCGCCAGCCCCCACCCACAAATGAAGGCCTCAACCCTGGCAATCAGACAAAAATCAGGGTCGGTCTGCGCATCTTTCCCAGCTTTAATTTTGCCGCAAAATTCCTGCATATCGGCGAGCGGCTGCGCATCGCCCTTGAGAAAACTGTTGGTCTTGGGGAACAGCTTATCTTCGATGCACACCGCGGCGATGTTGCGCTGTTCGAGTTTCCGAATGAGCCGCTGCATATTGTTGAAATTGCCGTACCCCGTGTCACCGTCAAGAAGGATCGGAATCCGGGTAGCATCGGACATGAATTCGAGGTCTTCAAGCACCTGGGTCCAGCTGGCCTCATTGTTGTCACGTACACCGAACTGAGCCGAAATGGAAAGGCCACTGGCCCAAATACCGGGAAACCCGGCCTCCTGGACGATTTTCGCGCTGAGGCCGTTGTGGGCTTCGCAGATGAACTGCAGTTGTTCAGAGAGGAGCAGGTTTCTGAATTGACGTGTCTTGGTCAACGCTTGGCTCGCATTCATGAACGGAGGAACCTTTCACCAAAAGGATGGCACTCGATACGGTTTGACTGCTGGGATCGAGGTCAAAACGGTCAGGCAATTGGGCGACAACAACCGCACCATCTGCGGAACCAGTTGATTAAAGCAACGCGTGCCGCCGAGTACATGACCAGACACATTGCAGAGGACATTCACACCACGAGCCCCTGACAATATCAGCCACGGACAAAATTCGCTAGAGTCACAACCGCCGGCACGCTACCCGAACCATGTGACGGACATTCAGCCAACAATTGGCTTCTTCATCTTTAACTGTCACGGATGCCTCACTTCACTACATCGGCCGCTCAGCTGCAGAATAGTAGCTCAGTGACGGGGGCTGCCGCCACCGCATCGTCACAGGAATACCATCTCGCATCCGTCGTCCTACGAGCGATGGCCGAGCACGGTCTCGGTCAGGGAAAAGGTCTGTATCACCGAATCTGCACAATACCGCCGAGACCATCGCAGGACAACGCCAACCAGCACTGAAGCCTCAGCTATGCCGGACACTACCCATCACTCCACCAAGCGATCCACACAATCTCGACGGTTGGAAGGAAAGCCAGGGAAGGCACGAGTGGACCATAGTTCGGTCCTTCAAGGTCCCTGTCCGGAGCTCATCTTTCGTGTTCTATTCAACACAGTGACATATTATTGAGACAGGAACGGCCTCAAATTACGAATTTAATCTCAATTAGTTCAATGGCTTATAATTGCAAACCCTGGCTCGACACTTGCTCAACACCTTGTTGTCTCGACAAAGAGACAGGGATTGGAGGAGGCGGCACATGAGCGATAAACGAGACATCGGAGTCGGCATCCTCGCCATTCTGGTCGCTGCCTTGTCGGTCGTCGGTTGCCAATCCAACCCTACGGCTACCTCGGTTCGCTACGATAATGTCCGGTTTATGGATGTGTGGAGTACCTACACCCATTGCTTGTCCTCGGACCAAACCCAATCGGCCCTGCTGGATTCGCACAAGTTACGCGAGGTCAGTCAGGCCCAACCTCTCCGCTCATCACTCGAAAACTTCCTTCCGACCAAGCTGAAGAACATAGTGACCCAGCCGACGTCGAGGCTCGCCGTGGACGTTCATGCCATGGCCGCTGCCTGCAGCCTGCACGCAGGGAATCTGGCCGTAGCAATCGGGGAACATGATCTGGCGCGAAATGAGTTCAGGCAGGTGATAGAAAACCAGACGCAATCCGACTCCTCTTACTACGCCTCGCAAGCTCGGGAACGGCTGTCGTACCTCGACGTCACACTCCAAGCCGCTCTCCGGTAGTCTTTGCGCTTCGCGCAAGTAAGCCCTTACTTCCCCTGCGGCTCTTTCCCTTCAAGCAGCTCTTGGAATAACTGTAGATAGATCTCGGCTGATCGAGCCCATGACAAATCCTGCTCCATGCCTGCCCTGACGATGCGATGCCAATCCGCCTTTTTCCGGTAGATCGACAATGCAAGCAAGAGACAGGTCAAAAGCGAGGCCGCGCTGGTATCCGTAAAGCTGAAACCGGTGGCACGCGATCCCTTGAAAGTACTCGGGGTATAGTTCACCACGGTGTCGGCCAATCCTCCGGTCTTCCTTACGACAGGAACAGTACCATAGCGAAGGCTGTATAACTGACTGAGGCCGCAAGGCTCATACCGGGACGGCATGAGAAACATATCCGCGCCGGCTTCAATCCGATGGGCCAGCCCTTCGTCAAAGACGTTGCGCACCGCGAGTCGTCCGGGATACCGTTCCGCTAACTCACGCACCTCCTGCTCATACCTCGCATCTCCGGTCCCGAGAATCACAACCTGCACATCGAGTTCCATCAGCTCCGGAATAATATCGATCACGAGATCGATCCCCTTCTGACCGGTCAGTCTCGCAATTACCCCGATAAGAGGCCCCTTGTCGGTACGAAGCTTCAGTTCACGCTGAAGCCCTTTCTTGCATCGCGCCTTTCCGGACATATCGGAGAGAGAATACTGGTTCGGCAGGTGGGGATCCTTGGCGGGATTCCAGATCTCAGCGTCAATGCCATTCACGATTCCGTGCAGCACGTCCTTCCGCCCACTGATCACCCCCTCCAGCCCACAACCATATTCCGGCGTCTGGATCTCTTCGCTATACGTGGGGCTTACCGTCGTGAGCAGATCGGCGAAGACAAGCCCTCCTTTTAAGAGATTCAGCTTCCCATAAAACTCAAGCGCACCAGGGGTAAACAACTGGGCAGGGAGGCCGGTGAGGGAAAAATGTTCAGCTGGAAATAGTCCCTGATATCCAAGATTATGGATGGTCAGCACGCTACGGATCTCGCTAACGGCGGCCTTCGCTTGATAGAGCGTCCGCAAGTACACGGCACACAGGGCGGCTTGCCAATCATGCACATGCAGCAGATCCGTCTGCCATCCATCCCTTTCACCCAAGTGCACCAACAATTCCATGACAGCCCGGCAAAAAAATGCGAATCGCTCGAGATTGTCGGGATAGTCGCGGCCGGCTTCCTGGTAGAGACCTGAACGGGAAAAGAACAGCTCATGCCGAACAGTCAACACTCGGAGGCGTCCGGAAACTGCCACCTGCGAATGCGGGCCGCCGAGCTCTTGGATACGCGTCTCCACCAGCCCCTGCGCGGTCGGCACCGCCAAGCGGGCATAGTCGACCATCTGATAGCCCAGCGCATCGACCTGTCGATAGGCCGGCAGCAGCACGCAGACATCGTGCCCCAGCCTGGCAAACTCGGTTGCAAGAGCCCCCACCACATCCGCGAGCCCGCCCGTCTTGGCAAAAGGCACGACCTCGGAGGAGACCATGCAGATTTTCAGGGGACGATGAGAGGAAGGAGCCATCATAGAAGGAGCCGCCACCACTTACTTCATGGCCGGCGACAATTCGAGTCGCGTCTTGAATTGAGATTCGTACTTCCAAGTCTTGCCGACAGCATGGACCTTCTCGGGCGTCATCGCCTCATGGTACACGAGCGCCTCATCGAGAAACACCAGATACTGGCCACGATCGGCATAGGCCAGGAATAACGCATCGCCGGCGGCCAGCCCGGTCTCCCACCCCTTCGGAGACTCTCCGAGGGCCATGCGCGACTGGGGAATCAGCTGCCCGTCCTGCATCCCGAAGAAATGCGTGAACTGTTGATGGGTATAGGTCGGTTCCCCCCAGGTTTCAACAAAGGCTCTCGGGGTCAGCTGATGGATTCGATAGTCCCCCTGCTGAACCAGCTGTTTTTGCTGATCCAACGAAGGAAGACTCGAACAGGCCGCCGAGAGGACAGCGACAAGCCACCACCATCCCACAGCAATGATTCGCGCTTGTGTCATCTGAGTAGACCTCCCGTTCCGTTTTCCCGATACACCTGCGTCCGACCGATCAAAGCAACCGTCTGGACCGCGGCTCCACAGGTTTCACCGGCTGGCACACGTCGCACTGGCACATCCGCCGGAGAAACATATAGGAATAAATCCCCGTATCGTGTCCGTCGCTCCAAGTAAATTGAAACGCATACCGTCCGACCGGCTGCACATCCTGCAACATAATCACCATCGGCACATCATCCGGTTTCAGCCGAAGCTCTCCCGTCCACTCATCCGTGCAAGCGGCGCACGGGCAATGCTGCCGGAGATAACGGACAGGATAGAGCGCCTTGTGCCCATCACTCCAGGTGATGCTCAAGACACCCTTCTCCACCCATTCCATATCGGTCGGTTCAAGCACCGTCTCACTCATATTATAGGCAACGCTCCCTCACTCGGCTTCCCTAGAACTCATGCCCCACGCAAACTGGATGCCGTTTTACGCAGGACTTCCGCTGGTCAAAAAATCGATCGGCGGAAGCCGTCGCCCCGCCACCACCGTGACATAACTTTCAATGACCGACTCGACTTCAGTCCGCACCTGACCGGCCGCATGCAATCGATTCAAGAGCGCCGGCTGCATCTGCAACGCTTGATGGAGAAAGGCGACGCTTCCGCGAGACAACGCCGTGCAATGAAACGGCTGACGGCGCGCGCACCGCTCACACACGATCCCACCGGCCGTGGGTGAGAATTGCGGGAGAGGACTCCGATGCACCTGACCGCAGGTTGCACACTGCTCGGTTTGCGGTCGGAACCCGGTCATCCCCAACAGGCAAATCTGGAACAACAGGGTCGTCCATGCCGCGTCCCGACTCTCCAACAACGTGCGCAACCCTGTTTCCAACATCTCAAACACCCGCGGTTCCGGATCGCCTTCCGCCATGACGGCACTCACAAGGTTGACCATGCGCCCCGCAGCGGTCATGAGGGTCAGATCGTCTCGAAACTTGGCAAACGGCTCATCCAACGCCACCTGTGAAATCCGGTAGAGTGAATCGCCGGGCTTCTCAAACAGATCCAACTGGCAGAGGGTAAAGGGCTCGATCATACCACCGAGACGGCTCTTCAACCGGCGCGCGCCGCGCGCGACCCCGCGCAATTTTCCCAAACGCATCGTATAGAACGTGACGATCCGGTCGGCGTCACCCCACTTTCGGCTGTGCAGCACGATGGCAGCAGTCTTCACCAACGGCATCTCACCACCCAGCGTGAAGGATCACAGGGAAACGAAGAGAGACCCACCGCGCGTCATTATCGAATTTGCTCGAGAAAGATTGTCGCCAGCGTGAGGTAAATGGCAATGCCGGTGATGTCATTGGCCGTCGTCACGAACGGACCGGCGGCCACGGCAGGATCCACGCCCATCCGCTTCAAGACGATCGGCATCACCGTCGCCATGCTCGTCGACACCAGGAACGCCGTAATGAGCGACACCCCGACCACCATGCCCAAAAAGACTTGATGCCACAGCCAGCCCACCACGGTCAGCATCAGACTACAGGCAATGCCCATGAGAAACGCGATCTTCGCTTCACGAAAGAAAATCTTCCACACATCGGTGAGTTCCACCAAGCCGGTGGCGAGCCCTCGAATGATCAGCGTGGAGGACTGCAATCCGACGTTGCCCCCCATGGCTGCGATGACGGGGATAAAACTGACGATGGCCACCACTTCCTGAATGGTATAGCGGAACATCCATAACAGCATGCCGGACAGGAGGCTCCCGACGAGATTGGTAAAAAGCCACGGCAGGCGCACACGGGCTGCGGCCATGCTCGAGGACTTGAACATCGCATCCTCTTCAATGGCGCCGGCCATTTTCAACATGTCTTCGGTCGCTTCTTCCCGGATGACATCGACGACGTCGTCTACGGTGATGATGCCGACCAATTTGCCGTCTTTCTCTACCACAGGAATGGCTAGCAGGTTGTAGCTTGCCACCTGGCGCGAGACCTCTTCCTGATCCATGTCCACGGCCACGCTGATCAGATCCCGGGTCATGATGTTCTTCAATGGAGTCGCCGGCGGGACGGTCAGTAATTGGCGGAGCGATAACACACCGACAAGCCGGTCCTCCTTGTCCGTCACATAGATGTAGAACACCATTTCCGCGTCGGTGGCCTGCTGCAAGCGACGAATCGCTTCCTGCGCCGTGGCATCCTCGAACAGTGCGAAAAACTCGGTGGTCATGATGCCGCCGGCCGTGCCTTTGGGATACTTCAGCAGGTCGGCGATTTCAGTGGAATCCTCAGTCCGCATCAGCGCCAGGATCTCCTTGGCGCGATCGTTCGGAATCACACTCAAAATGTAGGCAATATCGTCGGAACCGAGGTCTTTCAACAACCAGGCGGCATCGGAAGGCAGCAGATCGGACAACACCAGCGTGATGCTCTCGCCGTCCAATTCGCTCAGCACCTGCCCGCGTTTGACGTCTCCGCGCACCAGTTCGAAGATTTCGCGTTTTTCTTTCAGTGAGGAAAGATGGTCGATGACGTTGGCGATGTCCGCAGGATGCATGCGCGCCAGCATCTTGGCCAGATTGGTGATGGCGCCACGGCGCAGGAGCCGCTGGATGGAGACCAGCCGCACGTCTGGCTTCGCCTGTCCTCCGCCGACGGCGTCACGAGACGCATCTTTCCCGAGCGGCTCCCGATCAGGAAGTCGCGTCGGCTCGGACGGTTGGATAGTGAGATCGTTAATAACCCAACTCCGCAAGCGTTTGTTCGTCTTCCCGCCACGATTCGCGCACTTTGACCCAGACCTTCAAAAAGACCTTCATTCCGAACAGACGTTCCATATCTTCCCGGGCCGCCGTCCCCACCAGCTTGAGACGTTCGCCGTGTTTGCCGATCAGAATACCTTTTTGCGACTCTTTCTCGACCAGCACCACGGCGGCGATCTTGGTCAATTTCTTGGTCTCGATAAATTCCTCGATCTCGACCGCCACTGAGTGAGGCACCTCTTCGTAGGTCTGCTGCAGAATTTTCTCCCGGATCAGTTCCGCCGCGAGAGTGCGCATCGATTGATCAGTGACCACATCGTCGCCGAACGTCGCCTCCCCTTCCTCCAGGAGCGACACCGTCACCGACAACAGGCGATCCACATTGTCCGCGGTTTCCGCCGAGACCGGAACGATTTCCGTCCACGGGAAAATCCGCAGATACTGCTCCATCAGCGGAAGCAATCGCGATTTATTCACCAGGTCGACTTTATTGATCACTAACACGACCGGCCGCGCCTGCTTGGCAACCGCCTGCTTCACATGTTCGATCACAGCGAAATCACCAGGGCCTGGCTGAGCAGTGGCTTCGACCACCACGTACAGCACATCGGCATCGTCGAAGGTATCCAGTGTCGTGCGCACCATGCGGCGGTTCAACAAGTGATGCGGCTCGTGAAACCCGGGCGTATCGAGAAACACAATTTGAGCGCCCTCAACATGCGCCACACCAAGAATCCGCGTCCTGGTGGTCTGCGGCTTGTCGGAGACAATGGCGATTTTTTCTTTCAGCAGACGATTGAGGAGCGTCGATTTCCCGACATTCGACCGTCCGATGATGGCCACACTTCCAAACTTCATGGTGTCCTCACCGTGGGAAACCGTTCCTTCTCTCCAATCGGAGCCAGTTGATACACAGTCTCTCCTTTCCGCACATATCCTAACCGCTCCCGGGCCAGCTCTTCGATGCGAGTCGGATCGTATTGCACGCGATCCAGATCCGTGCGCAATTCGCCGTTCAACCGCTGAAGCTCGGCCAGCTCCTGATCAAGCTGCTCCGCATGGTCACGCAAATGCAAGTACCGCGAAATCCCCATCTCGCCGAACAACAGGGTCCCCATCATGAGGAACAGCGCTCCGAGCCCCACCCACTTGCCGACAAAGCAGATCTTCCGTTGCCAATCCAACCAGTCGCGACCCCGGTTCGGCTTGATCATCATCACAATTAGGTCCTCGATGGGACAGCTGCGCGACCTCGATAGACGGCCGCCGCGCCCAATTCATCCTCAATGCGAAGCAATTGATTGTATTTTGCGACTCGATCCGTCCGGGACAACGAGCCGGTCTTGATCAATCCGCTGTTCGTCGCCACCGCGACGTCCGCGATCGTCGTATCTTCCGTTTCCCCCGAGCGATGGGAGATGATGGCCGTATACCCGGACCGCTTGGCCAGTTCGATGGCATCCAGCGTCTCCGTCAACGTCCCGATCTGGTTCAGCTTAATCAAAATCGAATTGCCGATCCCCTCGGCAATCCCCTTGGCAAAAATCTCGACGTTGGTGACGAAAATATCGTCCCCGACCAGTTGCACCCGCTTTCCAAGCTTTTCGGTGAGAATCTTCCACCCTTTCCAATCCAATTCGCTCAAGCCATCTTCAATGGAGAGAATCGGGTAACGATCCAACAACTTGCCGTAATAGGCGACCATCTCTTCGGACGAGCGCTCAGGATTTTTTTCAGCCTCCAGCCGATACCGCCCCTTTTCGTAGAGCTCGCTGGCCGCACAGTCTAAGGCCAACGCGATATCCTGACCGGGGCGATACCCGGCGGCTTCAATCGCTTCCATAATGAGCGCGAGGGCCTCTTCGTTCGATTGCAAATCAGGCGCGAATCCCCCCTCGTCGCCGACGGCCGTGTTGAGCCCTTTTTTCTTCAGGAGCGACTTCAGCGTATGAAACACTTCCGTGGCCATTCGTAACGCATCACTGAAGCGGGGCGCACCCACCGGCATAATCATGAATTCCTGCAGATCGAGCCGGTTATCCGCATGAGCCCCGCCGTTGATGATGTTCATGAGCGGCACCGGCAATACCCGCGCGTTCGTTCCACCAAGATAGCGATAGAGCGGTTGACCGGTCTCGCTGGCCGCGGCCTTGGCCACCGCCAGAGACACGCCCAGAATGGCATTGGCGCCCAACTTGCCTTTGGTCTTCGTTCCATCCAGTGCGATCATTTCGTGATCGACGGCCGCCTGATCCAACGCCTCCATGCCCATCAGCCTTGGCGCGATGGTCTTACTCACATTCGCAACCGCCTTGGAGACTCCCTTCCCCATCCAGCGCTTCTTGTCGCCGTCACGCAATTCGATGGCTTCCTTTTCACCGGTCGAGGCGCCGGACGGCACCGCCGCCCGCCCATGCGCGCCGCTTTCCAACAACACTTCCACTTCGACCGTGGGATTGCCCCGTGAATCAATGATCTGCCGCGCCTTCACGTTTCTGATTCCGCTCATGCTCGTGTCTCCTCCAGGTACTCACACTGAACCATCAACACTGCCGTCTCCCTGATCGCTCACCGACCACCACGTCGCCATGCGTGACGCGGCGACCACCGGACGCCAGCCTCAGGCCAACGCCTTCTTCAACAGCTCATTCACCTTCCCGGGATTGGCCTTGCCGCCCGACGCCTTCATCACCTGTCCGACGAGGAACCCCAACACCTGCTGCTTGCCTTCCTTAAATTGCCCGACCTGGGCAGGATTTTTCTTCAAGACTCCATCAATCATCGTCGCCAAGGCACCTTCATCGGAGACCTGCGTCAGTCCCTTTTCCTGAACGATTTGGGCCGGTGCCCTTCCCGATGCATAGACGTCAGGGAACATCTCTCGCGCCACCTTGAGGCTGATCACCCCTTGATCCACTAGGGTCAACAGCTCGACCAGCCGTTCAGGCGTCACCGGAGAAGCGTCCGCTTCAATCCCGGAGTTGTTCAATTCACGCAGCAATTCGCCCATCACCCAATTACTCACCGTCTTGGGCTGCGAGTACAGCTTCACGCAGGCTTCGAAATACACCGCCAGAGCTTTGCTCGACGTCAGAATGCCCGCATCATACTCAGGCAGGCCGTACTCCGTGATAAAGCGCTGTTGCTTGGTCGAGGCCAGTTCCGGCAGTCCCTCGCGCAGCTGCTCGATCCATTCGGACGAAATCTCCATCGGAACCAAGTCAGGGTCTGGAAAATAGCGATAGTCATGCGCCTCTTCCTTGCTGCGCATCACAGCGGTTTCCCCACGCTCGTGATTCCAGAGCCTGGTTTCCTGATAAATCTTCCCGCCCTCGTTGAGCACCTTGGTTTGCCGCTTGATTTCGTAATCAACGGCATCCTTCACGAACTTGAACGAGTTGATGTTCTTCAACTCGACTTTAGTCCCGAAGGTAGTCTGGCCGGCCGGCCGCAGGGACAGATTCGGTTCGCAGCGAAAACTCCCCTCTTCCATGTTTCCGTCACAGACATCGAGATACATCAAGAGGTCGCGCAGCGCCTTGAGGTACGCCACCACCTCTTCAGAAGAGCTCAAGTCCGGTTCGGTCACAATTTCTAACAGGGGCGTCCCGGCGCGATTCAGATCCACGAGGCTCATCCCGATGCCGGCCTCATGCAGATTCTTTCCGGCGTCTTCTTCCAAATGCGCGCGCCGGATTCGCACACGCTTTCGACTGCCGCCGGCTGCAATTTCAATCCAACCGTGTTCACAAATCGGCGCTTCGTATTGCGAAATCTGATACCCCTTCGGCAGGTCCGGGTAAAAATAGTTTTTGCGCGCGAAGCGATTCCGCACCCCGATCGTGCCGTTCATCGCCAACCCGGCGCGCACCGCCATCTCCACGGCCTTCTCGTTGATGACCGGTAACGTCCCTGGCAACCCCAAACAGACCGGACAAGTCTGCGAATTCGCCGTGAGACCGAAGGTCGTGCCGCAGGCACAAAACAATTTCGACTGCGTGCGCAGCTGCGCATGCACTTCCACGCCGATAACGACTTCGTATGCCACGCTCAGCTCTGCTCCCCCTTCGTGAAATGCTCACGCTCCCGACGCATCGCCTCCCGCCCGGCATCGAACGCATCGCGCAACACAGTTTTTTTCGATTCAATGAAGTCGCGACCTTCTTCGACCGCCCCTTCAAACCGCTCGCCCGCTTCGCCGACCAAATCCCGCAACCCGTCCTCCGCGCGCCGGGCATAACCACGCAGCATCTCGCGTGATTCCTGTCCGGTTCGCGGCGCCAACAAGATGGCTGTCACCGCACCCAATGCCGCTCCACTCAGGAAGCCCAACAATACCGCTGCCGACGATGGACCTTGATTATCCGCCATTGTGACGCCCTCCCTCTTTGAAACGTTCCGCCACCACCTGCTTCGCCGCGCGAAACCCCGCCACCACACTGGCCACATTGGCCAACAACGAACCGCCGGAGCCCCGCACCAGACTATGTACCTGATTGACCGATTCGCCGACCTCTCCTACGGCATGCAGCAGGACAGCCGCATGTTCAACCCCGCCACGCGCCTGCTCGGTCACATCATTCAGATTCTGACTCATCGTGCGCAATTCGCTAATCAGCGTCGGCAACTCGACGTTTAACTTCGTCACCAGCTGCTCCGATTCGGCGACCATCTTGCGTATTTGAATCAAGAGCGGCACGAGGTAGCCCACGAGCACCGCAAAGGCAATGGCGACCAGAATCGCGGCGACATCAACAATCATAGGGCCTCCTTGTCAGGCTCACCGAATCGCCGGCCGTTTTGCCCGCCAGTTCGTTGCCTGCTCGTAGGCATGCGCCCCTCGCAACAGGGTCTCTTCTTCAAACGGCCGGCCGATCAACTGAAAGCCGATCGGCAATCCCGCCTTGCTGAATCCACAGGGGAGCGCAATGGCAGGTACCCCGGCCAGATTCGCCGAGATCGTGTAGATGTCGGACAAATACATCTGCAACGGATCCTGAGCCTTCTCCCCGAACTTGAACGCGGTGGTCGGGGTCACGGGGGTCACGATCAGATCAACCGCCTGGAAGGCCGCCTCGAATTCCTGCCGGATCAGCGTCCTGACCGCCTGCGCCTTCCCGTAGTACGCGTCATAGTAGCCTGCGCTCAGCACATAGGTCCCCAGCATGATCCGGCGCTTGACCTCCGGGCCGAATCCTTCCGCTCTGGTCTTCAGGTACATGTCCAGGAGATCTTTGCTCTCCGCTGCCCGCAAGCCGAACTTCACGCCATCGTATCGTGCCAGGTTCGAGCTGGCCTCGGCGGTCGCGATGACATAGTAGGTCGCGACGGCCGCATCGGTGGTCGGCAGTTTGATCTCGCGGATGTCTGCCCCGAGTTCCCGCAGGCCTTCGATAGCCGTACGCACCGCCTGCTCCACTTCCGGATCGAGCCCGTCGGCAAAATACTCGGCGGGCACCCCCACCTTCAGCCGTTTGAGATCTTTCCGTTTGAGCGCCTTGAGATAGTCCGGAACCGGCACGTTCGCCGACGTCGAGTCGCGCGGATCGTGACCCGCAATGGCGCCTAAGAGAATGGCCGCATCCGTCACATCCTTGGTGATCGGACCGATTTGATCCAGCGAGGAGGCAAAGGCCACCAATCCATATCGGGACACACGGCCATAGGTCGGTTTCAAGCCCACCACGCCGCAGAAGGCTGCAGGCTGACGAATGGAACCACCGGTGTCGGACCCCAGCGCTGCGACACATTCATCAGCCGCCACAGCCACCGCAGACCCGCCGCTCGAACCTCCGGGAACAGTCTGAATGTTCCAGGGATTGCGGCTGGCGCCGAACGCCGAATTCTCGGTGGACGACCCCATTGCAAACTCATCCAAATTGGTCTTGCCGAGCAGGAGATAGTTTTGTGCCCGCAACTTGGCGACCACGGTCGCGTCATAGGGCGGCACGAAGGTGTCGAGCATCCGGGAGGCACAGGTCGTCCGCACGCCTTCCGTACAAATATTGTCCTTCACCGCCAGGGGCATGGCCATCATCGGCGTGGTTTTCCGCCACCCCTTCAAGGCCTGGTCGAGACGCTCCGCCTGCGCGAGGGCCGCTTCCTTGCACTGCGTGAGATAGGCGTTCACCTTCGGCTCGACCTGCGTCACCCGCAGGAAGTAAGCGCGGACGATCTCCGTCGCCGTGACATCCCCGGCCGTGAACTTCCGCTGCAATTCCGACAGCGTGAGTTTATGCAGCAACGTCAGTGCCATCAGCGTTTCACAGCCTTGCGAGTGATACGGTTTTTGCCATCGACCTGGATGATCTTCGGCTTATGCCGCTTGATCTCTTCATCGCTATAGTACTCGTAGCAGAAAATAATAATCTGATCCCCCACCGCCGCCTTGCGGGCGGTCGGCCCGTTCAGCACGATCTCCCCTCGTCCGCGCTTTCCCTTCATCGCATAGGTCATGAACCGTTCGCCGTTGTTGAGATTGGAACAGACGATCGCTTCATAGGGCAGAATACCCGCCGCGTCTAACAAATCTTCGTCCACCGTGAGGCTGCCTTCATATTCCAGACAGGCCTCGGTCACCGTCGCTCGATGTATCTTTGCCCGCAACATTTGTCGAAACATAGTCGGCTGATGCTCCTTCGATCGCTTAGGATTCTTGGATGATTTTCGGAACCCGGAAACACTGCGCCTCCGCATCGGGAGCATTGCTCAACGCTTGCTCGGCGGACAGCGACGCCTGCACCTGGTCCGGACGAAAGACGTTACTCTGTCCCGGCACGGTCGACGTCGGCTCCACGCCCTCCGTGGAAAACGATTTCAACTTCTGCACATAAGCCACGATCTGATTCAACTGCTGCGAAAAGGCCGTGGTCTCGGCCTCGGTCAGCGCCAACCGCGCCAACTTGGCCACCTTCTCAACTTCCTGCTTCGTGATCTCCATCTCATACTCCCAGTTCTGTAAGGATGTTCAACATGGTCTTCCAACAAGGCCGCAGGAAGCTCGGCGACGAGGAAGTACATACCAAACTTCGTTTGACCCGTTCGCGGCCACATATACTCTTGCGAACGGATAGACCCCACCAGTAGTCCCGTTTTACCACTTATACGTCGCAGGAGGCCGGGCGACCGAGAACGCAGTGGGAAGCCATGTTCAACATCCGACTATTCTACCGTCACACTCTTGGCTAGATTCCGCGGCTGATCCACATCCTCTCCACGCAAGACCGCAATGTGATAGGCCAGCAACTGCAGCGGGATCGTAAAGAGAATGGGCGACAGCAACGGATGCACGTCGGGAATGGTAAAGACCGCGTCGGCAGTCTTGCCCAATTCACGCTCGCCTTCCGCCACGAACGCAATCACCGGGGCCCGTCGCGCTTTCACCTCCATGAGGTTGCTGACGGTCTTCTCATAGAGCCGGTCCCGGGGGGCCAACACCACCACCGGCATGTCCTTGTCGATGAGTGCGATCGGCCCGTGCTTCATCTCTCCTGCGGCATAGCCCTCCGCATGAATATATGAAATCTCCTTGAGCTTGAGCGCCCCCTCGAGCGCGATGGGAAAATTGATCCCGCGCGCCAGAAACAAGAAATCCGGTTTCTTGTAATAGCGTTTCGCGATCGCCAGAATCTCCGCTTCCCGGCCGAGCACATGCTTCACCAACGCCGGCAACGTGACCAGACGATCGAGCCAGGCCTTCCCATCCGCCACACTCAGGACACCCCGCACCCGGCCGAGATGCAAGGCCAGCATATAGAGGGCCGCTAACTGACTGGTAAATGCCTTCGTCGAAGCGACGCCGATTTCAGGACCACAATGCGTATAGAGCACCCCGTCGGACTCGCGGGCCAGGGTGCTGCCCACCACATTGACGATCGACACGACACGCGCCCCTTTTTGCTTCGCTTCCCGCGCCGCAGCCAGCGTATCGGCGGTTTCACCCGACTGCGAGATCGTGATGAACAGGTCATTCTTTTCAATCAGCGGGTCGCGATACCGGAACTCGCTCCCGATATCGACCTGCACCGGCGTGCGGACCATCTCTTCGAGCAGATACTTCCCGACGAGGCCGGCATGCCAACTGGTGCCGCAGGCCACGATCCAAATGCGCCCGACTTCGGCGAACTGTTTCGGCGTCAATCCGATATCCGGAAGATCGGCCTCGCCGCTCTCATAGGAATAGCGGCCCCGGATGGTATCCAGAATCGTCTGCGGCTGTTCGTGAATTTCCTTCAGCATGAAGTGGGGATAGCCGCTCTTCTCAGCGGCGGAGGCATCCCACGTCACCTTCGTCTTCTTGCGCGTGACGGCCCGGCCGTCGAGATCCGTAAACGTCACCGCTCCGGCCGTGACCTCGACCACGTCGCCTTCGTCGAGAAACGTCACGTCTCTGGTATGGGACAACATCGCCATCACATCCGAACCGACGAACGAGGCATCAGCCGTACGCCCGATCACCAGCGGGCAGCCGGATCGGGCCGCGACCAGCAGGCCGGGCTCCCGCTCCGAAATCACCGCGATGGCATAACTCCCCCGAATCTCCTTCGCCGTCGCGCGCACCGCATCCGCCAGATGTAACTTGCTTTTCTTCATGTGTGTATCGATCAAGTGTGCCACGACTTCCGTGTCGGTTTCAGACTGAAACTTGTAGCCGTCTTTGAGCAGACGCTGCTTCAGCTCGACGTAGTTTTCGATGATGCCGTTGTGCACGAGAACACAACTCTCGGAGCGGTGCGGGTGGGCGTTCTGCTCGGAGGGCTTGCCGTGCGTCGCCCAACGCGTATGCCCGATGCCGCACATCCCGCCGATAGCCTTCTGCTCCAGAGACTTTTGGAGATTGACCAGCTTGCCGACGCTGCGGCGAATTTCGATCTTTTCCCCGCGCTGAATCGCCACGCCGGCCGAGTCGTACCCGCGATATTCCAGCTTCGACAACCCGTTCAACAAAATTGGTACTGCGTCCTGATTTCCCACGTAGCCAACGATGCCACACATAGGTCGCCGTTACCTCCGTTTTGAACGTTGAATCGCTGGTTGCTTCTTATTCACGGTACGCGTTGCGGATGTCGTTGCCTTGGCAGGCGTAGAAGTCGTCGCACGCGTGACAAGCTTGGCAGACTTTGCAGCCTTCACAGGGACTGCGCGCGTCAACGGGGGAACCGGAGGGGGCACCTGCCCGCTCTGTAACGCACGCCGTCGAGCTGCCCAGCCTTCGCGGGTCACCTGGGGAACCCGGGCAATCACCAACGCATCCGCCGGCACATCCTGCGTTACAGTGGCGCCGGCGGCGATGATGGAACCTTGCCCGACCGTCACCGGCGCAACGAGCTGGACGTCACTGCCGATGAACACGCCGTCTCCGACTACTGTGTGAAATTTCTTATAGCCGTCGTAATTACAGGTGATGGTTCCGGCGCCGATATTCACTCCCGATCCGATCGTGGCGTCGCCGAGATAACTCAGATGGTTGGCCTTGGACCCTTCGCCGAGCTCCGTCTTTTTCATCTCGACGAAATTGCCGACCTTCGCCTTGCGCCGCGCGATCACACCCGGTCGCAGGTGCACGAACGGTCCGAGATGGCACTCCTCCTCCACCTGCGACTCACGCAGAATGCAGTGATCCAGAATTTCCACCCGGTTGCCGATGGCGCAATCCGTAATCCGGGTCCCGGAATGCACGACCACCGACTCTCCGATCACGGTCCGGCCTTCGAGCGTCACATTCGGATACAACACCGTGTCACGGCCGATGATCACCTCTGCGTCGATCCAGGTCGAGACAGGATCCCGCATCGTGACACCGGCCTCCAGCCATCGTTCGCGAATCCGCCGGCGAATCACGCCCTCAGCCTCCGCCAATTGCACTCGACTGTTGATCCCGAGACCCTCGTCGATGTCCCGCAGCCGCAAGGCCGACACCGTGCGTCCCTGCTGAATCGCCATCTGCACGATGTCCGTCAGGTAATACTCGCCCTGGGCATTCCGGGGATCGAGTTTATCGAGCGCCGGAAAGAGAAATTCGCCGTCGACGACGTAGGTCCCGACGTTGATCTCTCGCACGGCCCGTTCGGCATTGGACACGTCCTTGTCCTCCACAATGCTCTGCACCACGTTATCCGCTGCGCCTTGCAGCCATTCATCGCGGCGCTGCCGGATCACACGCCCATAGCCGGAGGCATCGTCAAGCACCGCGGTCAACAGCGTCACGGCCGCGCCCTGCGCATCGTGCATGGCGAGAAGTTGTCGTACCGTCGATTCCGTCAACAACGGCGTATCGCCGTTCAAAATCAGGTACCGGGTTGGGCGGCGGTGCGCGACGCCGGTAAACACCGGACGCGCTTGCAGCACCGCATGGCCGGTCCCCAACTGCTTCGTCTGCTCCGCGACGGCCACCTGCCCGCCGACCGCTTCAACAACCTTCCTGACTTCCGTCCCCTGGTGGCCGACCACGACCACCACACCCTGTTCCGCCAGCCCGCAGGCGATGTCGAGTACGTACAGCACCATCGGCCGGCCCGCGACCGGATGCAACACCTTGGCGAGCGCCGACTTCATGCGCTTGCCGAGTCCCGCCGCCATGATGATGACACCGAGCCCGGGAATGGAGGATGGCACGGTCTTGTCCTGCGATGAGTGAGTCATTGAGTCTTCACCATAAGAAATCGACGCAGGCTCTGTCGAGTGCACGCGGGATCAGCCGACCTGCACACCTGCATCGGGTTGCTTTATAGGTCCCCACGTCTTGCCGCCGGACTGCGAGGCGCCGCCCGAGGGAGGAGTGGGCGTGTAGAGCCCTCCCGAGACGATCAATTTCATGGCCTCTTCCACCGTGATATCCACGGCGATCACTTCACGCTCGGGCACCAGCAGGAAATATCCGGACGTGGGATTGGGCGAGGTCGGTACGTAGACGTGCACCAGCGGGTCGGACGAGAGCTGCTGCATTTCCCCTTTGGTCACACCGGTCACGAACGCAAAACAATAGTGGCCGTTCTTGGGGAACTGGATCAGCACCACGCGGCGATAACTCTCCCGTTCCGCAAACGAGAGAATGTCCATCATCGACTTAATGGTGGAGTAGATGCCACGCACGACCGGCACGCGATTGAGCAATCCCTCCCACTGCCGCACCACATGACGACCGATAAAATTCGCAGCAAACAGACCGGTGACAAAAATGAGCAGGATCAGCGCCACGATCCCCAATCCCGGCACATAGTAGCCAGGGGTCACCAACTGAGCCGTGGCGTCGCCGAGAATGCCGTCCAGACTGACGAACAGGGTCTTCAAGATCAGGATGGTCCCCCAGAAGGGGATCATGATCAGCAAACCGGTGAGAAAATAACGTTTGAGTGAAGCTTGCAACATGTGTGGCTGAAGGGCCCTTGGTAGAGCGTCATGATACTGGTCTTTCACCAATCGTCGCAAGCCTTTTCTTGCTATTTTCAATCACTTGGAATAGGATCCGGCCCTCTTGCTCCGTAGTTTTTCAGACCCGAATGATGACGCCACGTAGCCGACCACCCCGGGGCCTGTTCATTACCCTCGAGGGAACGGAGGGGTGCGGAAAATCGACCCAGGCCAAACTCCTGGGCGAGCATCTCCGGAACCAGGGATATGACACCGTGGAAACCCGGGAGCCGGGCGGCACTCCACTCGCCGAAAAAATCCGTTCGCTGCTGCTGGATCGCGCCGACGAACCGGTGGCGCCGGAAACCGAGGCCTTTCTGGTCCTCGCCGCGCGTCGGCAGCATGTCGCCCAGGTCATCGAACCGGCGCTCGCACGGGGCAGCATCGTGCTCTGCGACCGGTTCATCGACTCCACGCTCGCCTATCAGGGCTATGCGCGAGGAATAGACATCGCCACGCTCGAACGACTCAACCGCCTCGCCACCCATGCACTCAGGCCGGACCTGACGCTGGTGTTCGACCTCCCCGTTTCGACGGGACTGGCTCGACGTCGTTCCGCCGCCGAGTTGAACCGACTGGACCGCGAGTCCCTCCGGTTCCACCAGAAAGTTCGAGCTGGATTTCTGGACCTGGCAAAACGTCACCCCACACGAATCCAGGTCCTGTCCGCAAGGGCACCGAAAGAGACGGTGGCCCGAGCAGTCGCCCGGGCCGTCAGACCACTGCTCGGTCACATCCGCCGAAGCATAGACCACACCAGGCCGGCAGCAAGCCGGCCGTCGTCTCAGAAGTCACAGGTTCGCCATGCCATTCGCTGATGTCATCGGCCATGACAGCGCCAAGATCCTGCTCCGGTCTGCAATCCTGCAGAATCGGCTTGCGCACGCCTACCTCTTCCATGGCGAGGATCGCATCGGCAAACGCCTCCTCGCTCTTCGTCTGGCGCAAGCGCTCCTCTGCGAAACCGTCCCGAACGATCAGAATCCGGACGCCTGCGGCGCCTGCCGGGCCTGCCGCCAAGTGGATGCGCACACCCATCCCGACTTCATGGTGATCGAGCCTGATCAAGAACTCGCGAATCCCCAGATCAAAATCGAGCTCATTCGCGACATCGAACACCAGATGATCTATCGCCCGTTGATCGGGAATCGGAAAATCTGCTTGATCGACGACGCGGATCGCATGACGATCGGCGCCGCCAATGCCTTGCTGAAAACGTTGGAAGAGCCGCCCGACCACAGCCTATTCATGCTGGTGTCGAGCCGACCCTATGCCCTGCCGGCTACGATCCGCTCCCGCTGCCAGGCCCTGCGCCTGACGGCTCCGGCGCAAACCCAGGTGGAAGCCGCTGTCATTCTGAAGCGCGAACTGCCTCCCGCCGACGCGCATTTCCTGGCGGTGCTCAGCGACGGCCAGTTGGGGCGGGCCCTGGAATGCGATCTCGCACAGGCGCGGAACAGCCAGAAAGAATTCGCCGCCATCTTTTCATCCAAAGGCCTCCAGTCGTATGCCACCGTCCTCGCTGCCGCAGAAGCCCTGTCGAAAGAAGAGCGTGGGCCGGAAGCCTTCGACTGGCTGCTGCGTTGGCTGCGCGATGTGCTCTTCATCGCCGTCGGCGCCGGCTCCGATCATGTGCTTAATCTGGATCAAAAATCCGGCATGCAAGCGTTGGCTGAACGCATCGACATCGACGAACTGCTGGACCTGATCAACGATCTCGAAAAATTGGAGCGGCAGGCCCATCGGAACCTGAACGTTCAGATGGCGCTCGAAACCATCCTCCTACGCGTTCGTCACCTGCTGACGCCTCGAGACACAGCCGACACGCCGCGATAAGCTAGCTTTCACCGCAGGCATCTTGCTATCTTCATTCGAAAATATATGAACACGCGCGACACCTTCTACATCACGACGCCGATCTACTACGTCAACGACGTGCCGCATATCGGCCATGCTTACACCACCGTGGCGGCCGACGTGCTTGCACGCTACTGGCGATTACGTGGACGTGAGGTATTCTTTTTGACCGGCCTGGATGAACACGGACAGAAAGTACAACAGGCCGCCGCGAAAGCCGGCATCGATCCGCAAGCCCATTGCGATCGCCTCGCGCCGCAGTTCACAAACCTCTGGCAACGGTTGAACATTTCCAATGACGCTTTCATCAGAACCACCGATAAGCAGCACCAGGTCGTGGTTCAACGATATCTTCAACAGCTTTACGATAAACAGCTGATTTACAAAGCAGACTATACTGGATGGTACTGCACGTACGACGAGCGGTTCTGGACGGAAAAAGATGTCGTCGGCGGACTCTGCCCTGACTGCAAACGCCCCATCGAACGATTGAGCGAGCACAACTACTTCTTTAAAATGGGGCAGTATCAGGAGCGACTGATCGATCACATCCGAACCCATGAAGACTTCATCCGTCCCGCATCCCGACGTAATGAAGTGCTGGGATTTCTGCAGACTCAAAAGCTGGGCGACCTGTCGATCTCGCGCCCGAAATCCCGACTCTCCTGGGGCATCGAATTACCGTTCGACGAAAACTATGTTACCTACGTCTGGTTCGATGCGCTGGTGAACTACATTTCGGCCCTGGAGTACCTGCCCAACGAAAAACCAGCCGGGCTGGGCTACTGGCCAGCAAATGTGCATCTTGTCGGCAAAGACATCCTCACGACCCACGCGGTCTACTGGTCCACGATGTTAATGGCGCTGGCCGATACCACGGAAGAAGACGAGAAACGAGCCTACTTTGCACTGCCAAAAACGATCTTCGCCCATGGCTGGTGGACCGTCGATGGCGAGAAGATGTCGAAGAGCCGCGGCAATGTCGTCGATCCCAACGCGATGGTCGATCAATTCGACGCGGATGCGTTCCGCTACTTCCTGCTGCGCGAAGTCCCGTTCGGACAGGACGGAGATTTCTCGCGCAGCACCATGGTCACCACCATCAACAGCGCACTCGCCAACGGCATCGGAAACCTCCTGAGCCGGACACTCACGATGATCGAGCGTTCCTGTGCAGGCACCATTCCCGATCGTGGCCCTGCCGTCCTGCCAGAACTCGAACAACGGATCGAAGACCTGGCCCGACAACTGCCCGCCAGAATCGAGGCCGGCTACAATGGCCTGCTCTTCCGCGACATCCTCCTGATGATCGAAGAATTGAACAGCGCCTGTGATGAATACATCGACAAGAGCGCACCCTGGAAACTGGCGAAACAGCCTGAGGCGCAACCGCAACTCCACACCGTGCTGAATACGTCCGCGCGCGCACTTCGCCTGCTGGCCATCCTCCTCTACCCGTTCATGCCGCAAGCGGCGCAGCAAATGATTCACCAACTCGGCTTACCGCTGGACCTGTCGAAACCCATCTCAACAAATGTCGGTGATTGGGATACACCGATCGCCGGTAGCCGGATCCAAAAGGGAGTTGCGTTGTTTCCGAGAATTCTACTTGCCGAACCGGGCGAATATAAGCTGACCGGAGGAGACGCAAGAATTTATAAGGCTAAGGGAGGTCGTCCTGTGAGCGAACCTACAACTCCGTCGTTGGCAACAACCACCCCTCCGCAGATTGCAACTCCGGCTCCGGCCGCCGCCCCCACTGCTGCGCAACCGGCTCAGATCACCATCGACGACTTCATGAAAGTCCAACTGAAGGCGGCGAAGGTTTTGGCAGCGGAACGTGTTCCGAAATCCGAGAAGTTACTCAAGCTCCAGGTGAGCCTTGGCAGCGAACAACGCCAGATTGTCGCCGGCATCGGCAAGAAATATGAACCGGACACCCTCGTCGGAAAGACCATCGTCATCGTGGCGAACCTGAAACCGGCCAAGCTGATGGGCATCGAATCGCAGGGCATGGTGCTCGCGGCTGGCGACAGCGAAGTGCGCGGACTGGCCACCTTCATCGAGGACGTGGAGCCCGGCACCAAGGTGAAATGATCGGCCAACTCCTGATAAGCCTCCTCAGCACCGGCCTCGTTCTGCTGCTGAGCAGTGCCGGGGAGGCGTTTACGCCGGATCCCTCCGAGTCCGAACTCGACAGCAAAACTCACTACAATGACCCCCTCCCCACCACCGTGCTCGTGCGCGTCGTTGCACACCGCTCATTGGTCCTGGGCCATGAGGTCGGCGGCGCACGCGTGACCATCACCGATGTGGCGAGCGGGCAACTCTTGGCCTCCGGACTTCAACAGGGGGAACCGGGCGACCAGACGCAGATCATGCGCACGCCGCACCTCATGGACGAACCGCTGTACAGCGGACGGCCGGCGGCGGCCTTCTCCACCACACTGGAACTCACGCGCCCCACGCTGGTGGAAATCACCGCCGAGGGACCGCTGGCCTACCCCCATGCGCTGCAACGGGCGAGCAAAACGGTTCTTCTGATTCCCGGTCACGACCTGACGAACGACGGCATCGTGCTGCACCTCTATGGTTACCTGGTGCAGGTCGAACATCCGAAACCGGGGGAACCCCTCATTGCCAAAGAAGATGTCATGCTGCGCGCCTCGGTGCGCACCCTCTCGGGAGCGCTGGTGCGCCCGCATAGCGACTGGGATTCCCGCAAGGTCCACATCTACGCGGAACTCCTGATCGGCGACCGCGTCGTCGAGCGCCTGCAAATGTTTTATGCCGGCGAGAAGAGCCGCTTCGAAGCGCCGTTCTTCGTGCCGATGTCCAAAGACGCGCCCGATGGCATCACGCTCCGTGTCATCGCAGCGGACACCGCGACCGGCAACTTCGGAATGGGAACCGCTCAATATCCGGTGCTCTCCGAACGGCTAAGGTCCAAGAAGAATGGTCCCCATTGACTGAGTCGGTGCTTTCATGGTGTGGTGACGGAGTGCTCCGGTGACATCACCGAATGAGACCGCCCTCACCGGGTCTCCAGGCAACCACACCAGACACTCTTGAAGGAAGATGGATCCTAAACAACGGCAATTCTCCATCTGGTACATGTTCATCGCCCTCTGGGTGCTGATCCTGCTCCAGACGTTTCTCCCCTCGCTCTTCAACCCGACTGAAATCCCCTACAGCGAGTTCAAAGAATCCGTGGCGGCGGGCAAGGTCACCGAAGTCGCGGTCTCGCCGCAGATCATTCACGGGAAACTGAAAGAGGATAAGGTCTTCCACACGATTCGCATCGACGACCCGGATCTGCTCCGGAACCTTGCGGAATATCAAGTCAAGGTCACCGGCGTCATCGAAAGCACCCTGTTCCGCGACGTCTTGTCCTGGATCGTGCCGATCGTGCTCTTCTTCGGCGTCTGGTGGTTCCTGTTGCGGCGCATGGGACAGAGCCAGGGCTTCATGACGGTCGGCCAGAGCAAAGCCAAGATCTATGTGGAGAAGGAAGTGAAGGTGACGTTTGCCGACGTAGCCGGGGTGGACGAGGCCAAGCAGGAACTGGAAGAGATCATCGAATTTCTCAAGACACCGGAAAAGTTCCGGCGTCTGGGCGGCAAGATTCCAAAAGGCATTCTCTTGGTCGGCCCGCCGGGCACCGGAAAAACCCTTCTGGCGAAGGCCGTGGCCGGCGAAGCCGGCGTGCCGTTTTTCTCCATCAGCGGCTCGGAGTTCGTGGAGATGTTCGTCGGCGTTGGCGCGGCCCGCGTGCGGGACCTGTTCGAGCAGGCCAAGGGCAAGGCGCCCTGCATCATCTTCCTCGACGAGCTCGACGCGCTGGGCAAGGCCCGCGGAGTCGGCCCGATGGCGCATGAAGAACGGGAACAGACGCTGAATCAATTGCTGGTCGAAATGGACGGCTTCGATTCACGCGTCGGGGTCATTCTCGTGGCCGCCACCAACCGCCCGGAAATTCTGGATCCCGCCCTGCTGCGGGCCGGGCGATTCGATCGGCAAGTGCTCGTAGACCGACCGGATAAAATCGGAAGACTGGCCATTCTGAAAGTCCACGCCCGCAGCATCACGCTTGCCAATCAAGCCGATCTGGAAACCATCGCCGCCATGACACCCGGCTTCGTCGGCGCCGACCTGGCCAATCTGCTGAACGAAGCGGCGCTGCTTGCGGTCCGGCGCAACAAAGACACCGTCAGCCTGTCGGAACTGCAGGAAGCCGTCGAACGGGTCATCGGCGGACTCGAAAAGAAAAACCGCGTCCTGAATAAGATGGAGCGGGCCCGGGTCGCCCATCATGAGGTCGGCCATGCGTTGGTGGCCATGTCCATCCCAGGCGGCGATGCCGTTCACAAAATCTCAATTATCCCTCGAGGTATTGCCGCGCTCGGCTACACCATGCAGCTCCCGACCGAAGACCGCTTCCTTATGACCGTATCCGAACTGAAGAACCGGATCGCCATCCTGCTCGGCGGTCGCGCAGCAGAAGAAGTCATCTACGGGGAAGTCTCGACCGGTGCACAGGACGACTTGCGTAAGGCCACCGATATCGCCAAGAGCATGATCAAGGCATACGGCATGAACGAGAAGCTGGGCCAGGTAAGCCTGGAACGGGACCGGCAATCCATCTTCCTGCAAACCGGACCTTCGCAGACGCCGGGGGACTACAGCGAAGAGACATCACGGGAAATCGATTGCGAAGTCCGCCTCTTGATCGATGAACAGTATGAACGAGCCCGTGACCTCATCACGACTCAGGAGTCCATCCTGCGGAAGGCAGCTCAGGTCTTACTTGAAAAGGAAACGATCAGCGGAGAAGAACTCAAGGCACTCGCGGCGTCGAACTGAAGCCGGCCTGAACTGAGACGCAATTACCACATCTGACAGCCTACCCCACCCTTCCCCGCAACGCGTCCCTACCGCTCTCGCGACAAGACCACGACAACGTCTTGCCCCCGTCGGTCTCTCATGAGACACTGACTACGATGGTTCCTCATACCTACCATGAACTTCGCTCCCGCTTGAGGATTGCGCTTGCCCTCAATGCCGTCATCATCGTCGCGGAGTTTGTCGGCGGCTTCCTTACGAACAGCATCGGTCTAATCGGAGATGCCGGCCACAACCTCGTCGACCAGGGCTCCCTGTTCCTGGCGTTGTACGCGCACATCCTGACGGCGCGCCCCGCCACCGACAGCCGGACCTTCGGGTATCACCGGGCCGGCATCGTCGCTGCCTTTCTCAACTCCTTTATCCTGCTGCTTACCGCCGCCGGCATCACGCTCATAAGCGCACAGCGTATCCTGGCTCCTGTGCCTATTCCCGGCGGATGGGTGATGCTGATCGCCCTGGTCAGTTTTGCCGCCAATCTCTCGATCGCCCTCCTCCTCCAACATGGCGCGAAAGACGACCTCAATATCCGCAGCGCCTTCTGGCACATGCTGAGCGATGCTTGGGTATCGCTGGGAGTCGTGGTCAGCGGAGGGGCTATCATGCTGACGGGGTGGTCGGTTCTCGACCCACTGGTCAGCCTCTTTGTCATCGTGGCGATTATCAGGGGTGCCTGGCCGCTCTTTAAAGAATCACTTGAGGTCCTTCTGGAGTCCACCCCGCCCGGCGTCAGCCCCGCTCAGGTCGCCGCCACCATCGAATCCATCCCCGGCGTGAAGAATGTCCATGACCTGCACATCTGGGCGGTTGAGCCGCGCCTCATCATGATGACCACCCATGTGCAGGTAGACGGAGACGACGAGGCGCTGACAAGCGATCTGCTCCATACCATTCGAGAACGCATCGCATCCGACTTCGGCATCAACCACCTGACGATCCAGTTGGAAACAGTCTGCTGCCATCCGGAAGCCGTGCACTGCGATCTCAACAAGCTGGCCGGGCGGCGGTCTCATCCAGAGTTTCTCCACAGTCACCATTAGGCGAGGCGGATAGTCGGAATCGGAATTTTCCAGCGCCCGCTATCCCTCCCTCATTCCCGACGGTTACAATAGCCGCATGACTCAGACACTCCCCGTCCCCTTCTACGTCCTCTGCGGATCGCTCGGCGCCGGGAAGACCACCCTGCTCATGCGCCTCCTGGAATTCTGGAACAGGCAGGGTCATAAGGTCGGCGTGCTCATGAACGAGGCAGGCGAAATCAGCATCGATGGGCCGCGGGCGGGCACGATCGCCGAGCAGGTCCTCAACCTCGCCGGCGGCTGCATCTGCTGCGATACGAAAGACGACCTCGCCTGGAGCATCACCCAACTGGTGCAGGACTACCAATCCACGGTGATCGTGCTGGAATGTTCCGGGATGGCGGACCCGGCGGAAGTGGTCGATGCCGTCACGGATGCCTACGTGTCGCGCATCGCGAAGCTTGAACGGATTTTTGCGATGCTGCACCCGGTCCCGCTGCCCGATACCGGCATGGCGGAACTCGTCACCCGCAACGCTATTCGGTATGCCGACGATCTGATCCTCAATAAACGGGATCTCTACATCCCCGGGCATTGGGAACAATTTCGCGAGGCCGTGACGCGCCACAATCCTTACGGACGGATCTGGGAAACCAACCATGCCCGGCTCGACATTTCTGCGTTGCTCGCCGCACCGGCAACACGCACCGTCCCGACCAATGTATCGTTTGGGAAACCGCCCGCAGCGGATGAGAGGCATGACGCCCGCGCGCCTCACCACCCGATGGTAACAACCGTGCGACTACCGAAGCCGCTCGATCGCACAAAATTCATGGAATGGACGAAGTCGTTGCCGGATGGAATGGAACGGGCGAAGGGGTTTTTTCGCTTTGCGGGGGAACCGGAACTGCAGGAGTTTCAGTTTTTTCCGCCGCGCACCAGCACGGTCGCACCTGTCATGCTGCTCGATGAACCGGACCATGTCGTGGTCTTGATCGGACGCGACTTCGACCAAGGGCGTTGCCGTGCCTCCCTCCTCGCCTGCCTCGCTTCATAACATTGTCAGGAAATCGAACCGGCAGGAGCCTGAGGAGAGGACCGGGGTGCGATCCGCCCAGAAACCGGACGGAAGCGAGACCAGCGGCACAGGAACCAGGCCACACCCGCCCCGATCAATCCGCCGACCACCCACCCGCCAATCACATCCGTCAGGTAATGGGCGCCGATGTAGACGCGAGAAATACCGATTGCAGATACCAGCGGCCAGCTGATCCAGCCGGATTTCGGATAGAGCACCTGGAAGAAAGCGGCAGCCGCCGCGGTGTTGGCCGCGTGATTGGACGGGAAGGAAAAGGCCCCGCCGCAGCCCAGCAATTGATGCACATCCGCAAGCGTGAGACAGGGACGCGGACGTTGCACGAACCCCTTGAGTTGGGTTCCCAGGGCATCCGTAGCGCCGATGACTCCAGCCAGCCCTACCGCCCCGATCAGACATTCCCTGCGATTCTTCCAGAACCAATAGGCCGCGGCGAGCAGAACGGGGTAGAGCAAATTCCCCGGCTTTGCCAGTTCGACCATCACCCAATCCAGCAGACTCGACCGACCGGCAAAACCGTTGATGCTGTGAAAGAGAATCTCGTCTACACCCATGGCGCGACGATAAAGGGTCGGAGAGGATCAGTCAAATGTTCAAAAAAGATGGGAGGGAAAGCAGCGATGCGATCGGACTCTCAGAAACCCGTCTAAAAGGAAGAGAAGTGGCGAGGGTCCGCGAAGGGGGATGGGGAAATGGTGTGAGGACTCATTATGGGCTCCTGCCCCCAATTGTCCGCCCAGGCAGCGAGGGCGCTGTGACGCGATACCAATTCGCTACAATATCCTGGTTAGGCACCATGTCTTGGTGACTCCCTCATACTCAAACACTGCTTGGTGCTTGGCGTCATCGAGCGTCTGATGCCAAGTGTCGGTGACAGTTTGCCACTCCGAGTCGCAACCGAACAGGTAAAATGCATCGTCTCCGTCATACTGACAAATCGCAAGCCCCGACATCGCGCCCAGGAGCTGGCCGGCGACAATCTGCTGGCACGCACCCGTGAAACGGTGGCGCTGGTCGATCGGTGAATAGCATATTACCCGCGCTCCTCCGATTGTGCTGGGACAAGGCCTCATATTCAGCGGTGATATTCTAAGGTGTCTAACTATTAAGTCTGCTGCGGCTCCCATATCTATATCTATGGAAATAGACGCGGCAAATACCTACGCCGAGCTTCCGGACCTGTAAGCAGCACGGAAATGTACCGTACGCTTTCCCACAGACTGTCCGCCTCGCCATGAATAAAAAGCGCCGGCACAACTAGGGCTCCTCCTAGGGTCGGCCCTGGCCTTCGATGTGGTACTTCATTTCTGTACACATCGGGCGAACCCAGGAGGCCTCATATGATGACAAGATTAATAACAGGACGCTTTGCACTGCTACCCGGTTTGCTCCTTACCCTCGGCGGCTGCATGACGAATGCCACCGTCGAGTTGACGAAGGCGCCGTTCGACGCCACAACCCAACTCACCAACGGCACATCCGGAGCCACCAAAGAGTTCCTCGATCCGACGACCGAATTCACGTCGAGCACGACACCGGGCGCGCTCGCCGACGGCCGTCTGCTCAGGGCCAAACAAAAGGCCACCGTCTTCGCGATGCATACCCACGAAAATCTCCGCGCAGACATCGCCCGCGGCCAGGGAGAATATCTTGCGTCGTTGGCAAGCCTGACCGGCGTCTCCACCGATCAGTGGACGGACCTTCAGGACCGCATGAGAATTGCGTATCCCGATCTTTTCAGTGAACAGATCTCACCGGCGCATTCCAGTGAGCGAATCGTCGAGATCGCCTGGGCACGCGGATATGGCATGCAGGCGCCTGTTGATCGATGAGTGCTTGACACCTGTTCCAGCCGACTGACGCCTCTCCGAACCGTGCCATCGGTTTCGCTCCGGCACGCATAAATACACGTATTCCCACGTGCCTTGACGGTTGACAGGGTCGTGCGAGCGGCGTAGGTTTCGGTCACCTGACGGAACCTATGGCCAACATCAGCATCCACGGGCGCGTCATCGATGAGCGGGGGGCCGGCATCGCCGGCTTGACCGTTCGCGCGCTCGACTTCGATCCCTTTTTTAGTGAAGACGATGTCCTGGGCATCGGCAAGACAGAAGGCGACGGCACCTTTCTCATTTCCTACTCGCCGGACGCCTACCGCACCTGGAAGGCCGATCGGAATCCAGACCTCGTCGCCCAGATATTCGGCCCCATCCACGCAGACCCGAAACTCTTCGGTACTCGCCTCCTGCACGAAACCCCGGAAGCAACAGATGTCACCGACTCCAACCACGAAGTCGGCACCATCACCATCCACCGCAACAACATCGAGGGCTGGCTCGTCACCCACACGACTCTAAATCCGGCGGCCGGAGCCCCGGTCGCGCTCTATCACCACAATCGCATCACCCACCTGATCGACGGGGCCAAGATGTTTCCCGCGGTGACCGATGCCGCCGAGGGTGCCACCGAGTCCATCAACTTGATGACGCTGTTTTTCGACGTCGACAACGGCTTCCTCACCAAATTCAAAACCAGCTTCGATCCGCTCAATCCTCCCTCCACCGGTTGCAAACAGGCGGCGGAGACCACGCTGGAAGAGGTGCTCAAGAATAAGGGCGGGAAGCCGGTAAACGTCCTGGTCACGAACCTGCCGCTGTCCGCGGAGGACACCGTGACCGAAGTGGCGGAGTTCTTCAAACAGACGCCGGGCGTGAGCACCAACGCCTTCAACAAGGGCTTCGCCCTGCTGCATGCCAAGGCCATCGTGCTGGACGGACGTCGCGCCATCCTCATGGGCTCGCCGCTCAAGCAGTATTACTTCAGCGATACCAACCATGCGATCCGCGACGCGCGCCACAAGGGCTCGCTGATGCATGATGTCAACACCGATCTCAGCGGACCGGCCGTCGCCTACATCGAGAAGACCTTCGCGAGCGTCTGGAATGCCACCGGCAAACCGATGCTCATCCCGCCGCCGAAAACCTTTCCAGACCTGCCGGTGACGCCCGACGGCGACGTGGCCTCGGTGCAGGTCCTGCGCACGCTGCCGGGCGGCTCGATCAAGCGCGTCAATCCCAGCGACGAGGACCTGCCCTACGGCGAAACCGGCATTCTCGAAGCCTATGAACGGGCCATCGCCAACGCTCAGCGGTACATCTACATCGAGAACCAATACTTCACCTCTCCCGAAATCGTCGATGCCCTCATCGCGAGAATGAAGGATCTGACCAAGCCGCGCCTGCACATCATCCTGGTCCTGAACCTGCGCCCCGACCTGCCGGGCTACCCGGATCGCCAGATCGACAACGTCAACCAACTCCGCAGCGCCGCCAAAGCAGGTGGACATCATCTGGGCGTCTACACCCTCTGGAGCCGATCGGAGAAAGCAGGCAGCGGCGGCGCGGGGAATCCGCGGCGCTACGACGTGATGCCGGTGTACGTGCACAGCAAAGTCGCCATCATCGACGACGTGTGGGCCACAGCCGGCAGCGCAAACCTCGACGGCACTTCGATGAACTACCACGAGATCGGCCTGATCATCACCGGCTCCATCCTCGACCGCGCGATCGAAAAGGCAAAGCTCACCAACGATCCGGGCAAATTTCTTTGGGAGCTGTTCTGGTATCTCTTTTTCTTCGTCTTCAAGCAGATCCTGTTCGACCTCAAGACGCTCCTCATCCTGCTCTTCGTCGCCTACAAACTGATCTTCGACTTCAAGGAAACGCTGGAGACCATCCGGGAAACGTTGGGCGACGTGGCCGACATTCCCCAACTGGTGAAAGACATTTACACGCGCACCGCCCGGCACGCTCTCCCCAGCCGCTCACGCCAGCCCTCGCGCAGCGTGGAACTGAACCTGGTGATGTACAGCGGTATCGCCGGCCTGCCGGAGAACGGCGTCGTCCGGGCCCTGCGCCATGAACTGTGGCAGGAACACCTAGGTCTTGCCTCGCTGCCGGATCACCTGAAGACCTTACCGACCGACCCGACTTCCATGAGGTGGGTCGCCGAGTGGGACGCCGCCGCCACACAGCATGTGGAGGCGATCAAGAACGAACAGGCGCCGTCCGCCGACCATGCGCCGCACCTGCTGCCCTGGGTGCCGGAGACCAACGCGAAGGACTATCTGACCGCGCTCAAGATCCGCACTTCCACCCTGCGCAACAAGGCGCAGAAGTTCGATTTCAAAACCTGCAAGGTTGACGACAAGAAGGACCTGCTCCCGTGGCCGATCATCTAGTTCAGAACGCCACCGCCGGGATCGGGCGGCTCCTGTCGTACCTCGATATCGTGCAGGGCGATGTGGAGGAGGCCCGCGCGTTTCTGAAACTGCTGGGCTGGGATCTGCCGCCCGGCCTCGACGACATCGGTCTAGCCGCACTCAACCTCGGCAATTTCCTGACCAAGCTCGACGCGGTCATCGGGGCGTCCGATGCCGAATGGAACGACGACCTGGCCATGGCAGGCCGCATCGCCGATCTCGCGCTCGCGATCGAAACCCTCACGCGACAGATTCACGACTTGGCACAGACCCTGCCCGCCAGACTGGCGTCCTTCGGCGACTACGTCGATCGCACGCAGATCCATAAGGAACTCCCAAGACGGCTGTTCGATTTTCTCGCCGCGAATTTCTTGGCGCAGGCCTCGCCGCTCAGTTACGCCGTCCTGCACCTGCTGAACATCATCGACTATCCTTACTACGCCGCCGACCCGACGAAATTTCAGGTGGAACATGTACGCGCCACGGTGAACTATCACCTCTTCAAGGTGGCGGTCACGAGCCCGGACCAGCTCTTTACAGAAGCCTACGGCTGGCACACACCCGACTTCCAATCGATGACTTTCCTCACCAGACTGAGCCAGCTGCTGCAAACGCTGGGGCTACGGAGTCGTATCCAACCCCTGAGTCCGCAGGCGCAAGAGGGCTGGCTGGGACAAGCCGAAACAAACTCCAACCTACCGCCGCAACTCATCACCTTCCTGCACGAGGAACGCGGCTCCGCATTCGGGGTGCGGTTGGGCCTCTCGCTCTTCGGCGCCGCTGCCACATCGGCGGGCGCGAGTGATGCCGGACTCGGCCTCGCCCCCATCATTCAAGGACGCGCGGAGGGCACGGTCCCCTTTCCCCGTTTGGAAGACACCCGCATCGAATGGTCCGGCAACGTGGAGGTGTTGAAGCGATTGGCCGTCATCCTCAGGCCGGACCAGGACCTCACCCTGCGCAAGGGAGCCGGGCTCGCCGATGCTCTCAACGGTCGCTTCACGCTGGGCCTGCGGCATGGCCAACCGACCGGCGAACTCAAGCCGTTGGTCCGCCTACCGGGAGGCTCGGCCCTGCGGTATCAGCAATTTTTCGTCGTGGGTGGTCTCGATGCCTCCTCGGCCACCAGCATGGACACATTCGTGGAATTGGCGCTGCTGGGGCTCCGCTTCGACCTCTCGCTCGCAGAGGCAGACAACTTCATCCAAGGCACGGTCGGGCGCGAGTCTGTCCAGGCCCCGTTCGATCTCACATTGCGCTGGAGCAGCAGAGAAGGACTGTCGTTCTCCGGCAGCGGCGGACTCCACGTCGCATTGCCCTTGCCGCAGGCCGTCGGCCCCGTGAAGCTGGATGCGGCCCACATCGGCATCGACGTGGGCGAAGAGGGCATCGACACGGAAACCAGTGTGAACGCCCGCATAGTGCTTGGCCCAGTCACGGCGATCGTCGAACGGATCGGCGTCACCGTCGATCTGTCTTTCAAGGAAGGCAACCTTGGCCTCTTCGGCCTGTCGCCGCGCTTCAAACCTCCGACCGGCATCGGCCTGGCGATTGCGACGGCGGGCGTGACCGGCGGCGGGTATTTGGGCTTCGAGCCCCAGCGGGCCGAATACAGCGGCATGCTGCAACTGGAGCTGGCCGAGACCCTCGCCATTAAGGCGCTGGGGCTGCTCACCACCAAGCTGCCGGACGGTAGCAAGGGCTATTCCTTGATCGTGATCCTGACCGCCGAAGGCTTTGCGCCGATCCCGCTCGGCTTGGGCTTCACCCTCACTGGCATCGGTGGCCTCGTGGCGCTGCACCGGACCGTCCGCACCGACGTGTTGCGCGAGGGCCTCAAGACCGGCACCTTGAACTCGGTGTTATTTCCGCCCGATCCCTTGCGGAATGCCCCGCAAATCTTCAGCGACCTGCGCCGCGTCTTCCCCCCGACCGCGGGCCGCCATGTGCTCGGGCCGATGGTGCAATTACGCTGGGGCACGCCGACCTTGCTCACCCTCGACCTGGCCCTGCTCGTTGAATTGCCCTCGCCGGTTCGCGTGGTCGTCTTGGGCCGCCTGCAAGTCCTGTTACCGAACCAGAGCCATCCGCTCGTGCAGATTCGCATGGACGCCTTGGGTGTGTTGGATGTGAGTGCCGAGACGGTCTCGTTGGATGCGACGCTCTATGATTCGCGCATTCTCCAGTTCACCCTGACCGGCGATATGGCGCTCCGTGCGGGCTGGGGGCGTCAGCCACAATTCATCTTGGCGATCGGCGGGTTCCACCCGCGGTTTGCGCCACCACCAGGGCTTCCGGCGTTACAACGGCTGGCGCTGCAGCTGGCCGATGGGGACTCGCTCCAGTTACGCTGCCAGGCCTATCTGGCAGTCACCTCCAATACGGTCCAGTTCGGCGCCCGGGTGGATCTGCATGCGGCGGGGGGTGGCTTCAGCTTCGATGGGATGCTCGGCTTCGATGCCATTATTCAGTTGGCGCCGTTAGCCTTTGAGGTCGACGTGGGTGCGGCCTTGGCACTGCGCTATCGTGGACGGCTGCTGGTGGGCGTCTCCTTCAAGGGACGCTTGGCCGGTCCCACGCCCTGGCAGGTGGAGGGCAAGGCCTCGATCAAGATCCTGTTCTTCTCGGTGTCAGTGTCCTTCTCGCGGACGTTCGGGAGCAGGACGGCGCCACCGCTGCCGGCGGCGGTCGATGTGGTGGGGCTGATCGCGGCGGCTCTGGCCGACCGGCGCAATTGGACTGGGGCCGTCCCACGGAGCAGCAGCCCGGTCGTGACCATCAGAGAGACCGCCCAGCCGACTAACGGCCTGCGCGTGCATCCCTGGGCGGAACTGACACTGCGCGAACGGATCGCGCCGCTCAACAGACAGATCACGAAGCTGGGCACCGCGCCGCTGGTCGGCGGGCCCACGACGGTCCGGGTCTCAGTGACGGATCGGACCGGTGCGCAGCCCTGGCGGACGACGCCGGTCCAAGAGCCCTTTGCCCTGGCGCAGTTTGAAGACCTGCGGGAGGATGAGCAGTTGGCACAACCGGCGTTTGTCCCGCTCGACGGCGGCCTCACGGTGGCGGCCGACGATCTCGCGGTGGACGACGAGACAGGCCTCGCGGCGCCGATTGCCTATGAGACGCTCTTGATTGATCCGACACGGCCGCCGGAGCGGCCCAAGCCGGGCTATGTGCTCTCGGCGGCGGTGCTGGCCCGGGTGGCCCCCTTCGGCGCCGCCGGCCAGGCCCCGGCGCGCAGGCGGCGACGGGGGAACGCGGTCGCGTTGGTAGAACGGTGACGAGGATGGCTCGATGAACAAAAAACTCGATCCTGGACTGCGCTCGAAACTTCGTACCAAGCAGGCCGCCGGTGCGGCAGCCGCAGCCGTGCCGAAAACACGCTCCCGCGCAAAGAGTGAGCAGGTGGGCGTCATCGTCGCCTTCACCGGCAATGTAGCTGATCTGACCGCCGTCGGCTTCGTGCAGCGCACGCTCGTCCGTCATCCTCGCAAGAGCTACAGCGTCGCCACCGGCACCATCGCTTTCGACCGCCTCGACGATCTCGCAGCCATCCCCCACGTCACGACCGTGGAGGGGCCGCACCGCATGCATCGCGAACTCAACTTCAGTTTGAAAGAAATCCGCGCCACCGCCGTACACACCGGCCCCCTCTCGCGCACAGGAAAGGGCGTCGTCGTCGGGATCATCGACAGCGGCATCGACTGGCGGCACGGCTCGTTCGTCGATGCGAACGGGAAATCGAGGATTCTCGCGATCTGGGATCACATGTTGCCCTTCCAGGCGGGCGACACGAGGGGACCCAACAATATCGGCGTCGTCTACGACCAAGACCAAATCACCCAAGCGCTGAAGGGCCGAGCCAGGGTACGCACCAAGGATGTCGATGCAAGCAACAACCGGGAGGGCCACGGCACCCATGTCGCGGGCATTGCCGCAGGCAACGGCAGACCTCCGACCTGCTGCCACGTCAGCCAAACCTATGTGGGCGTGGCACCGGAGGCCGAACTCCTCGTCGTTCGGTACGACTATACCGACGACGAGGAGATCGGCGAAAACCAACGCCTCATCGAAGCCATCGACTTTATTTTCAGTTTTCTCGGCAGTATCGATAAACCGAAGGTCATCAACATCAGCCAAGGCGACAACCTGGGGCCTCATGACGGCACGAGCGCCGTCGAGCTGGCGATCGATGCCCATGTCGAAACCGGCGACTTCCTGCACCATCCCCAGATCGTCGTCAAATCGGCCGGCAACGAAGGCGGCATGTTGCGACACGTGCAAGGCCGCGTGCCGGGGAACGGCAATCTGGAAGTTGAATTCGAGATGCCGAAGGGACGGAGGTCCGACGCGCTACTGGACCTCTGGTACGACCGGGCCAGCACCCTCAACCTGACCGTGACCGCTCCAACCGGCGCCGTCAGTGCCGTTGTCAACCATGGCACCGACCTTCCGCCCAACGCCGCCGCCCCGCCGTTTATCGCCAATCCCGCGGCTGCCGCCAACCGGCAAACTCGCGTCTCGATCGATGGGACCATCAACGGCGAGCACGACCGCAATAATAACTTTCGCATCACCATCGCGCGCTCCCGGCGTGGAAACATCATCCACGGCCCTTGGAAACTGACTCTCGCCAACCCGAATGCCACGCCCGTCGATTTTCACTGCTGGATCGAACGCGGCACAAACACGCCTTGGTTTCTGCCGCCGAAAACTCCGGACGACGGAAAGGTGCGGGCGAGTCTCGATGCGACACTGAGCATTCCCGGCACCGCATCCCAAGTCATCACAGTCGCGAACCACGCCTCACGCACGAGCCGCTGCGATTGCTGGCCTTCGACCGGGATCGTGTCTTCCTCCAGCCGGGGCCCCGTCGCGAGGGGTGCCGCGACCAACCAGAAACCGGACATCGCGGCGCCGGGACTAGAAATCACATCCGCCAAAGCCGATGTCGCCAACCTGCGCGGACGCTGTTGCGATTGTTGCCCCGATGCCTGTTGCTGTCTGTATGAGGACATGACCGGCACCAGCATGGCTGCTCCGCATGTGGCTGGGGCCATCGCGCTGCTCCTGGAGGAAAATCCGCGACTCACCAGAGCCGACATCGTCCGCCACCTGCAGGCGACGGCGCGAGACCGGCCGGCCGGCGGATGGGACGCAACCTGGGGCGCGGGAAAGCTCAACATCCAAACTGCCATCAATGCCGTGCGCGCGGCAGCAGCCGGGGGTGGCGGCGGTGGAGGTGGAGGCGGTGGCATACCTCGGATCTATCCGCCGTCCGGCTTGGATGAGTCGTTCCAGCGCGAGCAGAGGGCGTCGACCTTCACCGGGAACGCTGCACCGCTCACCTCCTGGCTCCGTACGCTCCGTGAGCGGCTCAAGGACTATCCGGAAGGAGAACACGTCGCCGCTGCCATCAGCCGACACTTCAGCGAAGCCCGGCGTCTGATCAACAGCAACCGGCGCATCGCAACCATGTGGCATCGCGCGGCGGGACCGGCGCTCCTGCGGCGCCTCATCCACGGCACGAGAGCCACCGACGGTCCCCTGCCGATCGACAAAGAATCGGCCTCACGATACCTCGCCCGTTGCCTGGACCTGCTGGCCAGACAGGGTAGTCCAAGATTGCGGCAGAGCCTCGACCAGTACCACTTCTTTGTGTCCATGCTGCTGACGGAGAGTTTCACATCCCCGATTGAAACACGGACCATGTCGCAACCATGAGTACAGCCGTCGGATCGCTCGAACAATTGGCCGGTGAATTTGCGCGGGTCTTCGAACCGCTGGTGCAGCGCGCCGAAACCGGTACGCTGGACGAAGTACTGCCTTGGTTGGGCCTGCGCGTCTTCGAGATGGAGCCGGACACGACCGCGCTGACCGATGCGCTCACCGCCACGGCCATGGCTGCCACAGAACTCGACCTACTCATCAACGACTTGGCCCAAGCCGTGACGCAGGACGATCGGGCAGCCATCGCCACCACGGTCGCCGCCTTGTTGCAACAACTACGCGCCACGCTCCAAGGCATTGAGGGAGTGGTGCGGGCCCTGCAAACACTCGGCAACGACGCAGCCCTCTCGCCTCAACAGAAGACTGAACTCGCCGCCTTTGCTCTCCTGTTCCCGGAACGGCTCCTGCACCGGTTGGTGGCCGACTACCTCGAAGTCCGCTTCCCTCAGGTGGCCCTGCTGCTGCTCGGCACCGGCGCGATCGAGGTCGTCGACGAGCCAGGCCTGCCGGAGGGATCGCTACAAGGTCCCTATGTCCGGAAAACCCTGCATCTCAATCGCCTGCTGCAGCTCTTCACCGACCCGATGGGATTGTTGCGCGAAGTCTATGGCTGGGGCGCGCCTTCGTTCGACGGCATGACGTTGTTCAGGATGTTGCAGAGGCTATTGAACGAGAAATTCGGCATCCCTGCCGAGATCCTGCACCCGGCCGGTGAGCCGGCGCTGCTGGAAGCCTTCGGATTCAACGCCGAGGTCAACCCGACGTTCTCCCCTCCCGGCCTCGACGTCACGTTGCGCGCGCCGACCTCGATCAATCGCAGCGACACCATCCCCGAGAGCGCGTGGCAAGTGACCTTCGATACGGTCGTCCGCGTCAGCAGCGATCTGACCGCTTCCATCCGTCCGCCCTTGGATCTCGACTTCCAGTTGCCGGCAGGAAGCGCGATGGACGTCACCGTGGGGGCTCGGTTCGTCCGCACAGGCGACGCCGAACCTTTTGTCGTGATCGGCTCGGCGGGAGGCTCTCGCTTGGCCATGCAGCGCCTCCGGGCTTCCGTGAAACTGGACCTGCATGTCGACCCGGCCGCACCGGCTCGCGCCACAGTGGACCCGGCGATTGCCTTCGCCGTCGAGCACGGCGAGGTGGTGATTGATTTCTCCAAAGGTGATGGGTTTCTCGCGCAGGTGTTCCCCAAGGATGGTCTTGCCGTTCCCTTCGATCTCGCCGGTGAATGGTCGTTCCGCCGTGGGCTCTCGCTGCAGGGCGGGGTGGGATTCGAAGCGACCCTACCCCTGCACGTCACCCTGTTCAATGCGATTTCGATCGAGTTGCTGCGACTCGCAGTCCGGACCGCCAGCGGCAACGGCCAAGGCATCGACATCGTGGCTGCCACCAACGCCGCCATCAAACTTGGCCCGGTCACGGCGACCATCGAGCAGGTGGGATTCTCTGGGACCCTCCAGCTCCCCCCAGGCGGCGGGAACCTGGGTCCACTCGACCTCGCCATCGGCTTCAAACCTCCGACCGGCATCGGCCTGGCGATTGCGACGGCGGGCGTGACCGGCGGCGGGTATTTGGGCTTCGAGCCCCAGCGGGCCGAATACAGCGGCATGCTGCAACTGGAGCTGGCCGAGACCCTCGCCATTAAGGCGCTGGGGCTGCTCACCACCAAGCTGCCGGACGGTAGCAAGGGCTATTCCTTGATCGTGATCCTGACCGCCGAAGGCTTTGCGCCGATCCCGCTCGGCTTGGGCTTCACCCTCACTGGCATCGGTGGCCTCGTGGCGCTGCACCGGACCGTCCGCACCGACGTGTTGCGCGAGGGCCTCAAGACCGGCACCTTGAACTCGGTGTTATTTCCGCCCGATCCCTTGCGGAATGCCCCGCAAATCTTCAGCGACCTGCGCCGCGTCTTCCCCCCGACCGCGGGCCGCCATGTGCTCGGGCCGATGGTGCAATTACGCTGGGGCACGCCGACCTTGCTCACCCTCGACCTGGCCCTGCTCGTTGAATTGCCCTCGCCGGTTCGCGTGGTCGTCTTGGGCCGCCTGCAAGTCCTGTTACCGAACCAGAGCCATCCGCTCGTGCAGATTCGCATGGACGCCTTGGGTGTGTTGGATGTGAGTGCCGAGACGGTCTCGTTGGATGCGACGCTCTATGATTCGCGCATTCTCCAGTTCACCCTGACCGGCGATATGGCGCTCCGTGCGGGCTGGGGGCGTCAGCCACAATTCATCTTGGCGATCGGCGGGTTCCACCCGCGGTTTGCGCCACCACCAGGGCTTCCGGCGTTACAACGGCTGGCGCTGCAGCTGGCCGATGGGGACTCGCTCCAGTTACGCTGCCAGGCCTATCTGGCAGTCACCTCCAATACGGTCCAGTTCGGCGCCCGGGTGGATCTGCATGCGGCGGGGGGTGGCTTCAGCTTCGATGGGATGCTCGGCTTCGATGCCATTATTCAGTTGGCGCCGTTAGCCTTTGAGGTCGACGTGGGTGCGGCCTTGGCACTGCGCTATCGTGGACGGCTGCTGGTGGGCGTCTCCTTCAAGGGACGCTTGGCCGGTCCCACGCCCTGGCAGGTGGAGGGCAAGGCCTCGATCAAGATCCTGTTCTTCTCGGTGTCAGTGTCCTTCTCGCGGACGTTCGGGAGCAGGACGGCGCCACCGCTGCCGGCGGCGGTCGATGTGGTGGGGCTGATCGCGGCGGCTCTGGCCGACCGGCGCAATTGGACTGGGGCCGTCCCACGGAGCAGCAGCCCGGTCGTGACCATCAGAGAGACCGCCCAGCCGACTAACGGCCTGCGCGTGCATCCCTGGGCGGAACTGACACTGCGCGAACGGATCGCGCCGCTCAACAGACAGATCACGAAGCTGGGCACCGCGCCGCTGGTCGGCGGGCCCACGACGGTCCGGGTCTCAGTGACGGATCGGACCGGTGCGCAGCCCTGGCGGACGACGCCGGTCCAAGAGCCCTTTGCCCTGGCGCAGTTTGAAGACCTGCGGGAGGATGAGCAGTTGGCACAACCGGCGTTTGTCCCGCTCGACGGCGGCCTCACGGTGGCGGCCGACGATCTCGCGGTGGACGACGAGACAGGCCTCGCGGCGCCGATTGCCTATGAGACGCTCTTGATTGATCCGACACGGCCGCCGGAGCGGCCCAAGCCGGGCTATGTGCTCTCGGCGGCGGTGCTGGCCCGGGTGGCCCCCTTCGGCGCCGCCGGCCAGGCCCCGGCGCGCAGACGGCGACGGGGGAACGCAGCAGTCACGACGTAATTCAAATGGGATAACACACCATGCCTGAACCGACCGCAGCCACCTATCGATTCTACTCCTGGCTTCGCCAAGGACTCGTCGCGGGCCTCTCCGGACCCGGCGCTTCCAGTCCGGCCACGGCGGGACGCCTTGCCGCCCCCGTCCGTCTCCGAGTGAACGACCGGGCGCCCATCGACGTCAACGTGCAACTCTATGGCCCCGGCGACATTACCGGCCTGGACGCGCGCGAGATCATTCGCACGGAGCCCCATGCCCACATGACCGACTTCGAGCCGAATTATTTTCCGGCCATCGAATTCGATCGCCCCGACTTCCCCTGGCTGTTCACCCCGGCGGCGGCCGACAGCGCGCGACGACTCCGGCCATGGATCTGCTTGATCGTCGTCCCGAAGGAACGGGCCACGCTCAAGACCAATCCGCAGCGGCCCTTGCCGGCGATCACCTGCGCCATTGAAGACCTGCCCGACCTCGACCAGTCTTGGGCCTGGGCGCATGCCCAGATCGTGGCGGGACAACGCTCGACGCCCGATCCCTCACCACGCGCGACGCTGCAGAAACTTCTTCACGACCATCCCGAACGGACGCTCTCCCGGCTGCTGGCCCCGCGCCGCCTCGATCCCAATACCGCCTACTACGCCTGCCTCGTGCCGACCTACGACGTGGGGAGGAAAGCGGGGCTGGGCGAGCCGATCACGCCGGAGGATGAACAGGCCTTAAAACCGGCTTGGGTGAAGAACGCCGCGGCTGGACCGGTCACGCTGCCGGTTTTTTTCCAGTGGGAGTTTCGAACCGGCCTCGCGGGAGACTTCGAATCGCTCGCACGCCGATTGAAGGCCCAGCCCCTGCCGTCCACGGTGGGCTTGCGGCCGGTGGACATCCGAACTCCCGGCTGGGGCATGCCGACGTTGCCGCCTGGCGCGCCGGGCAGCCTGTTGGATTTGGGTGGAGCCCTTCTGACTCCCGAGACTCAACCGCGTACCTGGCCGGACCAACCGCGCAAGACGTTCCAACTGGCCCTCGGCGCTATCCTCAACGCGCCGGCAGCGATGGCCGGCACGACCGGAGCCCCCGCCCTCCTCGGCCCGCCGCTCTATGGGCAATGGTACGTAGACCGTGACAGCCTGCCGCCCGCAGATCAACCGCCGCACTGGTTCCGCGATCTGAATCTGGATCCGCGCCACCGCATCGCCGCCGGTATCGGCACGACGGTGATCCAACACGAGCAGGAGCCGTTGATGGCCTCGGCCTGGGATCAATTCGAACAGGAACGGCGAGATCGACAGCGGCTCAAGCGCGCGCAGCTGGCGGAGGCCGTCGGCGACAGTCTCTCGAAGAAACACTTCGCCGCGCTCGACCCGGCCGGACTGCTGCAACTCACGGGGCCCGCGCTGCGAGGGTTGACGGGCATCGCCACGTCCCCGACGACGCCGCAGACTGCCGCCAACAACCTGTTGTCCGGCCATCCGGCCGTGACCGGCGCTTTTCGCCGGCTGACCCGCGCCCATGGTCCAATCGCGTCGCATGCCGCCAAACTCGACGCGCTCCGGCTCCCTGCCACGTCGCCCGCCTCGGCGGCCGGCCAGGCGTTTCGCCCGCTCATGCAATTTTCCGTCGCGACCAAGCAGCGGCAGGCGCCGGCGCTGCGCGAATGGTCTGAGCTCAAGGTGGAGGTGCTGCGACGCCTGGCCCCGAAGGAGGCGGTGTTGGCCGCGGTGAAAAAGACGATACCCACCGTCGAGCATACGGAACTGACGACCTTCGCGCCGAGTTTCCCTCAGCCGATGTACGAACCATTGCGCGACTACGCACCGGACCTGTTGCTGCCCGGCATGGACCAGGTGCCCTCGAACACGATTGCGCTCCTCAAGACTAATCCGGAGTTGATCGAGGCCTACATGGTCGGACTGAACCACGAGATGAGCCGCGAACTCCTCTGGCGCGGGTTTCCGACCGATCAGCGCGGCACCTATTTCCGGCAATTCTGGGATGCCGGCGGCGACGAACTGCCCGCCACCGATGCAGAGCGCGAGGCTCGTTTCGACATCACGCGGATCACCTCCTGGGCGGCGGACAGCCGCCTCGGCTCTCACAGTGCGCGGGGCTCGGCGGTCGGCCAGATGGTGCTCCTCATTCGCGGCGACCTCCTGCGGCGTTACCCACGCGCCATGGTCTATGCCCTGGAGAGCGTCTGGTCTGCGGACGGCACCAGGCGTGAGCTGGGCACGACGGAACGGTATCCGATTTTCCGCGCGACGCAATCACCGGACATCACCATGCTCGGATTTCCGCTGACCGAGGCGGACGTTCGCGGAGCCGACAACAAAGCCGGAGGACACCCGGGCTGGTTCTTCGTGCTGCAGGAGCAACCGACGGAACCGCGATTCGGCATGGACGTCGCCACGACCTATGGCGGCACCCCCGCCCACTGGCGCGACCTGACGTGGGGACACCTGGCGCAGGACGAAGCCGCGCTGAAACAGATCGTGTATGTGCCGATCGACGGCCTGTTGAACAATGCGGTCGTCGATCAGATTCCCTGGGGGAGAAACTCAGCGCATATGGCCACCATCACCAGACAACCGCCATTCCGCGTGGCGGTCCATGCGAGAACCTGGCTGCCGGGCCGGCAGTAGCGGCGGAAAGAGACGAGATCATGCCCTATTTGGAACAAGAGACTGCGCGACTCCAGACGGCCCTGCAGGCCTTGGCCGCGCAACAGACAACGTTGACGACCCAACTCACCACCCAGCAGCAGGCGGTGACAGCGGCTCAGGCGCAGCGCACCACCGCACAGAACGGCGTGACGCAGGCCCAAGCGCGCATTCCTCCGCTGCAGGCAGCCGCCGCCGCCGCGGACGCACAGGTTGCGGAGGTGCAACAGACTCTGCTCGATGCGTCCGAACCACCGCAAGGCATCCCCCCCGCCACCTGGAGGGCACGCCTCGCCGCACTGCGAAAACAACTGACCCAGGCTCAGACCGCCGCAACCGCGGCCCACGCAAAGGTGACTGTCGCACAGCAGGGCGTGGCGCAAGCCCAGGCGCAAGTACGGGCCGCAGATGTTCAAGTTTCGGCGGCCACCGCTGCGGTGCAGGCCACCCAGGCCGCGATCGCCGCCCTTCAACCCCGCCGGCAGGAACTGCAGGCGACGCTGGCCGAGATCGAGCGCATGAATGCAGAGGTCACGCGCGACCCGCTGGCGAGAGACGCCCTGCAACGGGTGGCGGCAGACCTGTCGGCCCGCACGGCGACGTTGGAAGATTCCCTTCTGACGACGCGATTCGAGCTGGAGGACGCCGAGACGCTCCTCGCAAGCGCGATCACCAGACGCAACGAATTGGCGACGCTGCTCGCCGACCTCGCCAGACAAATCCCGGAGGCGGAGGCGCAACAGGCAGCGACCCAGCAGGCGCTGGCGGCTGCCGAAGCCGAGGTCGGCACGCATTTACAGGATGGGCCGTAGGTTTCATTAAGGAAAGGATCAGCCGCGTGAGACCGATCTCTGAAGGACCAGATATTCCCGAACGGGTGCCCCCGGCATTGCTCCGGGCATGGGCAACCAAACTCCGGCAATTGCAGGCGGCGCACGATCGGGCCGTCGCGAGGGCCCAGGCGGCGCAACGGCGGGCTGCCCTGCTCATCAGGCAACGGGCGCTGTATCAGGCGGAGTTGGCTCGGGTGAACGCACAAATCACAGCCACGCAGGAAACGGTGACGCGGAAGAAAGCCGAAGTCGCCGCGCTGTCGGCGCAGGTCGACGAACATCGAACCGCTCGTGATGCCGCGACGGCCCGACTGCTTGGCACGGATCGCCTCAGCGGCACGGTCGCCACGACGCATCCGCTGCTGCTGTTTCCCGTCCGGGTGGAAACCAGGTTTGCGGCGAGACGCACGGGACCGGGCACCGACCTCCTGCTCCGCGTGTATCCCGACGACATTCATCTCGACACCCACGAACCGGCCCTCACGGAGGAAGAGGAACGCCGCGGCAAGGAATTCTGGGCCCATGTCTCCGCCGTAACCCCGGCAGGCACGGACCGGCAGGAGCACATCAGGCAGGGTTGGCAACGACTCACCGAACAATTCGGCACGACCCGCGCTGCCTGGATCGCCCATGTGCTGGATCCTGCCCAAGCCGGAACGGTCACTCGCCGCAACGACAGCTGGACCCGCGCGCCCCACACGCAGGTCCTCCCGGATCGCTGGGTCGCCATCGGTTATCGCGGCGATACCGCACGTGTCACCGCCTGGGGCAAGGCAATCCCGGAAACCGTGGCGGTCGGGCCGGACCCGCGCAGCACAGGCCCGGTCGGCAGCAATGGCCTCCCGCCTGTCGATGAAGGCATGCGGTGGATCACCGATTTTGATACGGCTGAATCCATCGGGATGGGGCTACGTATTCCCGTCACGGAGGAAGACGCCAAGGCGGGATTCGATCGGATCGTCGTGTTGGGCCTCAAGGCCTCATGGGACGCCCCGGCCACGGCCGACCGATTGGTCCGATTGTTCGATGCCCACCATTACACCGGCAGCCTCGCCCTCGTCGAGCAACAGGTGCCGACAAACAACACGACGGAAGCCTCCGCCGGGTATCGCTCAACCGGGCGCGATGCCGACGACAGCATGGGCGTCGAACTGGGTTCCTCGCTCATCCGCTCCGGGTCCGACGGCGAGCTGCTGGCGCAGGCCTTGGGCATGCCGAGTTCCGTCTTCGCGCATATCCGCGGGGCCGACGGATCGGAACAGCGCCGGTCTTCCCTCATGCAGGCGGCCCTGCTCGCGTTCTGCGACAGTCCGCTCTTGCGGCAACTGCTCGGCGCAGCCGGCGCGGACGTGCTTCGCGACCATTTCACGAAGTACGTCCGTGCTCGCGGGCCACTGCCGGTCTTGCGTGTCGACAGCCAACCCTACGGCCTGCTGCCGGTGGCGGCGCTCGACCGCTGGATCTCGACGACCGATCAGGACCAGGACAGGGCTCTGGCCACCTGGTGGCGCGCCCAACGATTGACGCGCCGCCGCCAGGCGGCACAAGCCCTCCAGACCACCGTGGAATCCAACCCCGTCGTGCTCTTGGCGCAGGAAGCGAACGCCTTCCGTTACATCTTGCGGGAATTTCCCGAGATCTCCACTCAACAGCCGCCCGTTCCGCGACGGCTGCTGACCGAGGCCTTCCGGACGCTGCTGCTGACTCGCGCACTCTCCACTCCGCACGAGCCGGCCTGGGACGAAGTGACGACCCTGCCTGAACCGGTTCGGCAGCAACTGCTCGCGGAAGTGATGGATCTGCTCACCTATCGCCTCGATGCCTGGGGCACATCCCTTGCCACCAGGCGGCTGGCCGTCATGCGGAAGGCCACGCCCACCGGCATCAGGCTCGGCGCCTACGGCTGGGTGGAACAGGTCCGGCGTGCGGCCCCGCTGCAACCGGTCCCGGCACTTCCGGCCGGTGTCCCTGCACCACTCTCGCGCTCGGAACAGAACAAAGGCTTCGTCCACGCCCCTTCGCTTGGGCATGCGGCGGCCGCCGCGGTGCTGCGAAGCGGCTACCTGTCGCAAGAATCGAATCGCGCACCCGGCACTTCGCCCTTTGCTGTCGACCTTTCATCAGAACGGGTCCATCGCGCCAAGTGGCTGCTCGACGGAGTGCGCCAAGGTCAGTCTCTGACCGCCCTGCTCGGGTATCGATTCGAACGCCGTCTCCACGAACGCGGGTTGGACCGCTACATCCAACGCTTCCGCGCCCTCACGAGCTTCACCGGCACCGACCGCTTCGCCGACATCCGCGCGACCCTCACGCGGGCTGAACGGCTGGCGCAGGAGGTGACGCTATTCACGGCCCAACGCGACCAGGCTCTGCGCCGGGCTGAAGATGCCCGGGGATTGAAGGCCGAACGAGAGCGCCGTGCAGAGACCTATCGCGCCGAACTGGGGACGATCGCCACGCTCGCGCAACAGGCGCAGGCCGCGCAGGCACAGGTGACGCAGGCGGCCCAGGTGCTGGCGCAACAGCAGGCAGCGAAACCGCAGGGCAAGGTGATCCAACCCACCGTGCGGCGGTATGCCGTCCAGTTATTGGAAGCGCGGGATTTGGATGAGTGGGACAACCGCGTGGAACAGCTGACCCAGGCCCATGCCACAACCCTGGCCCAGGCCGCCGCCGCACAGCAGGCCGTCAGCGCCCGCGACGGCTCACGCCTGCTCGCGGAACGGGCCCAGGCCAAACTGCTCAACGCCGCCGATCCGGATTCCATTCCCGCCGCGCAGCAGATGGCGGTAGGGCAAGAGACGCGCGCCGCAGAACTCGACCGCCAGATCCTCGCCAAGGAAGGCGGGCAACGCGGCAAGGCCATGGCCGACCTCATGGCCGCAAGGGCGGCACTCACCACGCGCCTCGCCGCGCAATGGAATGAGGCGCTGAAGTCGCTGCCGGCTGCCGCCGTGGTCGACGGGTTGGCCCTGCACCGGCGATGGACCGCAAGCCAACAACGGCAGGCGCCGCAATCTCCCTGGGATGTCACCACCATACCGTTCGGCAACGCGACCTTGGGATTTCCACCGCCAGGCAGCCCGGACTTCACGGCGCTGGTGGAGGCGCTCAAGGCACTCGACGATCTGGTCGACTCCGTCGGGGACAGTGTCGTGGCCGAAAGCGTGTATCAGCTCGTGCAAGGCAATCCGCTCCGTTCAGGCGCCACGTTGGAGGCCATTGCAGCGGGTGAAGTTCCGCCGCCGGAATTGGACGTGATCCGCACGCCGAGGAGCGGCATCGGGCTCACGCATCGCCTCTGCACCCTGTTCCCGGCAACCGACGGGACGGCACCGGCCGGCTGGCCGATGATGACCGCCCCATCGGCACGCGCTCAAGCCGAACCGATCCTCAACGCCTGGACGGCGACGTTGCTACCCAACCCGGCTCAGGTTCGTTGTAAGGCGGACTACGTCAATCAGCAGGACGGACAGGTCTATCAAACGGTGGAGAGCTCGCTGACCTCGCTCGGACTGGCGCCGCTGGATGCGGTCTACCTCGCCGAAAGCACCACTCGGGCACAGCAAGCCGAGCTGGAGCAACGTTGGCGGTTCGTGTTGCAGCAGACTCGTCCCGCGACCGTCCCGCCGGATGCGCTCATTCGGTTACAATTCGGCCGGGACAACGGCTGGAGCGCGGAGATCGTCAGCGTGAGCGAATGGTGCGAGGTTGCGACCACGGTGCGGCGCCTGCTCAGCAACGCCCGCTCGCTCGACGGACGCGACCTGTCGTTACCAGAATCACCCGCCGATTCCGGACTGGACCATGACGAATTTGCCGGTCGCGCAACCCGCGCGCTGCAAGCCCTGACCGACGCGCGCGGTAAGCTCAACGGCCTCCTGCCGCCGCCCTCCTCAGATGACCTGACTGCCAACCTCGACGAGGTACGCCAGGCTCTGTTCAGTTTGGCGAACTTCGGTATACCGAGTGCCGTCCCGATGGACATCGGCGGCGCGGGACCGGAAGCGCGAGCGTTGCTCCTGACACAGGCGCGGTCGGTCCTCCTCGAAGCGCAACGTCGGCTGGATCGCATCGCCGAGTCCGACCAAGACTTTGTGCGCGCAATTGCCACGCCGGAAGAACGGCGCGATCACGACCTGGCTCGATTGCGCATCATCTTCGGCCAGGACTTCCTGGCGCTGCCCCGCGTGACGGCAGCCAACGCTGCGCAGCTGAACGAGACGTTCGCCGCCGGGCTCTCGCTCCAAGGCCAAGACCCAATGGCCGCCGTCACCTGGTTCCAGCGTGCCGCCTATGTGAGACCTGGTGCGACGCGTCTGAACGAAGCGATGTTGTATGGCGAAACCGTGGGCAGCTCCGCACTCCGGTTCCACGTCGGACAACTCCCCTTTCAGGCGCAGGATCGCTGGGTGGCCCTGCCGCAGGCGCCGGACCAGCCCTTCCCGCGCGGGCGCCTCTCGCTGGTGGCGCAGCTGGCGTCGGCACAACCGCTCCGCTTCGAACAACCCTTCTGCGGACTCCTGATCGACGAGTGGGTGGAGACGGTGCCGAGCCCCGTCGAAACGACCGGCCTGGCCTTTCATTACGATCAACCGAACAACGCGCCGCCACAGGCGCTGCTGCTCGCCGTGCCTACAGACCGGCGGACGACGTGGGACCTCAACAGCCTGGAAGCCGTCCTGCACGAGACGATGGACTTGGCCAGGCTCCGCGCCGTGGCGCCCGACAGCGGCGAGGAATTGATCTGGGTGGAGGATCAACTGCCGGAAGGCGCTTCTCCACTCGGCGACGGCGAAGGCTGGAACTGGGTGCGCATGAAACCGGAACCGCTCTCCGGTAGACGCGCCCACCAATCGGCGGTCGCCGCCGGCATCCACCAACACTTTTTCCAAGGCACCAAGGCCGCGATGTTCGTCAGTGTAGGAGACCGGCTATTCGCGCACATTTACCTCGACCCTGCGCGTCTGCCCCGACAAGTCATGTTGCAGTGGCATGACGGCAGCTGGGAGCATCGCGCCTATTGGGGTGAGAACCTCATTCCGTGGGGCACCGACAATACCGTCAGCCGCCAGTACATGGGGCCCCTGCCGCCGCCGGGCCGGTGGGTTCGGCTCGAAGTGCCGGCCGCAGCCGTGGGGCTCGAAGGACGGATCGTGAACGGCATGGCCTTCACCCTGTTCGACGGCATGGCCACGTGGGATCGTTCCGGCAAACGCGCGTTACAGCCGGTCGGTTCCGGAGAGCAGGACCCGTCGGCACCGGCACTGTTCTTCACCGGCGGCACCCTCGACTTCACCGGCGTCATCGATCCAGCGATAGGAGCCTAGGCATGCCCTCTCGAATCAGACTCGACCTCAGCACCCACAACCCCGACCTACAAGACGGGTTGCAAGCGCGCATCCACGATCCGCTCTGGATGCTGGGCCGTCAATGGCAGTTCGGCGAATTCAACGGGGCCGATGCCGGTTCGCCTGCCGCCGCGCAGGTGATCGTGGACACAGCCGCCGTTACCCGCTATCAACCCGGCCCACGCTCCGGCCCGCATCCGGCCAGCCCCTACGCAGTCGCCGGCCTGGCGTTGGAAACGCTCGTGGAAGCGGAACCGGTGACGGACGACTCACGCCCTCACTGGCGCCTCGCGGCCGAATCGGGACGGCATCTGCTTCGCCTGCTGGAAACGGCCAGGCTCGGGCCCACCCGCGCACAGTGGTTGGCGAGTACGTACGTCCTGACTGCCCCCACAGCGGAGCAGGCCAAGCAGATCGATGCCGCGAGTTTGTCCTTCATCCGCGTGCTGAGCGGGCGCAGCATCGATGGACTGCGGTTTGCCGCGCGCCTGAGAGCGCTGCAGGCCGGCAACACGTTGGCGGAGTTGTTTCGAGAAGCGCCGTTCGATCAAGTGAGTGAAGTGGAGCGCCCGAAGGTACTTAGCCAAGTCACCGCCTGGCTGACCTGGCTGGACGGTCTCTTTCAACAGGGCACGGCTCCCTCGGCCTGGATTCCGGAGCGGATGGAGTATGCCCTCAGTGTCTCCGCCAAGACGACGTCGAGCGAAGTGGTGCTGACCGCACCGGAATATCTGGACGGTCGATTGGACTGGTTTTCGTTCACGACGAGTTCGGGAACCGGCCTGGGCGCCACCGAAAGCCGAACCTCTGTCACGGAGGCCTTTCTCCCCGCGCCGGTCTCGTTTCGCGGCATGCCCTCCGCGCGCTTGTGGGAATTCGAAGACGGCGCCGTCAATTTTGCAAGCATCCAGGCCGCACCGCAGGACCTGGCGCGCCTGCTGCTCGTGAAGTTCGCACTGGAATACAGCAACGATTGGTTCCTCCTGCCGCTCGAACTTCCCGTCGGGACACTCTCGCAGATCCGCGCGCTCGTCGTGACCAACACGTTCGGCGAACGGTTCCTCATTTCCCACACGACCGACGTGGATGGGCCCACCACGCCCTGGCGCATGTTCAGCCTCACGAACGATACACAGAAGTTGTTCTTCTTACCGCCCGTGCTGGGACCGATGCTGGAAAGCCGGCCGGTGGAGGACCTGTCGTTGTTGAGAGATGAAATGGCCAACGTGGCCTGGGCCGTCGAGCGGGTCGTCGAAAGCGCTGCCGGTCGTCCATTGGATCGTCATGAAGCCTATCAAGAAACGCTGGCGGAGCAGTCGCCATCCCCTGCCGCTGACGGCGCACCATTGATATACCGGCTCGGCACCACGGTGCCGGACTATTGGATTCCGCTACTCCCGGTGAAAGACGGCACCACCCTGCGGCTCAAACGTGGCGTCCTGCCGGCATTCGGCGAAGGCGGCATTCAAGGCCTGCAATTGCCGAAGGGACGCTTGCTCGAACCGAACCGCGAGCTGCTGCTCTTTGAGGAAGAAGTGCCGCGGGAAGGGGCACGCGTCACCAGGACCTATCAGTATGCGCGCTGGATCGACGGCACCACGCACCTCTGGATCGGCCGGCGCAAGAACCCGGGCCGGGGCGAAGGCTCAAGCGGGCTGCAGTTCGATTCCATCCAATCGTCTGGCGGCTGATCTGTAGACAAGAAGACTCTTCGAGGACAAACTAGACATCACGGTCCTATCGGCCATAGGCGCTCCTCTCGGTGAACCCCTTCAGAATCGCCGGTTCATCAAAGTTCAAGACCAAGGTCTGAGAGGGAAGGGTGACCATCAGGACGCCTCCCCAGAGCCCAGTGGTACTTCCGCTCAGATGCGGTGATGGGAAGGTCGTTAATACTGGCGATGCGCCGACGCATGAGGCCATTCTCATCGAATTCCCAGTTCTCGTTGCCATATGATCGGAACCAACTCCCTGAGTCATCGTGCCACTCATACGCGAAGCGCACTGCGATGCGCGCCCCATGAAATGCCCACAGTTCCTTGATCAGGCGGTAGTCCCGCTCGTTCTCCCATTTGCGGCGTAGAAAGTTCACAATCGCTTCCCGTCCTGTTAGGAACTCTGAACGATTTCGCCACTGACTATTGGCACTGTAGGCCAACGACACCGTTTCGGGGTTGCGCGTATTCCAAGCATCCTCTGCCATGCGTACTTTCTGGGCCGCGGACTCGGCATCGAATGGAGGAAATGGACGCCTAGGCTGTTCGAGAGCATTCATGATCATGACCTCCTTACGTGGTTTTCATATATGCAGGTGGGAGCGAATGGCCGCGGCCATCCGCTCCCACGCGACATCACCCGTGATCAGCTATGGTAGTAACGCTCTTTGACGATCTTGCCGTCCTGCCAGTCCGTTTTGACGACTTGTTCGAGGCTGATGGTTTGCCCGTTCTTCAATTTCACGGTCAGCACCGAGTCGTAGAAGCTGGTACTTCCAGAAATAGCCACGGCACCGATGGTGTAGCTGACAAAGGCCGCCACACCGATCGTGTCTCTAAATTTATCCAGTCGCTCAATGGAGGCCTGTTTGCCCACGACCGGTGGTTGGTTGCCTTCCTGTGTCACGACGCTGTCGGCAAAGTAGCGCTTCTGACCTTCGGTCATCTGCCCCTCCTTCAGGATGCCCAACATTTCATCCAACGTGTCCTTCACTGACTTGCTCATGATGCTTCCTCCTTCTATGCCTCGCGGCGTTTCATATGTATGGCAACCAGGAATTCCCACACAGGTGATGGGTGAACAATCAGGATGCCGCCACCTTCTGCTGTCCCTTGCGCCAGACCCGTTGAATCCATTGTGGACTGAGCCGCGTTGTCGATGACTGAGCCATTCATGCTATCTCCCGCCTGGCCTGCAATTATTGATAAGCACTTCTGCTGCAATCGCCGATTCACTGCTGCGACGGGCCTTTGGCCGGCGGGCTCTCCCCGTGACTCGGCGGTTCGCTCCGCGGTAGCCTCACGACGCGCGAACGGTCTCGCATTCCTGGTGTCGAGCCAGCTCCACGTGGTCGCCGACTCGAATCTCACCGCCACGGATCACAAAACAATTCAAGGCAAGCGCGCCTTCAAACTTTCGCACGATGTCTGTGAGTATCTGACGGTCTTGTTTCAGATTGTCCGGATCAAAGGTCGTCATAATGCAACGCCCACGGAGGTCCTGTATTCCGATGACGACGTCTCCGATGCGCAAGCACTGCCCTGGCCAGGAGCGCTCTGCCAGACCTTCGACCCCGCCGATGACGAGATTGGGTCTCAGCCGTCGGCCATCGTGTCCGAATGCCGTGATTGCCCCATCCGTTGCCACCAGTAACGGGAGCACGTCAAAGCGATCGCTGGAATCGTCGCGTACCAGCTTGGCACCAGGCCCAACGATGTCCTCAACATCCATGCGGACATTGGGATCGCTCCACAGCCGGCCATCGACCACCGGCTCGCCGGACTCATTGAGCCTGGCGTGGTGACCGAGCAGCCGATGGTGCGTCCTGGACGTGATGACATGACCGTCCTCATTCTCCACATGCACGACGCGGTCTCCCTCGATGCCGAGTGGTCCGATGCGTACATGCTCTAGCCGTTCACCGGCCATTGACTTGACCGGATATCGCCATATCTCTGCGACCCTCATGATCTGAGCTCCTCCGACAAATGGGCAGCCGCCTCACGACGGAGACCCTCACGCTTTCATCATCGACAGTTGGGCCTCGAGTTCGACAATTTTCGCCTTCAAGGGGCCAACGAGCTCCTCGACCTCTTCCAGCGAATACCGTGGCGTGATGTACTTCGGGCAATTCCAGTCGAACGACACCACGTCGATGAAGACGATTCGTTCCATTCGTGCGTTCATGCCGGGGTTGGCAAGTTGTGTCGCGAGATCCGGATGCAATCGGGCATCCTCGACTCTGGCATGGCCGAGAATCTTCAGCCTGGCCCGATTCGGGTAGTCCATCAGAAAGAGGGACACGCGATCGTCCATGGACAGATTCCCCGTGCTCAACAATTGCCGGTTGCCTTGATAGTCTGCGAAGGCCACCGTCGAGGGATTCAGGAGACGCAGACATCCCTTTGGCCCTCCGCGATGCTGGACGTAGGGCCAGCCGGTTTCGCTCACCGTGCTCAGGTAGAAACTATCTCTGGCTGCGAGAAACTCAGCTTCCCCTTCGCCGAGGAGATCGCGCTCAGGAGCACCCGTGATGTTCGCCGCATGTCCGTAGTACTGGTGCTGGGCACGCAGGACCGACTCGGTCATCATCGTCTCGAGATATTTCATCGCCATCGGTCTGTCCTCCATCGAAGCGACCTGTCAGCCGGTGACCGTTGCAGGCCGATCTCTTCCCTATTCGTGCTGTCAGAATACGACCGTGTTCCAGCCTTCACTCACATACCGGCGCAGGCTCAAGAGGCCGGATGTTCCACTCACCGCATGGTCCTTCTTGAGTGGGACTCCGCACGATTCGACGCTCTCCTTTGCGCCAAACACATCCGCGCAGCCGCAGGAGGCGCCTTGCACGACATCTCGCACCGCATTGTAGAGACCATTGGCTGGATGCGAGAGCTTGGTCAGCTCAGCCGGCCAACGGGTGCCCGTTCCGTTGAACACGACGGCGACTTCATCGCCCTCCTGTTTGCACTCTGCTGCCAAGGCCAGTGCATTAAAGACGCGCCCCAATGCTTCCTCCGAGCCATTCTTCGGATCTGACATCACAATAATCGCTGTCTTCATGGATCCTCCTTGATGGTTGAACGGTCGTGACAAACGGTTTGCGATGGGCGGCTCCTCGGGCATTGCCATCGTGCCTATCTGATATGGCAAGGCTGATGCCAAGGCGGGTCGCCGTCGGCAGAAACTGAGAAACTGTTGAACAGATCGAGGGTTAGATCAAAGGACGGTTCGAAAAACGGCCGCGAGACGGACGAAGACTTCCACGACATATCGTGGAGCTACGAAATATGGGAGGACATGGTCTGTCGGATATGCGGTTAGGAAGAGGGGCGTGGTTTCTTGATCCCAAGCTTCTGCATGCGAGATCGCAATGTATTGGGATGAAGGGCAAGTCTCGTCGAAGCGCCCTGCTTCCCTTCGACGACCCAATCGACTTCCTGGAGGACACGGGTGATATGGGTCCGCTCAACTTCTTCTAGCGTGCTTGAAGTGTCCGAGGCTCCAGCTCGATCCGATTGGAGGAGCACCTCCTCAACCTGCAGGACAGGTCCTGGTGAGAGGATGGCGGCCCGTTCGATGACATTCTCCAGTTCTCGGACATTACCGGGCCAGGCATAGTGTATGAGACGATCCATGGTCTGTTGGGAGATCTGATCGAGCCGTTTCCCAAACTTCTTGGACAATCGTCCGGCAAACGAGTGGACGAAGAGCGGAATGTCTGACGAGCGGTTTCGCAAGGGTGGCAGTTCAATCGGGAACACGTTGAGCCGGTAGAGGAGATCGGAGCGGAATGAGCCAGCCTTCGCAGCAGCAGGGAGGTCTCGATTCGTTGCCGCGATCACTCGAATGTTCACCTTTGTAGAACGACCGCTGCCGACCCGCTCGAACTCACGTTCTTGGAGGACACGCAAGAGCTTCACTTGTGCGTCCAACGGCAATTCACCAACCTCATCGAGAAAGATGGTCCCTCCCTCCGCCAACTCAAAGCGGCCGATTCGTTTGGCCAGTGCTCCCGTAAAAGAGCCCTTTTCGTGGCCGAACAATTCGCTCTCCACCAGATTGGCGGGGATCGCGCCGCAATTGACGCGAACGAGCGGTCTCGCGCTGCGGGGGCTGAGGTCGTGCACGGCCCGAGCAATGAGCTCCTTGCCGGTCCCGGTTTCGCCCAAGAGCAAGACCGTTGAATCAGTCGGAGCCACTTGTTCGACCTTCCTCAGCACGGTCTTCATGGCTTGGCTCTCACCGATGATTTCATTAAAATGATGATCGAGTTTGATCTCTTCCCGGAGATACATATTTTCGGCCTGAAGCCGGTTGGTGAGTTGCTCGACTTCCGTAAACAGCTGGGCGTTCTTGATTGCGGTGGCTGCTTGATGGGCAAAAGTGGCGAGCCGTTCCCATTCCTCATCCGCCAAGGGGCGTCGTCCAAACATCGCGATGACGCCAAGCACGTCCCCGCGAAAGACGAGGGGGTACCCGGCAAAGGACTGGAGCCCGTTGTCTTTCATCCATGGCTTGTTCGGGAGTCGATCGTCGCCGAGCACGTCGTTGGTCTGCATCGGCCCGAACCCTTGGGCGATCTTGCCGATCTTCAGCGACCCCAGCGGGATACGGCGGTATTCCCCATCGAGGTTTGAATAGAGTCCCGCGCTCGCCCTGAGATGTAAACACTGGGTGTGGTCTCTGCAGTCAGAGGCCTTGTAACAGCCAGTACAGAGATCGCCAGGACCGCAGAGCCAGATACGGGAAAAGGCCGCGTCCAGGTCATCCACGAGACCTTGGGTGATCGTCGTGAGGACGATGTGGAGATCCAAACTCGACGCCATCTGCAGGGCGATGCGATCCAGTACGCTGTGAGAATGGGAAGAAGGAGGGGAAGGGGAATCATCCATTGTGGGATCTCCGAGCCGGGCATGGCACTGCGTGGAGGACGATAAGTGCCTGATAACGGATTGTCAATGAGTAGGGAGAAGGGTGTCAACCCACTTGAGAAATGTCCGCGTCCTCCCACAGTAGAAATGTCCGGTTTAGGTACGGCCCGCCGCCGCGAGGAGTTCGCAGGGAGGCAGGACCCGTGTTCGCCACGGATGCGTCCGCTCCTGTTTGACTGGTCGGTGCCGATGTGACACCGTCCGTGGTACTACCGGGCGGATCGGGCGATCAAACAACCTTCTCCAGGCATTCAGGCCCTCCGAATAAATCTCGTAGGAAGAAAGCTGACAGCTCAAAACCTGCGCCCCCTAGGATTTCCCTAGGTCTCTATCCGATTCCCGCCTACAGACATTAAATAAATGACTGCTACGCTTAAAAGGTGATCACGCTCGACTTCAAATTCCGCAGGTCTGTCGGAATCGCTGGCCTGGTCCTCATCGCCAGTTACTTGGCCGGCATTTCCTATTCAGATCTGATCCTAGATCCATTCACAATGACACGCTCTTCAGGTGAATCGGCGCCCGCAGCCTCCGGCATGACCGTGAACCTGCCGCGAGCCGTGAGGTCTGTGGATGACGGTTAGAACCGCAATGTCTACAGCAGCCAGTGGTTACTGATTCCCGCTGGATCCTATGTCAGCTGAGCCATAGACAAACCGAAGGAGTAGAAAGTCTCATGACAAATTTAACATCCACACTGAAATTGCAACATTTGTTCATCTCGAACTTGTTGGAAGCCGCGCAGTGGATTGGCGTTGAACAACTGGACGCGCAAAGGAAACTGAGAGCGGCGAAAATACACCTCTTGGCGCACTTCAAATTAGAAGATACGCTCTTGTATCCCGTCTTATTCGAAGCCGCCGAAAAGAATGCGGAGTTGAAGTACACGCTGCAATTTCTCGAGAAAGACATGGCAGGCGTCGCGAAAGAGGTGATGAGCTTTTTTGAGCAGTTCCACATCGGTGGTACGCACCATCACACGACACAAGACATTGGGAACATCCTCTTTCTGTTACAAACACGCATACGTCGAGAGGAAGACACGCTGTTCGCGGAATTCGATAAGCTGAAGGCCGCGACTCGCACCATGGTCGCTGTCCAGATACCTGATTCCCGGTCTTCTGTATGGGCCTCCTCTCACTCCATTTATCACATGTGAGCGACGACGCCCCCACGATTCAGTCCAAACCCGCTCCCAATCGTTCGACGATCCAAACCTCAGCAAATCAACTCTTATTAAAATCATAGATAGGCCGAGAGAGAGGAATGGCCCGATGCCAGATCTGACGAAGAACCAGGCCATCATTGAGGCACTGGAGTCAGCCGGCTATCAAGGGATCAGACTGAGAGTCGTCCCCAAACGCTTTCTGTTTAGCGATGGCCGGTGTCAAACCGAACTGGAATTCTCCAGGAACTATTTTGACGACACCACGCTCGTCGCGCTGCAAGGCCTGATGAGGGAGCACATCCTCCCGGCTATCAAGCAGCAGCTGGGGAAGAAAGTGTATGTGGATGCCCGCGGAATCAGTATCATTCCTTCGACGCAAGGCCGAGAGGACACATGCTAGTGGTTTCCGTCCTTGATGACCGATACTCCGTTACCAGATTGGGGCGGATTTCCGGATGCCATCCAGTGCCGGAACCGGGCCCACGAAACACATACTTCTCACAGGTGCGGAATTTTCTAAGATTTCACCCCAGTGTCGAGCGCTTTTCTGCCTGTACCGCTTCCCCGCCCCGGCCATCTGACCTCAGGCTGATAACTTGTGCCGAGCAGGCGCGCCTTCATCCAATCATCCAGCGGCTTACCGTCCAACGAAGAAGGAATGGCCGGCCAGGGAGTGGACTTCGGCACCGGTCCTACCTGCTGATCCTTATTCAGCGGCAGTCCGTGCACGTGGACTTCCGGCAATTCGATGATGTCCGCATCCAACGCATGGTCCGCCTCATGCGTCGCCTCGTCACCCGTCACAGCCCACACCGCAACCGGCAAGTCCGAGATCGTAAGTGCCGCTACAATCGATCTCCCGCGCATTTCGTTCACATCCTCCTCTATCGATCACGGATGCTCAAACCGGTGCATCCGGAAGATTGAATGCTCAGTTTACACCCCGCTCCACAAATGATCCCGCGCCATTCCAGGCCGTTCACGCTTCATCGCGCCGGCGTAGGCGAGACGAGCACCTCAAGCTGCCGTTGATTTCTCTCCCCGCCCCAAGGCTCAAACCGGCCATCCAACAAGCCAGCATTTCCCCACTCCGAAACAGATGCCCAACAAGGTCGTCCAGCAAGGCCGCACGGAACATAAGAACAGAAGGAGCCATCCTTCCCTGTCGAAAACGGATGCTCAAACGAGCCATCCAGCAAGGCCGCAGGCAACCCTGACCTACACGAGACAAATCAAACAACCGATTAACCCAACCAGTCAGACGCCAGAGAAACGCTATGTAGTGCGGGCTTGCACGATCGGCGTGCACTCTGTGCGGGTACACACGGGGACCACCGGTGACAAACGAGATGGATCCTCTCGCTGTATTCTGTGGATAAGCGGCCCGCTGCGGATTTGTGAGTCGCTGTGCTGAGTTACACCGTTCTCCGCATTGAGAGCTCTAACCCGGAGCCGTGGAACTCGATTTGCAGTGGCTTCAGTAAACACTAGAGAGGCTGTGTGACCCATGAAAATTGCGTCCTTGGTCATGGTGCTGCTTCTGACAGGCTTGTCCGTCTCGTCGACAATGGCTCACGCCGTCCCCGTGACAAGCTCAACATCGTCGGAACAGACAGTTCCTGAGCATGTGATTCTATTTGTGTTGGAAGGGATGGATCGACAGGCGCTTGAGGCAGGGCCTATGCCCGTGCTGGATCGCCTTGTGAAGACTGGATCGGTAACCTGGTCGGCCACAGCCGTCACGCCTCCTCTCCGGCTGCCGGCGATGGCATCTCTCCTCACCGGACTGCCGGTTGAGAAGCATGGCATTACATGGGACACGTTTGAATTCAGCCGAGGGTATCCCCGGCCTCCGACTGTCTTCGATTATCTCGACCTCAGCGGCGGGCGGGACAGCGCCATCTTCTTCATGGACGAATCGCTGTATCAGCTGGCGAAACCTGAACCCTATACGGATTATCAGCTATGCGGACATCTGAGGCCAGAGTGCAGTCCTGAGCGGCTGGTGTCCTATATCCGGCAATACGTTCACAAGGCATCAAGCGGCCATGGATACGGCCATGCCATCCTCTCATTGCCGCATTTCCTGATCGTGCACTTGCCGGATGGAGAGCGCGCCGCAGCCGTCCAAGGTTGGGGGTCGAAAAACTATCGCACGGCGCTGCGGTCGGTGGACCATGCCATAGGGGCCGTGCTGGATATTTATCGAGAGTATGGACTCCTGAAGCGCACGACGGTCTTTGTCACGTCCTTAAGTGGTGCCGGCACGGCACAGGGACATTCCACGGCAGCCTCCTCGCTCGTCCCGTGGATTGCCTCCGGGGTTGGGATCAAAGCAGGCCACATGATCCATCAACCGGTTTCCATTGTAGATACCGGTGCAACGGTACTGCGAGCGTTTCGACTTGAGACGCATACCGAGTGGGACAGTCGCGCAGTAGAAGAGATCTTTCGCGACACCAGCTCCATCTCGGCGATTCCGACGAAGGGACGGTGAACCCATGTTCTTTTCCCAGTGCAGGCCGCGTGTCACTTCGCAGAGCTGGTGCGCGATCCTCGTTTGCGGCTGTGTCGCATGGACTCCGTGGCCAGGGTCTGTTGCCATTGCAGAGTCGCGCGAGACGTCGGCGAAGGTCTATTCCATCACCATTGATGCCACGTCGTTGGTGTCGCAGAGCTGGTGGCAGGTACCGGGCGTGACGCCCTCAATTTGGACCTACGATCCGGAGACGTCCGATGCCTATCGGACGTCTGAACCTCGCGATATTCACTTAAAGCCGGGGAATTACAAATTTGTCAGCTTCACGTTCGATTTTCCATTTGAGATCACGCCGGAGGGAACGGTGGAGTATGCACGGTCGCTCAATCAATGCGTGGAAGGACGAGGCACACGAACCTTAGTCATCAGATGCAAACGGACCTATCCGCATGGGGGAGAACCGGACTATCCCCTTGCTCCATGAAGAAGGAACAGAGAGGCACTATGGGCACGTACAGTCGTCTCACAAAGGGAATGTTCGTAATGCTGGCCATGGTCGGGCCAACACTGGCTCACGACGGATCGGCTGCCGCCGTGGTCAAATCGGCTACGGCCGGTCAACATAGCGCGACTCGCATTGTGTTGCAATATGGTGCGGCACTGGCCGGTGACCGAGTAGCGGAGTGGGCTGCCCTCGACCTGGGTTGCTTGACGCTCAGGCGAGAACGAGGCGTATCTGAGCAGACCGATAGAGCCTGCTGGGACGACACGCTGAAGGTCCATCGTGAACTGGTCCAGGATCAGCCAGAAACCGGAATATTCGAGGCGGTGGGGCGCGGCGTCGGTTTCGGCTTGCTGTCCGAAACGCACCGTCATGCAGATTACTGGAAGGACTATATGCCGGCGGTGCTCGTCTCCCCTGCGGCAATCGGCAAAGACGGGGGACCGGGTCCCGCGCTCGAGATCCTTAAGGTCTCGCCAGTCAGGCAATTTGCCCTCCGAAATCTCACCGGCCTGGAGCCAGTAAGGGTTTCGGGCCATACCGTCGAGGTTCGAGTCTCCTACTTGGATCCTCTGACGGCTCCTCTCGCGCTTCGCCCTGGAGAGGTCTGGTGGGCCAGCAGCACCCTGCGCCGGTACGGACCTGTCCGGGAACTCGCGGTCCGTTTCGTGGTGGTTTCAGGATTGCGAAGGCTGGGCTATCCGGTCGATCAGGCCGTCGTCAACGAGGCCCTTCCCGGTGCGCCGGTTCAGGTCGGCATTCACTATGGGCGTCTTCCGCAGACAACCGATCCCGGGGGGCAACATAATGAAGCGCTGAAGAATCGCTTGGGTGCGGGCGGGCTTGTCCTAGGTTCCGCTCGCTGGTGGGACAGAAAGGACGCACACCAAGCCTTTGCCGCCGGGCTGGTCCGCGCACAACAGATGCCGCATTCTCCGGAACGGACGAGGCTCCTGACCCGGCTCACACTGATCGACCATGCCGATCAGGCACTGCATACCGTTATTGCTCACGATCGGCTCCAGACGTTTCTGCGGGAAGGCCTGACCAAGAGCGGAATTTCGGGATCGGGTGAGGCGGTGACGGCGGGGCTGGCCGAACTGTACTGGAACCTTCAAGCACAGACTTGGCGGCAGGAACTCACTGAAGTCGCGATGGGTCACTCAGCAGCAGCGGAGGCCTTTTATCAAGCCATTGAATCATTTGAACGTGTGACGGCAGGCGGACAGATGGCTCCTGAAGAGCGGCGGCAGCTCGGCGTCCTCTATCGATGGAACAACGATGCAACCGCCGCGCTGGCAGTGCATGAAGCGCTCCTGAAAGACACCACCTCGGCAAACTCTCTGCACGGCCGGGTCTTATCCGATCTCGCCTGGGACCGGATTCAGTGGCTATCCTGGGAACGACGATATGGCCATCCGTGGCTGGAACAGGCCCGCCAGGAAGCGGAACAGGCCGTGCAGGAGGTGAAGGACCCGGTCGACAAGCTCATAGCCGCCTATGCACTGGTTCTGGTGGAAGCCCTGCGGGTGCCTCGCGAACCCGCGCAGTTAGAGGAACGGTTCCAAATCGTGAAGACCTGGCATGATCGCATCTCCGGAGCCGCAGGCGTTTGGCCGTATCTCATCGGGAACGACATCGTGAAGGCCTTGGTTCCGGAAGGCGCACAGGTCTTGTTGCCCCGGACGGATCGGGCATCGGACGTGAGTAATGTGGAGATCCATGCCGAACCGCCACGGCAAGACATCGTCTGGCAGTGGAACTTCGACCAGGATCTTGCCGATGCGCTGCCCAGGGGATTCGTGGCGTTGAGTACTCCGGGAGCGGATTCCCCCGGTTGGCGAGTGCTTCCCGATGGGCAAACCCCGACGCTCGGCCAACTCGTCGTCCAGGATCGCCCTTGCGCGACAGGTGAGTGCGCGCACCTCCTTCTGGCTGACCGCGTCCGTACCACCTACCCGGACATCGTCGTGCAAATTCAGGATCTCTCGGCGGATGGCGGCGGCGAGGCCGGGATCGCGCTGGCCGCGCGCGACAACAAAAACTTTTATGCCGTCACCCTCAATGCCTCGACGGGCCGGTTGACCACCAGGCGCGTGTTCGAGGGGCGCACGACGGTTCTGGGGGAAACCACGGTCAAGCTGTCTCAGCGGCCTTGGCACAGCTTACGCGTCCAGCGGATCAACTTCATTCATCTTGATCGCGGGCGGCTCGGCGTGTTTGTCGACGGCGCGCAAGTCACTGCCGTCGACGACACACTGCTTCCGGAAGGCGGGTTAATCGGACTGGTCACAGTCGGACGGACCACGGCAAAGTTCGACAGCCTACATGTGCTGGATCTGGTCTCGAATCGACCGCTCTCAGGCCACGCAGCTTATTGAGGCTGATGTGTGACGAGAACGTCTTCGCGCAATCTTCGCACCCTGGAGGCCAAGAGCGCCGTGATGCCGTCGAAATTTCTCGACAAGGGTTGGGTTTGGGGCTGAAACCGGTGGGCGGTTGAAACGCCGGCGCCGTTCTCTCCGCGTTCACGCGCTCTCTTAAGGTCGCTGATCGAGGCCACCACTGCGCCAATGGTTCGATTTCTCAGCTCGAATGTCAGGGGCTGGATGGTCTTGAAGCGCGTTATGAGTTCGGCCTCCGGCTATTTGTGGCACGTTGGCAGGAGCGGTTGGTGTTAAGGAGCGGGCTGCGCACATGATCGCCGCTGATCTTCATCGCGCTTTCCCGTTTGTAGGGCATATGACAACCGGCACAGGACACACCCGAGCGGGCGTGAATCCCCTGGACACCCTGGATCCCCACACAATCAACCCTCTCCTCTTGGACGCGGCATCGCGAGGGATGGCGCGCACGGATGTCCTCGTTGCCATCGCATTCAGGTTCGCCCGCACGACCTTCGCAGTATCGCGATGACGGAGAGCCAGGGCCGTTCGTTTGCGGATAGTTTGACCGACGAGCTAACAACGTGTGCCGGCTACAAATGGGGGAAAAATGAGCTACAACACGCAGCACTATCGAGGAGTCTCTATGAGTCGATCCCGCAGACCTCGGGGCATTATGGCTTTGTGCATCGCGCTTGGATTTGCCGGCTTTCTTCAGGACGTTGATGTGTTGGCCCAACCGATCATCCCCAAACCCGATCATGCAGCCCCCGGCGCGACGGTCGTCTTGCGAGGCAAGGGTTTGGGCCCATTCAAGACCGCGACGTTCAATAAAGTTACCTTCGCCGGGGTGCCGGCGCTGATTCAGCGATGGGAATCCGACCTGGTCGAGGTGAAGGTCCCCTTCAAGGCGGTGACTGGTCCCGTGGAAATACTGGTCGGGAAGAAGAAACTCTCCGCCGGCACGTTCACCGTAGTCACGCCGCATATCTCCTCGATCACCCCGACCGAGGCGGAACGGGGCACCATGGTCACGATTACCGGTGAACATTTCGGCGCCACGGCGGGGGGGCGGGATCCCAATACCATGTTTGGCGTCAATGATGTGGTGATCGGCGGCGGCGTGGTGCGCCCGCACCTCTGGGAGGACAACCGAATTGAAGTCGAGATCCCAGCGAACGCGGTCTCGGGCGATGTGGTCGTTCGTTTAGCCTCTTCCGATCCGCTCCCGGATGGCTCTTGCTGCAGGCCTGCGGAATACGTCTTCAGCAATGCGGTTTCCCTCTCGTTGATTCAGACGGTCCGTGTCGATCCGATGAGCGGGCCGGTCGGGACGAAGGTCGTGCTATTTGGACAGGGGTTCGGGTCCGGCAAGGGGGCGAAGGATGCAGTACTCATCGCAGGCCAGCCTGCCACGACTGCCCAATGGAAGGATGATGTGATTGTCCTCCATGTGCCCCTCGACGCGCAGTCGGGCCCTGTGGTGGTCAGGAGCCAAGGACGAGAACGGACCGTGGCCAGCTTCACCGTCCATGCTTCCAAAGTCGCGACGATCACCCCGGCCAGCGCACCGATCGGGACGTTGCTTCGCATCAGCGGAGAGCATTTCGGGTCCTACTCCGAAAGCGGCGCGACTCCGTACAACTTCATGGACTTCAATACAGGCGAGAACCGGGTCGAGATCGGGGGCGTGCCGGCCGTAATCTACCGCTGGCACGATGACCGGATCGATGCCTGGGTCCCCTTCAGCGCGAGGAGCGGAAGAGTTGTGGTGTATCGAAGCGCGAACAAGCCGAATCCCGACGGGTCCTGTTGCCTTGAGCGGGGTAGCGTGGCGACCGAGGCGGGGGAGTTTACGCTTGTGACGCCGATGATCGAGTCGTATGCACCGGCGTCCGCTGGCTTGGATGATGTGGTCACGATCAAAGGCCGGGGCTTCGGTTCCTTTCTAAAGACCGCGGAACACACGCATTTGGGGATCAATCAAAAAGTCTATAAACGCGGAGAAGTGTCCCTCAATGAAGCGGAAGCCGATGCCGTGGTATCGAATGTGTCGCGCACGGAAGTGTTGTTCAACGGCATCGCGGCGCTGGTAGAATCTTGGGGAGACACCGAGATCGTGGTACGGGTACCCCATCGCAATCTCTATGGGGTCGGAAAGCGGGGCGAGTTTTTTGACAACCTCGCCACCGGACCGCTTGTCATCCGGCGCGGTTCCTGGGACATCCTCCCGAACGACACCTGCTGTACTCAAACACAATGGTTGAGCGTTGAAGCCGGGCCGTTCACCATCGAGGCCAAGGGTCTGCCGGACAAGGACTATTGGAAGTACAATAGGCCTGATTGAGGGAAAAAGAGACGCAAGCCAGTGCGCGAGTCAGCAAACGGGTTCGAAACCTCTTGGGTCTGTTGACTGTCCAGGACCATCCGCACTCTGGTTACCGCTGATTCCCAGGCAAAGCATTGAGGTTGTGGGTGAACCATCCGGGTTGCGAATGATGCCGGGTGCTTCGTGGAGCTGAAATGACACCGGCGGGCCCCCGGCCCTAACCTTTGAAACGAACGTCCATACCAAGACGACGATGATTCGGACAGGGAGCATAATCCCGGCGGCAAGGAAGGAGTCAATAACGCTGGCTGCAGAGGTGATCCGGAAGGGTGGCCTGGTCGCCTTCCCGACCGAAACGGTGTATGGGCTCGGCTGTGATGCACTGAATCCCGAGGCGGTGGCGCGCGTTTTCGAGGCCAAGCAACGGCCCTCGTTTGATCCTCTCATCGTGCATATCGCGGAGAAGACGGCTCTCGATGGCCTGGCACAGACGATCAGCCTCAGCGATCAGAGATTGATGGAGCGATTTTGGCCCGGTCCGTTGACTCTGGTCCTAGCAAAGCGAGCGCGAGTCCCCGATCTCGTCACGGCTGGGCTTCCCACCGTCGCCGTCCGGATGCCGGCTCATCCCGTGGCGCAAAGGTTGATCCGGGAAGCAGCCGTTCCGATCGCCGCGCCGAGTGCCAACCCTTTCGGCTATGTAAGTCCGACATGCGCACAACATGTGGTAGACGGGCTCGGCGCGCGCGTGGATCTGGTCCTCGATGGGGGCCCCTGTCCGCTTGGCGTGGAATCCACCATCGCGTCGATGGTCGGGAGCTGGCCCGAACTCCTTCGACCGGGCAGCATCACGCTCGAGGAGATTAGAGAGGTCGTCGGCTCTGTCGTGCGAGCTGGTGTCGGCCTGACCACGGCCGCGCCGGGCCAGCTCGTTCGTCATTATGCGACACGGACACCTCTCACCATCTTGGCGGCGCACAAAGTGCGATCCGTCGTGCCTCTCGGCGAACGGGCAGGATTGCTGGCCATGACGCCGCCGCGCCACAGGGACAATGGATATTGCACGATCGAGGTGCTCTCGCCTTCCGGCGATCTCCGCGAGGCGGCGAAAAATTTATTTGCCGCGCTGCGGCGGCTGGATGCGCAGGGATTCGATCGCCTCTACGCCGAGCCATGCGACGAACAAGGCCTTGGGCTGGCGATCATGGATCGGCTCAGACGCTGCTCGACGCCGCTCACCTGAGGCTGTGGCACCGTCACGGCACAACAACGAGACAAGAAATCCACCGATGAGCAGGTGATCGTTTAACCTTTGGGCTGACACGGCAAGAACTGAAGGGCTCTTGAGGACATGACAACGTACTTGCGCTTAGAGGAACCCATGGTCCCCCTGAGCCAAGGGCACGGAGGACTGTTCGCTGATGCAAGACGGCTGACTAATCCTTCGCTCGACTACCAGGATGCGCGCCCGAATTAGGCCAATCGACAGGCCCGCGCACAACTCAATGCGAAGGCGTCATGAAACCATTGCGCCAGTTCTCGGCGGCAAGCGGGCCTTAGACTTTTTTGCAGAGCCTCCGACAGCAGGTGCTTGTCGAGCAAGAGATCGGCTCCTAGGCGTTTGAGCCTGACATTCTCCTCTTCCACCTGCCGCAATCGGCGGAGTTCACTCCCGCCGAGATGGTCGGACTTCTTTTTCCCAGCACAAACCGTTTGCTCAGCAATCCCGAGCTGATGGCAGACATCGCCACTGGGATGCCGGGCTCGGCTTGACGGAGGGCATACGCGATCTGCTCTTCGCTAAACTGTGACTACTTCATGGGTCCACTTCCTTCGTCGAGGACCGCCGAAACGGCCATTCTACTCTCATTTTACGTTGCCGTCGTTTTTGGGTGAGACGTCACCTCCATCCCCTCCGTCAATTTGTGTCACCGGTTCAAATCCGTATTTTAGCAAGAGCTTTTGGATACGGGGGCTCATGAAGAAATTCGAAAACTGCTCAGCGGCGGCGCGTGATTCATTCCTGCAGGTCCAGACCACCGCTTCCCCGAACCGGACCGGCGTATAGATTCCACCCGGCGTCTCATCAATGATGCGCACCTGCCCGCTATGGTAGATCGCATCCACGCGGTACACGAGGCCTACCTCTGCCTCTCCTTTACGAATCATATTGATGACTTCGTCATGATGTGTGGCAGAGATCAGGCGGAACCGGTCTTTATACGAGGGATCGACGGCCCGAAGCGCCCGCGCCGTGATGGGTCCGGCGGCGGAGCTTTCAAAGGCTCCGATCGCCACCCGGGTTCTTCGCTCCGACGACATCTCGTGAAAGGAAATCGGCATCACCTGAGAAGCCGCTGACATGACGAACACCAGGGACGTCTGCGCGTAGACCTTCGGTCCGCCAATGAGAGTCAACCCCTCCTTCTGCAATTTCTCCAGCTCATCCACCGCGGAAAGCAACACATCGATGGGTGCTGCGCTTTCAACTTCCCGCCGGAGGGTTTGCGATGAACCGTAAACGACTTTGACCGTTGCGCCGAATTCACTTTCGAACATGGGCACAACTTCCTGAAAGGCCGGCTTGAGACTATAGGCCGCGCCGATCGTCATAGTTTCTGCCTGCACAGGCTCGCCTATTCTCAGACCTCCCGCGAGCCCGACGGCAATCGCCAGAGCCATACTCACTCTCCGGATTCCCCCCATTGCGCAGACCTCCCCGGTTTTCTTGCCACGCATGGATCTCTGCAGGCACTCCCATGACAGTTTTGATCCAGCTTTCGTAACCGGATGGCCGCAAGATTGGTACCAACACAATGGTTCAGGCAACGGACCGCTGAACCTCGGCGATTGCTACGGTTCTGATGGCAGGACTGTGATTGCTGCATACCGCCCGGATTTCTCCTCCAGCAAAACTGTGTAACTTTGCACTGTGCGCACAGTGCGATTATGCCCCTTCGAGCTTTCGAGCTCCCCTTGGATGAACTCGACGCAATCCAATTGGTGATGCTTCTCCCCAACTGTGCGAATAAACGGCCATTGCCTATCCTTGTCAGAAAAAACGCAGGACGGCAAGAACCTTGCTCTGTCCCTCCACCATGAGCCGCAGGCACCCGTTCACCGAGTGATGAGGTCCCTGCATCCCTATCAGGCAGCTGTACGAGGACTTCCTGCATGAACGAAATCGTCCTCATCGCCCTGCGCAGACCCTACACCTTTGTCGTGATGTCCATTCTTATTGTGCTGCTTGGCACCATCACGGTGTTGCACATGCCGACGGACGTCTTTCCGAATATCACCATACCCGTCACCTCGGTGGTCTGGGCTTATGCCGGCCTGCTGCCGCAGCAAGTGGAAGGACGCATCACCTATTTGTTCGAGCGCTTTCTCACGTCGACCGTCGAAGGCATCAAATACATCCACAGTCATTCCTACTACGGCAGCAGCATCACCAATATTTTTCTCCAGGACGGAGTGGATGTGGGGAGGGCAGAGGCGGATATCACCGCCATTGCGCAGACCGTCGTCAAGGCGCTGCCGCCGGATATTTCGCCGCCCATGGTCATGCGTCTCGCGCCATCCTCCATACCCGTCGCGATGCTCCAAATCAGTTCAGACCGGCTGACCCCGGCAGAGCTCTACAATCTTGCCTACATGCGAATCCGGCCCCTGCTCGTGACGGTACCTGGGATCGTCCTGCCGCACCCCTACGGAGGCCAGGATATGCAGGTCATGGTTAATCTCGATCAGCAAAAGCTGCTCGCCCGCAATCTGACTCCCGCGGACATTCACAATGCCCTGATGCAGCAGTATTTGGTGCTGCCGTCCGGCGACATTAAAATCAAGCAGACCGATTGGATCGTCCAGACGAATGCCTCACCGATGCAGATCGAGCATTTCAGCGATATCCCGGTCAAACGGGAAGACAACGCCTTCATCTATCTGCGTGATGTCGCCACGGTGCGCCTCATGGGCCGGGTGCAGCAGAATGCCGTGCTGGTGAAAGGCAAACAGACCGTCATCATCGTCGCGATGAAGAGCACGGAGGCCTCGACCCTCGACGTGGTCAACGGAATCAAAAACATGATCCCGCGCGCTGAGCAAATCTCTCCGGAGGGTGTGGAAATCAAATTGCTCGACGACGCCTCGACTTTCGTGAAGGATTCGATTTCCGATGTGCTTCATGAAATGGCGACCGCCGGCGCCCTCGTCGGCCTCATTGTGCTGTTGCTCCTCGGATCATGGCGCGCCACGGTCATCGTCTGGACCTCGATTCCGTTATCCATCCTGACCGCGCTCATCGGCCTGCATTGGCTCAATGAGACGATCAATGTCATGACCTTGGGCGGGTTGGCGCTGGCCGTCGGCATCCTCGTCGATGATGCGACCGTGATGATCGAGAATATCGACCGGCATCTCGAAATGGGCAAGCCGCTCGAACAGGCCATCGTCGATGCCGCCAATCAGATCGTGGTGCCGACATTCGTCGCGACCCTCTGTATCGCGATTGTCTGGATTCCCCTCTTCGAACTCGGCGGCGTCGCCGGCTATTTGTTCAAACCCATGGCGGAAGCGATCATCATTGCGATGCTGGCTTCTTTCATCCTGTCGCGCACGTTGGTGCCGACCATGGCGAACTATATGCTGAAGGGACACCATGCCGACGTGGTTTGAACCTCCGGGCCAACCCGGTCCAGGACCATCCCGAAGCCTGTTCGTCCGTTTTCAGCAAGCGTTTGAACGTGGTTTCAATCGGTTCCGCGAGCATTACGGGCTGCTGCTCGAACAGGCCATCGCCCGTCGCAGGGCATTCGTCACCGTCTCCCTGATTCTCGCCGTCGCCTCGCTGTCTCTGTTCTTTTTTCTCGGACGCGATTATTTCCCCGAGATCAGATCCGGTGTCATTCAGATGCATATGCGGGCACCGCTCGGGACGCGCATCGAAGTGTCGGGACGTATTGCTACTCTTGTCTCCAACAGCGTGGAAGAGTTGCTGGCCGGTGAGGTCGAGAATATCGTCAGTAATTGCGGCCTGCCGGTCGGAGCGCATAACCTCGCGTTTATTCCAACGCCGACGATCGGCTCACAGGATTGCGACCTGACGATTCTGTTGAAGAATGAAAAGTCACCGGTGTGGGATTACCGCCGCATTCTTCGCCGGGGCCTGGCAGAACGTTATCCGGGCACCGAATTCACGTTCCAGCCGTCCGATCTGACGGCCAAAATTCTCAACTTCGGTGCGCCGGCACCGATTGACGTACAGATCAAGGGCCCGAATATGCACCCCAATTACGAGTTCACCCGAAAATTGGCCGGCAAGTTACGGCAGATCCCCGGCGCCACCGACGTGGTCATCCAGCAAACCATGCGTACGCCGACGCTCATGGTCGAGAGCAACCGCACATTCGGGCTCGCCGTCAACAGGACTCAAAAAGAGATGGCGTCCAACCTGCTGATGACGACCGCCGGGAGCCAACAGATCGACCAGGTGTACTGGCTCGATTCCAAAACCGGCATGTCTTATCTAATCAACGTGTATACGCCGCAAGCTCAGGTCAATAGCGTCAATAGCCTGAAGACGATCCCCGTCGAATCCTCGAGCAATGCGTCAGACAATCATGATGTGCAGTTGCTCGGCAACCTCGCCGACCTCTCGGCGGAGGGAACGCCCGGCGTGATCACCCACGCGAACATTATGCCGCTCTTCGACATCTATGTCGGCACCGAAGGGCGTGATCTCGGCGGCGTGCTGGCGGAGGTCGAAACGGTCGCCAAGAGCATGGCGCACGAACTGCCCCGCAGTGCCGCCATCGAAATCCATGGCCAGGCCTCACTCATGCACGATGCCTATTTCGAGTTGATCTTCGGATTGCTCGCCGCAGTCGTGCTGGTCTATCTGCTGATCGTCGTCAACTTTCAATCCTGGCTCGACCCCTTCATCATTATCACCGCCTTGCCTGGCGCATTGGCCGGTATCGCCTGGGCCTTGTTCCTGACTCATACGCGTCTGTCGGAGCCCGCGCTGACGGGTGCCATCATGACCATGGGTACGGCGACGGCCAATTCGATCCTCGTCGTCTCCTACGCTCGCGAACGGCTCGAAGAGCACGGTGAAGCTCTGAGAGCAGCGATAGAAGCAGGGACGACCCGCTTCCGTCCGGTACTCATGACCGCATCGGCCATGATCTTCGGCATGGTACCCATGGCGACGGGCTATTCTCAGAATGCGCCGCTCGGCCGCGCCGTCATCGGCGGCCTGCTCGTGGCCACCGTCTTCACCTTATTTTTCGTTCCCTGCGTGTATGCCATGTTCTATGACCGGCACAGCGTTCATGCAAAGGAGCACCTGTGATGCTGAAGTGTCTCCCTCGGCGGCCGGGACTACTCTCAGGGATCCTTTTGCTCCTGCTCTATCTCTGCTATCGAATCTATGAGAGCACTGTCGACGCCACGACACTGCGTAAGCAAACGCTGGAGGACACCATCCCCACTGTGGCCGTGACCTATCCAAAGCCTGTGCCGCAGACCGAAACGATCACCCTACCCGGTAATATTCAGGCTTGGTTCGAAGCGCCGATCTACGCGCAGGTCTCCGGCTACGTCAAGATGTGGTACAAGGACTACGGCGCCCTGGTGCGAAAGGGCGACATCCTCGCTGAAATCAACGCGCCGGCCTTGGATGCTCAGTATGCCCAAGCCAAGGCTGATCTGGCGGCAGAACAGGCCAAGTATGCCCTCGCCGACTTGACGGCGAAGCGCTGGGTCGCGCTGCGCAAAAACCATGCGGTCTCCGAACAATCGATCTCCGTGCAGGAAGCCAATGCGAAGGCCGAAGCGGCAAGGGTCAAGGCGGCGGAACAGAATGTGAAGAATTTTGAGGCGCTGATTCAGTTCAAAACCATTGTCGCGCCTTATGACGGTGTGGTTACCGTCCGGAACATCAATGTCGGCGACTACATCAACAAGGAAGGGTACATCAGTAATCGGAGTGCCATCACCAATCTCTTTACCGTGGCCGATGTCAGTATGCTCAGGCTTTTTGTGTCCGTACCCGCGGCATTCGGAGCCTTTCTCAAACCGGGATTGACGGCCGACGTGACCGTGCCGCAATTGCCCGATCGTTATTTTACCGCCAAATTCCTCACGGTCGCCCGAGGATTCGATGTCAACACGCGCACCGCGGTCACCGTGTTCACGATCGACAATGAAGACCGGGCCCTGTGGCCGGGGTCCTATGCCCAGGTCCATCTCACCGCGCCGGTCGACCGGAATGTGCTCACCATTCCCTCCACCGCGCTGGTCTTCCAGGAGCACGGGACGCAAGTGGCCGTGGTGACGGAGGATGACCGCGTGCATCTGAAACCCATCACTGTGAGCAAACTCATGGACAATGCCGTCGAAGTGGCAGGAGGGATATCCAGCCAGGACCGCATCGTAAACAACCCGAGCGCCGCATTGCTGGAGGGTGACACGGTCCGCGTCGTCACAGCGGCGCCTGGCTATGACCTCGTAGGCACAGCGACGGCTGCCACGAGGGAACCATCGCCGAAATGACGTTTTCCCGACGCAGACGAAAACGGTGCGTACCAGTTGGACAGGCCCGGACACGCCGAGTCACAGTCCTCGCAGGCACCAGCCTGCTGCTGGCGCTCATCCTGCCGGCCTGCAATACGTTTCCGGCCGTCGATCTCTCGCCACCCTATGAGCCGGCTCAATTCGTTGTGCCGGCCTCATGGCATGGGTCAAGCCCGTTCGTCGAAGCGAAGCCCTCCGATGGCGAATTGCGTCAGGACTGGTGGAAGCTATTCAAAGATCCGGTCCTGGACAAGTTGGAAGCGCAAGCGTTGGCGGCTAATCCTGACCTACAGGCCGCCGCCGAACGATTTGTGCAAGCGCGTGATGTGATGATGAAAGCTCGGTCGCAATATTTCCCCCGCGTCGGCTTAGGATTCGACGCGACCGATAATCGGCAGTCCCTCCATCGCCTGTTTCGCCCCCCCGACAGTCCACTGGAAGAATCGAGCGTCGCCAGCAGTGGAATCGCATCATGGGAACCCGACTTCTGGTCGGCGCTCCGCAACGCGACGCGCGTGGAGCTGTACCGCGCCGAAGAACGCGCCGCCGACTTCGGACTCGCACGCCTGAGCCTACAGGCGGAGGTGGCGGCAAACTACTTTGCGTTACGGGGCCTCGATGCGCAGGATGCGATTTACACCCAATCGATCGCCCTCTACACGCAATCGTTGGAACTCGTCAATGCGCAGTTCATCGGCCAGATCACGTCGGCTCTCGACGTCGCGCGCGTCGAATCCCTCTTGTTCAGCACCGAGACGAGACGGGCCCAGATACAGGGCCAACGCCAAGTGCTGGAACAAGCCATCGCCATCCTCCTCAATATGGCGCCCGCAGCGTTCAAGATCGCGCCGGTCGACGACCTCAAGGTGGCGACATTCACGATCCCTCAAACCCTTCCGTCTACGTTACTGGAACGTCGGCCGGATATCGCCGCGATGGAACGTCGGATGGCGCAGGCCAATCGCACCATCGGTATTGCGCGGGCCGCGTTTTATCCCAATGTCTCGTTTCGTCTCGGTGGCGGGTTCGAAGATGAGGCCTTCAATCTGTTCTCCCTTGCCAATAGTTTCTGGTCCTACGGGTCCGGCGTATCACTGCCTCTCTTCCAGGGCGGTTATCGCCGGGCGCAATTGCAGCAGTCCTGGTCTGCCTATCGCGAAACGGAGGATCGATACCGGTCCACGGTGCTCAATGCGTTTCGCGAGGTCGAGAATAATTTGAGCCTGACCAATCGGTTGACCCTTGCGGCCAACCGGCAGGACGCGGCCGTCGGGGCGACGCTCAAAACGCAAGACCTGACCGTGGAGCTGTATCAAGGAGGGTTGGCCTCCAGCCTAGAGTTGATTTACGCGCAAGTCGCCATGCTGACCGCGCGCATCGAGTCGGTGCAGATCAAGGCCGAACTGCTCCGCGCTTCGGTGGCGCTCATCCGTTCGCTCGGCGGAGGGTGGAACCGCCAGCAACTGCCGACCGACGAACAGATTCAACCGTTCGGAACATTCCAATACACCAATCTTGATAAACCCGTACCCGCGGGCGGCATCGATGTGAATGCGGAGACTAATTGGGCGAACAACGATCTCAGCAAGCCCGCCGTTCGGTGACCATCGCGCATACGCCGTAGGCGGGTTTCCTGAAATCAAGCCAAGGGCGACGAGTTCACCGAATGCCTCGTCGCAGGCAGCCACCAACAGCGGCACGATCGTGGTTACTGAGATCTGAAGTGAATCCGCACGGTGAGTTCGCCGTCGACGGGATCATCGCCTTTGAGTTGCGGGGCGAAGGTCCATTTGTTGAGGGCGATGATGCCGGCGATCGTCAGTTCACGGTGTTTCGCCGGTTCCAACACCACCACCGTCACTTGCGCTTCCTTGGAGACAAGCAGGCGCGCCTTCATCCAGTCGTCGATGGGTTTGCCGTCCAATGAGGCGGGAATCGCGGGCCAGGGCGTGGACTTCGGCACCGGCCCCACTTGCTGATCCTTGTTCAGCGGCAGCCCGTGCACGTGAACTTCCGGCAGTTCGATGATGTCCGCATCCAACGCATGGTCCGCCTCATGCGTCGCCTCATCACCAGTCACGGCCAACGCCGCAACCGGCGATAGGCACAACATACCGCTCGCTACCATAGACCCTGTCAGCTGTCGTATTGCATCGATGATGTTCGTCATATCCTCGTCCAAATTATTACAAGGTGATGATGCTCAAACGGGCCATCCAGCAAGGCCGCAGTGTAGCAGCTTCTGATTCGCGCTTATACCGTCCGGTACTTCATAGATCATCTGAGCAAGTTGAAATAACAGGCCATCCAACAAGGCGGCATTTTTCCCCACTCAGAAGCAGATGCCCAACAAGGTCGTCCAGCAAGGCCGCAGGGAGCTCGGCGACTGAGGCGTACCCTTGCGGTACGTCGCAGGGAGGCGAGTGACCGAGAACGCCGCTGGCGACCTTGTTCGGCATCTGACCTAAAAGAACCACTGGCCGCGGAAGAAGAACGACCTCGGCATCCCCGCATGCGACACTCCCAGCCCGATGCTCCCCTCGCCTTGATTGATGAAATACCGCTGGTCCAACAGGTTGACGATGTCGAAGCCGAGCAGGAATTTCTGCCCTTCCCACGGCAACGGGAAGACATGCGCGATCGAGAGATTGTAGATCGTGTAGGACGGGCTATGGCTGGAGTTCGTCTTGGCGTCCTCGTTCTCCGACGTGCGCAGTCCTGAGGCAAACAACATCTGCCCCGTGAACGTCGTGCGCTCCAGCAATCGGTAACTCACGATTGCGGAACTCGTGAGGGTCTGCATGTGATCGCAGAACACCCCGCCTTGCGAATTGATGTCCGCAATCTCCTTGGCCTCCAACAGGAAATGTCCGGACTGCAATCCATACCCTTTGCACTGGCCCCAGGCCACGTTGCCGCGCGCCGTGAGATTCTCGGTGAGTTGCAGTTTCAAGGCCCCGTCGATGCCACGTTGCCAGCCACGCTCGAAGGCAAAATAGTTCAGCAGCGGCGTGGTGCCGAACTGTCCCGCATCGGACAGGAAATTGCTGAGCTTGTACCAACCGGTAAATTGCAGCGTGGCATACCGGGTCAACGCGTGGTAACTGCCGACCTCGAAGTAGTGCGCCCGCTCGGCGCGCACACTGTTGTTGGTCACATCTTCCGGTTGCGCCCTGGTCCCGAGCGTATTGAGCTTGGCAAAGGAGATAGCCTCCAGATTGGGCGGCGTGAACATGCGGCCGTAAAACACGTGGAACACGTTCGACGGATTGTACTTGTAGCTCACGCCGATGCGCGGGCTGACCTGGCCCTCGTTGCGTTGATACTGCACGATGTCGCCGCGGAGCCCAAGGTTGAACGTCCACTGATCGTTGGGGCTCCACTGATCCTGAATCCAGAACTCCTGCCGATAACCGATCTGGCGATTGTCCGCATTGAGACTCAGCAGGTCGCCGGTCGGATTGCCCGCCCCGTCGTCGGCAAACGTAAACAGCCGAGTCTTGTTCACCGATTGCGTCCGGTCGAGTTGGAAGCCGGCTTTGATGAGATGTTGCTTACTGTGCACATAGGTATAGTCGAAGCGCACACCGGTGGAATAGGCATTGCGGTCCTGATCGGAGGCTGAGAACGGCTCGGCCGGATCGGCTGTGTAGGCCAACAGGTTCAGCGGATCGGTCTTGAACGTCGCGCGCGTATGTCGCATGTAGCCCGACAGGCTGAAGAAATTGTTGGCGTTGACGTCATGCCGCCAGACCATGTGGCCGTATTGGTTGTTTTCCTTTTGGAATTCGTCGATCGCCTGCGAGGCCACGGGTGAGAACCCCGGCCGACTCCCTTGCAACAGCGGCAACAGCTGCCCGCTCGGATCCAGTTCGCCGCCCGGCGCCGTGGGGATCTGATACTTGGCCACCGAATTCAGGAACAACCAGGTAAAGTTGTTTCTGTTGTCGTATTGATAATCGCCGCGGATGAAAGTTTGATTGCGCTCGCTCTGTCCGTGATAGACGGATCGGCCCAAGGTGGGCGGCTCGATGCCCCGGTTCGTCGCGGTGTGGCTGTTCAAAATATAGAACCGGAACTTTTCGCCGATCGTGCCGCCGTATTCGAAGGACGGATTGATGGTCTTGTTCGAGCCGCCCATCATCTGCACCGACCCGAAGGACGGCTTCGTGCCGCTCTTCGTCGTGATGTCCAGCACCGCCGCCGCCTTGTTCCCGTATTGCGCTTCCATGCCGCCCAGGATAATGTCCGCCCGCTCCCAGGCCCTTGGGCTGATCACATCGGAGAAGGTCGAGGAGACGGTATCCGGAATCGGCACGCCGTCGATCCGCAATTGCAGATTGGCATGGTCCTGGCGGATGTGCACTTGTTTGAGCGAGCCGTAGACCGCGCTCGGAATGGTGAGCAACACATCGTGGAGTTCATTGTTGTTCCCGCGGGGCAGGGCCTCGATCTCCTTACGGCTGAGCGCATAGGTTTCGCTGGAGGCTTTGTATTGGATGGGCGCTAAGGGAGACACTACTTCGAGCGCGATCTCTTTGGTCTTCGAGAGAGTCAGGGTCACCGGAGCAGCAGGCTCGGCCCCGACCTTCATGATGGCATATTCACTGCGATAGGTATCCTGGACCGCACTCACCGAATAGGTTCCTTCGGACGGCAGTTCGACGGAGAATTCCCCGGCGTCGTTCGCAACCGCCGTACCCACGACCGTTCCTTCCTGGTCCTTCACCTCCACCGAGGCCTGGGGCACCCGCCGAAGATCCTGGTTTTGCACCATCCCGGTAATCGTCCGACCTTTGGCGATCGCCGGCTCCTGCGCGAACACCGGCGACACACCGAGCGCGAGGGCCATCAACAACCATCCAAGACACAGATGAGACGCACTTCTGACCGACGACAGCATACGAACCTCCCCAAATAATCCCGCACACGTCAGAGCCCGGCGCAAAGCCGTGGCTGAGACAAAGCGGTGAATGCCAAAATGAACGTAACGATGGCGTTGAGGTTAGGTCAGAGGCGGCGCCCGGGAGGCGCGGGACGCAGGGAGCGATTGAGAGATGAGAATCGGGGCGCGCACCAACTGCGGCGGCGCATCGGCTAGAAACGCACAGGGGGCCGGCACGTCGCCGACGAGGGAATGGCCCGTGTGATATTGCACCCACTGGCAGAGGTCGGTATCGGAATGCTCATGCCCGTCCTGGTCCGCCGCCGCCAGCTCGTGATGAATCTCCAACGCCGCGGCAAACGGCGCCATCGCGAGCAGCATACACGCGAGGAGAAGTGCGACGACCGAGCTGGATTGTTTCTGGGCGAAATGACGAAACATGACCGTCCGAGCCGACAGATTCGTGAGGCGTGAGTTGTAACAAAGGGCCCCCCTCGAATGCAAGCCGATCCTCCTACAACCCGCCTCACTGGACTTTATCCTAGAGAATTCGATATCTTGTTTGGCAATCTTGAATCGACGCGTGAACTAGACAGACCTTTCAAAGGGATAAGTATGAACAGGCCGATCGATAATCAACATGTCATAGAGATTAAACCGCTCCCCTCGCCCCGCGATGTCAAAACGCAGCTGCCTATCAGCGACGAGGTGTCCGAGCTGGTGTTCCAGACGCGACAGGCGATCCGGAACATCTTGCACGGCCGTGACATGGACCGGCTCATCGTGATCGTTGGCCCCTGCTCGATTCATGATCCCGATGCCGCCTATGAGTATGCCGACCGCCTCAAGCCGGTCGCCGACACCGTCCGCGACAAACTCCTCATCGTGATGCGCACCTATTTCGAGAAGCCTCGCACCACGGTGGGCTGGAAGGGTCTGATCAACGATCCCCATCTGGACGGCACCTGCGACATTGCCCAGGGCATTCAGCTGGCTCGGACAATCCTGTTGAACATCAACGGCAAAGGCCTCCCTTGCGCGACGGAACTACTCGACCCGGTCACCCCCCAATACATCGCCGATCTGTTGAGCTGGACCGCGATCGGGGCGCGCACGACTGAGAGCCAGATCCATCGCGAAATGGCCAGCGGCCTTTCGATGCCCGTCGGGTTCAAAAACGGGACGGAAGGCAGCCTGCAAGTCGCCATCAACGCCATGATCACCAGCCGGAGCCCGCACCATTTTGTCGGCGTGAATGCCGACGGCATCACCTCTATCATCAAGACCACCGGCAACCCCGATCACCACATCGTGCTGCGCGGCGGCGGCGGACGCACGAATTACAGTGTCGAGGACATCGCCCGCGCGGAAACTGCCGTAGCCAGCGAAGGCCTGGCCCGGGGCGTGATGGTGGACTGTTCGCACGACAACTCCGGCAAGAACCACCAGCGCCAGGTGGAAGTCGCCGGCGAAGTCCTCAAGCAATTCCAGCAGGGCCGCCGTTCTATCATGGGTCTCATGTTGGAAAGTCACCTGCAAGGCGGGCGGCAAAGCTGGGATCCCAACAAGGCCCTGACCTACGGCATGTCCATCACCGATTCCTGCCTGGCTTGGAACGACACCGAAGCGTTGCTCTATGGCATGGCAGAGTCACTCGCGACACGACCTGTCTAACTGTTGACCAGCACAATCGTTTCGACGCCTCGATCGTCGGTTGCCGAAGTTCCACCTCGTTACATCTACGACCAATGAACCTTACGTGAACGCCCACGCGCAGCCTACTTCCGTTCTTGTCATTGACCTCCACCATCCAACGGCATCCCTTCGACCCTCCAGCCCGAACACGTTCCGGATAATTATCTGTCTTTTCCCTGCCGAAAGGGGCTACAGTAACAAGGTATCCCTCACGCCTCCCATCGCTGCGTTCAATCCGGCTCACAGCTCGCATCGAAGTGTCCTAAATGTCGATCGCCGGATCGTCGTTTCGTCGCTGACTCCTCAGCCTGCATTGCGTATGCGGGGTAGGCGCTACGGCCATGCTGAGCCCGTTTCCATGACCCCGCGCGGGACCATCCGGCTCAGGCCGATCCTTTTCCGGAACCCCCAGACCACCTCCGCGACCTTGATCGAAGGGAATCTCGAATTTGAAGATGAGCCGCACAGATATTCTTGCAAGCTGGCGTCAATGGACCGGACACCTGAGCGGACAACCGGCGACAATGCCCTATGCGGGTGATGAGCCGCCGTTGCGATCGGAACTGTTCAGCGCCGAACAGATGCAACAGCATGGCAAGATTCTCGCGGGACTACATGCCGTCAGTGCCGAGCACGAGCCCGACCCGCTGCTCGCCCGACTCGCCGAGAACGAAGTCGTCCTGCTGGACGTGCGGAATCTGGTGGCCGAGGCGGTAAAGGGCAGCCGGCGCATCACGCCGGCCGGGGAATGGTTGCTCAATAACTTCTACCTGATCGAAGAGCACATTCGGATGGCCAAGCGGCACCTCCCCAAAGGCTACAGCCGGGAACTGCCCCGGCTTGGCAACGGTCCATCGGCCGGCTTGCCCAGGGTCTACGACATCGCGCTTGAAATCATTTCGCATGGCGACGGACGGGTGGACCCGGAAAGTCTGAACGGTTTCGTTGCGGCCTATCAGACGGTCACGGCCCTGACGCTCGGCGAGTTATGGGCGATCCCCATCATGATTCGCCTCGCATTGATCGAAAACCTGCGACGTGCCGGCGCCCGGATCGCAAGCGACAGAGTGGACCGCAATCGTGCCCACGAATGGGCCGGCCAAATGATTGAGACCGCTGAAAAGGACCCCAAAAGTCTCATTCTGGTGATCGCGGACATGGCACGATCCAACCCGCCCATGGTGAGCGCCTTCGTGGCGGAGCTCGCCCGCCGTCTGCAAGGACAGAGCGCGGCATTAGCCTTGCCGCTGACCTGGATCGAACAGCGCTTGTCAGAGTCCGGCCTCACGATTGAGCAACTGGTGCAGTCGGAGACACAACAACAGGCGATCGATCAAGTCTCCATGAGCAACAGCATCGGCAGTCTCCGGTTCCTGGCGGCGATGGACTGGCGCGAGTTTGTCGAAGCGCAGAGCCTGGTGGAACAGACGCTCCATGAAGATCCGGCCGGCGTGTACGGGCAGATGGATTTTGCCACTCGTGACCGGTATCGCCATGCCGTGGAGAAACTCGCAAAGAGTAGCCCCCTGTCGGAAGGTGACGTCACACGTCAGGCGATCCTGCTCGCCCAGACAGGGGCTGCTGCAGAGGGGCCGGACCACCGCGCCGCCCACGTCGGCTTCTATCTCATCGACAACGGACAGACGCAATTGGAGCAGGCAGTGAGCCCCCGTCGTTCTGCCTTCGACAGGCTCCGGAGATGGACCGGATCCGGCAGCGTACCAATCTATCTCGGCTCCATCCTTTTCCTCACGGCCACATTCACTGAATGCTTCCTGGTCCTCGCCATTGCAGCAGGTTGGAATGGATGGCTGCTTGCCCTGCTGGGATTCCTGTCGGCCTTGGCGGCCAGTCAGCTGGCGGTGACCCTCGTGAACTGGATCGCCACGGCGCTGGTGACCCCACATCCCCTCCCGCGAATGGACTTTTCCGATGGCCTTCCCCCGGCGTTACGAACGCTGGTTGTGATTCCCACACTCCTCCACGATGCCCGTGGTATCGACGACCTCCTTGAGGCCCTCGAAATCCGATTCCTCGCCAACCGGGGCAGTCATCTACACTTTGCCCTGCTCACGGATTTCCAGGATGCCGACCAAGAGACGGTGGCAGGTGACGATCAGGTGGTGCTGGCGGCCGGAGCAGGTATCGATGCGCTGAATGCCAAGTATGCAGGCGAACATGGCGACACGTTTTTTCTCTTCCATCGCCCGCGTCGCTGGAATGCCCATGAACGGCTCTGGATGGGATACGAGCGTAAGCGAGGCAAACTGGCGGAATTGAACGGGCTCCTGCGTGGCGGGTCGACGGATCGGTTTTCAGCGATCGTCGGACAACCGGACATTCTCTCCACGGTGAAATATGTCATCACGCTCGATACGGATACCCAGTTACCCCGCGATACCGCGCGACAATTCGTGGCGGCCATGGCCCATCCGCTCAATCGTCCGCAGTACGATCCTGCGGCACAGCGCGTGACTGCGGGATACGGAATTCTGCAACCTCGGGTGGCCGTCAGCCTCCCCGGCACCACCCGCTCGCGTTACGCGCGGCTCAACGCCGGCGAGCCCGGCATCGATCCCTACACACGCGCCGTGTCGGACGTCTATCAGGACCTGTTCGGAGAAGGGTCCTTCATCGGCAAGGGGATCTATGAAGTCGATGCCTTCGAGCAGGCCCTCAGCGATCGCCTCCCGGAGAATCGCATCCTCAGCCACGACCTGCTTGAAGGCTCCTATGCCCGCGCCGGACTCCTGAGCGATGTCCAGCTCTACGAAGAATATCCTGCCCGCTACAGCGCGGATGTGGCCCGGCGTTATCGCTGGATCCGCGGAGATTGGCAGATTGCGCGCTGGGCCTTCCCCCGCGTGCCGGGACCGAACGGACGTACCCGTAACAATCCGCTGTCCATCCTGTCGCGTTGGAAAATTTTCGACAACCTGCGGCGCAGCCTCGTCCCCGCTGCGCTGACATCCTTGTTCATAGTGGGATGGGCTCTGCTGTCTCCTCTCTGGCTCTGGACCCTCGCCACGCTCGGCCTGTTCCTGATCGCGCCGTTACTGGGCGCCGTCGTCGATCTATGCCGCAAGCCCGAGGATATGCGGATGAGCCAGCACCTCACCACAATCGCGCGGGCCATGACACAACAGCTGACTCAGGCGCTGCTCACGCTCATGTGCCTGCCCTACGAAAGCTTCTACAGTCTGGACGCGATCGTACGGACCGCCGGACGTGTATGGTTCAATCGCCCTGGCTTATTGGAATGGAACCCGTCAGGCGCGGCGGACAGAAGCAGGACGGACCTGCTCGGTTCCTATCGGTCGATGTGGATTGGTCCGGCCATGGCCCTGATCATCACGATCATTCTGATGCGGACGCGCGCGGAGGCGCTCCTGATTGCGGCGCCGGTTCTCAGCCTATGGGCGCTGTCTCCCCTGTTCACCTGGTGGATCAGCAGACCGCTGACTCGACGCGAGGCCAGACTCACGGCCGATCAGACGATGTTTCTCCGGAAGATGACCCGCAAGACCTGGGCCTTTTTCGAGACCTATGTCAGCCCGGAGGATCATTGGCTCCCGCCCGATAACTATCAGGAAGAGCCCGCTCCAAAGGTGGCGCATCGAACGTCACCGACGAATATGGGATTAGCACTGTTGGCCAATCTCTCCGCCTACGACTTCGGCTACCTGTCGGCGGGACAGCTGATCGAACGCACCGCTCATACCTTCGACAGCATGGCAACCTTGGAACGATATCGAGGCCATTTCTACAATTGGTACGACACCCAGACGCTGAAACCACTGCTGCCCATGTACATTTCGTCGGTAGACAGCGGAAATCTGGCAGGGCATGTCATGACCCTGCACGCGGGGCTCCTTAGCCTGCCGGAACACAAGCTCCTCGCTGAGCGCACCTTTGAGGGACTCCGCGATACCCTCGCGCTGCTGAGCGAGGCGCTGGAAACTCCGACGTCTCAGGTTGACGCACTTCAGAGAAACCTGATTGCGGCCTGTGACAACAGGCCGACCACACTCACGCAAACCCACCACACCTTGCTCATGCTCAGCAAACAGGCGGATGAAGTCACCGCCCATCTCGATCCCGCTTCCAGCACAGAGGCGCGCCGATGGGCCCATGCCTTCGCGCGACAATGCCGTAACGCGGTCGCCGAGCTGACGCTTCTCGCGCCCTGGGTCGACCTTCCCGCCACCGCTGACATACTCCGCCTGTTTCCAGGATTAGATCAGATACCGACGCTCCGGATGCTGACCAGACTGGAAGGCGAATGGCTGCCCGCGATTGACGCGCGACTTGGACCAGACGCATCTGGCACGGAGCGGACCTGGTTGATCGAACTGCGACAGCACCTGAGCGCGGCCAGCCGACTGGCCGAACAACGCCTGGCCTCGCTCGACCACTTGGCCCGGCAAGCGAATCAATTTGCCCAGATGGAGTACGACTTCCTGTTCGACGACACGCGGTTCCTCCTCTCCATCGGGTACAACGTCGCGGAACGACGACGGGACGCGAGTTACTACGACCTCCTAGCCTCCGAAGCGCGATTGTGCAGCTTCGTGGCGATTGCGCAAGGCCAACTGCCGCAGGAAAGCTGGTTCGCCCTCGGCCGTCTGCTCACGACGACTGGAGGAGAGCCGATTCTCCTGTCCTGGAGCGGGTCGATGTTCGAATACCTGATGCCGCTGCTCGTCATGCCGACATACCAGCAGACGCTGCTGGATCAGACCTACCGCGCAGCGGTGAAGCGACAGATCGACTACGGCCGGGAACGAGACATTCCCTGGGGCGTCTCGGAATCCGGCTACAACATGGTCGACGTGCAGTTGAACTATCAGTATCGGGCCTTCGGTGTGCCCGGCCTTGGACTGAAGCGTGGCCTGGGCGAGGAATTGGTCATTGCACCCTACGCCACCTCCCTCGCCCTCATGGTCGCACCGGAAGAGGCTTGTCTGAATCTCCAGCGACTCACGGCCGAAGGAGCCGATGGCCCGTTCGGCTTATATGAAGCGATCGATTACACCCCCTCGCGTCTTCCCCGCGGACAAGCACGTGTCATCATTCGCTCCTACATGGCGCACCATGTGGGGATGAGTTTCCTCTCCTTGGCCTATCTGCTCCTCGACCGCCCGATGCAGAAACGTTTTGAAGCCGAGCCGCTATTTCAGGCCAGCACCCTGGTGCTCCAAGAGCGGATTCCCAAGGCCACAGCCTTCTATGCCCACAGCACCGAGCTGTCGGATTTGCGCACGACGTCCGGCACGGTGGACACGCCGGTGCGCGTCCTGACAACCGCGAACACTCCGGTACCAGACGTGCTCCTCCTGTCGAACGGTCGATACCACGTGATGGTGACAAACGCGGGAGGCGGGTCCAGCCGATGGAAGGACCTGGCCATCACGCGTTGGCGTGAAGACAGCACCTGCGACAACTGGGGAACCTTCTGCTATCTCCGCGACGTGGAGAGCAGGGAGTTCTGGTCCACGGCCTATCAGCCGACACTGAAACAGGCCAAGAGCTACGAAGTGATCTTTTCCGAAGGGCGCGCCGAGTTTCGTCGCCGCGATCACGAGATCGAGACACATGCCGAAATCGTCGTGTCCCCGGAAGACGACATCGAATTACGGCGGATCCGTCTCACCAACTGTTCCGGCACGACACGCACGATCGACCTCACCAGTTATGCGGAGGTCGTGCTGGCGCTGCCAGCGGCCGATGCCCTCCATCCGGCCTTCAGCAACCTCTTCGTCCAGACGGAAATCATCCGCGAACGTCAGGCCATTCTCTCCACGCGCCGTGGCCGCTCGCAGGATGAGCAGGCCCCCTGGGCATTCCACCTCATGGCGGTACGTGGCCCCCACAGCGGGGAGATGTCCTACGAAACGGACCGCCTGCAGTTCATCGGCCGGGGGCGCACCCTCGCCGCTCCGCAGGCTCTGGACCATTCCGGCCCGCTTTCAGGAAATCAGGGCTCCGTGCTGGACCCCATTGTGTCCATCCGTTGTCCGATCGTCCTCGAACCTGAAGAGTCGGTCACCGTGGATCTGGTGTCGGGCATCGGAGAGACTCGCGACCTGTGCCTGCGTTTGGTCGACAAGTATCAGGACCGGCGTCTCGCCGATCGGGTGTTTGAGCTGGCCTGGACCCATAGCCAGGTCGTGCTGCGTCAGCTGAATACGACCGAAGCGGATGCGCAATTGTATGGCAGGCTGGCCGGCTCGATCCTCTATGCGAATGCCTCACTCAGGGCAGAGGCGGCCGTGCTGAGCAAAAACCGACGCGGACAATCGGGCCTGTGGGGCTATGCGATTTCTGGAGACCTGCCGATCGTGCTGCTCCAGATCGGAGACCCGTCCAACATCGATCTGGTCCGTCAAATGGTCCAGGCCCATGCCTATTGGCGACTGAAGGGACTGGCCGTGGACCTCGTGATTTGGAACGAAGATCACGCCGGCTATCGCCAAGTGTTGCACGATCAAATCATGGGGCTGATCTCGGCTGGAGTCGAGGCCAATGTGATGGATCGACCGGGCGGTATCTTCGTGCGAACGGCGGAACAGATGTCGGTCGAAGACCGCCTACTGCAGCAATCGGTGGCCCGCGTGATCCTCACCGATCGACGGGGAACGCTGGCGGACCAGATTACACGCCTCGCCTCCCCTGCGGCCCCTGCCTACCGCCTCAAACCGACGCGCACCCATCGCCCCGATCCGCCGGCCGCCATCGAGCCCCGAACGGATCTGCTGTTCTATAACGGTCTCGGCGGGTTTTCTTCCGATGGCCGCGAGTACGTCATCACAACGACAGCCGAACAGGTAACGCCCGCCCCCTGGGTCAATGTGCTGGTGAACCCGCACTTCGGCACCGTCGTCTCGGAGAACGGCCTCGCCTACACCTGGAGCGAAAACGCGCATGAGTTCCGCCTCACACCCTGGCACAACGATCCGGTGACCGATTCCAGCGGAGAAGCTTTTTATCTCCGTGATGAAGAGAGCGGCCACGTCTGGTCGCCGACGCCGATGCCCTGCAGGGGTACGAGCCCCTATGTCAGTCGGCATGGATTCGGATACAGCTGCTTTGAGCATACGGAAGGCGGCATTCGCTCCGAGGTCTGGGTGTATGTGGCGCTGGATGCCTCCGTAAAATTTACGGTGGTGAAGCTGCGCAACGAATCGGGCCGACCACGACGCCTGTCGGCGACCGGCTATGTGGAATGGGTGCTGGGTGATCTGCGGCCGAAATCAGTCATGCATGTGATCAGTGAAATAGACCCGGCTACCGGGGCGCTGTTCGCACGGAATCCCTACAACACGGATTTCCCCGGGCGGATTGCCTTCTTTGATCTGGACGAAGGCACTCGAAGCATGACCGGCGATCGAACCGAGTTTCTCGGACGCAACGGCACGCTGCACAATCCCGCGTCGATGAATCGAACACGACTGTCCGGGAAAGTGGGGGCCGCTCTGGATCCTTGTGGCGCGATTCAGATGCCCTTCGACCTCGCCGTTGGTCAAGAGCGCGACTGTACCTTCCGGTTGGGAGTTGGAAAAGATACTGAGGATGCCCGTCAGCTCGTTCGTCGCTTCAGAGGGGCGACGGCACGTCGCGCGGCGCTGGAAACCGTCTGGCATCATTGGACACATACGTTGGGAGCGGTCCATGTGGAGACGCCCGATCAGTCGCTCAATGTGCTTGCCAATGGATGGCTGCTGTATCAAACGATAGCCTGCCGTCTTTGGGCGCGGAGCGGCTACTATCAATCGGGAGGCGCCTTCGGGTTCCGCGATCAGTTGCAAGACGTGATGGCCTTGATCCACGCGAAGCCGCATCTCGCACGGGAACAGCTGCTGCTGTGCGCCGGCCGTCAGTTCAAGGAAGGAGACGTGCAGCATTGGTGGCATCCTCCGTCAAACCGGGGGGTGCGCACGCGATGCTCCGATGACTTTCTCTGGCTTCCCTATGTCACCAGTCGCTACGTGATGACGACCGGAGACACCGCCGTGCTGGATGCCCCCATTCAGTTCATCGAAGGCCGCCCGATCAATGCCGACGAAGACTCCTACTACGATCTTCCCGGCCGGTCGGAGCAATCCGGCAGTCTCTATGATCACTGTGTGCGGGCCATCCTGAAGGGGCTCACGAAGGGTGTACACGGTCTGCCGCTCATCGGCTCGGGTGATTGGAACGACGGGATGAATATGGTCGGGGATCGCGGCCAGGGAGAAAGCGTCTGGCTGGGATTCTTCCTCTATGACGTCCTCATGCGGTTTGCTGAGGTAGCGAAAACCACCGGTGACGTGCCGTTCGCTGAGCGCTGTCAGGCAGAAGCGGCCCAGCTGCAGCAACAGATCGAACAGCAGGGCTGGGACGGAGAGTGGTACCGCCGGGCCTACTTCGACGATGGCACGCCGCTCGGGTCGGCCGCGAACGACGAATGCCAAATCGACTCCATCCCACAAAGCTGGTCTGTGTTGTCGGCAGCAGGAGAAACAACGCGTTCTCGCCTGGGAATGGAGGCGGTCTACCGGAGACTCGTTCGGCGCGACGACGCCCTCGTCCAGCTGCTGGACCCGCCGTTCGACAAGTCCGCATTGAATCCCGGCTACATCAAGGGCTACGTGCCGGGAGTCAGAGAAAACGGCGGACAATATACGCATGGCGCGCTCTGGGCTACCATGGCCTTCGCCGCACTGGGCGACCGCGAACGCGCCTGGGAACTGTTTCGCATGATCAACCCGGTGAACCACGCCCGGACACCGGAGGACATCAACCGGTACAAAGTCGAACCGTACGTGGTGGCGGCGGATGTCTACGCCGTCTCACCCCATATCGGTCGCGGTGGATGGACCTGGTACACCGGCTCAGCCGGGTGGATGTATCGGCTGATTGTCGAGTCACTGCTTGGACTGAGACTGGAACACAACCGGCTACGATTCCTTCCCTGCCTTCCTCTGGATTGGAAGACCTTCAAGGTCCACTACCGATTCAGGGAGACCATGTATCACATCACGGTGCGGCAATCAGGCACGGACCACCAGGCGATGTCGGTCACGGTCGATGGTATTCAGCAGGCCGACCAAACGATCCCTCTTGTGGATGACCGGCGTGAGCATTCAGCGGAGGTGACGTTCTCGATACCCTAAAACGACGGAGTGCGTTGGCCTGCCGGAAGGTTTCATGGATGGGGGTGACTGGCGATGCTTCATAAGGACATCGCTCCAACCCCAACACTCGACTCCAGAGCGTCTGCATGAGCCATCCGAAATCCGGTTTGACCTGATCCGATACCGGCCCGGGTACTGTTGCTGCGGCGTCCTCGCGGAAGACCGGCGAGGACGGTCCCGTCTCCAGTGAGGCCTCCTCGGCAAGCCGAGCGGGCGCCTCGTCCGTAGGAGGGACTGGAGCAGTGCTCACCGACGAGACAGCTACAGCCGATTCCGCTAGCGGAGACAGCCTGTCATTCGCGTCCTGATGCAACGCATCTGCGGCGGCTGATGGGATTGGTTCTGGTTCGATCGCTCGATCTGGCGGCAACGTCTGCGACTCGCCCGACGCCGCCGACGGGTGAGCTTCGATGGCGGGCATGGCTTCGACCGGATCGGCTCTCGCATGACTTTCCTCCGCCGTACTCTCGTGAGCGGCTGCGGCGGCCGAGTCTTCCGCAGGCGAGGGCACGGGCCTTGACACGTGCCGCGCAACCCGCAGCGCCTGCGCTGAGACGGACCTCTCCGCTTGAAGGGGAAGGTTCGGGACCAGTGCCACGTCCCACTGAAAGACATCGCGCTGCGGTGGCGCGGATTCCTGCGACCAGACCCACCCTGCGACACCCCACCACATCGCGTGGAGCAAGAGCGAGCACCCCCAGCGCCTGAGGGTGAGACGAATCGATATGAGCCCATTGCCGCGGTTCATTGCATCACCTTCGAAGCCGACCTGCGTCTGGCCCAGATCCAGAATCCTGACACCGCAAGCCCTGCGCCGAGTCCGCACCAGACCGCCATCCCGATCCGTCGACCATCGTCATGTCCGTCGAACCAGGGCGCATCCCATCGATGCAACAGATCGAAAAGGCGGTGATAGATCCGGCGGGAAGGATCGAGCAGCTCCAGCAGTTCCCCTGTCCGCGCATTGATGTCGACCCAGAGCGGCGAGGGGTCCTGGCGCTCTACGCGCAGGACGGCAGTCAGGTCTTCTCGTGCGAGCGCCGATCCGCCCCGACGATCCGCCTCGATGCTCCGCCGAACGACGAGCGGGAATTCCTCTCCGACCATTGCCCTGACAGACGCCAGCACGGCCTCGTCCGAGAACTCTTCCCGCGCCGGACCATCGGGATGGGTCAACGCCAGGACGGACTGGTGCCGTGGCGATTCACGGGCCACCGCATACAGAGCCCCCGCTACCTTCGTCAGCCGCAGTTCCTTCACCGTCCCCCCCGCCGCCATCTGCGACAGCACGTCTGACGATCCGGCAAGCTCGCGCGCCGTCATCCGCCCGCCTATCGCCCGTTCACGCTCCAGGGCCGACACCTTCCCGTCTGAGAACCATCGCCCATGATCCATCGAGAGCCACCCGCTGGCTATCCAACAGACGACTGCCACACCGCCGATCGCGCCGAGCATGCGATGCAGGGCCCGAGGTTCTCCGGACAACCGGCTCCATCCATCGCGCATCAGGTGCCTGAGACCTACCCAGGCGCCGGCCAGCGCCAGAGCCGTTGACAGGGCCCCGACCCACCAGAGCGTCTGGTCCCAAAGCGCCCACTGCCGCCGGAGCCAGGGCAGATACCACCAATGGATCACCGCTCCGGCGAAATTCCAGCGCCGCTCCGCCGCCGTGGTCTCCTGCACGACCTCACCGGTCGTGCCGGAGAGATAGATCACCGGCGCCGACGGTCCCGCCATCTCCGCTTTCCGCAGCGGCCGGTGCTGATCGAATCGCTGATGCACGGTCCAGACATCGTGCTCAATCGTGTCGATCGATATGATCGAGCCTCTCAACCCCAGGCTTTCGGCCACACGCTGCATTTCACCGTTGAGGAGCGGTCCGTGCACAGGCTCTGCCGTCAGCTGCCGCGCTCGCAGCGAGCCGTCGAGATAGTGCGCCGACACGACAGGGACGCCCCCGACGGCAATCACCCGCAAGTACGCAATCCCTTCCGGACGGTCGAACTCCCGCATCACCCCCTCAAGGTTGGCACAGCAGAGGGCCGGATCGATCGCTCCGGCCAAGGCAAACCACTCCGCTTCCGTCACGTTCGGATAGGGTACCCACAGCATGACCAGACCGGAAAGACACCACAGCAACACCGCCGGCCCGACGCCGAGCGCGATCCAGCGATGCCATCCGAGGACGGAGCCACCCATCCCCATTGGCTAAAACCGCGCCATCATCATCAACTCCACCGTTCGCGGCGCCCCGATCAGGACCTGACTGGGATAGAACGGATCCGCCCACATCGCATAGGTCTTATCGAGCAGATTGCGGCCGCGCAGCATGAAGGTCATGTTCTTGTACGGGACCGAGACCCAGGCATCCGTCGTCATGTAGGCATTGAGCCGCACGGCGTTCGCGTTGTCGGCATAGCGATGACCGACATAGCGGAAGGCCGCGCCCAGATCGAACGGCACGACGAACGGCACCCGATACACGCTCCAAATGTTGGCCATTGTCTCGGGGACGTTCGGCGGGCGATTGCCGCCACGCGAGACAACATTGCCTCCGTCGGTTTCCGAGAAGTCGGCAAACCGTGCAGACAGAAAGGTCAGATTGGCCTGCACTCGCCAGGCGTCGGTCGGACGGATGGCGCCGCTGAGTTCCACCCCTTTAGAGGTCTGGCGTCCCACGTTCTGAGCCGTCGTCAGCGAAGTCTGAGTCAGGATGTTCTTCCGGAAGATGTCGAAGTACGCCAGCGTCCATTCGGCCCGGTTATTCCACAACCCCTGTTTGAGTCCGACTTCCCACTGCGCCCCGGTCGCCAGATCGAAATTCTCCCCGGCCTGGACAATGAAGACGTTCGTCCCGACCGGATCGGCCGCTGTCGCATACTGGCCATACAGAGTCAGATTCGACAGCAGGTCATAGACTAGTCCTGCCCGCCAGGTCGTGGGATTGAAGTCCCGCTCAAAGCTGGCGGTCGTATTGAGCGCACCGGCGGCATTGAAGAGTTTCCGATCCAGATCGACATAATCATGCCGCAAACCGCCGACCAGCTTGAGGCTATCCGTTAGATTGAATTGCTCTTCGACGAACAGCGCGGCCGTGGTGATTGTCGTCCGCTGCTCGGCCGAGGTGATCGAGCCGAACGAGCCGCTCGGAATCGCCAGAGGGTTGATGCTGTCGCCCCCGCTGAAAAAGCTGGGCCGGTTCAGATGGAGATGGCTGATATCCACTCCGATCACAAACCGGTTCTTGCGCTCGAAGAGCCGCTCGTTGATCTGGGCTTCCAGCCGGTCGCCCGCCACATACTGGTCATGCTGGACGAAGAATCGATCTCGATCGATCAGCTGGGTCCCGATGTTGAACTGGTAGGTCTCGGCATTCTGCCAGTTCCGCTCCGCCCAATAGTAGTAGGCCTGATTGCGGATCTCGATCATGCTCGTCGGCTGCCAGTTCGTCTTGAACTTGGTCCAATAGGTCGTGGCGCTCATGTCGGCGTCTACGACGTTGAAGTTCTGCCGCAGGATACGCCCGTCGATCGTTCGCCCGTCGTTCGTCGTGACGACGCCGCCGACCGCCGCTGAGCCGGCAAAGCCGCCGGGCACCAGGGGCGTCCCCCAATAGGGCACGCTGCGATCGTGAGTCACATCGAACGAGAACTCGAAATTGAGATTCGGAGCGGCGTCATAGAGCAGCGCGCTCGTCCAATTCCAGTAGGTATAGGGCGCGCGTTGTACTCCGGCATAGTTGTCGGAGTTCTGATAACTGAGATCCACGCGGTAGTGGAGCTTGTCTGAGCCAAGCGGTCCACCGCTCCCCACCGCCGTCCGCAGAGTGTTGTACGACCCGATGGACAGCAGCGCATCGGCGGTGACATGATCCTCTCGTATCGGACGTTTGGTGACGAAGTTGATGGCCCCGCCTAGCGCGCCTTCTCCATACAACACCGATGCAGGTCCCTTGAGAATTTCGATCCGGTCGAGATTCCATGTATCCCGCGGCCGGGATGTCATTTGCGCCGGCCCTAGTAGCAGGCCGTCATACAGCAACCTCAGTTGATTGTTCGTGAAACCGCGCATGGAGAAATTGACAGGATTGCCTGGCGAGTCGCCCACCGAAAGCCCGGTGGCCCCCTGCACCGCTTCTGAAATCGTCCGCAAGCCGCGCTCCTGCATAAGCGTTTGATCGACTACCTCGACGCTGGCCGGGATCTCGCGAATCGAGATCCCCAACCGGCTCGCCGAGGCGCTCTTCTCCTCCAGATGCAACGACCCGGTTCCCTCCGGAAGAATTCGCTGATCACGCACCTCCAGCTGAGGCAGTTCGACTTCAGTGAGAGAACCGACTGCCTGTGGGGCGTCCTGACGTTCTTCCGCAGCGCGAATGGACCCTGGCCACAAGACGGCACTCCCGATCACGGCCCCGGCGGCCAACACACCCACAATCATTTCACGAGACTGACTCACGGTATTCCTCCTTGATGCGGACTCACGGACGTCCGCACACGTCATGACAATTCTTTCCCTGCTAAGCCGCGACCGGAACGGAGGCGGACGGGCCGCCACGATCCGATGGGCACGAGCTGCTGTGTGTCTTGTTTAGGACGGCAGAGTCGAAGGGGGACCGCGGACAGACGGTGAGGCAACCGGCGCCTGCACACCGCAAGATTCGGCGAGTAGAGAGAGCGGAACTGCGAGGTCAGCCACGACGATACCGGCGTCGCCTGATGCGAAGCCTGACCCGGCAGCATGTTCGAGCCAGGCATGGTCGTCAAGCACCGTGTGAGCCGGGTCACCGCTCAGAAGCCCCAGCTCATGGTCAAGCAGAGCCGCCGGAAGCGGCAGTGCCAGCACCAGATACGCGAGCACGAAGCAGAGACGGATCGTGAATGCCGGAATGGTCATCAGAAGCACGTTCCCAGAATCATCCCGATCGGCAACCCCAGACGTCGCAACAACCGCTGCACCAGCCGCGTCCGCATGGCTTGTCGGACAGCCCGACAGCGATGGCGCGCGGTTACCCGGATATCCGGTCTCGGACTCAAGCCTTCGCCATCCGGCCTCACGACGTACCGTTCCTGCGCCCGCTGTCGCTGCTGCATGAATAGTCGCTCCATAAGACTCCGTCGATTGTTTCCACACCATCGAAACTCGTTCTCAGACATCGTCATCTCCTTGCGCCGACTCAGCTAGACGGCATGTCAGCGCCGGACCGCAATCGTTTCCCGGTTAATACGTCACCGAACAGCCGATGGTGAATTGAGACAGGCCGAACCTTCGCAGTATCCTCATGCTGCGTGTGTGAAGTCCGACGTGCTGATGAACAGGGAAAACGGTCAGACGAGCGGTGGACCGCGACTCAGACATGACTCGCGGTGGAGTGATAGCAATGGATTCGGATGAGCCTCGAAGGCCAGGGAGACCAGCAGAGGCTTGGCTTCAGGGATGTGACCGGCTTCAGACAGGCCGGATCCGGCGGCATGATCCAGCCAGGCATGGTCATCAAGGACCGTGTGAGCAACGTCTCCCATGAGGAGACCCAACTCATGATCGAGCAACACCGTTGGCAAGGGTAACGCCAGCGAGAGATATACAACCAAGATGGCCATGATGAGGGCGCGGGCACTGGCACTGCCTTGGCTCATGACGACTCCGTACCCGAGGAAGTTGTGTGGGTAGGGAGTGGGCCATGGCCACACCCTTGGATGCCGAGCCCGCCCCCGAAAATATTCTTGACCGTCGGTGCAGGGGCCACGGATCCGATCGGTGGACCGGAGTCCGCCCGACTGTGAGTGGCCAGATCGACCCCGGCGGAAAATGAGGACAGCACACGCTCCAAGGCCACGCCACAGATGGAGCACGCGACAACCGGTGGATCACCCATCGCTTGACGGTACGCGAACCGCCGCGGGCAATCAGCCGACCCCCGGCAATCGCTCGCCTGATATTCGTACACAGGCATCGGAATTATCGTTTCTCCTTATGCACGGCATGTTTCCGGCATCGGGCACAGTACTTTTTCAACTCGATCCGATCCGGATCGTTCTTCTTATTCTTCATCGTCCAATAGACCGACATGCCCGGCGTCTCACAGCCGGTACAAGCCATCGCCACGATTTCGCGCATGACCTCGCCCTTTCTCGGTTAGAGTTTCTCTCCAGTCGCCCGCAAGTCCGCCACCACCCTGGCCAAACCTCGCTTGTCGATGATCTTCATCCCCCGCGCCGAGACCGACAGCGAGACCCAGCGGTTCTCGTCGGCGAGAAAATATCGTTTGTGCTGCAGGTTCGGCAGAAAC
>JACOEL010000016.1 GCA_024998625.1 Nitrospira sp. | reverse complement strand
TGAGGACACCACCGATGCACAACTTATTCCATGACCTTCAGAGACAGGACACTAGCGGCTCTGCAGATAGGTGAGCACGGCCTCAACCCGGCCGCTCACACGGAGCTTCTGATAAATATGGTGCAGATGGGTCTTGACGGTATCGAGGGACACGCACAGTTGATCGGCGATTTCTTTGTTGCTCCGCCCGGCGGCCGCGCAGGCGAGAATTTCATGCTCGCGATCGGTTAGGAGCGACAACCCGCCCCCGCTCGACTCCTCCTGCTTATTCACCAACGCGACCGCCTGCTTCGCAAAGCCATCCGGCATGAACGGCGACCGCACCGGTTCCCCCTTGTCGGTGGCACGAATGATGCGCAGAAACTCCTGGTGGTCGGCGTCCTTGAGGATGTACCCGCAGGCACCCGCTTGCACGGCGGCCACGATCCGGGCATCGTCGTCATGTACCGACAGCATCAACACCTTGCTGTCCGGCACGCAACTGCGGATCAATCGCGTGGCGGTGATGCCGTCCAGTCTGGGCATGTCCACGTCCATGAGGACGATGCCGGGCTTGTGTGCCACCGCGAGATCAAACGCCTGCCGGCCATCCATCGCTTCCCCGACCACAACGAGATCCCGCTCATGTTCCAGCAGCAGGCGCAAGCTCTGCCGGAACAATCGTTGATCTTCGGCAATCACGATGGTGATGGGCATACCTGCTCCTGCCTGACCGGCAACGCGACCGTAAAGACCGCGCCGCCTTCGGGACGATTCGCCGCCGTGATCTGCCCGCCATGGGCGTCCACCACCAACCGGCAGAAGTGCAGCCCCAGGCCGCGTCCGATCCGGTAATCCTGCCCGTCCTTTTTCCTGAAAAACATCTCGAAGAGATGCGGCAGGTCCTCCGGCGCAATTCCAGGCCCCTCATCCTGGATCTGAATCGTCACGGTCGAACACGCATCCGGCCCGGCGACAGTTTCTCCCTGTGAGACCTGTCCACCATTCACCTGCACGCTAATCATGATGGCGCCCCCTGCCGGCGAATACTTCAGCGCGTTGTGGATTAAATTGATCAACACCCGTTGCAAGCGTCGGCCGTCCCCCATGATCCACACCGCCTCCGAGGGAACCTGCAAGTTGAATCGCACCTCTTGCGCCTCGGCCTCGGAGCGAAAGAGTCGCAACACTTCGTTCATCAACAGGCGTGGCGACACCGGTGACGTACTCAACGGCAGTCCCGAATAGTTCTCCTGATAGACATCCAGCATGTCGTTGATCATGCCCAGCAGGAGATCAGTGGTGAAGCGCAGGTCCTCCAGACAGCGACGCGGCGGATCCTGCCCCATCTCCGGACAGCCTCCAAGCCACTCCAGCGTCTTCTTGATCCCGGCCAGCGGATTTCTGATGTCGTGGGCAAACATCGAGGCAAACTGGCTCAACGAGGCCAGCCGCTCGGACCGAACGACTTGCCGCTCAAGCGCCTTCTGCTCGGTGAGGTCGCGGAGTTGGATCATGATCGATTCAATGCGGCCCGCTTTCTTGACCGGCACCCAATCAACCTCCATCGTCAGGTCACCGGTGGGTATCGGAACGTGCATCGCCCCACCCGACAGGTCCGCCCCGATCCGAATTACTGACTCCAACTGCTCCAGCAGTCGAGGCCGCTCTGCCTCAGCGACGAGGTCCGTGAACGGGCGCCGGGCGAGGGAAGAGGCCGGCCGCCCGAGTATGACCTCCCCGCGCCGATTGATATCCAGGATGGAACCGAACGGATCGATCAGAATTTTGGTATCGACCGAATGGTTCCACAGGAGCCGGTAGTGCTCCTCCGACGTGGCGAGATCAAGATTCACCTGCTCCAACCGGCGGACGTACTGCGCCTTCACTCGGGATGCCTGTTCCAATCGTTGCGCGAGATCGTCGAAACTCGCGGCCAGCGCATCGATCTCGACAATCCCGCTGGGCCGGGAGGGGGCCTGAGACGGCAGCGGTTCCGACGGCCATGCGCCGCCGAAGACATTGACCCGCTGAATCAAATCGCCGAGGGGACGCACGATGCGCCGAGCCAGCCGCCAGCGCAGCCACACGATGAACACGACGGCTCCGACCCAGAACGCCCCCAGTTTCCCCATGAGGGCCAGCAACGGCTCGAACGTCTCCGACGGATCCTGCTGCATCAGGATGTACCAGCCACGGGCCTGCTCGATCTGCGCAGGCAGGACGACCCGGGCCAGACCGATGATGCTCTGGTTCCCGCCATGCGTATCCTGCTCCAACTGAAGCCATCGAGCGGCGGGAGCGTCCGCTGGTGCCTGCATAGATTGTGTCTGGAGGGTCGCGTGAAGATTGGGGGCCAGCATGGAACAGGCGAGCACTACCCCGTCCTCGGCCAGCAGCATCATGTGTCCTGTGCGGCCGATGCGGCTTCCCACAATCGAGGACAGGATACGGTCCGTCCCGATCACGGCCTTCAGGGCCCCTCGCACCGGCTGCCCCTGTCCGCCGATCGGCACTGCAACTTCCCAGAAACCCCGCCCATTGTCGTCGACAGTCAGTGGACCGGCCCAGGCGCGTTGAGCCGAGAACACAACCGGCCACCATGGTTGCTGCGCATAAAAAGTCCGTGCGGATTCGCTCTGCCGGCCTCCGACCAATTGGCCATCCCACCGGACAATCACCAGCGAGTGAAAATAACGATGCTGCTCCTCACGCCACTGCTCGAACTGCAGCGTAGGCTGCTTCGCAGAAGACGCCCCTTCCACGGATGCTCGAATCTCAGGAAGGGCACTGAGCCGTTGCATCCATTCGAGTTCCTTAGCAAGCAACAGGGCCGCTTTGTCCGCGCTCTGGCGGGCTATTTCCTGGAAGGTAATGCCGACTGTGGTGTGAAGTGACTGCTTGGCATGCCAGTAGGCATACACGAGGCCGACTGTGCCGGAAAGGATCCCTATCGACAGCACAGAGAGAGTAATCAAACTCTGGAGACTGACCCGCTGACGCATGACGGCAGGCCATTGGAGGGAGCGACTCGACCGGCTCCTTGAACCAGGCAGCGAGTGCTGCCGGGAGGGAATGCCGGCCGGATCGCACATCGGTTACGTCATGTCACACTCCACTACTTTCGGGCGCACACTCGTCAACCCCTTCAGCATACAAAATTTCGGTTGCCGAACATAGGCCTCACAATTCACGGTCATCGCAACTCGACGATGGTGACACCATCGCCCCCCTCTCCGCGATCGCCGGGCCGAAAGGTCACGACGTAGGGAGACGCCTTCAAATAGCCACGGAGTACGGTCCTCAGTCGGCCGGTCCCATGCCCGTGAATGATACGCACGAACGGGCTCCCGTCAACGATGGCCCGATCGAGCCCGGCCATCACGATATCCAATGCGTCGTCCGCGGCCTGACCCCGCACATCCAACGTCTCCTGGATATCCTCGGGGGCCAGGGTCTGACTGGTTCTCCTGGACGTCACCGCCATCGTCTTACGAGGCTCGCTTCGAGCGGGCTGAGGGGGTCGTGCAAGGCCTACCAGACTTCCCACGTTCGCTAGAATTTCGCCCTCCCCGACTTTCAGGCGCACACGTTTTTTCCCCTGCGGGTTTTCGAGCAGGGTTCCCGTCATGCCTAACCCGACCACCTCCACCGCATCTCCCACCGACAGCTGATCCACGGGAATCGGCTCCTGCGTCGCTCCCACTTCACGGCTGACTGCTTGCTCCAGTTCGATGAGCCGGACTTTGGTTTCCTTGGCCTTGAGCAACTTTTGGTCGCGCTTCAGGTCGTCGAGCGTGGCTTGGACCTCAGCCCGGGCACGCTGAAATTCATGGGACAGCTTCTTCTTCAGTCCCTGTCGCTCGTCCCGCTCCGATTCCTGCAAGAAAGTCAGCAGTTCCTGAGACTCGCGCGCCGCCTGCTCGGCAATCTGCTTGGCAGCCGTTGCAGCAGCGAGGTCCTCGCTCATGCGCCGATGTTTGTCCTGCAAATCATTCAGCAGAGTCTCCAGCAGCCGATTATCGCCCTGCAGCCGGGCACGGGCATCCTGCAACAACGACTTATCCATCCCGAGACGCCCGGCAATCTCGATAGCCGCAGACCCTCCCGGCTGCCCCTGGATCAGGCGATAGGTCGGGGAGAGAGTGTCGATGTTGAACTCCACACTCGCATTGGCAAAGCCCGGCGTCTCTTGCGCCAACCCTTTCAATAAGCTGTAGTGTGTGGTAGCGACCACCTTCACGCCCGCTTCCGCCAATCGGCACAGCAGAGCGCTGGCCAATGCCGCGCCTTCAGCCGGATCCGTGGACGTGACCGGCTCATCGAGCAACACCAATGCCCGTCCTGGGTGCATCGGCAAGGACGACGTGCCGGCGTCGGTCCCCTCGGACACTTCCTTCAGCAATTGCACCATCTGCGTGATATGGGCTGAAAAGCTGGACAGATCCCGCGCTAGATCCTGCGCATCGCCAATATCGGCATAGACCGAAGGGAAAATCGCCATCTCCGACTCGGGCGCACAAGGAAGATGCAGACCGCAGCGCACCATCAATGCGAACAATCCCAGCAACTTCAACGTGACGGTTTTCCCGCCGGTGTTGGGACCGGAGATGATAAGAACCCGCACCGTTTCGTCGAAGGTCAGATCATTCGGCACCACCTGCTCCTTGGTCAGGACCAGGAACGGGTGCCGTGCGCGGTGGAGCAGAATGCGCCCCTGATCGTTGAGACGCGGCGGAACGGCCTGCAGCCGCTGGCTCAGCTCGGCCTTCGCGGAAATGGCATCGAGCTCGCCGAGCACCGCCACACTGTCGGCAAGCGCCGGCTGATGAGGCGCCACCATCGCCGAGAGTTCCCGCAGAATTCTCCGCACCTCACGCTCAACATCCAAATCCACGACTTTGATGGAATTATTGAGATCCACCAACTCGCGCGGTTCCAGAAACACAGTGGCCCCGCTCGACGAGACGTCATGCACAATGCCGGGAATCCGGCCCTGCATCTCGGCCTTGATCGGAACCACGTAGCGCCCTTCCCGTTGCGCAAAGTAGTGTTCCTGCAGCACTTCCTCATACCGGCGCGAGTGCAGAATCTGGTCGAGGCGATGCCGCATCTGCTGCTTGAGGTCGTTGGCGCGCTGCATCAACCTGTGCAATTCAGGGCTGGCCGATTCCCGCATTGATCCGTCGGGATCGATGGCGGCATGTAATGCCCTGCTCAGCCGGCGATATTCCTCGACCGGCCCAAGCTGCACCGCCAACGCACCTACGGCCGGGGCATCGATCTGATGACGCAGAAGATACCGTTGCACGTCATCGATCAACCCCAAGACCAATGCGATGTCCCTCAACTCGTGCGCCTCAAGACAGGCGCCCTTGGCAACCCGGCTTAGCCACTCCACCACATTGGGAAATCGGAGGACCGGGAAGGGATCGACCCCGGACCTCAATCGAAGCATGTCCGACGTTTCCTGCTGGCGCGTCTGGGCCTGCGTCAGGTCGGCTTCCAAGACCAGCGATCGACACCGCTCCGCCCCCATGGCAGAATGGGCGTAGGAGGCTAGGGAGTCCAGGAGTTTGGCCCATTCCAGCACGTGACACGATTCGAACTGTAACGTTTCAGATTGCATCGCACCTCGACTGCCGTTTGATAGTTACGAAAAAACAGACTCTACCCGACCGCCCCGGCACAGGCAAGGCAAGCCCGGACCGTTTGAATGACGACCGGCCACTGGCCAACAACCACACTCAATTTCCTCTTTTTGTATGCTTGACACATAGAAAGTCGGTCAGTACTATCGCCCCAGACTCACTCAATCCACCCGTTTAATTCTTGAGGATTTAGCCCCATGACCACACGCATCGGTATCAATGGATTCGGACGCATCGGCCGCAACGTGCTTCGTGCTTCCCTGGGAGACCCCAGCCTGGAATTTGTCGCCATCAATGACCTCACCGATGCGAAAACATTGGCCTATTTGCTCAAGTACGACTCGGTCCATGGCACGCTCGACGCTTCCGTTGAGGCCAAAGACGACCAACTCATTATTGACGGGAAGGCCATTAAGGTTTTGGCCATCCGCGATCCGAAGGAACTTCCCTGGAAGGCCCTGGGCGTTGAGATCGTCGTGGAATCGACGGGACATTTTACCGACCGTGAAGGAGCGGGAAAACACCTCTCGGCCGGAGCAAAAACCGTCATCATTTCAGCCCCTGCCAAGGACCCTGACGCCACCGTGGTCCTCGGCGTGAACGAGCAAGTGTTCGATGCCAAGGCACACCACATCGTTTCCAATGCGTCCTGTACCACTAACTGTCTGGCTCCGGTGGCCAAAGTCTTGCTGGAAAATTTCGGCGTCAAGCACGGTGTCATGACGACGATTCATTCCTACACCAATGACCAACAATTACTCGATCTGCCTCACAAGGACCTTCGCCGTGCGCGGGCGGCTGGCATGTCGATGATTCCGACCAGTACCGGTGCGGCCAAGGCGCTTCACCTGGTCATCCCGCAACTAAAGGGGAAATTGGATGGACTGGCCATCCGGGTTCCCACCCCCAATGTTTCCCTGGTCGACCTCACGGTTGAAACAGAAAAGGATTGCGATGTGGCGGCCGTGAACGCCGCTTTCAAGAAAGCCGCCGAAGGTCCGATGAAAAATGTGCTGGCTTATTCGGACGCTCCGATCGTCTCGATCGATCTTAAGGACGATCCACACTCCGCGATTGTCGATGCCCCGTTGACCGCAGTGATCGACAAACGACTCGTCAAGGTCACCGCCTGGTACGATAACGAGTGGGGCTATTCCTGCCGCGTGCGGGACCTGATCAAATACATCGTCGCCAAGGGGGCGTGAGCCGACTCCTGCACAACGCGCTTTTCTGACGTGCAGCACACATCAGCGCTACCATCGGCCTGGGCTGCACACACCAGAGGAGGAGTGAAGGTCTGTCATGAATATTCGCAAACGAATCATCGAAGATGTCCAGCTTCGTGGGAAACGCGTGATCATTCGCGCCGACTACAATGTTCCGCTCGATGATTCATTGCAGATAACCGACGACACCAGAATTCGATCCACGCTTCCTACCATCAATCGTGCCGTTGATGAGGGAGCAAAGGTCATCCTCTGCTCCCACCTCGGCCGGCCGAAAGGCAAGTTCGATCCGAAATTCAGCCTGGCCCCCGTCGCAAAACGCCTCCAACGCCTGCTCGGCAAGGAAGTAATTTTTGCCCCGGATTGCATCGGGGCGGCTGTCGAAGGTCTCGTCGCCAAGATGCAGCCCGGTGACGTCATGTTGCTGGAAAATCTCCGCTTCCATCCGGAAGAAGAGAAGAACGACGACGGATTCTCCAAGGCCCTGGCCTCCCTCGCCGATGTGTACATCAACGACGCGTTCGGTGCCGCCCACCGCGCCCATGCCTCCACCGTCGGCATCACGAAATATATTCCCGAAGCCGCCGCCGGGTATTTGCTCAAGAAAGAAATCGAATATCTCGAAGGCGCCGTAGAGAATCCGGTGCGACCGTTCGTCGCGATTCTCGGCGGAGCCAAGGTGTCCGGAAAAATCGGCGTGATCGAGAACCTCGGGAAGAAAGTCGACAAAGTCATCATCGGCGGCGGTATGGCGTTTACCTTCCTCAAAGCCATGGGGCTGGAAATCGGCCAATCGCTGGTTGAAAACGACATGCTCGACTTCGCCAAGGGCGTGCAGGACCATGCTTTTTCAAGCGGCGTCAAATTCTATCTCCCGGTGGACTGCGTTGTTGCAGCCAGCCGCGAACCGGGAGCCGAAACCAAGATCGTTCCGGTTCAGGAAATTCCCAAAGGCTGGTACGGACTGGATATCGGCCCCGCCTCGGTCAAACTCTTCTCAGAGGCGGTTCAGGATGCCAAGACCATTCTCTGGAACGGTCCCATGGGCATGTTCGAAGTCGATGCCTTTGCCAGAGGGACCCTTGCGATGGCCCATTCCGTCGCCAATGCCTACGCCTTGACCATCGTCGGGGGAGGCGAAACCGCCCTCGCAATCCATCGGGCCGGAGAATCCGAAAGTATCTCGTTCATCTCAACCGGCGGTGGAGCGGCGCTGGAATTGCTCGAGGGGAAAACTCTTCCGGGACTCGCAGCCCTTCCCAACCGTCCGGCATAACGACATCGTCCACCGGCTCCTTTCCGCAATAGAGGCTCCGTGAGAACTCGCTTCATCGTCGGCAACTGGAAAATGAATAAGACCGCCTCCGAAGCCGGGGCATTTGTTCATCGTCTGTCGCAGGAATTGCCCCACCATACCGGCATCCAGATCGGCCTGACACCGCCATTTACAGCACTGCATGCCGTACAAGAAGCGATGGGCCCGGTCCCGGCCTTTCTCCTCGGCGCACAAAATCTCTATTGGGAAGATAAGGGAGCATTCACCGGCGAAGTGTCCGGGGCCATGCTGAAAGACATTGGTTGCCAGTTTGTCCTCGTCGGCCATTCGGAGCGGCGACAGTATTTCGGAGACCAGGACAGCTGGACCAATAAAAAAGTTCTGGCCGCCCTCCGGCATGGCCTTCAACCGATTCTGTGCGTGGGAGAAACACTCCAGGACCGTGATTCGGGGCAGACCGACCTCATCATTCAACGACAACTTCGCGCCGGACTTGCCGGGATCGAGGCACAAACGCTTTCAACCGTGACGATCGCCTATGAGCCTGTGTGGGCCATTGGAACTGGGCGGGCTGCGTCACCGGAACAGGCCGTGCCAGTCCATCAACTCATCCGCCGTACCCTGAATGAACTGAGCGGAGCGGACATAGGAAACCACGTCCGCATTCTGTACGGAGGGAGCGTCACACCGCACAATATCGCCGATTTTTTAGCATCCGAAGAAATCGACGGCGCACTGGTCGGCGGGGCTTGTTTAGACCCGGTCTCTTTTGCTACACTCGCCAAATTCGTAACCGGGTCCAAACCCACCACGGCCTAAAGACTCAATATGTATACTCTGCTGGTCATCATTCATGTCATCGTCTGCCTGCTCATGATTGGAGCAATTCTGCTGCAATCCGGTAAGGGCGCTGAAATCGGTGCGGCATTCGGTGGCTCCAGCCAAACCGTATTCGGCAGCCGAGGGCCGGCTAACTTCCTGAGCAAGTTCACCGTCATCACCGCATTTGTCTTCATGTTCACCTCGTTGTCTTTGGCCATCATCGCGAAGGATCGGAATTTTTCCTCCACGGTCATCGACCTGAATAAGAAACCTGCCGCCACAACTCCAAGTTCCACGCCGGCAGAAACCACCCCCCCCCCTGCCGCTGAATCTCATTCATCCGGCGAGGGTTCGCACTAGCTTCCTCGCCTCGCAGCTCTTACGGCACCACAGGTATCAGCCGAACACGTGACGAAAGCCTGTTCGCCACAGCCACGGGCTGTAGCAAACTCGCATGCTACCGAAATATTTGCGTGGGAAAATGTGATCGATGAGACTGCTAGACAGGAGTCAGCCACTGCCGATGAGCGGAATCAGTCCCATCCACCACATCAAAAAATGCTTTTTGTAAGGTTTGCGTGATCGGCCCTGGCCTTCCACTGCCGATACGCCGCTGATCGATTTCCGTCACAGGGGTGAGTTCTGCCGCAGTCCCCGTGACAAAGACTTCTTCTGCCACATACATTTCATCGCGCGTGAACCGCTCCTCGACCACGGGAATATTACGCTCCTTCGCCAATTGGATGATGGAGTTGCGCGTAATTCCCTCAAGAATGGAGGTCAACGGAGTCGTTTTCAGAACACCACGTCTCACGATGAACACATTTTCTCCCGTGCCTTCCGCTACATACCCTTCAGGATCCAGCATGATCGCTTCGTCATAGCCATCGGCCTTCACTTCCCGTTTGGCCAGAATCGAATTGACGTAATAACCGGAGATTTTTCCGCGCGTCATGGAGACATTCACATGGTGACGCGTGAAGGACGAGACTCTGGCTCGAATCCCCTTGGCCAAGGCCTCATCGCCCAGATAGGTCCCCCATTTCCAGGCTGCGATGCTCACCTTGATCGGATTCTCCGCCGGGTATAGCCCCATGGCACCATACCCGATGTACACCAACGGACGAATATAACAAGCCTCCAGCCGATTGACTCGGACGGTTTCGACAATCGCTTCCGAGATTTGCTTCCTGTCAAAAGGCATTTCAATCAAGCCGATATGGGCGGATTCAAAAAGACGATCCACATGCTCAGATAGCCTAAAAATAGCTGACCCGCTCTTTCCCTTGTAGCAACGAATACCCTCAAATGCTGCCAACCCGTAGTGAAGCGAGTGGGTGAGCACATGAACCTGCGCATCAGCCCAGGCTACAAACTTCCCATCCATCCATATTTTTTCGCTGGTTTGTAACATGCGCGGGATAATACCAGCGCCTCGCGACGACCGTCAAGACAACCGCACGTAGACATTTCGATGCAGAGGGTTCAGGAATTCCGCCGCTGCCGCCCTCCTTTATGCAGCAGTGGCACTTCTAACCAGTCTCGTTCATGGACGCACTAATTCTTGACACCTTCTCCGCCGCTATGATAAACACCCACGTTCTGCTGACGAGGAGAAAGACGCACATGTACGCTATTATCGAGACAGGCGGAAAACAGTATCGAGTGGAAACCGGAACCGTACTCCAAGTGGAGTCACTCCCGGGTGATGTCGGGCACTCTGTGCAGATCGACAAGGTCAAGCTGCTGCATGGCGAGGGCGGACTGGTAGTCGGCCAGCCGGTGGTGGCGGGAGCGACCGTCACAGCGGAAATCATCCGCCAGGGTCGCACCAGATCAATTACGGTCTTCAAGAAGCACCGTCGCAAGAATTATCGCCGTACCAGAGGCCACCGGCAGGGCTTTACGCAGCTCCGGGTCACTGGGATCGAAACGAAGTAACGACTTGAAGGGGAGTTTGCCATGGCAACAAACAAAGGCGGCGGTTCGACAAGGAACGGCCGTGACAGTAACCCACAATACCTCGGTGTCAAAGCCTACGGCGGAGAGACGATCAAGGCAGGCTCCATCATTGTGCGCCAGCGGGGGACGAAGTTTTTCCCAGGCCTCAACGTCGGTTTGGGCCGAGATCACACCCTCTATGCCTACGTGTCCGGTGTCGTGAAGTTCGAAGGTGGCCGCGGCCGTCAGAAGGTCAGCGTCTATCCCGTCACAGCGAAGGCCTGATCCCTCCTCAGTCCATACCTTTGTTCCTACGGAACAGGTGTCTTCCGTTACAGCATCCCCCCATGAGCCGGCGAATACGATATACTGCTGTTTCTGAATAACCACGCCGGCTCGGGGATCGCTGCCATGTCTACCTTTGTCGATCAAGTCCAAATCCTGGTGAAGGCCGGTCACGGCGGCAACGGCGCCTGCAGCTTTCGACGGGAAAAGTTCGTCCCTCGCGGCGGCCCTGACGGTGGTGACGGTGGTGACGGTGGCAGTGTCGTGGTCGAAGCCACCACTCGCCTCAGCACTCTGCTGGATCTTCGTTACCAAAAACATTACGAGGCGGAAAAAGGCGAGACCGGTGGAGGCAGCAACTGCCATGGACGCCGAGGCGCCGACGTGCGCATTCCCGTCCCGGTTGGCACCATGGTGTTCGACGAGAACACCCAGGAACTGCTGGCCGATCTCACGAAAGAGGGCGAAAGCTACGTCATTGCCAAGGGCGGCCAGGGAGGCCGAGGTAACACTCAATTCGCCACATCGACCAACCGGGTGCCGACACAATTCGAGCCAGGGACTCCCGGCGAAGAACGATTGCTTCGACTCGATCTCAAGCTCCTGGCCGATGTCGGATTAGTCGGCTATCCGAACGCCGGAAAATCGACGCTCATCGCCGCCGTGTCCGCCGCTCGCCCCAAAATTGCCGATTACCCCTTCACCACCCTGACGCCCAACCTGGGTGTGGTACGGTGGAGCGGCGAGCAGGCTTTTGTCATTGCCGACATTCCGGGATTGATCGAAGGGGCGCATGAAGGCAAGGGGCTTGGATTTCAGTTTTTGCGCCACATCGAGCGAACCAGTCTTCTCCTGCATGTGATCGATATTTCAGAATGGGCCACCGAAGACCCGGTCACGAGTCTGGAGATTATGCGCCACGAACTGACCGCCTACGATGACGCGCTGACGGCGCGCCCCTTTGCCGTAGTGGGCACGAAGCTCGACGTCAAGGGAGAAGGTGAGCGGCTCGAACGGCTCCGGAAGTACTGTCAGCGACGCAAGATTCCGTTTTTTGCGATTTCGGCGGCCACGCGAGAAGGGCTGGACGAGTGCATACGCTACATGGGCCAGCAAGTGGAACTGCTTCGGAAAACTCCGTGCGAGACGAACTCCTAAGACAAGCCAAACGCGTTGTCATCAAGATCGGGAGCAGCCTGGTCGCCTCGCGTGAATCAGGCCTGAGCGCCGAGCGCATCGAGCGCCTTGCTGCCGAAGTCGCCGAGGTCCGCGCGCAGGGACGCGAAGTCCTGGTGGTCTCGTCAGGCGCGGTCGTGTCCGGCATTAAAAAACTCGGGTTGCGCGAATACCCGAAAAGCCTACCGCTCAAACAAGCCGCTGCAGCCGTCGGGCAAAGCCTCCTCATGTGGGCCTACGAGAAGGCCTTCGAACGCCTCACACTCCGCGTCGCCCAGGTGCTCCTCACCCATGAAGACCTCGCCGATCGGCGACGGTTTCTCAACGCCCGGCACACCCTGACCACCCTGATCAAATTCGGAGTAATTCCGATCATCAACGAAAACGATACCGTCGCGGTCGAGGAAATCCGCGTGGGGGATAACGATACTCTGGCGGCGCAAGTCGCCCACCTCGTCGATGCGGATTTGCTGATCATCCTCTCGGACGTCGACGGGCTCTTTACCGTGGACCCCCGTAAGGACCCGACGGCCGCCTTGATTCCACTTATCCCCGAGATTACGGAAGACATCGAACAACGGGCCGGCATGGCCTCCACCTTCGAAGGCACAGGCGGCATGGCCACCAAAGTACGCGCCGCCAAGAAGGTGGGGGAATACGGCGTCGCCACCCTGATTCTGAATGGCACCCAGACAAGACTCCTACCGGACGTGCTGTCCGGGAAACCCGGCGGCAGCCTGTTTCTCGCCCGGGAACGACGCATGAACAGCCGCAAGCATTGGATTGCGTTTACCCTGCGGCCCCGCGGCCACATTCAGCTGGATCAAGGCGCCGTCGAGGCACTGGTACGGAACGGCAAAAGCCTCCTGGCATCGGGCATCCTCGATATTACCGGCCATTTCGACGCCGGCGACCCGGTGACCTGCGCCGGTCCTGACGGAAAAGAATGCGCCAAAGGCCTGGTCAATTTCTCCTCAGAGATTCTGACACGTATCAAGGGGCTCAAGACGGCCGACATCCAAAAAATCCCCGGCCTTCAGGAGTATGAAGAGGTCATTCACCGTGACAACCTGGTGATCCTCTAGCTGGCTCACAACGTCTATACATGGCTCGGGCGAGAATCCGCGAGCACCCGAGCTGAATACCGGTCCGCCGCACACAATCAGACGTTTGCATGGAACCCGATCGATATGCGCCTGGGACTCTTGGGGGGCAGTTTTAATCCGATCCATCGGTGCCACCTCTCGATTGCGCGATCTGCCCGACAACTCCTGCGCCTGGATCGCGTCCTGTTCATCCCGACCGGTGATCCCCCGCACAAACAACCAGGCACGCTGGCCACGGCCTCCCACCGACACCGGATGGTCCAACTCGCTATCCAGGACATCCCTGAATTCGCACTTACCGATATGGAAATCCGCCGATCCGGCAAATCCTATTCCATCGACACCGTCCGCGCGATCCAGCAGGAATACGGCCCCGACACCGCCCTCTTTTTCATTCTCGGACTGGATGCGTTTCTCGATCTGCCCTCCTGGAAAGAGGCTGAAACTCTGCTGAAGAGCTGTCACTTCGTCGTCATTTCAAGACCGGCCACCACCTTTCAGGCGATGGCCACAATCCCGCTCTTCCGGGACGTACCGACAGACACCCTGACCACGCTGGACGAGGCGCGACAAGCACGCGCGGACGTGGCCATGACAAACGGGCAGGGACTGACATTCCTACGGTTACCCCCTTGTGACGTGTCCGCCTCGGAGATCCGGGCACGGCTGCGCAGCGGCGCCTCTCTGGCAAATCTGTTGCCCGCCCCTGTCGAATCCTATATACTTCGCGAGGGGTTATACAGGGAGGACAGTGAGCGTCTCTGAATCAAAGGCCAAAGCTCTCGCGGTGGCAAGCGCCATCCTAGACAAAAAAGCCACCGATGTTCTCATCCTGCATATCGCCAAATTGACCTCGGTCGCCGACTATCTGGTCATCGGGTCCGGGGAATCGGAGCGTCAAGCGCGGGCAATGGCGGACCACGTGAGCGACGTGCTCACAGCGCAAGGTCACCGGCCGCTCAGCACAGAAGGGGCATCGTCAGCCAAGTGGGTCGTCATGGACTTTGGTGACGTGATCGTCCACATTTTCCAAAAGGATATTCGCGAACACTACGCCCTTGAACGACTGTGGGGCGACGCGGGACAAGTTCGATTGCCGGAAGAGCGGGCGGTGAAAGCCGCTCCCCCGACACGAACCGCCACACGTCCGGCGCGCACCCGGAAACGGGTCTAGCATGTTTCGGCTCCTCTCCACGATCTTCCTCGTCAGCGTCGGCATTTTTCTCTACAGCTATTTTCGCGAACTCAACCCCGGCACGATTACGGTGCGAACCAGCCCGGACGCGCTGTTCGAACTGAGCCCCGTCTCACTAGTCCTGTTCTCGATGGCCCTGGGCGCCACACTGGTAGCCCTCATCGTCACGATCAAAGAAACCACTCATGTGTTCATGAATTGGCGGACCAATCGACTCGTCCGCCGAAAAGAGAAGGTCGATGCCCTGCATCGGGACGGGACCCATGCCTTCATGTCCAAGCGGACGGCCGATGCCGTGAACCTGTTTGAACGCGCACTGGTGATCGACCCGAATCGAACGGATTCGCTACTCTGGCTCGGGAACATTTACCGGTCCGAGAGCAATTTCACGGAAGCGATCCGACTCCACCAGCAGGCTCACCGCATCGAAGAACGCAATGTGGAAGTCCTGCTCGAATTGGCCAAGGATCTGGAAGGCGCCCGACGATACGAGGACGCGCTCCAAACGCTCCAGAACATTCTCCGCATCGAGCCGGATAACTTGATGGCCTTGATCCGCAAACGTGATTTGCAAATCCGGCTGGAGAAATGGAGTGATGCGCTCGAAATCCAACACCGGCTGGTTAAGGCCAACTTGCCCGAAAGCGAACGACGCGCCGAATCGAATCTGCTCCTTGGCTGTATGTATGAAGTCGGGCGGCAATTCCTGGAGCGCGGACACCCGGACAAGGCCCGCCGCTACTTCCGTGGCGCGATCAAGAAAGATCGGACGTTCCTGCCGGCCTACATCGGTATCGGAGAGATTCTGGTCCGTGAAGGAAAAACCAAGAACGCGGTCGAAATTCTCAAGAAGATCTATGCCAAGACACACAGCATCATCATCCTGCACCGACTGGAGGAGCTCTTTCTGGAGCTGGGCGAGCCGGACGAGATCATCCGTGTCTACCAGGAGGCTCTCCAGCAGGATCCCCACAATGCCGTGATCCAGTTTTATCTCGGGAAACTCTACTATCGACTCGAAATGGTCGATGAAGCCTATGACGTACTCGCCACACTCGACGGAACGCAGGAACAACTCGTCGACTACCATAAGATCATGGCCAACTTGTACCTGCGTAAGCAGCACATGGACGAGGCCGTGGGAGAGCTCAAGAAAGCTTTGGGCTTCAAGAAACGGGTCGTTGTGCCCTATCAATGCACCCAGTGCCACCATGAACTGGCCGAATGGTCAGGTCGTTGCCGGCGATGCGGACGGTGGAACACCTACGTCGCCCTTCCCTGGCGTGGCGCGAGCCAACCCGATACCGACCAGGACGGCCAAGCCTCGCGCATCCCGAACGTCCCCTATCAAGGCATTGCATCTCCATTTGAAACCGTGTAGGGTTTACCCGCCCTTTTTTCTTTTCACAGACACGGCCTCCGCCCACGGGTCTCCCGATCGGGAATCAAAGGTTCGATCTGTCTTTTCGAGGAGTAGCGCGCATGACTGACTTCACGATCCTGGCCGACAAGGCCTTGCGGGACGAAATACTCACCCACGAGGAATCCCTCGCCGTATTGCAGACACCGGACTCCCGACTGCTGGAACTCTTGCAAGCGGCCTTCACCGTCCGTGAACGCTACTTCGGCAAGACGGTTCGCCTGCAAATGCTCCTGAACGCCAAGAGCGGCGCCTGCCAGGAGGACTGCGGCTACTGTTCGCAATCCGCCATCTCCAAAGCACCGATCGAACGCTACGGACTGCTCACCCAAGACCAGATGGTCACCGGCGCCCGCCGCGCAGCAGCTGCAAAAGCCCAGCGATATTGTATCGTCATCAGCGGACGCAGCCCGATCGATCGGGATATTGCCGATATCGCCTCCGCCGTCCGTTCCATCAAGCAGGAAGTTCCGATTCAGATTTGTTGCTCGCTGGGACTCCTCAACGAACGCCAGGCGAAAGACCTGAAAGCCGCCGGGGTGGATCGAATCAATCACAACCTGAACACGAGCGAAGCCTATCACCCCGAGATCTGCACGACACACACCTTCCAGGACCGGCTGGCCACCATCCGGCACGCGCGGACGGCCGGACTCGAAATATGTTCCGGTGGTATCGTCGGAATGGGAGAGAGCGATGAGGACCTGATCGATCTTGCGTTGGCCCTCCGTGAGGTCAAGCCGGACTCGATTCCCATCAACACGCTTCACCCGGCATCCGGCACTCCGATGGAGCACTGCGCCCCGCTGACGCCGCAACGGTGCCTGAAGGCTCTGTGCCTCTTCCGGCTCCTGCACCCGCGAACGGAGATCCGAATCGCCGGGGGCCGAGAACACAATCTGCGCAGCTTGCAGCCGCTCGCGCTCTATCCGGCGGATTCAGTATTTGTAAACGGGTATCTCACCACGCCGGGCCAACCGGCGGCGGAGGTGTGGCGAATGATCGAAGACCTGGGATTCGAAATCCAGGTGGACGCAGTCCCGACCAAACAGGGAGTTCCTGCCTCAGAGCCAGTCGCGGGCCTTCATTCGTAACGGAGCCCCTCAACCAACGGTTGTCGGCCGGCCCAACGGGCCGGCCAGAAGCCGGCGAGCAGTGAGGCGATGAGGGCCAGCACCGCTACTTCCGCCATCAACCCTAGGGGCCACGACACCTGGATCGTCCAGCCGAACGATTGACGATTGATGACCCTGATCAAGATCCACGCCAGCGCCAGCCCTCCAACGAGTCCCATCGCCGTTCCCAACAGTCCCAGGTAGCCGGCCTCCCAGAGAATCAGCCCCGTAATCTGCCCCCGGCTGCTGCCCAGCGCCTGCAACGTGGCCAACTCCCGACGTCGCTCCACCACCGACGTCACCAAGGTGTTGATGATCCCCAGCATGGCAATAATGACTGCGATGGCCTCCAGCACATAGGTCAACGTGAAAGTCCGGTCGAAAATTCGAAGGATCTCCCGGCGCAATTCTCCATTGCTCAACACCGTCGGCAACAGACTCCCGCGAGAACCATCGGCCAAGGTTTCAAGCAGAGCGGCTCTGACCTGTTCCAGATCGACTCCCGGATCGATATACACAGGAAACACCGTCACGCCGTCATCGTTCCACCAGTGCTGGTACAGAGACCGGTCGATGACGATCTTCCCGCCATCGGTCGCGTAGTCGTAAAAGACCCCCAAAACCGGCAACGATTTCACCCCCACCGGCGTCGAAATGGACAACTGACTGCCCCTGACCACATGTAGGTGATTAGCCACCACCTCCGAGAGGATGGCCCCTTCTCCTGCTGCTACACGAGTCAGGATCGCCGTCGAGTCACCTTCAAGAAATAGGTATCGGCTTCGTGCCGCATGGAGCGCTAAATCTCTGGATACCAACGCGATCGGCCGCTCATCCAGTTCGATGCGTACATCGCGGTACGCATCGACCGCCGACACATGCGCTGCCCCGGCTAGGCGAGTTCGCCATGCACCAGGCAGAGCTTGACTGGACGACCCGCCGCGAACCACATGCGGCCACCCGGCCGGCGCCACGATGAAATCGGCCATGACCGTCTGATCGATCCACATCTCGACCGTGTCGCGAAAACTTCTGATCATCACCATCACCCCGACCATGATGGCGACCCCGACAAGAAAGGCAGACACGGTGACCGCATTCCTCCCAATGCCGCGCGTCGTCTGCTCCCGCGCAATGTGGCGAATGGCGCCACCCAACGAAGGCGACGCGGAAGCGGCCCCCAACTCTCGGGTGCGGCAGACCCACTGCATGAGGATCGGGACCAGGCAGGAGAGACCGGCAAGCAGACAGAACGTCGCCAGATACCCGAAGACCGGAACCCCGCCGACCGGTCCGGCCAATGAGCACCCCAGAGCGAACAGCAACAAGCCCCCGCCCACGACGCCCAGGAAGGCAGCACGCACCCGCTGGGCAACATCATATTCTCCGGGGGCAAGGGCCGCGACCACCATGGTACGTCCGGCATCCAGGCTGGGCCCCAACGCACCCAGGATGGACACCCCGCCACCGATCACAATCGCTTCGAGGAACAACCGATTAGATCCCGTCGGAAAGCCGAAGGTTCTTGGCGCATCAGCCATCGGGACATAGAGGTCCTGGATGGTCCGACCGACCAACCCGACAAGTACATTCCCTAGAACCAGGCCCAGACTCCCCCCCAGGACCCCTCCGGCCACACCGTACACTCCCGCCTCTGCGAGGAACAGGCTAACGACCATGGGCTCCGACATCCCGATCGCGCGCAGGATTCCTACCTCGCGCCGGCGTTGCGCCACGGTGAAGGAGACGGTGTTATAAATCAGGAACATCCCCACTAGGAGTCCCACCATACTCAGAACGGAGAGATTCAGTTGGAATGCGCCCACCATCGATTCGACCTGCTGGCTGCGCTGGATCGGACGTCGCACCGTGACGGCCGGAGGCAAGATCCTTGTGATCGCCTCGGCCACCTGTTCGACCGACGAGGAGGGTTGCGTCACCACATCGATTCGATCCAATCGGCCACTCAAACCGAAGGTCCGTTGAAAGGCCGCAATATCCATCACGGCCAGGCGGTCCCACGCCGACGGCCCTTCGGCCCGACGGCCCATCATCCCTGTGACCACAACGGACACTTCTCGGCCATCGGCCTCAAGGTTTAGCAGCGCCTTTGGGCCGACTCCTAGCTCAGAGGCCAACCCCTGCCCTACCAGGAGTCCGCTTGGAGCCAGAAGGCCTTCCAGGTCATCCCCCTTACCTGGTCGCCACAGAGTCTCCAGCGTCGCAGGGAGACGCCCCTGTATGGAATTCAACTCATCCAGCAGGTCCAATCCAAGGATGAGGAACGATTGAGAACGGCCGGCCACTCGCACCCCGATCTCTCCCACCGGTTTAGCTGAATCCACACCGGCGATATCCCGCACGGTGGCAATCAGACGCTCGTCCATGCCAGCTTCTCCGGCCGATACCTCCAGTGTGACCGGACCGGCCACGGCTAAGACCGAGTCCTCGAACGATCGCAGGACGTCCACATTGGCAGTCTGGACCGCAATCGTCGCCGCGACCCCCAACCCGACGCCGATCACCGTAAGGAGCGTGCGACCGGGACGAGTGGACAAATGTGTCCATCCAAGACGGGCACAGACCTCGAATAGGGCAGAGGAAATCAGCGGCATCGGCGGACCTACCGGAACAACAGTCTAGTAATTGTTTTTACAGATTTACCCAGATATGCTAGGATTACGTTCAGTAGAATTTGGGGTACAATATCTATATGGCACTACGCAAACGCCCTCAAGCCAGAAAGCCCGCGAAGACCGCCAAGGCCGCTTCAACGACCAAGAAGAGAAAACTTGCAAAGGTCATAAAGCCGGCGCCTGTGCGCACGAAACGATCCGAGGGACTGACGCCCAGGCAGAAAGAAATTCTGAAACTGGTGTCCCAAGGAAATACCAACCGCGACATCGCCCGCCGCCTGGATATCAGCGTGCGAACCGTTGAGGTGCATCGCTTCAATCTGATGCGGCGATTGAAAGTCCGCAACGTTGCGCAGCTGCTTCGTCAAGCGTTGCAACAGGGATTCCTTCCGAAGAACTTCGCCTTCCGATAAACACTCCACGCGCCGGTTTCGTCTACGGAACCGGCGCACCTTTTTACAGCTCTTTCAGTTTTCCCCGACATTCCTCAAGCGACTGCTTGCCCCGCAAGGCCAACTCAGCCACTAGCTCGCGCTCCAATCGCTCAAACACCGCCACACCTTCTTCGACCAGTGCCGTCCCCACCTGGACGGCCGACGCACCGCACAGCACATGCTCAAAGACATCGACTCCCTGCACGACTCCACCGGTCCCGATGATGGGGATACGTCCCTCCAACAGCTTCCAAAACGCTCGCACATTGGCCAGCGCAACCGGCTTGATCAACGATCCCCCCAACCCCCCGAACCCGCCCTTGGGCTTGATGACCGGCGTTTCGCGCTTCGGGTCCACAACCAGACCGTTTCCCACAGAGTTGATCAAATTGAGGTAATCGACCTCGCAGCGTCGAATCACGTCCGCCATCACCGCGTGGTGAGCCGGATCGAAATAGGGCGGCAGTTTCACGCCCATTGGAACGGTGATGAGGGGTCGCACCCGTTTGAGCAACCGTTCCGAATCGACCGGATCGTAGGCGATCTGCGGCTTGCCGGGAATGTTCGGACAAGAGAGATTCACCTCAATGAGATCGGGTCGCGCCTGATTGATCACACGCGCCATGGTGAGAAAGTCGTCCTCGCACAGGCCGGCAATGCTGGCGATCACGGGTTTTCCGAACCGGGCGAGTTCGGGAATCATCTCCGCGTAGGCTCGATACCCAAGATTCGGGAGCCCCATGGAATTGATCGACCCGCCCGGAAATCCGTAATACCGCGGTTCAGGATTACCGACCCGTGGCTCCAGGGTCATCGACTTGGTCACGATGGCACCGGCACGGGAACGCCCCAGCGCGATGAGCTCCTCACGAGTCACACAGAGCGCTCCGGAAGCATTCATGAAACAGGTCGGAAATTTTACTCCCGCAATAGTGACGCTCAAATCCATGCTGATCCTTTCTCCCGACAGGACATGGAACGACCCCGTCGGCGTTCCTCCCGCATCCTCTTTGAAATTCGCAACGCGTTATTCATGAAGCCTCTCTCCGAGCGATGAGCGGCCTTCACAAACATCGTACACAACCGATCGGGCCTATTACCTGACACAATTCACCAGCCGGCCATCCCGCATATGCCACACATAGTCCGCCGCGTCGGCCGCACTGTCACTGTGGGTCACGAGCAACACCGAGTGACCGAACAGTTGCGGTAACGTGCGGAACAGGCTGACGATGTCCGCTCCTTGCTTGGAATCGAGATTCCCGGTCGGTTCATCCGCCAATACAAGCCGTGGCCGATGCACCATCGCCCGTGCGATCGCGACACGCTGCTGCTCCCCTCCCGACAACTCACCAGGCCGGTGAGAACGTCGCCTGTCCATCTGCACTGCTTCCAAGACTTCGTTGACCCGCTCTGTCACCGCGGCCCCCCGTTCCCCCCTCAACAGCAACGGCAATGCGACATTCTCCGCAACCGTCAGGCCGGGAATAAGGTGGAAAGCCTGAAAGACAATTCCGATCAACTCTCGTCGCAAGCGGGTCCATTCGGTGGCGCTCGCATGGGTCACAAGCCGGTTCTCAATAGCGATGGTTCCCGAGGTGGGCTGATCCAGCCCACCGATCAGATTCAGCAACGTGCTCTTCCCGCACCCGCTCGGCCCGACGAAGGCACAGAACTCTCCCGCTTTCACGTCAAGGGTCACATCCTGCAGCGCCGACACAAGCGTTTGCCCGCGGCGATATTCTTTCGAAAGATTCTGCACCCGTACCAGCATGTTGGTGGGATCTTGCATGATGGGAATCGATAGCCGTAACGGAGTGCGGGAGCATCCGGCAGAGGCATGCGACCAGCACGTGGCCGATCCTTTGGAATCGCCCCGATGGAGGCAAATGGTCCTATACCACACCCGGTTTGCACCCCACAACCTTGACGGCGGAGGGCTCTTCCGTACACAATCCCAACGCGCCTCCGTCACGCCTCTTGGATCTAGACAATGAGCTCACACGCATTGCTCGCGGGCACCATCAGGCAGGCCACACGACTCTTGCTCCCGTCGGACTGCGCAACCTGTGAACAGCCCCTCACGGACGATCCCACACCGTTCTTCTGCCGCCAATGCTGGGGACTGATTCGACCGCTACAAGGGCCCTCCTGCCCGCGATGCCACCGCCCATGGGCTTCTGCTTTCGCTACAACCCATAGCCCGACTCACGAATGCCATGACTGCCGGACTCGCGCCCCGCACTATTCACAGGTGTGGGCGGCCTATGCCTACTGTTCTCCGCTCCAGGACGCTATCGCCCTCTTCAAATATCGCGGGAAGGTGGTGCTGGCGGATGCGCTGGGTGCGTTACTCGCCCAGGCTCTTCCCGCAGATCTGGATACGGATTTCCTCATGCCGATCCCGCTCCACCCCAACCGCCTTCGACAGCGAGAATTCAATCAATCGCTCCTGCTCGCCGACCGCGTCGGACCTATACTGAGGAGACTCGTATCCTATCGGAACTTGGTTCGTATCGTCGATACCGATCCGCAGACCACGCTCCCCCAATCGGCACGCCTGAAGAACCTTCACCGGGCGTTCGCTCTGCGAGCCCCCGGGGAAGTGACTGGCAAGCGCATCCTGCTCATCGACGATGTCTTCACCACCGGCACCACCGCCAACGAATGCGCGAAAGTCCTGCTCAACGCCGGTGCCAAAGACGTCGCCGTGCTCACGCTCGCGCGTTCCGTGGATACCGGCATAGTGCCCGATACCTGGCTCCCTCCGTCAGCCTTCGATCAACCGCTCGCCCTGAGGGTCTAGTCATGCCGATCTACGAATACCGCTGTCGCCAATGTGGAAAACGAACTACCCGATTGATCCTCAGCATCAACACCGCGCCGGAACAGACATGCGGCTACTGTCAGAGCCCGGAGCTAGAACGACTGCTCTCCCGGTTTGCCTCTCCCAAATCGGAGGAAGCACGCCTTGAAGCCCTGTCCGATCCAAGCAATCTGAGCGGATTTGACGAAAACGACCCTCAGAGTATGGCCCGGCTCATGAAAAAAATGGGGCAGGAAATGGGAGAAGACCTCGGCGATGACGTCGAGGCAGCGATGGAAGGAGGGGATGCGACTCCACCTGGAACGGACCAGACCGACTTCGAGTGACCGCCCCGGTCATGAATATTCACTTGACAGGATTGGCCTTGTCTCCTACCATCAGCGAAGAAATGGCTACTCGGCTGATTCCTATGCGCCTACGTACAGCTCCATCGACTCTTCACTGTCGCCGCCCTCAAGAGCGAGGCTGCCGATAATGTTTGCCGGTGAATACCTCTGCAAAGTCGATGACAAGGGACGCTTCCTGATCCCCTCTCCCCTTCGAGAACGGCTCGAGGCCGAGGGCAATCAAGTCATGTTCGTGAAGAATACCGAGCAGACACTCTGGATGTACTCAGCCAAGGAATGGGAAAAGGTCCTGGAACGGACCAGGATCACCCTGGATGAGGACCAGAGTCGCCTGTTCATGCACCATGTGATGTCGCAAGCCGGCACCTCGGATATCGACAAGGCCGGCCGTGTGCTGATCCCGAGCCGTCTTCGTAAGCTCGTCCCGATGGATGACGATCAGGAAATCTTCCTCGTGGGCATGTATCACCGTCTGGAAGTCTGGGGTCCGTCGGAATGGCGGCGGTATCTCACCAGGACGGAAGACCGGTACGAGCAGGATATGGCGAAGATCCAAAATCTTCTTTAGTTGATAGGCAGGCCCTTGCGCCGCGTGTCCCGCCATCGACAGTCCTCCATCCCGATTCGGACGACCTCCTTCAGACCCCCGGCTCAGAAGGCACCGTTTTCTGCGCAGGAACCGGTTCTGCCGCGCACAGCCATCCGCACGCGTCCTCCAGCTACGGCCATCACGTCTGCCCCACTGTCCGTTCGAGTGACGGCAGATTCCATTGCGCTGACGTTACCCGTCCCACCCAGCGTCAATCACCAATATGCCACGGCCAACGGGCGCCGTCTGCTCTCCGCCAAAGGCCGTGCGTTCAAGGAATTGGTCGGGCAACAAATTCTGGTTGCGCTTGCTCAATCGCCTCATCGTGGTACTCTAAGGCGAACCTTGAGCCAGGCGAGCCTCTCGTTATCCATTCAATTTTTCTTCGCCTCGGCCTTGCGTCGGGATACCGACGGAGGACTCAAGATCGCACAGGACGCCTTATGCGAGGGCCTGGGGCTGAACGACAATCGCGTGGTCGAAACTCACCTCTACAAGCATCAGGATCGCGACAATCCTCGCATGGAAATACTGGTGTCGGTGTCGCCGCTCGCGGCGCCTGACTCCGCTTGTCCCACCCAGCTTGAGGCCGCGCTTGTGGCGAACCCGGACCATCGATCCGGCAACCGGCGGGACCGATAGCACAAAGCAGGGAGACCGCCGAAGCGCGGCGGGCCTGCGACGTTCATACGTTATGGCATACCGCCCCATCACCATCGATGCCTTGCAAATCGGGATGCACGTCGCCAAGCTGGACGTGGCCTGGTTCCGTTCGCCCTTCATGCGGCATTCGTTTCTGATCCGGACCAACGAACAGATCGAGAAATTGCGGCGCGCGGGAGTGAAACACCTCTCCATCGACCCTGCCAAGGGACTGGATCTCCCGGGAACGCCCGCTTCGACTCCAAACGAACCCAACGCCGTGGTGCAACCCTCGGCCACACCTGCGCCGAGCACACCGGAAGTGCGCTCCCTCGCCACGATGGCGCAGGAACTGCTGACGGCGAGAACGGCTCGTGCCCAGCTTGAAGCGTCGGTGCAGACCACCTTCTCGAGGATTGCCAAAACCGGCATCGTCGATCCGGAGGAAGCCACGCACACCGTGCACGCGATCAGCGCCGTTGCTCAAGCGCTGAACACGCATGCCCTCTTCATGGCCTTCAGCCAGGGGCGTGAGGGCCATGCGCCACTCAGCCAGCATGCTCTGGCCACCTGCAGCTTTTCGATGATTCTGGCGCATGCGGCAGACTACAACCTCATGGCCATCCAGGAGTTAGCCACCGGCGCGCTTCTCCATGACATCGGCCTCATGCAGGTCCCGCCGAACGTTCTCCAACGGATTCACGACACCTCGACCACCCTCTCCGAACAGAACCGGCGGACCTATGAAGCCCACGCGCGCGGCGGCGCGATTCTGCTCGAACGCCGGGGCGGCTTCGCATCGACGGTGGAACAGATGGTGGCGGAGCATCATGCCTATTTGAATGGAAGCGGATTTCCCCCAGAAACCGGCGGCGCGTTCACCTCCGACATGACACGGATCGTGATGGTCACGGATCGCTACGACGAGTTGCTGACTGGATTCGGCGGCGCCTCGCCGCTTACCCCGCACCAGTCATTGCAGCGACTCTATCAGGAAGGGCAGGAAGGCAGATACGAAAGCCGGCTGATCTCGCTCTTCGTCAAAGTGATGGGAATTTATCCGGTGTATAGCTATGTCTCACTGACCACCGGCGAGCGGGCCATTGTGTCCGTCATCAACTCGGGAAAGCTCCATCAGCCTATCGTCACCATCACCCACGATCCCTCGGGACAACCCTACATCGTCCCGCTCGTCATCGATCTGGCCAACCAGGACACGGAAGCCCCTCCCCGTGGGATACGTTCCGTGCTGGGCACCATCCCCACGGAATTTGAACGAGCCTTTCACTAATCCTCACCAAACTCCGCTCTCACCGGCCGGAACCATCTCACGGCCAAGGCCCAACGGTTCGGTCGGGAACGTCATTCGTAGCGCAGTGCTTCGATCGGATTGAGCCGAGCGGCTTTGTTGGCGGGATAGAGTCCGAAAAATAGTCCCACAGCCAGCGAAAACACAAAGGCGGTAATGATCGCATCGAACGAGATGATGGTCGGCCATCCCGCGATCACCGTCGTGAGTCGTGCCCCGACAATGCCGACGACCACGCCGATCAGACCGCCGAACAGACTCAGCGTCACCGCCTCGATCAGAAACTGCATGAGAATGTGCAGCCGCTTGGCCCCCACCGCCATGCGGACTCCGATTTCCCTCGTCCGTTCCATCACCGACACCAACAGGATATTCATGATGCCGATCCCGCCGACCAACAACGATACCGACGCGATGGCAAAGAGCATGACCGTCAGCGTCTGACTCGTGCTCTCCTGTACCTTTCCGATATCAACCTGCGTCCGGATGGTGAAATCATCCGCCTGTTCACCCTGGAGGCGATGTCGCGCCCGCAAGACCTCCCGAATCTGATCGACCGCCTCGGGCAAATCCGCGCTCTGTTCCGTGGACGCAAACAAGGCCCCGACCGATCCCAGGAACTGACTGCCGAACACCTTCCGCTCCGCGGTCGTGAAGGGAATAAAAATCACATCGTCCTGATCCGAGCCCTGAGCCGATTGGCCCTTTGGAGCCAGCACGCCGACAACCTGAAACGGCACATTCTTGATGCGAATCGTCGCACCGATCGCTTCCTCGCCGGGATCAAAGAGATTTTCCAGCGTTGTCTGTCCGATCAGCGCCACGCGGGCCGCGCGCTCCAAATCGGTGTGCGTAAACGGTCCCCCGCTGGTGAACGACCAATCCCGAATCGTGAGATAACTTGGAGAGATTCCGTTGACGGGTCCATTCCAGTTGCGGTTGCCGTTGACGATCTGCATCACATCCCGCTTGGCCCAGCCGGTGTCCGACAACAGGGGACTCCGCTTTTTCAACTCGGCTGCGTCTCCGACGGTTAACGTCACGGCCCCGCCCTGCCCGCCCCGCACCCCGCTGACGGTGGTGGAGCCCGGCATGATGATGATCACATTCGTCCCCATGCTGGCCACCTGCGCCTGCACCGACGCGCGGGCGCCCTGCCCGATACTCACCATCGCAATCACCGCGCCCACACCGATGACGATGCCGAGCATGGTCAGACCGGCACGAAGCCGGTTCCGGCTGAGAATCCGAAGCGCGGTCATCACGGTGAGAAGAATAAAAGCCGGCATGGGCGTCCTACTACACGACCGTTAGATGCGGAGCCCGCCGCACGTCCTGCACGATCTGACCGTCCTTCATGACCAGTTCGCGGGAGGCGTAGGCGGCGATATCGGATTCGTGGGTTACCAGGATGATGGTGATGCCATCTTCGCGATTGAGCTGCTCGAGAATACTCATGATTTCGCGGCTGGATGAGGTGTCGAGGTTACCCGTGGGCTCATCCGCAAAGAGAATCGAGGGGGCCCCGACCAGCGCCCGCGCGATCGCCACACGTTGCTGCTGACCTCCGGAAAGCTGCGTGGGGTAATGCTGTTCCCGGCCGGCCAACCCGACGCGCCGCAGGGCCGCGGCAGCCTGTGCTCGCTGTTCCTTGATCGAGAGGCCCCGATAAAACAGCGGCAATTGAGCGTTCTCCAACGCGCTGGTTCGGGGGATTAGATTGAAGCTTTGGAATACGAAGCCGATCTGCCGGTTGCGAAGCTCGGCCAGGAGATCCGGTTTCGCCGTCGCCACATTCAAGCCATCCAACTCGTAGCGCCCGCGCGTGGGCTGGTCCAGACAACCGAGGAGATTCATGAGCGTGGATTTGCCCGATCCGGACGTGCCCATGACCGCCACAAATTCACCGCGCTCGATGGTGAGATTGATCCCCCGCAGCGCCTGCACCTCGACGTCGCCGATGCGATAAATTTTCCAGAGGTCTTCGCAGACGATCAAGGGAGCCATGCGGTCCTTAAACGAAGAAACTGGTTTGCAACTAGGCTTTACTCAGCCTGATCGAATGTAGACAAAAGCGACTTCGCTAATACTGTCGGTTCACTACTGAAAAGTCGAATTGTTTTGCTCATAACTGGCTCAAAACCTTTCCCTGGTCCAAGATTTGCCAAAGGCGTGAATGTCCAGGCATCATCAAATTCGATTTCCACAGCCCTAGTAGCTTGTGTAAAAGCTCTGTAACTCTTAAATCCTGCAATTCGAAGCATAGGTTCAAAGATGCCTTGCCACTTCTTCGGATGAGCCACGCCCTCAAAAGATTCAGCCGCCGCATGAAGGATCTGTCTACCTAGATCCTCAGTGACATTTTGATCGCAAACAATGGGAATACCGTTGCTGATCCACACACCCGCAGTTGTTTTTGATAATGAATCGAGATACAGCTTGTGGTTTATCTGATACGACATGAGTAGCGGCATAATGCATTAATCTAATCTGAACGAACTAGCTACATCCCCCTATCGCGCCGACCGCCTCGCTGTTGTCCGCCTCCGAAGCCCGGTGGAAGTTCTCCGCCCTTGCGATCCCCACGCGGAGAGTCGATCCCGATAATGACCTGGTCCCCCTCATTGACTGAAGCCGAACCGATTTCAGCGTAAGTTCCGTCTGAAATACCCATCTCGACAGGGACTCGCTCCAATGCCTCGTCGGCCCCCTGCTTCCAAATGGCCAGTTGACGGGTCCCGGGCACAGGTGTCCCGCGTCCGGACATACGGCCGCCGCCCTCGCCTTGGGCGGGGCTGCCCGAGGCCTGTTCATTGCGTACCATCTTCGGCGGGGTAAAGCGCAGGGCCGAATTCGGCACCTTGAGAATGTTCTCTTTCTTCGCCACAACAATGGAGACGTTCGCCGTCATGCCCGGCTTCAGGCGAAACGCCGGGTTATCGAACTCGACCACAACATCGTAGGTCACCACATTCTGGATGTTGATCGGCGCATTTCTCACCTGCCGCACCCGGCCCTGAAATTGTTCGCCTGGATAGGCATCCACCGTGAACGAGGCCGCTTTTCCCTCGGCGATCCCGCCGATGTCGGCTTCACTGACGTTGGTATCGACCTGCATCTTCGTGACATCTTCAGCGATCAAAAACAGCATGGGAATGGTAAAGCTGGCTGCGATACGCTGCCCGACCTCGACCAGACGAGAAATCACCACCCCGTCGACCGGTGAACGGATCACCGTATACTTCAGATCTAACTCGGCTGCCTGCAGCATCGCTTCCGCCTGCTTGACGGCAGCCTCCGTGACTTTAAGCTGCGCCACCGCGCCTTCGGAGGCCGTCAACGCGACGTCCACTTCGTTTTGTGAGATGAATTGTTGACCGATCAGCGACTTGGCTCGGTCCAGTTCCCGCCGCCGTTGCGCCAGATCGATCCGGGCCTTGTCGAACGCCGCCCTGGCGTTCGCCAGGCTGGCAACCGCCTGATCGCGTCTGGCCTGGTAAGGGAACGGATCAATACGGGCCACCACCTGATTCGCTCTGACCTTGGAATTGAAATCGGCATGGAGGCTCTCGATCATGCCCGACACCTGACTGCCGACCTGAATCGTGGTGATGGGATTGATCGTCCCCGTCGCCGTGACCAGCGAAACGATGGCGCCCCGTTCGACAGGAACCGTGCGGTAGCGCACAACGGCCTTTCGCTCGCCGTTGAAAAACACATAACCGGCGATGGCAAGGCCCAGCGCAAGCACTCCGACGATGACCCCGATCCGACGCATGGACAGGTCCCTTCTCCCCCATACAACGCGGTCATTCTAGCAGGAAACGATTTTGCGATGCAGCACCGCCACCCGGTCGGGCCTGCTAGAACAGCGCCGGCGCAGAAAACACGAAGGCCGTTTGCCCGCGAGGACAAACGGCCTTCAGCACTCACCTGCCCGCTATGAGCGGACGTTCATGACACGACTAGGGACTGACCGTAATGCGGTCCTTGATATCGTCGAAAATATCCTTCGGAACCACATTCTTGGCCACCAGTTCACCCTTCACACGGTACGGGCGATTACTCACGATCCGGTCGGCCACATCCTGACTGACACCCAGCGTCAGAACCAAATCGGTCGACGGCGCTTTGTTGATATTCAGCAAGGACACCGGCGGAGCCGCAGCCTCGACCGGTCCACCGAACGGATTCGACGATGGCGCCGATTTCGCCGAGGATGCACCGCCGGACAAGGGCGCGGTCAACTCGGCGGGGGCCGACGAGCTCAGGGACCGCGAACGCTCCTTCATCTCTTTCTGATACCGAGCGACCAACGCCTTCAGTTGCTCATTGTGCCGGCGGGCTTCGTCATACTCCTGCTTGATGTTTCGATTCTGCGCGCTCAGCTGCTTGACCTTGTCTTCCAGTTCCTTGGTCCGGACTTCGATGGTATCCCGCTCCTTGTCCCGGCCGTGCTGGATCCGCTGGAGTTCATCCCGAGCAATCTGGCTTTCCGAACCGAACTTGGCGTTGAGATCCTTCAGCGTCTTGACCTGTTGCTCCAGCGCGTTCTTCTGCGCCCGCGCCCGCTCCAGGTCTCCCCGGACGGTGTCGGCATCGGCAAGCGCCTCATGATATTTCTTGTCACTTACGCACCCGCTGACGGCCATCGCACTCATCAGCGCGAGCCCCGCCATCCACACATGCCTCATGCGACCCTCCCCTGTTCGATCTGGACCGATCGGACTTCTTCCCTCTTGTTGTGTGTATGCCATCATCTCAACTTTGTCAACAAGTATGCCGATTGCGAAGCGCCGGCTGTTGAGCGCCTCACGGTCCGTGGCGACTCCGCAAATGTCGACGACGCTTGACTGGCAGGGAGCAGTCTGGGAATATGCCATCACCGTTCAGCGAACCCCCTAACCGACCAGCAGCACGGTCACAAACCATCCTCATCCGACTATTATGATGAACTGGGGCCCGGAGCTCGCGATCATTCTCGGCATCATCGAAGGACTGACGGAGTTTCTTCCCGTCTCTTCGACAGGCCATCTCATTCTCGTCGGGCACGCGCTCGGATTCACCGGAGACATCGCCGCGAACGTCGAGATTTCGATCCAGCTGGGATCGATCCTCGCCATCATCGCCTACGAACGTACCAAGCTGGCCTCGCTGGCCTCGCATGCATTCCGTGAGCAGCGTGACTTCCGGTCGCTCGTGGCCGCCCGAGGGAATGCCTCGTGGGCAACTCTCATTCAACAGTCCATTCAAGCCCAGCCCAATCTCTGGTTTGTCATCGGCCTGGGACTGGCCTTTTTACCCGCGGCGCTCGTGGGATTCCTCGCCCATAAGTCGATCAAGGCCTACCTGTTTTCGCCGACGACCGTGGCGATTTCTCTGATTGTGGGCGGCATCATCATCCTGGTGGTCGAACGCATGCGGGACCGCGTACGCGTGAAGGAACTGCTCCAAGTCACCCCCCGCTTGGCCATCTGGGTCGGGATTGCCCAATGCGCCTCCCTGATTCCCGGCATGTCCCGTTCTGGCTCCACGATTGTCGGCGGACTGCTGGCCGGCCTCGACCGCCGCGTCGCCACGGAATATTCCTTCTTCCTGGCCCTCCCGACGATGATCATTGCCACCATTTACCAGATGCTGAAATCTCAAGCCGCCTTCAGCCAGGACGACTACGTGGCGCTCGGCATCGGGCTGGTGGTCTCGTTCGCCGTCGCCTGGGCCGTCATCGCCGCTTTTCTCACCTATGTGCAACGTCACAGCCTGAGCGTCTTCGCCTACTACCGCATGGTGCTGGGCGTCGTCGTGCTGCTGGTCGTCCGATAATTGAACCCACAACAAGGAGCCGAGTGGTCATGGGAAGCCAAATGGACAGCGTCCACGTGTACGATACCTGGGTTAAAGGAAAGAACGGCAAACTGCACTTCGACGTGATGACCACAAGTCAGGAGAAGGCTCTGGTCCTCGCCAAGCAATATCTGGTGGGAATCGGTGAACCGAACGCGGTCATTACCCTTAAGGAATGCCAGTTCTGCCACAGCGAACCGCTGGTCATGTTTTCGGAAGAGCAGCAGCGCCAGTTCCGGGAGCAGGGCGGCTTCATCATTACGATGCCGGTCTGATCGGGAAAAACGACGCGAGAACGCCGCTGGCAGGTTTTTTCAGCATCCTGTCAGGAGCGAGGGTTGTCAGGTACCACCGGCGTCGCCTCCGGCTCCTTCTCCAGCGCAAAGTGCAGAATCAGAAACGCCACTCCGACGGTGATCGCCGAGTCAGCGACGTTAAACGCGGGGAAATGGTAGGCGTTGAAATAAAAGTCCAGAAAGTCGATCACTTCGCCGTACCGCAAACGGTCCAGTAAGTTCCCGATCGCCCCGCCGAGAATCGCCGCCACGCTCAGCCGCCCCATCCAATCATCCTTCGGCATGCGGACCAGAATCGTGCCCAGCAAGCCCACGGCAAAGATCGAGGTCACACCAAAAAAGACGAACCGGAACGAGCTGCTGCTGGAGGACAGAAACCCGAAGGCCGCGCCGGGGTTCCGGATGTAGGTGATGCTGAAGAAGTTGGTGATGACCGGAATGGATTCATGGAGCCGCATGGTCTCCATGACATAGATCTTTGTGACCTGATCCAGTACAACAATCGCCAGACTCAGCAGACCGAGCAGGAGATAACGAACGGAGTTGCTCAACGGACTGCCTCGACGCAACGGTCGCAGAGGGTCGGATGGTCGGAGAACGTTCCGACCGATCCGCGATAGTTCCAGCAGCGTTCGCACTTCAGGCTTTCAGCCTTTTCGACATCAATCCAAAGCCCAGTCGTGTCGCACAGGAGATGGCCATCTGTGGGAATTTCATCGACCTTCAGCAACGTTACTTCGGAAACAATACAAAGCCCGGCAAGGTCTGCGCCCTGCAGATCTTCATAGAGATCCTGCATCGCTCCAATCACTACCTTTGCTTCAAGCGAAGAACCGATCACTTTGTCACGCCTGCGCCATTCCAATGCGCTTTGGATCTTCACTCGAACATCCAACAACCACTCCCATCGCCCAGCCAAGACCGAGTCGTTCCAGCGCGGATCGACTTCAGGGAACATGGCCAGATGCACGCTCTCGGCTTTCGAATCCGCCCGCACCGACTCCGGCAACATCCGCCAGATTTCCTCCGCCGTGAAACTCAACACCGGCGCCATCAGCTTCGTAAGGGCCACCAAGATGTCGAACAGGACGGTCTGCGAGCCGCGCCGTAGCGGCGAATCCTTGCGGAACGTGTAGAGCCGGTCCTTCAGGATATCGAGGTAGACCGCGCTCAAATCGACGGAACAGAAGTTGTTCAATGCGTGAAAGATCGTATGGAACTCAAATTCGTCGTATCCCTTGCGCACCCGCGGAATCAGGTCGCCCAACCGCATCAATGCCCAACGGTCTAACTCAGGCAATTGCTCAAACGGCACGCGATGCTGCACCGGATCGAAGTCGTAGAGATTACTCAGCAGGAACCGGCAGGTGTTACGAATCTTCCGGTAGGCCTCAATGAGATGGTTCAGGATCTCCTGGGAAATCCGCAGGTCTTCACGATAGTCCTGGGCCGACACCCAGAGACGAAGGATCTCCGCGCCCGATTGCTTGATCACATCCTGCGGCGCGACGACATTCCCCGCTGACTTCGACATCTTCCGGCCTGCCCCGTCCAGCACGAATCCATGCGTCAGCACGGCCTTGTACGGCGCTTGATGATCGGTGATCACGCCGGCCAACAGGGCGCTATGAAACCAGCCGCGGTGCTGGTCCGACCCTTCCAGATACAAATCCGCCGGATACCACTGCCGGGACTTGAGCACAGCGGCGTAACTCACGCCGGACTCGAACCACACGTCCAGGATATCGCGCTCCTTGTCAAATTCCGTTCCGCCGCAGCCTTCACACTGAGTCCCGGCAGGGAGCAATGCGGCAGCCTGGTTGGCAAACCAATAGTCGGTCCCATGCTGGCCGATCAAATCCGCGACATGATCGATCACCCGGGGGTGAGCCAAGACCTTGCCGCATTTTACGCAGGTAAAGCCAGGGATCGGAGTGCCCCAGACACGCTGACGTGAGAGGCACCAATCGGGCCGGTTCTCGATCATCCCGTTGATCCGGTCTCGCCCATAGGCGGGAATCCACCGCACCCGTTCAATCTCCGCCAACGCTTCTTTCCGCAGTTCATTCGTCTCCATCGAGACGAACCACTGTTCAGTCGCACGAAAGATGACCGGCTGTTTGCAGCGCCAGCAATGCGGATAGGAGTGATTCAGAGAGCCATGGCCCAGCAAGCGGCCGTTCTCCTTGAGGCGTTCGACGATTTTGGGGTTGGCCTTGAACACATGTTGCCCGGCAAACTCAGGGACAGCGGCCGTGAACTTCCCGCCGTTATCCACCGGCGCCAGGATTTCGAGCCGCTCGCCGACGCTGGCCTTGGCATTGTGATCCAGCACCAGCAGGTAATCTTCCATACCGTGGCCCGGGGCGATATGCACGCAGCCCGTTCCCTGCTCCAACGTGACGAAGTCGCCCAAGAGCAGCGGCGAAAGGCCGGTAGTCAATGGACGTTGCGTCTCCAACCCTTCGAAACCTTCCGCACCTTTCTTGACGCCCACGACCTTGTGGGCCTGAAGACTGCAGGCCTTCGCCACCGACTCCACCAACTTTTCGGCAATAACGAGCAGCTCGTCGCCGACCTGCACGAAGGCATAGTCGATGTCGGCATGCAGACAGACGGCCTGGTTGGCCGGCAGGGTCCAGGGGGTGGTCGTCCAGATCAGGACCGACACAGTCTTCACATCGGCAGGGAATGCAAGCCCGCCGAATCTCTTGCTCAAGAGAGCCGGAGAATTTACCAACGGAAACTTCACATAGACCGAGGGCGACGTGTGATCGTCGTATTCGACTTCGGCCTCGGCCAAGGCCGTCTGGTCCTGGGTACACCACAAGACTGGCTTCAGCCCCTTATAGACCCCGCCCCGCTCGACGAATCGCCCGAACTCCCGGATGATCGTGCCTTCATAGGCAGGGTTCAGCGTGAGATAAGGCTGTTGCCAGTCACCCAGCACGCCTAGCCGCTGAAACTCCTCCCGCTGAATCGAGACATATTTCTCGGCATATTCTTTACACAGCTTGCGGATCGCGAGGGCGTCCAGGTCCCGCTTCCTGTCGCCCAGTTCCTTCAGGACCTGATGTTCGATCGGCAGACCGTGACAATCCCAGCCCGGCACGTAGGGGACTTGATAGCCCGACATCGTCTTCGACTTGATGATGATGTCTTTCAGGATCTTGTTCAACGCGTGACCGATGTGAATCCGCCCGTTCGCGTAGGGTGGTCCGTCGTGGAGCACATAGCGCGGGAATCCCTGACGGGATTCCTGGATGCGTTCGTACAGCTTTTCCTGCGTCCACCGGGCCAGCATCTCCGGTTCCCGCTGCGGCAAATTCGCCTTCATCGGGAAGTCGGTCTTCGGCAAATTGAGGGTCGATTTATAGTCCATAGGATGATCTATCTGAGGAACAAAAGAGTCATGAAGTGCGCGTAAAAAGAGGACTATACCGAAACGAGGCGAGAGGAACCAGTGGTTTGTTGTGGGCCAAACCCATCAGGTCCTGCTTGACTGAAATACTGTCGTGCGTTTGGTTCTTAGGGCGATCGATCATCGACAGGATCGTCAAAAGCGTCTTCCGGCAAGGCCGCAGCGAGCGAGAATGCGAGGCGTACCCTTGCGGTACGTCGAGCATTGGAGCGATGCGAGAACGCAGCTGGAAGCGGTTTTCACGATCCTGTCAACTGAGGGCCATCATGCGGTCAAGCGCCACCTTCGCCCACTGCTTTTCGTCGTCCGGGACCACGATCCGGTTGACGACATGGCCGTCGGCAAGGTTTTCCAGCGCCCAGCAGAGATGCGGGGCATCGATGCGATACATCGTGGCGCATTGGCAGACGGTCGAGGAGAGGAAGAACACCTTCTTGTCGGTCTGCTCATGCTTCAGACGATTGACCAAGTTCAGTTCGGTACCAACCGCCCAGGTGGTGCCAGCCGGCGCCGCCGTAATGGTGCGGATGATGTACTCCGTCGAGCCCACCAGATCGGCCTTGTTCACCACATCCTCATGGCATTCGGGATGGACGATGACCTTGACGTCCGGGTACTGCTTGCGGAAATAGTCCACGTGCGACGGCTGGAACATCTGGTGCACGCTGCAATGGCCTTTCCACAAGATCAGCTTCGCCCGCTTGATCGCCTCCACAGAATTACCGCCGCGCGGCATGTAGGGATCCCAGACGATCATCTGCTCGCGCGGGATGCCCATCTTGTTGGCGGTGTTGCGTCCCAAATGTTCATCGGGGAAGAACAGAATCTTTTCACGGCGCGCCCAGCTCCATTCGATCACTTTCCGCGCGTTGGACGAGGTACAGGTCAGCCCGCCATGTTCGCCGCAGAAGGCCTTCAAGATCGCCGCGGAGTTCACGTAGACCGCCGGCATGACCGTTTCTTCGACCGGCACCACCCGACCCAGCGCATCCCAACACTGTTCCACCTGCTCGATCGCCGCCATGTCGGCCATGGAACAGCCCGCCGCCATGTCGGGAAGAATCACCGTCTGATTCGAACGGCTCAACACGTCGGCGGTTTCCGCCATGAAATGCACGCCGCAAAACACGACATAGGGGCGGTCGGACCGTTGCTCCGCCACCTGCGCCAATATCAGGGAATCGCCGCGAAAATCGGCATGCTGAATGACTTCATCGCGCTGGTAATTATGGCCGAGAATCATGACGCGATCACCGAGCTGGCGTTTGGCCGCGCGGGTCCGTTCGAAGAGTTCTTCGGCAGACAAGGATTGATAGTCGGTAATAGGACGGGGAAGCGTGGCGACCGTTTTCACCTGCAGCCTTTCGGTTGATTGAAAAAACTATACCACGAGCGAACTTACACTGTCTGATTCTACGACACCCCCTCCCACACAATCAATCAAACCGGCCATGAGAAGAGGGCCTAGGAAGCACTGAGAGATGGGGCAAGGGGCTGGGGCTTGTGAGGGACGAGGCAGTGCCAGGCAGGTGATTGGTCCGCCACAGACGCCTGCATGGGCACCAGACTAAGCCTTGCCGGCTCGAAGCCTGTCAACTCGCCAGCAAACCGGCTCAAACAGGACAGGCTTCGCCGTTGCCTCCGAAACGCAACGGCCTCCTGCTGCGGCAAGTCAGGCACCCGCTCATGCAGTCTAAAGGCGGACAATCCCCTGTCAGACACCTATTCGAAGAAACGGCGTCAAAAGTGGAGCGTTCCTGGCGCGAGCAAACAACCGGAAGAGGAAAAATGTAAGAAGTACCACCGGAACCAATACGAATGCGAGATCAGAGGCCGAGTATCTTTCGGCGGGCATCGCTCCAGGAAACGAGATGGGGGTGATTCGAATCGAGCTCCTTGAGGCGGCGGGCGATTTCCTGCTCCCAATCAGTTTCGGCATCCGCATCAACGGTCACATCCAGGCTGTCCAACAAGGAGCCTGCCATTGCCGCACGAACCTCGGGTGGAAGCTTCAAGGCCGCCTCTAACAATTTCGTCGCTTCAGAGCCCATGTACGAATTCTAGCAGAAGCAGTGGAAGCAGGAAAAACTGTCCTGCACACCTATGATTGGGCTCGAGCCACGAACATCATCAGCTCGCAACGCACAAGGCCTCCGTGGGGGAAAGGGGACAGCGCCTGGCAGGCGCTGGTTCGAAGAGGCGGCATCAGACCCGGCTGGCACAGCTATCAAACACAGGCCGGTTGACCTCGCGGCTCATGAGTCATTCGCAGCTGCTATTAAAACCATTCCGCCGGAAAAACGGTAGCCCATGAATGCGGATGGGCAGAACTTGCCGGGAATCATTGCGCGGCGGTGGCAGGCGTTCCTTTCAGACTTGCAGTAAAATATCCTTGTGACGAGTGGCCTTCCCCATGGAGGCTCGCATGACACGGAGCAACCAGTCTCAGCGCGACCACGATCTTCGAGAACGCGCACTCAAGTTATTTCCGTGGATCTGTGCGCGCTGCGGGCGTGAATTTGACGGCAAGAAGCTGAGCCAGCTCACGGTCCATCACAAAGACCACAACCACGACAATAATCCGCCCGACGGGAGCAACTGGGAGTTGCTCTGTCTCTACTGTCACGACAATGAGCACCAGCGGTATCAAGCGGCTGATGCGTCGGATGAAACGCCGCCGCGCCGGAAGCAAGACCAACCTTCGACCTTCACACCCTTCGCCCATCTGGCGGACATGCTCAAGCGAAGAACCTAGCCGAAGAAACAAGCGTCGCGAATCAGACCGCAAGCCGCCGCACGGGTTTGTCTTGCCCTCTTCAGCCAGACATTCAGCGCAAATATGTCCGCCCGACTGTGAATGCATCTTTGCTCACACCACGTGACAACCTGATCAAACCGCCGCCTCCCCTCACGATAATTCTATTGCACGCCCCCCTCATAACGGTAGTCGCATATTCGTCACCATTGCTATGCCCGAGATACGCATACTTGAATATCTTGACCTCAAGTCTCGTTCACCTTTTGCCGTATGGTTCGAAGGCCTCCCTGCTGTCGCTTCAGCAAAAGTTGCCGCAGCGCTCTATCAGGTAGCGGCCGGGAACTGGTCGAACGTGAAGGGAGTTGGGGCCGGAGTCTTCGAGCGCAAGATCGATGTCGGACCGGGATAACGCGTCTATTTCGGCAAGGACGGCGACCGCCTCGTGATCCTGCTGGGTGGCAGCACAAAGCAGCGCCAGCAACACGCGATCGAAACGGCAAGAGAACGCTGGGCAGACTACCGCCGTCGTAAGGACACCAAGAAGACCTAACAGGGACCGGAGGAACCTATGGCACTCACGCGAGAGTTTAGAAACACGGTGACGGCGCGCGTGGAGCGTGATCCGCGCTTCCGAGAGACGCTGTTTACGGAAGCGCTTAATGCATGCTTTTCCGGTGATACCGCTGTCGGCAAGGCCATCCTCCGTGATCTGGTTAATGCCACCATCGGATTTGAGGAGTTAGCCCTGACGCTCAAGAAGCCGAGCAAAGGCTTGCATCGGATGTTAGCCCCGCGTGGGAATCCAAGCACAGACAACTTCTTCAGCATCTTGAGCGCGCTCCAGAAGAAGGCTCGCGTCAGATTGCGCGTGACGGCCAACGCCAGCTAAGAGTGAATGGCCTCGTGCCTGCTCCACTCTCACTCCCTTCGGTTAACTCCGCTCCCGCCCGACCATGAACGCGCCGCTCGCCAAGTGGGATGGCGATTGCGGCTCTCGCTCTGCCATTCCCACCCCGTCCAAAACCGGCAGATCCGATAGCCTCTTTATTGTGCCCCCTTCGCCTCTCTCGTGATGAATCCCCCTCTGCCTTTGCAGTACACTGAGCCGCACCATTCATTTCGGAGTTCACATGCCCCACGTGTTGATCATTCACGAGGTCGAAGCCTACCCTGCCTGGAAAGTCGTATTCGATGGCGCGGCGGATCTCAGGAAACGTGCCGGGGAAATCAGTTATCGACTCCTCCGTTACGACGAGGATGCCAACCGCGTCGTCCACTTTTCGGCCTGGTCTTCGTTAGAGAACGCCCGACGTTTCTTCGAGTCCCCGGAGTTGGTCGAATTGAGGCGAGCCGCCGGTGTGAAAGCGTCGGACTTTCTCTATCTGCAGGAGATCGAGCGAGGAGTTCTCTAGCAGCGCTACGGATATGTCTATGACACACACCATCAGGCAAGCCACTGTCGATGACGTCGAAGAGCTCGTGCCACTCTTCGACGCCTATCGTCAGTTTTACGGGCGGACCAGCGATGTGGCTGCCGCACGGAGGTTCCTGTTCGCCCGCTTTGCGAACAGGGAGTCCACGCTGTTCATTGCGCATCAGGGAAATGCGGCGATCGGATTCGCACAGCTCTATCCGAGCTTCTCGCCCGTGTCGCTGGCCCGGATTTTTATCCTCAACGATCTCTTCGTGCAGGAGCAGGCCCGGAGAACCGGGGTGGCTTCTTCGCTGTTGTCGGCTGCGGCCAGCGTTGCAGTGTCACTCGATGCGGTGCGCCTCTCGCTCTCAACCGCCCTCACGAATGACGCAGCCCAGGTGCTTTATCGTTCAGCGGGATGGACGCGCGACGAACAATTCTCTATCTATCATCAGGCCTTGCCTGCTAACTAAGGCGGCTTTCCTTGCTGGCCAAGCCCACCCCCCGCGACGCTCCCAGTCAGCGGGCCGGTGCCTCACGGCATCGGCCCGCTTCTCTACCCCCACCGGCTTAGCGAGACACCGGCTCTTGGTCCTTGAGGCTGGAGAGTGCCTCCTTGATCACTCTCATGGTGTGCTCGATATCACCATTCTTTTCACGCTTGGCATCTCGTTTGACGTCCCGCGGCTCTTTCTTCAACACCGCCCCATGCTCCATCAATGACTCTCTGAACCGGCCCAGATAATATTCATAGTCGGTCCGTCCCAAGGTCGCGATCGCCTGATCTTTCTTCTCAAGCAACGCACTTGTATAGAGCTGCCGCGCCTCATCGATACGGGGAGCGGCGCCAAGGAGGCGTCCTCCCGCCTCCTTGGCGGACCCCATCTCCCCCATTCGATCTCCCATATCGAGGACTTTGTAATTCTTTGCCAGCGGCGCAGCCAGGGCCACACACGCATGCTTAGCCACGGCACGATCGCCAAACCGCTCACTGACCTCCCTGAGCGTATCGTTCCCTCGACGGAGTATGGCGCTGCCGTCGAAATTGAGGATGCGTCCGACGTCATCAGAGAAGAAGTCCTGCGCAAGAAATTCTTCGTCGTAGCCCCGTGGAGGGGCGACACGAATGGTCAGGGCGTCAGAGACAATATCCTCCGTCTCCATATGAAGCGCGATCTGAATCGTGTAATATCCCGGCTCGGCGATATCCCACCCGTTCCGCCCTACGGAGATGAACAGCGAATCCGTCACAAACTCGCCGGGCATCACCACCTGGGCCTGCATGTCGTGGCAATAGCGCGCAAAGGGCAGATACTGCCGGGCCGGCTTGTCCCGCTTCTTGACGATGACGGTCATATGATCCGCCATGGACAGCAATTTCTTTTCCAGTACCAGTGGACGCGAACCGATGTTGGTCAGCTTGAGTTCAAGCACGACCGGTTCAAGGAATTGGTAGGTGGCTTGGGCCCGATCGACGCGAAGGTTGAGTTTCAACGCGGGTTCCGGTGAAGCGCTCGCCTGCTCGAATCCATGGTGATCGAACCAATCGGCATTCCCCATCTGCACAAACCGCTCCGGCGCATGGCGCATGAATACCAACTCGTTGTCGCTGAACCGATAGGCGAAGTCGGAAAAAAACGCCGTCTGTCCGCCGGACACGTTGTACGGATAATTCATGAAGCTGCGGGCTTCCGGTTCGTTCGCCAAGGGAATCCACGGGGTGCCCCAGTCCGGCGGGTGTTGCTTTTGCCACGAATGGGCCAGGTTAAAGGCGTGTCCCATTTCATGGCACGCCGTCCAGAACCGCATCCGCTTGGCCCACGCGACCGGATTGGCATCACCGGTCGGCGCCGTGGAGATGAACGACTCGTTGAAAATCGCCGTCCCCTGACGATGGTTCGGCCCGATATCGTCGAACATGATGCCGCCCAGGTTCGTGCCCTGTTCGTGCAACTTGGCGAAGAACACCCACAGCGACCACTGCGCCTTGCCGGCAAATCGCGACCAGTACACTTGCATCGCATCATGCATCTCGTTGTCGCTCCAACGCTCGTTCGTACCCGCACCGCCGATGGGGACGATATTGTCACTGCCTGATTTCCGCACCTCGAACCCGACCCTTCGGTACACCTCCTCGATCGTGAGCGTCTCGCTCGGCAAGGTGGCCGGACGATTCGGATGGTCATGGGTACCGATGTACGTGGTCGCGGTGACGCCGGTGGCGCAGTCGAATTCGAATTCCACCTGCCTGAAATACGGAGATTTGAACGCCAGCGTTCTCGTACGAACCGACGTGCCGCCGCCCGAGAACCGGACAACGGCCTTGCGCTGGCTGGACAGAAAGGTCGCCGTCGTCGTGATCTCGACCATCGTGTAGGGGAAGCTGGCGACATCGCCATCCTTGAACCAGATCGAGCCGGTCCAGGTATTCGGCCCGGATGCAGCGAGACGGGCAATCCAGTGCACACGTTTGGCCAACACGCCATAGAGCGTTCCGCTGGCCATCATCTGTGGATAGCGCCCGTCGACATCAAGGCGCAACTCTTCGCGAAGAAAGCCCCAGGGGAGCAGTTCCTCAATTTGCCACGGACCGGCTGCCGTAGGCGTGATGCCCGGCATCGGCTGAGCGAGTGGAACGGGTTGAATCGGCAGGGGGCCTGGCGCCGGGACGGGGGGCGTCACGATCCGGGATGCGGCATACAACCCGCTCACGCGGAGACGTGGCGGCCAGGGAATGATCGGGATGAGGGGCTCTATGCCCGGACGGGCCATTTCGGCGGCTTCGACACGATACTCCTGATCGATTTGGTCTTGCTCTTTCATACGCTACCTCCTGTTGTGATAGGTCGCGACCTTCAGGCATCACGCTGTTTCGGTACGTCTCGTCATAGGTACCCGAAGGGTTCATACGAGGTTTTCCAGACCAGGTTCCCTTCAGTTGTGAGTGACACACCGAGATAGGTCGGACGATCCACTGAAACCGATTTGCTTTGAGCCACCCCCCGCTTGCTCAACACGACCTCCACGACGACCGGACTGTGTGTCACATCCACTTCCACGGAACCGGCATATCCGGTTTGTCGACGCGTCGTGAGATCGGCACTGCCCCACACCTCCCGGGCATCCACCGACACACGCACCTCGTCGTGATGAAAGCCCTCTTGTAGAGCGATGTGCAGCAACACGAGCCACCTCGTCCGAGCTATGGAGCGATCAAGATTGACCGGGGCAGAGGTCCCCTTACACTGTTGTTCACCCTGTCAAAAGCAAACGGTATACCGAGTGCGGTGTCTGGCCACGTAGCGGTCAGGAGATAAAAACAAGTATTTGGAACCTCGCGAAATGATTTACGACGACCAACAGAGTGACGGCGGGCAGGGAAGCACGACGCAGACTTCACCAGAATCTTGAGATGAACCAGCGGGCATCCTCGTATCCGATACGATACGAGGACGTTATCTGATGCGATACAAACGGTCCCGTGGCCGTACGGTGAGCCGCTGAGGTTCACGACGTGCGGAATAACGCGCGTCACGGTTGTGAATTCCGCCGAGACGATGAGACGGCAGTGTCCGGCGAAAACGCCGCTGGTTGACTTTTTCCGCATCCTGCTAGGCCTTCCGGAAGATTGACTTCGCCCCGGCAGGTCGGTACGATCACCTTCGACAGCTAGGGGTGCCATCCGGCTGAGAGTCCGACTTGCTCGGGCGACCCTCACAACCTGACCTGGGTAATACCAGCGTAGGGAAGCGACCGGTTGACTGGCTTCGTGATCGATTCAAGCCGCACTCCTCGCTGGATGCGGCTTTTTTATTTCGGCTGTCAGACGCTCACCTTCGACGAAAGGATATCCGCTATGAGCGAGGCCTATACACAGAACGGTTCCAGTAACGGTCACGGCTCCAAGCCCTCGACCGCACGGCTCACCACGACTCCTTTTGCGGCCTCGCGCAAGGTGCACGTCGATGGCGCTCTCCCGGGCGTCCGGGTCCCGATGCGCGAAATCAGCCTGACCCCCACGCAGTCAGCCAACGGCCAGGGCCCCACGCCCAACCAGCCGATCACGATTTACGACACCTCCGGCCCTTATACCGATCCAAATGTGAAGATTGATGTGCGCGCCGGCCTACCGCCTCTGCGCCGGGCCTGGATCGAGAGTCGACGGGATACGGAGGAACTCCCGCAAGTCACGTCCCAGTACGGACGTCAGCGAGCCGCGGACCCGAAATTGGCCGACCTCCGGTTTACGCAAATTCGCAAGCCGCTCCGCGCCAAGACCGGACACAACGTCAGCCAGATGCACTATGCCAAGAAAGGCATCGTCACGCCGGAAATGGAATTCATCGCGATCCGGGAGAACCAGTCCCGCGCACGGACCAAAGAACTCTTGGCCACGACCAACGGCCATGGCGGAGGCGTGTTGCAGCATCCCGGCCAAGCCTGGGGTGCCCATATTCCAAACATCATCACTCCCGAATTCGTGCGCGACGAAGTGGCCCGCGGCCGCGCGATTATCCCGAACAATATCAATCACCCGGAGACCGAGCCGATGATCATCGGCCGGAACTTCCTCGTGAAGATCAACTCCAACATCGGCAACTCCGCCGTCGCCTCGTCGATCGAGGAAGAAGTTGAAAAGATGATCTGGTCGATCCGTTGGGGCGCCGACACGGTGATGGATCTCTCGACTGGCAAGAACATTCACGAGACACGCGAGTGGATCATCCGGAACTCCCCTGTACCCATCGGCACCGTGCCGATCTATCAGGCGCTCGAAAAGGTCAACGGCAAGGCCGAGGACCTGACCTGGGAAATTTTCCGGGATACGCTGATCGAGCAGGCCGAACAGGGTGTGGACTATTTCACGATCCACGCCGGAGTCCTGCTGCGCTACGTGCCGATGACGGCGAAACGCATGACCGGCATCGTCTCCCGCGGCGGCTCGATCCACGCCAAGTGGTGCCTCTCGCACCACCAGGAGAACTTCGCCTATACGCACTTCGAAGAGATTTGCGAAATCATGAAGGCCTACGATGTAGCCTTCAGCCTGGGCGACGGCTTACGGCCCGGCTCGATCGCCGATGCCAACGACGAGGCGCAATTTGCCGAGTTGGAGACCTTAGGTGAACTCACCAAGATTGCGTGGAAACATGACGTCCAGGTGATGATCGAAGGTCCCGGCCATGTGCCGATGCACATGATTCAAGAGAACATGGAGAAGCAGCTGAAGGAGTGCCAGGAGGCGCCGTTCTACACGTTGGGGCCGCTCACGACGGACATTGCACCGGGGTATGACCACATCACCTCCGGCATCGGCGCGGCGATGATCGGCTGGTATGGTTGCGCGATGCTCTGCTACGTCACGCCGAAAGAACACCTCGGCCTGCCGACCAAGGAGGACGTGAAGGTCGGTGTCGTGACGTATAAGATTGCCGCCCATGCCGCGGACCTGGCCAAGGGCCACCCGGGTGCACAGGCGCGTGACAACGCCTTATCGAAGGCGCGCTTCGAGTTTCGCTGGGAAGATCAATTCAACCTGTCGCTGGACCCGGACACCGCCCGCTCGTACCACGATGCGACGCTGCCGGACAATGCCGCGAAGGTCGCGCATTTCTGCAGCATGTGCGGACCGCATTTCTGTTCGATGAAGATCACGCAGGACGTCCGCGACTATGCGGCGCAGAAACAGCTGGAAGAGCAGCAGGCCATCCAGATCGGCATGAAGGAAAAATCGGAAGAGTTCAAGAAAGCCGGCGCTGAGATCTATCTATAAGGCTGGTCAACATGGCGGCCAGGCCGCAGGCTCTTCCACCCCCTCACCGTACCTTAGGAGTACGGTAAGGGGGTGGAAGAGCTGAGCACGAAGCCGGAAGCTATTTTCAACAGCCGTTGAAGGGAAATACCGCATGGGCAAGCCAAAACCGGCACCGTTACGCGAGCGCGATATCACCCGTCAGATTGCGCGGGAGTACTATAAGGAGTTCGATCAGCTGATCGAGAGCGACGTCATCATCGTCGGCGCCGGGCCGTCCGGCCTCATTTGCGCCCACGATCTTGGCCGGATGGGCATCAAGACCCTCATCGTAGAGCAGAGCCTGGCCCTCGGCGGCGGCTTCTGGTCCGGCGGGTATTTGATGAACAAAGCCACCATCTGCGCCCCCGCGCATAAGATTCTCAAAGAAGTGGGCGTGCCCTGCAAGCAGATCAAGGAATGCCCGGGCATGTACATGGTCGATCCTCCGCATGCCACCGGGGCGCTGATCGCTGCCGCTTACAACGCCGGCGCCAAAATCATGAACCTGACCCGGGTCGTCGATCTGATTTTGCGCCGCGAAGGCGTGCTCGAAGGCGTCGTCGTCAACAGCACCACCGCCGAAATGGCGGGCCACGATATTATTCATGTCGATCCGATCGCCTTGGAGAGTAAAATCGTGGTTGATGCCACCGGACATGATGCCGTGGTAGTCAACCTCCTGCATAAGCGGGGGCTCTACCAGCAGGTGCCGGGCAACGGCGCGATGTGGGTGTCGCGGTCGGAAGAAGAAGTGATGGACCGGACCGGGGAAGTCTCCCCCAATTGCTTTGTGATCGGGCTGGCCGTCGCGGCCGTGTTCGGCACACCACGAATGGGCCCGGCCTTCGGATCAATGTTGCTCTCCGGCCGCTATGGCGCGGAGTTGATTCAAAAAAAGCTGAAGAGCAAGTAGCCGAGCCGTCAGCAGTCGGCTATCAGCTTCAAAACGAAATGCTGAGAGCTGGTGGCTGATCGCTTTCACACTCGATTAACTACTGACGAATGACCATTGACGTACCATGGATGTTCAGGACTTTCTTATACAGGGCGACGGCAGCGAAGAAGACAAGCGCGAAGCCTGGCAGCTCTTCCAGCAAGCCTATGAACAGCAGATGAAGGGGCAGCTGGAGGAAGCGGTCAGTCTCTACAAGCTGTCGCTCGCGACGCATCAGACCGCCGAGGCCTATACGTTCCTCGGATGGACCTACAGCTTCATGGGTAAGCTGGACGAGGCGATCGACGAATGCCACAAGGCCATCGCCTGCGATCCTCACTTCGGCAACCCCTATAACGACATCGGCGCCTACTTGATCGAGAAGGGTGATCTCGACGAGGCGATTCCCTGGTTTCAAAAAGCCATGCAGGCCAGACGGTATGAGAGCCCGGCTTTCCCGCATCTGAATCTGGGCCGGGTCTACGAGCGCCAGGGCAAGTGGAGCGAGGCGATCGACTGCTACAAACAGGCGCTCGCCCTGAACCCGGACTACGCCTTGGCCAAGAAGGCTCTGGGTCGGCTCATCAGCTCACTGAATTAGAGACCATAGGACAGGAACCGGATGAGCACCACGATTTTAGTGGCCGTGACCGACATTTTCTTTTACACCAAGGTACGCGATGCGTTGCGGCCGCAGGGTTACACGCTGGAGCGGATCCGCAACCAGGACGAGGTGGTGGGAAAAACCGCCTCGGCTTCGCCTGCCGCCCTGATTCTCAACATGAACGACCTGACGATCGATGCCTTCACAGCGCTCGAAACCCTCCAGGCCAACCCCGCGTTGCGTGCGCTTCCCATCCTGGCTTTTGCCAATCACGAAGAAGTGGACACCTGGCGCCGCGCCAAGGAATTGGGCGTGACGAGGATTGTCTCCAGAAATGAGTTCTCCGCACGGACCAGAGAACTGGTTGAAGAAATCATAGCCACCAGCTGTCAGCAATCAGCTGCCCGCTCAGAACTGAAGGCTGAAGGCTGAGAGCAGAGAGCAAGAATCCAATGAAACAATCCCGACTCCACGATCAGCACCAACAACTAGGCGCCATTTTCGAGGACATCGCAGGATGGTCGACGCCGACCCACTACGGCGATCCCGCAGCGGAATATGCCGCCGTCCGCGGCACCGTCGGGCTGTCCGACCTGTCGCACCGCGGGAAAATCCGGGTGACCGGCGACGATCGCATCAAGTGGCTCCAGAGCATCATCAGTAACGACATTCTCCCGCTCCAGCCTGGACAGGGACGCTACTCCAGCCTCTTGACCCATAAGGGGAAAATGCTCGGCTACTTCCGGGTATATGTGCAAGCCGATGCCGTGTGGGTTGAAGATGTGGGCGAGGTGGGTGATGCCACATTTCAGGCATTGCGAAAGTTTCTGCTCTACGGCACCAAGGCTAAGATGGAGAATTGCGGAGAAAGCTGGGGCTTGCTGCTGGTGAGCGGACCGAAATCAGCAGAGGCCGTCGCTGCGGCATTCGGTATCGAGGTCCGCGCCCTTCAGCTCTTGCACACCCTCCCCGCCACGATCGGCGGGCAGCAGGCGCTGATCCTGCGTACCGAAGAAACCGGCGAACAGGACTTTGAGGTCTTGCTGCCGGCCGATGCGGTCCCCGCCGGCTGGAACCAGCTCATGACATCGGGCACACCGTTCGGCATCAAGCCCGTCGGCACACAGGCACGCGAACTGTTACGCCTCGAAGCCGGTCTGCCCAAGGCCGGTCCGGATCTCAACGAGGAGATTGTCCCGCCGGAAGCCAACCTGGAAGGCAAGGCGTTCAGCCTCTCAAAAGGTTGTTACCCGGGACAGGAAGTCGTGGCCCGGATGGATACCTATGGGAACGTGCGCCGACATCTGGTCGGATTGGTCATCCAGGACAAAACGGTTCCACCCGCGGGATCGAAGCTATTCAGCGGAGATCGGGAGGTAGGATGGGTCAGCAGCGCCGTCTTCTCGCCGCAACGCAATGCCGCACTGGCATTCGGTTTTCCGTTGCGCGACTTTTCGGCCCCTGACACCACACTGACGGTCGAAGTGGCAGGGACGCGCCATCAGGCTACCGTCCATGCCCTACCGTTCCAGAAGCACTCGTAGCAGGATGTTGAAAACGTCCGCTCGCGTCGTTCAGCGCCTCAACGTATCTCTGAGGGTAAGTGTCAGCGCTTCACCAGCTGCGGCCTTGCTGGACCGCCATCTTAAACATCCTTCGGGGCTTCAATCACTCGAACCGATGACCACCCTTTTCGAGTGGCAGTGGTGTTCTACTTTTCAGGATTGCGCACAGCCGACACGGCTGACGCGAACCCGAGCAGGCTCTTCCGCTCTTCGTCATCCAATGCCAACAACAGATGCGTCTCTTCGGCGTGCATCAGCCGGAGGCTCAAGAAGGGCTCTTCCCGGCGCTTTTCTCGGTTATCCCACATGGCATCGATGACCTGCACCTTATCCAGCTGACCGACGGACACCACATCGTAGCGGAAATAGGAATCTCCGATGACGATGTCGAAAATCACGTTGCCGGCAGTGAGCAGCACCAGGTTGAACCGTCCCTGATCTTCGTACCCTTCGGGCAGGAACTTATTGATATGGCACCGTGCCACTTTGCGATCGCCTAACGCTGCCCGGAACTTGAGCTGCAAGGCTTCGTAATCGATTTGCAGCGCCTTCTCATCGGCAGTGGTTGCCCCGACCGCCGCGTCCTTCGCCTGTTCAAAGATCTCATCTGCTGACAACAACCCTGCCATAGTTCCCTACTCCTTCGTTACAAGACTTCCCGCTGTCTATTGTGTCTGGGCGATTTAGAGGCTACGCGCGGCCCGCTTGGCGCGAATCGCCCGGGCGACCCCGACCAGCGCAATGCCGGCCCACGCGAATTCCAGCAGAACAAAACCCACCCGTCGGTCTTCAATGGCGACAATTCCCAGCAACAGCGAGCCTAGGATATTCAGCGCCAGATACCCCGCGTCCAGTTCACGCCAGGTACCGGCCTGAATGAGACCATAGGCCACGAGCACCATCAGAGCTCCGACCACCGATATGACCTGCATCGCCATCGTATGCTCGCGCATTCCTTGTCGGACGTCGCGTGAGAACGGAGTACGGTACCTGGCTGCTGGATGTGATTGCAAGCGGAAATTCCCCATGAAGAGGCAGACAAGGAGACGCTGATGGGTTGGTGCCGATGTGAGGGAGCATCACTCCGGCACGTTGCGTCGGCCTGTCGGCAGATTGCGCTCGCCGGGCCACCACATTGCATTTCCAGGTCAATTTCCGGCATACTTTGCGGCAATCAGGGGGGATACCGATGAGCGGACAGAGCTGTTTAATCGACGGATGTCAGGCGAGAGTGTATGCGCCGGCAGGTACCCATGCTATCTGCAAGGATCACTTTCTCGGCTTCCTCACGTGGAGGCGGCGACGGGGCCCACAGATGTTTCGGAAATATGCCGGCATGACAATGGAAGAACGCGATGTGATCGCGTCTGAATGGCTCCAGACCCTCGGCACCAAAGACCTGCCCCATCCCATTCCCGGCTTGTAAGCCTCCCCACTCCACCTGGGCCTTCCTGTCCTGCACCGGACGGAAGGTCAGCAATTCAAACCGGTCTCCGGGCTGTGGGCCCTCAGCGTTGGCCTCCCCGACCGGGACGCCTCAGACCCGAGTCAGTCTCCAGCAGATTTCCCTCCAGCGCCGCTTTGAGTAGTTGGGCAGTGTTACAGGCACGCAGCTTCTTCATCATGTTCGAGCGATGGGTATCCGCCGTCTTCATGCTGATATTCAGCTGCTCTGCGATACTTCGATTGGTATGGCCATCCCAGATCAGGCGAAGAATTTCCAACTCACGCGGCGTGAGATCCTCCGGCCTTCGCTTCACGGCGGCCTCTGCAAGAGCCTCAGACGATGGACGATGTGTCGTGAAGACTCCGTCCTCCGCCACCTCTTGACTCCCTACCCGGCTGTCTTTTTTTTCAGCCAACATCAAGTCCCTCCTTCGTCACCCTTTCCGCATGATTCACTTCCCTGTAGGTGCCGCCTCTTTAATTCCCCCGTGCCAAGACAGGCTTGGACGTGTCCCAAAGGCGCTGCAGATACCCCAACACAGCGGTAATGGCTTGTGTCCGCGGCTGCCACGCCCCCTGTGCATTCCCGTTGAGCTCGACCCAACACCCATCGACCTTTTGGCGGACAATCAACCGCTCGAACATGCCGTGGGTGGCCGGCTGAATAGCCAGTAGATACTCTTGCTCTTGCCTGTCTTTGAGTAAGAACCCCTTCACCATCATGATCACTTCTCCTTTGTTTCCACACAGTCAGGACTCCCGACTGCCCGTCTCCATCAAAGTCCCCAAGGTTTTTGCCCTACGAGACATATCCACACTACATCAAGGCCTGTGCCAAGAACCGGCCAGAAGGTATTGTTCAAGATAAAACAATAAGTTGAGCACGAATTCTCGATTCATCCCCAACACCACAAGTTGTGCCACAAGCAACAAGAGTGTGCCAGAATTCAAACCTGAGACAGTAACGTGAGACACTGTCAGGCGGCAGATTGGCTGGGTACATCGCCGTATAGGAACGGATTCTGGGGAACTTTGAGGAAGCAGACAGCGAGAGGGAATTGTGCGAGACCGATGTGGCGACGGTTTACAGCACCAAAGAGAACGGCAGGAAAACGGGAAGCGCAACCGTCACACGGCGGTTATTCAGCACAAGCACAACCGTCGAGGGAACGAGTGGAAATATAGGTCAGGTTATTGGTGTACCGGGTAAACCCCTTCTGACGGCCGAACAATCGTAGGAGACAGCCCTCGCCTTTACGCTGCACGAAGAAACTATAGTCGGCGCCGGAAGGCGAAGAGACACCGAAGGGACGGGGGCCCAAAGAACCGGTCGCCAGCACCACGGTGGTATTCACGGCCAGGCGATTGGCGACATCACCTTGTTCGCCCTCCTCCGTGAGGATGGATTCAAGCTGGTCCCGGACCTTGTAACGACAGGATTCATCCGACCACGTCGTCACCTGAGCCACGGTGGTACAGCCGGTGAGCAAGAAGAGTCCCAGCGCCAACCACCGAACACCGACAGAGGTTCGATCTTCGCCGGACATCCGGAATTTCCCCGGCGATGGGGTTAGCCCATCACCGGCGAGCCATGGTGATGAATCATCAACCATTCGTCGCCGATACGCTCAAAGAGATTGGTCGCGAGGACACGCGTTTCGACCGGCTGGTCGTCCTGACGGCTGGTGAGATGTTCGGTGCAGATGACCCACCCCAGATCCCCCGCGACCTGAACCTGCACGTCCGACAGCTCAAATTTCATCGAGAAGGTGTTGTTGAAGATGAGTACCCATGAATCGCGCACCGCCGGCCAGTCGCTGCGGAGGCTCCACCCGGGATGAATGCAGGTGACGTACTCGAGATGCGCCCACACTTTGTCCATCTGGAGCATGTCCAGACTTTCAAACGCGGCATAAAAGGCGAGATTGGCGCGCGTGATTTCTTCGATACGCTGTTCGACCACGGCTCGCTCCAGCAACGGTGCGGCATTGTACTGCAAACACCCTCGCCAGCGCGAGCCTCATTTATGCTGTGAGGGGGCGGATTCGCGGGGAACTGCTGCGCCGCCGGGAGTGGGACTTCCCCCGAGAACGCAGGCCGCCGCGAACCCCATCAGCCCGCATGGGTGGCGAGCAGCCCCTCTTCCAGCGCGGTCTTCAAGAGTTGCGCAATGTTAGACACACGCAATTTTTTCATCATATTGGCGCGGTGAGCCTCCGCAGTCTTGATGCTGATATGCAGCTGCTCCGCGATCGTGCGATTGGTCAGTCCAGCCCAGACCAACTGCAAGATTTCCTGTTCGCGAGGAGTCAAATCTTCGGGACGTCGCTTGACCGCCAGGCCGCCGCCCAACGCCTGCCCGATCCCAGCTGGCGAGGCTTGCACATTCGCCTCATGTTCGACCTGCGCAACATTCTGTTGTTCACTCCACATGGTGCTCTCTCCTTGGTTCTAGTTCAGGCCCTTCATTCCTTCACGAGTCGCGGTCGGAAATCCCGATGAGCTGGGCGACAACCCTTGCAGGCATGTCAGCACAGCTCCGACTGCCCTTGCTTGATCTGTCCATGTCCGGTGCGGCACTCGCGACATATCGATCCCATATCCGTCAATCTGTTCTTTCACATCAGGCTGATCGAAGGGACCGAAGGATGAGGGCGGAATCGTCGCCAACACGTCGTAGCCCACATCGTATAAGAGTAAAAATCCCGCGACATCCATATGCGTTCCCTCTTGGCCTCTCCTCGTCGCTCGACTCATTACTGCCGGTGGCAACTTGCTCTCATGCCTCTTCCTCATATCAAGGATCGTGCCATCCGCGATGGCAACGAAGCATCAAGAAATACTAGGGACTTACGCCGATCAATAGAAAATCCGTCCATTTCGTGCGTCAAGGACATGGCGCAATGAGTTGTGTCAGACCTGTGCCATGTGCCTCAACACAGTCGCGCCACCTGCTCGCGCGGGAGCGCGCAGGCTGAATCTGATGCGCGCGGATGGCGCGTCAGGTGAAAAAAGAAGAATGGTGGACCGGGGGAAAGATTTATTTGACGCGCGGAGGTGCCGGCCCCCGCTTTTAGATCGCCATCGAGGAGGATTCACTGAAGCGAGGCATCCTCCCCATCACCCAGTGCAGACACATCGTATTCAGCCAGGCGGCGATAGAAGGTTCGCCGGCTCATCCCCAACAAGCGTGCCGCCTCCGAACGGTTGCCGCCCGTTTGCTGCAAGGCCCCAACCATGCGCGTCCGTTCGTCCTGGCGTTGAAGAGGCACATAGGTCGCCGGAGGCTCTGGATGCCGGACCTCCGGCGGAAGATCCTCCACCCGCACCACGGTCCCCTTACAATGAATCAGGGCCGACTCCACCGCACTTTTGAGTTCTCGCACATTACCGGGCCACGAATGGCTGATGAGAAGCTGCAGCGCTTCCGGGCTCACCTGTAACACAGGCTTCTCCATCACGGACCGGAACTGTCCGAGAAAGGCATGGACCAGTAACGGAATGTCGGTGGGCCGTTCACGAAGCGGGGCGAGTTGGAGCCGAGCCACCTTGATGCGATACAGCAGGTCCCGTCTGAATGTACCTTTTTCCACATCTTCCGCGAGGTTGTGGTGTGTCGCTACCACCACTCGCACATCCACCTTGCGCGGCTTGGATTCTCCCAATCGGGTCACTTCACGCTCCTGCAGCACACGCAGGAGACTGGTCTGCACGGCAGGAGAAATATCGCCGATCTCATCCAGAAATATGGTGCCCCCCTGCGCGGCCTCAAACACACCTTCCTGATTATCGATCGCCCCCGTGAAGGCCCCCTTCTTATGACCGAAGAGCTGGCTGCCCAGAATCGAGTCGGTGAACCCGGCGCAATTGACGGCTAAAAAGGTGTGGGACGCGCGGCGGCTGGAGAGATGAATTGCGCGGGCCACCAATTCTTTTCCCGTGCCGGTTTCGCCTTCGATCAACACGGTCGCATCCACGGCGGCGATCTTCTGGATCCCTTCGTAGAGCACCACCATCGCCGGACTCCGGCCGATCAAGTCATGGAACTTGCCGTGATCGGCTAACTGCGACTGCAAGGCCTGCGCTTGATCTTCCGCCGCGAAGCGCCGTCGCACACTCTCCACCCACTGTTCCGCAATCGTCAGCCGCAGCTTCAAGAACTCGACACCGACGGGCTTCACCAGATAGTCGTTGACCCCCGCCTGGAGCGCCGTACGCAAGGATTCCGGAGAATCATGCCCGGTGATCATGACGATGACACAGCGGTCGCCGCCGGGACTCGATCGAATGGTCCGACACACCTGCAGGCCGTCCATTCCGCCCCCTCGCAACTCCCAATCGAGCAGCACGAGTTCATAGGGCCGCCGACTGTAGGCCTCCCAGGCCGACTCGCCGTCCGCACAAGCCGTGACATCATGTCCCCGCGCCTCAATAACCTGTTCGAACAGGCGTCGGATATCGATGTGGTCTTCCACCAGCAAGACACGCATGGCTTGCTTACTCCTTACACATAGACCAGTTGCAGCCGCTCTAGAAAACGGGTGAGCCTATGAAGCGCCTCGCGAACGCACTCGCCGTCCTTCTGACCCGCCGCCGTCTCCAAGGCTCGCCCATAGGCGCTGATTGCTTCGAGGCCATAGGTCCCCCCGGCCCCCTTAAGTCCATGCCCGATTTCGCGAATCGTCTCAAAATCTCCTCGATCCAATGCGTCCGCAATCTGGACGAGTTCCTGCCGTCGATGCTCCAGGAACCCCGGCATCAGGGATTCAAACTCTCCGTTCACCTGCAACACGATGGATTCGGCTGACGCATCCGACGACGACGCGACCGGAACGGACGTATGGAAATACAGTTGTATGGCTTCCAGCAGGCGGGCCTTACGGATGGGTTTCGTCAAATGCGCCGTACACCCCGCATCCAGACTCCGCTGGACTTCACTCTGCAACGCATTGGCCGTCAGCGCCAGAATCGGTACCGGACTCCGGCCCTGCGCCTGCTCCCACGACCGGATCGCCCTCGTCGCGGCATACCCATCCAGCACGGGCATCTGAATATCCATCAGCACCAGATCGTACGAGCCCCTCTGGAACATCTCGACGGCAAGTTGGCCGTTGGCCGCCGTCTCAACCCGATGGGGTGTCGATTTGAAATAAAACTCCATCATGCGGCGGTTGTCGACAAAATCTTCGGCCAACAGGACCTTCAGCCCAGGCATTTCCCCGGTCGAATCAAGCGGCTGAGGCAACAGCGCATGCCCCTCAGCTAGCGCCGCCTTGCCGATCACCGCCATCATGCCGTTGAACAAATCCGATCGTCGAAACGGTTTCGTGAGATAGCGCACGACTCCGCACTCACGGGCCCGCGCCTGGTCCCCGGCGCGCCGTTCGGAGGTCAGCATGATCATGGATACCCCTGCCAGGCCCGGCGTACGTGAAATCGTCTCCGCAACCTGCCACCCGCTGAGTTTCGGCATGCGCACATCCAAGATCACCAATCGATACGGCACACCGGCCTTCGACGCGCGACGCAGCTCGAACAGCGCCTCCTCGCCGCCCGGGACTTCGGCCGCGGGAATGCCCCATCCCGCCAGCGTTTCCCGCACAATCAGGCGGTTAGTCGCATTGTCGTCCACGATCAAGGTCCGCAAGCTCGCCAATTGCTCCCACTGCGCCGGCGGAACCGCCGGCGCGGGTTGAACATGCACGGCAAACTTGGCGGTGAAGCTGAACGTACTCCCCCTGCCCAGCTCGCTGTCCACCCACATTTTGCCGCCCATCCGCTCAACCAATCGCCGGGAAATCGTCAATCCAAGCCCGGTGCCGCTGTACGGACGGGTCGTTGAGGAATCCACCTGGGTAAATTGTTCGAAGATGGCAGCCAGCTTGTCTGTGGGAATTCCGATGCCGGTATCCCGCACCGTAAACAGGATGGTCCCGGGGCCGTCCGCCTGCGGGTCCCGTTCCACACGCAAGACCACTTCGCCTTCATCGGTGAACTTGATGGCATTGCCCAACAGGTTGAGCAGCACCTGCCGGAGACGATTCGGGTCGCCCACCAGCGACGTCGGCACATCCGGCTGAATCTGGTAGGCCAACTCCAGGTTTTTCTCGCTGGCGCGCACGGCAACCAGTTCAGCCGCCCGTTGCACCAGGTCGTTGAGATCGAAGTCCACCAAATCCAGATCCAAGTGGCCGGCTTCGATTTTTGAGAGATCCAGCACATCGTTGATCAGGCTGAGCAGGTTGCTCCCGGCGTCGCGAAAAATCTGCACATACTCCCGCTGATCCTCGCTCAAGGGTGTTTCCGACAACAGATCCGCCATGCCGACGATCGCATTCATCGGAGTCCTGATCTCATGGCTCATGGTCGCCAGGAAGTCGCTCTTGGCCCGGTTCGCGAACTCGGCCGCCTCCTTCGCCGCCATGAGCGCATTTTCAGCCTCCAGCCGTTGCTTCGCTTCGTAGGCCAGGGTCACGAGATTCCCGACGGACGTGGCGAACTGCACTTCTTCTCGCGTCCACTCGCGCGGCACGCCGACCCGCTCATGACAGACCACGCCGGCCAATCGACCGCCGAAGAAAATGGGCACGTCCAACAATGAAGCAATCCCGAGAGCCCCGAGATAGGGCTGCACCAACTCGCTCGTGCGAGGATCAGCGGCGACATCATGCGCATCGACCATTTGCTCCTGGAGCAATTCTGCGAAGTAGCGGGGGTACTCGGCCACATTCAATCGTTGCCCCCGTGAATGCCGCGCCTGACCTTGCTCATACAGCTCCACACAGTCCAGTATTGTTCCGGTTCGATCCAGCAACCAGACACTCGCCCGATCCACGGCCAGCACCAGTGCCGACGTCTGCATCAGTTCTTCCAGCGCCGACTGCCAGTCTCCCGACCCGATATGCTGGCTTTTTGTCAGACGCATCAAGGCATGTTGGTGCGCCTGCAGCACTGATTGACTGCGACGCAACGCCGCCTCCGCCTCCGTGCGTCTCGTGATGTCCAGCACGAGGGTGAGCACGCAGGTCTCCCGGCCGATGCAAACCGGCTCGACATTGAACAGCCCGTGCCGCACCTCGCCGGATTTCGTGCGGAACTCTTTTTCCAGATGTCGCAGAAACCCGTCTCGCCTCAGTATCTCGGCCAAGTGCCGGCGATCCTCCGGATTCACCCAGATTCCGACGTCGAGCGAGGACATGCCGATCAGCTCTTCACGGGAAAATCCGGACACCCGCACGAATGCCTCATTCACGTCGAGCACCCGACCGTCCTCAAGTCGGCTGATCGCCATCCCGGCCGGACTGCTGTGAAACGCCTTGGAAAAGCGCTCCTCGCTTTCGCGCAACGCCTGCTCGACCCCTTTCCGCTCGGTGATATCCCGGGCCACCACTTGAAAGCCGCTGACGACGCCCCCCTCCAGTAACAGCTGCGTATGTTGCCCCAACCACACTTCCCGGCCGTCCTTGGTAGCCACCGGCACCTCATAGACGGTACGAGGCGTTTTACGGATAAACTGGCGGCCATAGAACCGCGCGGCTTGCGAACGGCACTGCGGCAGAATGATCTCTAAGTAGTGCCGACCGAGCAACTCCTCCGGAAGATAGCCCAGGACACGAAGCGAGGTCGGGTTACAGTAGGTGAACCTCCCGTCGGCATCGGTTCGATAAATGATATCGCCGGCCTGTTCCACCAATGCGCGGTATCGGTCTTCGCTTTCTCGTCTCGCCTCCTCAGCCTGTGTCCTCGCGGTAACATCGAGGTGAATGCCGGTCATCCGGATCATCCGCCCCTGCTCATCGAACACTCCCGCGCCCAGCGAGGAAATCCAACGATAGGACCCATCGTGATGCCGGAGGCGATGGTCCAGACGATACTGTTTGGTATATCCTTCCTGAAACAACGTGACCGTCGCCAGCGCCCGCGCGCGATCGTCAGGGTGAAGACGCGCCTCCCAGTCGGCGACCGTCCCCCCGATTTCCGATTCGGCGCATCCAAGCTGGCTTTTCCAGCGCGGGGAATAGTAGGCGGTGTGTTCCTGCAGGTCCCACTCCCACACCCCAACATCCGCACCTTCCGCAGCCAGTTCGAACCGCTGGCGACTCTCACGCAGCTCGGCCTCTATCCGCTGCTGCTCAACCAATTGAGCCCTCAGCCGGTCGTTGACGGACACCAGATTCTTCGTCTGCTCCGCCACTCGCAATTCCAAACGGCTATTGGCGGAACGAAGTGCGTCCTCCGCTTCCCGCCGCTGCGACAGCAGATAGGCGGCTCCCCAAATCATGACGGTACCCAGGGCACGACTGAACATCACCGTCGTCACATCGACTCCGGGGGGCGCAAGCCACAGTCCCACTACGAGCAGGACGGTGCATACCGAGGCCAATCGCAGAGGAGCCGCAGGCAAGGCCAGTCGTGAACTCAGCCAAAGCGGGAACAGGTACAGAAGCCAGATCCCATGCCCCAGCGGAATCGCCACATCTAAGGCAAAGACGCCGAAAGTTATAAAGCAAATTGCGGGGAGCATCTCGAATCGTGTCCTCAACTTTTCCGAACGGATAACCGATTCGCAAGTCGGTTTTCCAATAACCTTCCGTAAGATACGCCCATGATTCACTGAGGTAAACCCCGGCAATCGGCCCTACTATGGCCCTACTCCATGGAGTCACGGTAGACAGGCACGCCATCTCATCAGGTGAGACGACGAAAAGGGAGCAAGACTATGAGTAGTCAACTCCTGAATGCGGACCCGAATCACGGAGTGGACTTGCGTGACATACCGATGCAGCAAAGCAGAGCCACGGCTTCAGGAAGGCCTAATTAATAGATGAGTGTCGAAACCGCTGCTTTACGGAAGTGCGACCTGCGTCGATAAACCGATGATGTTACAACAACCTACTGCGTCTATCTGTGGGCGGGAAGAACATCTGTGTAAAGAATGGACGGCGCATCAGTCGGCTTGCTTGAGCCGGGCCGATTGCCAACCGACCAGCCAGACGCCGGCAAGGATGAGCACAATACCCACGATCTCGCGGATGCCGATCGCCTCACCCAACACGAGCGCGGACAGAAGCAGAGCCGATACCGGGATGAGATTCACGAACACGCCGGCCCGCGAAGGACCCACCCCTTGCACCCCATACAACCAGGCCTGCTGCCCCAATGCCGTGGCGAACACGATGAGATACCCTAAGGCCACCCACCCTGAGACCGGTACCACACTCGCTCCCGTAAGCAGCAACTTCTGATCGGTCCACAGCAGAGGAATCTGCAACAGGAGCGACAGCAGCAGTGTCGTCCAGTTGACGGTGAGCGGAGACAGCCGCTCCATCACCTGGCGACCGCCGATGGAATACAGCGCCCAACTGACCAATCCCAACAACACCAACATGCCGCCCAGCCAGGGACTATCCCCACTCGGCGCCTCTCCTCCGATACCGGACACGAGTGCGACTCCGGCAAAGGAGACCGCACAACCAGCCGCCACCGTTTTGAACGGAATATCTCGCACGAGCAGGGACGACAGCAAAGCCGTAATGGCCGGGCTGGCGCCGATAATCACGCCGGCGGTCGCAGCGCCGATGTAACGCAGGCCGATGAGAGTCAGAAGATGGTTACCCAGGACCCCCAGCCCCAGCAGCGACAACAGCTTGAGATCGCGAGCGGTCCACGTCGTACGCCCGCCTTCGCTCCACCACCAGAGAGGAATCAGGATCACCAGCGCGCCGAAGCTGCGCAACAGGGACGTTTCCACTGCCGAAAACGCGCCGAGCGCCAGCTTCTGCCCCACAATGGACCCGCCCCAGACTAGCGCCGAGGTGGTCAACGCGGCATAGGCGGCAAATACCGATGGCTTCTGCATGGACGCAATTCCTCAATCGACGACACACGTGGGTTGCCACGGGCCGCGAATACCGGCTTCTAGGCGGATGGTGTCGGGGTGATGATCCAGATCCCGTCCCGGATGGTCGCCAACACAGCGGACACCCGCTTGTCCGTCCTCACGACCCGGTTGAGTTCCTGAATCGCAGCAGTACGGTCATCGGGCGGCGGTTCGAGCAACACGCCGCCGTCCCACAACACATTGTCGATGAGAATCACCCCGCGCGGGGACAACAACTCCATCGCGCGGCGATAGTAACTCACATAGTTTTGCTTGTCGGCATCGATAAAAATAAGATCGAAGGGACCCCTGAGTCCCGCCATCGTCTCCAAAGCCGGCCCCATATGGATCTCGACCTTGCGACCATGGGGGGATTGCGCAAAAAATCGCCGGGCAACCGCTGCAGACGCGTCATCGATTTCACACGTCGTGACCCGCCCTTGATCCGGCAACGCCTCGGCAAAACACAGCGCGCTATAGCCCGTGAACATGCCGATTTCCAGCACTCGCTTGGCCTGCACCAGGCGGGCCATCATATGCAGGAAGGCCCCTTCAAGCGGCCCCACCAACATACGCGCAAACTCCATCGTCCGTTCCGTCTCCTCGCGAAGCGCGCGGCGGATGGGAGTTTCGGGCAATGAATAGGCAGCCGCGTAAGCATCAATTTTCGGCAACACGAGATCGGTCATCGGTTTCACTCCGGCAGAGAGTTGTGCGACAATTCGCACCGGCCGCCGGATCATACCATGGACGTGCCCGGAGAAGGAGTCTGAGGGTGAAGACACTGACGACATTGGAACCGCTGACGACTCGGTTGCTGGAAATCCGGCGCATCCAGAGCGCGGCCGCAGTTCTCTCGTGGGACCAGGAGACATATATGCCCGCCGGCGGCGGGGCGGCACGCGCGGAACAAATCGCGACGCTCGAAGGTCTTGCCCATCAAAGACTCGTATCCGCTGAGCTCGAAACGCTGCTCACCGAATGGATCGACCCCGCCACCGGACAGGCCGCCGACAGTTGGGATGAACCTTCCCGGTCGCTGTTGCGAGAAACCTGGCGCGACTTCAGCCGGGCCAAGAAACTTCCATCAGACTTTGTGATCCGCCTCAGCCGCGAGTGTTCCCTGGCCCAGCAGGCCTGGGTGACGGCACGGGAAGAAAGCCGGTTCTCAAAATTTCTGCCTTCACTGAAGATCATCCTGGATCTCAAACGCGATGAGGCTCGGTATCTGGGGTATCGAAACTCGCCCTACGATGCGCTCTTGGATACGTATGAGCCGGGTGTCACCATCGCCCAACTCGCGCCGCTCCTCACACAATTGCGGGAACGCCTTGTCCCACTCTTACGGCGCGTTCAGGGCAGTACCGTCACCATCGACGACCGTTGCCTGCACCAGAGCTTCGACCAGTCCAAGCAGGTGGAGTTTGGTCGGCTTGTGCTGACCGCCATGGGCTACGACTTCGAGCGCGGGCGCCTCGACCTCTCGGCCCATCCCTTCACGACCTCTTTTCATCCGACCGATGTCCGGGTGACGACACGAGTTTTTGAGCACGATCTGCCGTCATGCCTGTTTAGTTGCATCCATGAAGGGGGCCATGGCCTGTACGATCAAGGCTTGGACCCTCGCTATTATGGCACACCCCTCGGCGAATCCGTGTCACTCGGCTTTCACGAAAGTCAGTCCCGCCTTTGGGAAAATTGTGTCGGCCGGTCCCGTGCGTTCTGGCACTGCTTCTACCCCATGTTACAGCACACGTTCCCGCAGCAGTTAGCCGACGTGCCTCTCGACCGGTTCTACGCAGCCATCAACCGGGCCGCCCCCTCGCTGATCCGCGTCGAAGCCGACGAATTGACCTATAACCTGCACATCATGGTACGCGTCGAAATTGAGCAGGCCCTCATCGAGGGACGAGCAGAACCAGATGACCTGCCCGGCCTCTGGAACGAGAAAATGCGGTCATATTTGGGTATTGTGCCGGAACGGGATGCCGAGGGGGTCCTGCAGGATGTGCATTGGTCGATGGGCGCCTTCGGCTATTTCCCGACCTACACCTTGGGCAACCTGTATTCCGTCCAATTCTTCGAACAAGCCACACTCGAACTTCCGCAGATGGAGGAGGACATGAGGGCAGGACACCTCTTGCCGCTGCGACGATGGCTCGAGCAGAAGATCCACCGCTGGGGACGGATGTTCACACCGGACCATCTGGCCCGACGGGTGACGGGTAACGGGGTGAACCCGGAACCCTTTCTCCGTTATCTCGAAACGAAGTATGGGGAATTATACCGCCTTTGACCTGTGAGCGAACTCTCGCCAACCTCCATTAGTCCACTAGCCCCCAGCTCCCACCCTGAAGCCGTTCCTTTCAATCAACAATTGCGACAGGTTAGGCATAGCTCCAGGGCCACAATAGGGCCCTTTAGCTCTATTCGGTCACTCGGTGTTCGTGGTAGATCTCCAGTCCATATGAATTAGGAATTTTCTCTTAGTTTGTTACCCTGCTCCAGGGGATGAATCGGCTGAGCACGTGGGATTAGGAATCGAAAGGCAAGCCCTCGGACGTTCCCGTCGGCCCGAATGGGTTCCGGCAGAACGAGGTCTTCAGCGTCGATGTCCGAGTCAGTGGCTGCCACGACTAGACGACATACAGGAGCCTATCGAGTGTTCTCTCCGCTTACGACCCAGACATTGACGGCCCCCCACAACGACACCGACGCGAGGGTGGCTCGGCCCATTCCCTGCGCTCGGCCAGGAACGGGCAGAGATGAGCTCCGGGGTGCTCCATGAGCGGAACGCTGGCTGCGGATGCATGCCAAGACTTACCCCCGGCGAAAGTCGATGTACGAATTCTGCTCGCGGACGACCACGCCTTACTCCGTCGTGGTCTGCGAGAGTTCCTGCGAGACTTCCTCGTTGAGGACGGATTAACGCCCGACATTGTCGAAACAGCTTCTGCCCGCCAGGCAATCGATCACATTCGCACAGACACCTGGGATCTCGTCATCCTGGACTTGAATCTGCCCGATATGCCGGGTCTCGAAGTCCTGCGCATTTTCAAATCGTTACGGCCGACCTTGCCTGTCCTGGTTGTCAGCATCTATGCCGAAGAACATTACTCGGCTCGTGCCATCCGAGCCGGCGCACTCGGATACCTGACAAAAGAGCGGGGACCGCAGGAACTTCGGCTGGCGGTCTCACGCATTCTTCAAGGTGGAGACTACCTGCCGTCTCCCGAAACCGAACACAGCCAGGACGAGGGACCACCGCACCGGAACAGCTCCTCCACCGATACCCTCCCGGCAACACTCTCGGATCGCGAGATTGAAGTGCTACAGTGGATCGCACAGGGACGACGCCTGACGGAAATCGCGGAGCATCTCAATTTGAGTATCAAAACGGTGAGCACCTACCGTTCTCGGCTCCTCATCAAATTAGGAATGAGAACCACGGCAGAATTGATTCGCTACGCCCTAGACCAGCAGTTGGTCTGACACTGAAGGATGATCGAGTTGACCGACCCGGTACAGCAATTTTCCCCAAGCGGACGGGCACCTGTGATCGGTCTGTACAGATTCCCACGGCCGCCGGTCAGTATACCCTGCACCCTCTCATCGGAGGACTATGGCCAATATTCTGATCATCAATGCCGACACGAATCTGAAGCGGCTTATCAAGCTGGCCTTACCAGGCATGGAACATTTTGTTCAACACAGTGCCACCTTGCAGACCGCCTGCGCTCAGTCCACGTCGTCCAAGCTCGACCTGGTGATCAACCGATTCGTCGCGGAGGACGATCAAGGGCCGGAAGACTTAATGGAACTTCGCAAAACCTTCTCCACCGCTCGCCTGATCGTCACAGCGGCGCTGCACGATCCCGCACTGGAAGGCGAGAAATTTCAGCGCGTCGTCCGCGAACTCCACATCGAGTATTGTCTGCTGGAACCGATTGAGACAGGTGCCATGCTCCATACGATCCAGTCGGCACTCGCCCTTCCGAAACGACCCTAGCCCGGATTATTCATGAATGCCGTCGCGGAGACGGAAGCCCGCCGAGGCTGCTCGCACGTAAGGCCGACGCAGGCGTACTGGCAGTCCATCGCGGAGGCCGAACGAGAACAGCCTCGCTGGGCGACAGGATCGGACGCCGGAGCAGCGATTCATGAATAGTCCGGGCAAGATCGACCCGCTTTCACCGGTCGTCCGCCACCACGTCCCCGCCATCCGACCGGAGTCACAAGATATCAGCGCCGAGGACCTAGCGGCCGGGTGCCTCCGGTTCAGTATCCCATGGCCGTATTGACCTTCGCCAACTGGCTTGGAGGCAGGAGAAACTCCGCCGACGCTTCGATGCGGGCAGGAACCAGCAGCGTGGTGTGGAACACAATATCGCGGATGGGAATCTTGAAATCCGGTTGCTGCGGGGTACTAAGTTCGACTGATTCGACAGACTGTGTAATGGCAGTGACATCCTGCGGCCCGTAGGTGGTAATCACCGCCTGCATGAGGTCACAAATTTTCTCATTGGTTTCGTTTCCGTCGATGCCTTTCATCAGCAGAGGAAGGACCTCATCGCGAACCTGGTCGGACGGGCTGAAGTTCTCGATCCGTTCCTTGCGTCGAAGGGACGTCAAGTCATTGTCCAGATCACGGCTGAACGCGCCATAGGCAAACCGAACGAACTCGAAATGAAACCCCTTCATCCCCTTCCCGAACATCTGGAGTTCGCACAGGAAACAGAGCTGCTGCAGCTTGACGTCACTCAACAAGCCATAGGGCTCGGCCAGCGATAAGGCGTACAGCAGTAGCGCTCGATCGATCGTCATTTCGTGAGATTTGCGCACCTATTGAATCTCCTTTGAATCGTCCACAACCGGCAGGACTATAAACAGGCAGGTTTCGATTCGTCAATTGATGATCCTGTCGGCCGGCTCCCCTCTTGACCCGTCGAGGCACTTTCGTCTTTAATGGGCGTCTTTCATGCCGGTACACACGCCATGAGTAAGACCCTCAAAGAAATGGACGTGCTTCGTCAGCACCTGGCCAAGCATCAGTTGAAGCTGACTCGTCAACGCGAACTAATCCTGACGGCGTTCCTGCGACAAGAACACGTCACGGCCGAGACGATGTATCATCAGCTGGCGAAGAAGGATCCTCACCTCGGACTCGCCACTATTTACCGCACACTCAATCTCTTCTGCGAAGCAGGTATCGCCCAAGCCCGCCACTTCGGCACCCAGACGCAATACGACAATATCTCGCATAAAGGCCATCACGACCATCTTATCTGCACCGGCTGTGGGACTATTGTCGAGTTCGAGAATTGCGAGATTGAACGGTTGCAGGAAGAGGTCGCGACCAAGAACGGCTTTGTGATCCAAACCCACCGACTGGAGCTGTACGGCCTCTGTGCCCGCTGCCGCCATTGACGGATCGCTTCTGCATCCAGTACTATCTTGAGACAGCTTATCAATTTCAACTAGGAGTGGTCGATACAGGCTATCCCCACTCCGGAGGCATGCCGCATGGGTTCATCCTGTCGCACATTTTTGGCGCTGACGCTACTCCTCGGAATGCTGGCGCTTTCGCAGTGGGGCGCCGGAACCTCGGAGGCCGCCGAGAAACTTGTCGTTTATTCAGGTCGCGCAGAACGGCTTATCAAGCCGGTGCTGGACGAATTTCAGGCCAAGAGTGGCATCCAAATCGAATTACTGTCGTCGGGGACCACCGAGTTGGTCAACCGGTTACAAGCCGAAGGCGACCATACCCCGGCCGACGTCTTCCTGACGAACGATGCCGGGAGCCTTGAGCATGCCCGCGAGCTCAAACTCCTCAGGCCCATGAATATGCGCGAAGTTGAGCGAGCCATCCCGTCGCAATTCCGCGCGGCCGACAACAGCTGGGTCGGACTCTCAGGCCGTTTCTGGATCGTTGTCTACAACACCAATCTCGTCAAGCCCGATCAAATCAAGTCATTGTTCGACCTCGCCCAGCCGCAATGGAAAGACAAAATCGCTGTCCCCAATTCCGGCAGCGAGTATCTTCAGGCCGGCGTTTCAGTTATCAAAGCCACCTTCGGGGATGAACGGACAAAGCAGTTTCTGCAAGGCCTCAAGGCCAATGCGGGCACACAGGTGTACCAAAAGAGTTCGCAGATTGTGGACGCCGTCGCGAAGGGGCAGATCGCGGCAGGCATTGTGAACCATTACTATATCTATCGGCACCTTGCCACGCAGCCTACTGCTCCGATCGCCGCGGTCATGACCGATCAGCAGGAAGGCGGCATGGGCGCCATCATGAACGTGACCGGAATCGGTGTCACCCGCGCGTCCAAACACGTTGAGAGTGCCAAACTCCTGATTGAGTTCCTGGTTGCCCAGGCCGGGCAAAAAATGTTCGCGGATCTGGACAAGGAATACCCCCTCCATCCGGACGTGAAAGCCGATCCGACACTCGTTGACCGGCGCACGTTCCGTGCGGCGCAAGTCCCCCTGGCTCGACTGGCTGAATTACGGGAGGCCACCCTTACGCTGATCGAACAGGTCGGCCTTCGCTAAGCCTTTGTATAGCCGCGCATGCTTACCGCCACAAGAGCTCACACCCCCTCTGCGCTGCAATGGATCAGCTTGATCACGGCCACATTTTTGGTTCTCCCCACCTGCTACATCCTCTATGTGGCGCTCACCGCCGCACCGACCGTGTGGAGCCGCCTCTGGTCGACACGCATTCCCGAACTTCTCTGGAATACCCTCTCCCTGGCTGCCGGCGTCACCTTGACCACACTGCTGCTGGGCGTCTCTCTCGCCTGGATCACCGTTCGATATGAATTTCCTGGTCGCCGGGTCTGGGAATGGGCGCTCGCCTTGCCCCTCGCCATGCCGACCTATGTCCTGGCCTATGTGTACGCTCATCTTCTTGGAATGGGCGGCCCGATAGAACAAGGATGGCAGACGCTCATGGGCCCAGACGCGCGACTGCTCTCCCCGCAAAGCTTTGTCGGCGTCACCCTGATCATGGCTCTCGATACCTTTCCGTTTGTGTACCTGCTGGTCCGAGGAGCACTGCTGAATCTGAATATCTCCTTTGAAGAAGTGGCACGCGTCTGCGGCATTTCCCCCTGGACCACCCTCTGGCGCGTCACGCTCCCGCTCATCCGCCCTGCTATTGCCGCAGGACTGGCGTTGGTGATTTTGTATGTGATCTCGGACTTCGGGGCGGTCTCCCTGCTTCGCTACCAGACACTCACCTATGCGGTCTATCAACAGATGACCAGCCGCTACGATCATACGGCCGCCAGCATTCTCAGCCTGCTCCTCGTCGTGATGGCAATCATCTTCCTGGTCACGGAACGATGGTTTCGCCAGCGGAGTCGCTTCTACCAAACATCCGGCCGCTATCGACGGGCGACCCGGCAGCATGCCGGCCTCGCCAGAACGGTACTCATCACCGGGTACGTCGTGCTGGTGTTCGGAGCCGCATTCGGGATTCCGGCGGCCATGTTGATCCTGTGGAGTATCGAAGCAATGGCACAGGGCGCCCTGGATGCGCGCTTTCTCGGCTTCATCTGGAACAGCAGCTTCCTGTCGGCGCTGGCAGCCAGTGGGGCCGTGATCATCGGTCTTCCGCTGGCCTATCTCGCCAGCCGTCGGCCTTCGCGACTCAATCTCGCATGTCTCCAAGCCGCCTATGCCGGCTATGCCTTACCCGGTCCCGTCGCCGCCCTCGCAGTCCTTGTGCTCTTTACGCACTTCGTACCGGTCTTATACGGCACGGTCGTGGTGTTGCTCGTCGCCTACATCCTCCATTTTCTCCCGGTAGGCCTGCAGTCGATGGAGCCGGCTCTCCAACAAGTCACCCCCAATGTGGAAGAGGTGGCACGCACCCTGGGCTGCACAACACACCGGACCCTCCGGCGCGTGACTCTTCCGCTCATTCGTAACGGTTTTATTGCGGCCTGGGTCCTGATGTTCCTCCAGACCATGAAGGAACTTCCAGCCACATTGCTGCTGCGGCCGGTAGGATTTGATACACTGGCGATTCGTGTATGGCTCGAAGCCAGCGAGGAGTATTATCAGCTGGCGGCGCCCGCCGCATTGTTGATCGTGTTCCTGAGCCTGCCGGCCTTGCTGCTACTGGTATCTAAAGATTGGCGTGGACGTGACCAAGAGGTCGTTAGTTGAACCCCGTGAACAACCCAGACATCCGCGAGCACCCGGCACAGGCTCTGGTCAAAAATCCTGACTTCATGGATCTCGCCGTCGAACAATCTCCCGTCCTTGAACTTCGCGGGATCTCCTGCGCCTACGAACCCAATCGTCCTGCTGTCGAACAGATCACGCTCACGGTCCAGCAGGGAGAAATTCTCTGTCTCCTGGGACCATCGGGATGTGGCAAAACCACCATTCTCCGCGCGATTGCAGGATTCGAGCGGGTGACCGACGGGAGCATTTCTCTGTCCGGCCGGCTCGTGTCGTCGCGCGACGTGATGGTGCCGACTGAACAGCGGCACATCGGTATGGTCTTTCAAGAATACGCACTGTTTCCACATCTGCGCGTAGAGAAAAATATCGCCTTCGGTCTCAGTCACCTCTCCCGCCCACAACAGAAAGCCATCGTCGATGACCTCCTCACCCTCACCGGCTTGCGCGGGCTGGAGCAGCGGTATCCGCATGAACTCTCAGGGGGGCAGCAGCAACGTGTCGCGCTCGCCCGCGCCCTCGCCCTGCGCCCGGTGTTGTTGCTACTCGACGAACCGTTCAGCAATCTCGATCCCGACATGGCAAGCCGCATGCGACAAGATCTCCACGCTCTGCTTCGACAGACCAAAACCACGGCCATCCTTGTCACGCATGACCACGACGAAGCGTTTTCGATGGCCGACCGCGTCGCGGTCCTGAACCGGGGGCGGCTGGAGCAATTCGATACGCCTGAAGCGATTTACCACGTCCCCACGACGCCCTTTGTGGCCGACTTCGTCGGGCAGGCAGACTTTATCTCCGGGGTCGCAGTCAATGCTGTGGTGACCACCGAGATCGGGGACTTCCCCAACACGCAGCAGCTCGCGACTGGAACCAGCGTGGTCGTGATGATTCGCCCCGACGACATTCATATCGTCCCGACCAAGGGCGCAGATGCCCATATTCTGGCAAGGCAATTCAAAGGTTCTGAAAATGTGTACACGATTCAGCTCCCCTCCGGACAGATCGTTCACAGCAGCGAATCGTCTCTGAGCATTTATCAAGTCGGCACGGCGATTGCGCTTCGAGTGGTGGCGACCCATACCGTCATCTTCCCGCAACCACCCGAATCGCCGGGAAAGAAGGAACCAGGACTCGGCAACGCCCCACCCCCGTAAAACCGGGCTCAATCCAGAACTCCATGCCGAGAGCAGGGCGGAGGTGCCCCCCTAGATAACCCACAGCGAGAGGCGGAGGATCGACGAATGGATCTGCTGAAGAATGCGGTAGAATATGGAATCATCGGCATGCTGATCGCGCTCAGCATCTGGTCGGTGGCGGTGGCGGTCGAGCGGTGGCTCTACTATCGCCGCGTGGACCTGTCCCAATTCACAGACATCCAAACATTTGAAATGGCGCTGACCAAACGCCTAGTCATCATAGGTACGGTGGCCGCCAATGCCCCATACATCGGATTGCTGGGAACCGTCCTCGGTATTATGATGACCTTCCACACGATGGGAACCTCAGGCACGATGGCTGTGAATACCATTATGATCGGCTTAAGCCTGGCCCTGAAGGCGACGGCTGTCGGCCTGCTCGTCGCCATCCCCTGCGTCGTGATGAACAATATTCTCCGCCGGCGGGTCACCGAACTGCTGACGATCTATAAGGTGCAACATGGAACGCGAGGTTAATCAAATCAACGTCATTCCGCTGGTCGACGTGATGCTCGTGCTACTCGTCATCGTCCTCACCACCGCCACCTTCATCAGCACCGGCCAGATCCCTGTGAATCTCGCCAAGGCCAAAGAGGCCGGAGATCACAAAGATGTCCCCGTCGTAGTGACCTTAACCGCGAACGGCGACTTGTTCCTCAATGACCGCCCCGTCCCACCGGACGGTCTGAAGACTGTCATGCTGGCGCACCCTCGCGAATCGCTGGTGGTCGTACGAGCCGACAAAGTCACGTTACTGGAACGGTTTGTCTCGGTGGTAGACGAAATACGAGGTCTCGGATTTCAGTCCGTCAGTCTGGAGGTGGTACGCCTGTGACGGCCCGCCAGCCCGGCATATCGGCCCCCTTCATCCGTTTCCATGCGAGCGGGTGGATCATCTCGCTCTGCCTGCACGGCAGCGCCATTCTCCTGGCCGGACTCTTCGTCGCCAAGATCGGTCTGGCCCCTCCATCCTCATCCTTTCAATGGGATGTCACGGTCGTCGCTTCCCAACCTCCGGCGACGAATCCCCCGGCAACACCCGATACACAAACACCGGCTGCAAAGGCTTTCAAACCTGCGCAGCGTACCGCTCCGGCGACATCGGTTCGTTCCCTAGTTGAAGCAACACCTCCGACCATGACGGAAACTACCCCGGCCTCCGTGCCGACGGATATGCATCACATTGTCGAGTCGGTCCCTGCCCCACTGAAACGGGAGCCACGACAGCCGCTTGACCACATTACTGCAGTACCTCTTCCCGAACCCCAGGAGAGGCAAATTGAGCCACAGCCCACACTCCATGCAACATCAGCGGACGTAGAGACACCCTCTGATGCCCATGCGCAGCCCCAGACCACACTTCCCCCAGTGACAACAACACCTCTCGCTGCAGAACCGTCCTTGGCGACAAGCAGCCCACCGCCCACCATCGAGCAACCCGCCGCTCCGGCTCAAGTGGCCTCGCTCGTTCCATCGAACAGTCTGAGTCACGTCACCCGAAAGCCGGACTATAGCTGGCTCGCAGAGCCTTTGTTGCAACGCATTGAAGCGCTGAAACAATATCCCCTCACGGCGAGGCTGCATCGCCTGGAAGGTCGAGTGGTCGTACGGATCGTGATTCAGGAAGATGGACAGATTACGTTAGCCACAATTGCAAAGAGCTCCGGGCACGATGCACTCGATCGAGCCGCACTGGAAACCATTCGGCAGGCCTCACCGCTCACCTTGTCCCAGCCGCTCGAAAAACCCTCGGTCACGATGCAAATCCCCCTCGGCTACTACCTGGAGCGATAAGCCGGAGGAGTTATCCCTGGCAAGGTTGCTGTTCCGAACGTCTCAAGACCGCCTGCTTGTCGAACGTTAAGACATAGGCCCGACAGCCGCCTCCCCGCACTTGTCCGCTGAAGCCTGCCGTCCCGCTGCCGCGTTCGAAATAGGTCCAGATTTCTCCCCCGTCTGCGGCAGCCTGTGTCTTATGCGGTGTGCCATAGCGTTTCCCGACCATCTCCTGCGTCGCCTCGTTGACGGCATCCTGAAAATACTTGGAACTGCCGCCGCACGCGCTCAACACGAGCAGACCGAGCGACACCCCTGCCCACATACCTTTCCACCGCCAACCACGGATCAAGACACAACCGGAACGTCCGCCTTGGATGGAATCATTCGATACCATCATTCATCCTCACCCTCCCCTTGAGATACGAAGAAACCCAGACTTTTCCGTCACGATCGACGATCACCGCACCGACCCCCGGCAACCGCTCAACCAACGCCAGCCCCCGCTCCCGCCCCATCACAAAGATGCCGGTATCCAAGCCGTCCGCTGTCATCCCATCACGGGCAACGACGGTCACGCTCTGACAGTCACGAGCCGGGTGCAACGTGATCGGATCAAGAATGTGGTGATAGCGCACCCCGTCCCGTTCGAAGTACCGTTCATAGTCACCGGCCGTCGAAATCGCCTCATCCTGAAGATCAATAAAAGCCAGCACAGCTTCTTCATGCCGCGGATGCCGGATGCCGAAGGGAAATTTCATACCCCCCGGAAGTCTGCCGAAGGTCCTGATGTCCCCCGAGAGGGCCACGACCCCTGCAGTGGCTCCGGCCTCCTGCATGGCTGCGACAGCCATATCCGCGGCAAAGCCTTTGCCGATCCCGCCCACATCCACACGCATTCCAGGCTTGGCCAGATAGACCGTTCCTTCCGCGACATTCAGATGTAGCTCACGTAAATCCGTCAGCGGGCGAACCGCCTGCAAGACCGCATCGGATGGAATGGTCTGCCGATCGAGAACACTCCAAGCCTCAACCGCCGGGCCGACGAGAATATTAAACCCTCCCTCCGTCATCCGGGCCATTTCGAGCGAGGCCTCCAGCACCTTCACCGTGTCGCGGCTGAGCGAGACGGCGTCCCTGCCGGCGGCAGCATTCGCCCGTGAGAGCTCACTCGCCGCAATCCAAGTACTGATTAGCTCCTCCAAGCGATGGATTTCTTGGAATCCAGCCGATGCCGCATCCTGCGCCCGCCGGCGATCAGCCGCCACCGAGGTAATGGTCACGAGCGTACCCATCTGCATCTGCGTTCGCTTCACGACGACAGGAGCGGATTCAGACCTGGTAGTCGTGCATGCGGACGAGAATAAGATCAGGAAGATCCCGCTCATGACTGCAAAACGATAACCGATCGACACCTCACCACCTCCGACGAATAGGACAAACAGACCATGCTTGGCACTCAATAGTTTACACAACTTCATCGGCGCCACCCGGCGCTGATTTTCGCGTCGACGCGTCCATCTTCTGCGGGACGCCTGCAAAATGCAAATGTCGCCGTCGGCCATCGGGGAGGCGCATACTCCTTTCCTCTACCAGGCTATCCTCCAGAATCAACTCCGACAGGCGCGAGTGTAATTCTTCACGGAGATTGAGAATCCTGGAAAAATCGGGAAAATGCGAAATGCTGCGGTAGTGCAGAGCTTTCGGGGGTCTGCGTCGGCGGGAACCTTCATCTAGTTTGAGAATGGGGCGGGAAAAAGCGTGGCAAACCTCCAAGTAGTTTGAGAATCACCAGGTTGAAGGTTTTCCATCTAAGTGCTGTTGAATCCTCACGAAATTGCCATTTTCGAGCCTGTGAATTACGGGCGCGATCCAAAATCCAAGTCTCATCCAATTCTCACGCCGTTTCTGAGCCCTTCAAATCCCCTTCAACGCCGCGTCAGGAGCGGTTTATCACGTGATTGAGAAAATGAAAATTGGCCTGTGGATAAGAAAATCCAAGTCTCACAGTTTTGGACGGTTTCGGCGATGGAGTTTTTATCCCATCAAGAATTGTGCCGGGCGATGGCTACTTTTTCGGCGTGCGGATGGTCGCGAGGAAATTTGCCGCGAGAGGCGGAATTGGGTGCAGGCCCATCTCCCAGCGGGTGACGGTGTTGCGGGTCACGCCGAGCCGATCGGCGAGGGCCTGCTGGGAGAGGCCGAGGGCGGAACGGAGCGTTTTGAGATCGGTGGGGGTCATGGCTCCTCGACGCGGGCCGTGGCCTCGATAGGTATCCGGGAGCGCTCCGGCAGTTCGGCGGCCTGGGCCACCTGCCGGGACCGGAAATTGCGCCGGGAGAGCCGCAAGAGTGTCACGGCCTCCCGGATCGCATACTCGGTGGAGAGGGGGGTCACTCGCCGCACCATGCCTCATAGTCGGATGGTACGAGATCAATATTTTCCTGATCGGCCCAGTCCCGCGCCGATTGCACGCAAGGGCTGCCGCCACCAGCCACCTGTGCGGGGGTGGGTGCACAGAGCGCGGCCACCCACCCAACTCCCGGGTGACCGTCATGACGATCACCCCACCCTAGGTACACTACGGCGTCACTGCTCGGATCTAGCTCTCGGTGACATGTACAGCAGATATGGGGCTTCTTGCGCATTGTTTCCATAGTATTTACCCTCCGTGGATCGGTACAGAATCATCGCTGATGACGCGAGTAGGATGCGCGGGAGGACGCTACTCGTTGACGCCTCGCGGCGGTCTGCGAGGCTTGCGCGGCATCCCTGGCGGCCAAAAACACCTCACGGCTTATCTCATGAGCCCCCTCGCAGAGGGCGGCAAAAGGCTCTGCCTCCGCTGGCCAGCAGAAGCTATCTGGATGATCTCGATCTGGGTTGATCTCCCGGACTCGGATCAGACCGTCAGGGTATCCCCGGCTCACATAGATAGTCATCTGTCTCTCCTCGCCCGAGTGGTGGCCCCTCCCTCTATCGGGCTCGCAGAGGGAGGGGATGGGTCATCGATAGATCGCGCCCGATACCTGCGGGCCGTCAATCCATTGCCTGCAAAACCGATCCGCCGCCGTCCGCTCATCATTGGTCCTCGAGCCGCTGCCCCAGTTTGCGACCAGGCTCGCGGCTGTGGTCGCGCCAAACACATCCGCATTAGGGAGCCCTGCCACACTATCAGCAGGCCCGTAGGCTACGTCTGCCACCACGAGCACCGGGATATTACGGCTCGACTCAGCCCGCTCAGTGGTCAGGACGCCCCACACTCTGCCATCACTGTAGCTCATCTCATGTCGCATGTTCAGCTCCTCACCCGAAATGTGGAGAGCCGCCCCGTCGGGCTCGCTGGGCTGGCTCTGTCGCGCAATCATCATGATGGGAGTATATGCTACGTGGCGTAGCGATGTCAAGTGAAAAAATCATGGTCGTAAATAGGCGTTTTTGAGGGCTATTCTGGTGTGGGGGGCGCGATCACCGCCCGGCACCAGGGAGATTTGGTCCCGCCGGCGTATGGTTTGGCTAGGCCTGCAGTGAGGAGGGCGGCATTGAGGTCCTGGCCGTCGGCTCGCAATGTCGCCAGGAGGCGGAAATATTTGTCACGTTGCGGGGCGATGAGGTCAATTCTAGTCGCGCGGGCCAGGCGCTCTCGCAGGAAATTTCTCGCAGCGTGGGCGAGCTCCCGCTCGGCGGCGCAATGGCTGTGGCGCTCGGGCGTATCGATCCCGGCGAGCCGGACCGGCAGATGCTCCCCCAGCACGGCGGGCAACGAGCCATCAGAGAGGGTCACGGTGCAGGTGTCGCCATCATAACAATCGTGCACCGTGACGGCAATGAACGGCGATTCCCGGGCCAGATGGAGTGGCGAGGTATGGAGCGGATGAGCGACGCAGGCGGCCGTCGGGAGCAGGATCAGGAGGCAGCTATATAATAGGTGGGAGTTCACGGCAGCTGCACGACCCGCACCGTCCAGTCACCCGACGACGTGATCCGTAAATAATAGGAGCCGCCTGTCGGGTGGAACGTGCTCCCCTTGCCAGGCTTGTGTTGGGCGGCCAATTGTTGGACGGCCTCCCCTTTGGCCGTCATGAGCCAGATAATGAGGCCCTCGCTGGAATCCCACTGGAGTTCCCAGCGATCACCGACAGTGAATGGCTTGAGGCTCCGCGTGCCGCTGGCCGACTCGGTGAGAATGGTCGGCTGGTCAGCGGCGGAGAGCGCGAGTGGAGAGACACAGAACCACGAGACGAGCAGCAGCAGGCCGATCCGCATCACATGACGTCCTCCCCTAGTCGCGATAGAGAATCTCCAGCGTCCCATCTTTCAGCAGACGAACTCCCTTGATACGCCGACTCCGGGCGGCTGTCAAGCCGCGCGATTCTTTCACCGTCTCTAAAATATCGACCGTCGAGACCAGGTTCGCCGAGAGGTCCCGATCCCCCAGCGCGAGCAGTTGCCCCACCCGCCACAGCACAGCCCATTCCTCATTCCGTAACTGACAGACCGTTTCGAGGAACGGAAACGTCGGCATGATCACTCCGCGTGCGAGGTCGGCTGATCCTTTTTCTTCCGCGCCACGACGGCGTCTTCAATGATTTTGAGCTGCCCGATCAGGTGCGTCTTGATCTGCTGATCGCCATGCAGCAGCGCCTGGATCAGCCGGTGGACCGTGGCCTTCCCCTCCGCGTCGAGCGCTGACAATTCCGCCTGGTTCTCCCCATGCACCTGGTACTGCGCGGCCGCTTCGGACACCGCCACGGACTGAATCAGCGAGGCCGCGTCTTGCACTGTATGCACCAGGCGGAGGCGCTGCTCCGGGCTCGTCGCCAGCCGTTCGATCTCCCCTTGCAGCGTCCACAAGTGGTCCGTCACCGCCGCCGCATCCTTCAGTACTTCTACGTAATGGCGCGGTTCCGTGCCGTCGCGGAGCCACTCCACGCGATGCCCGGTCAGTACGGCGACTTTATAGATCCAGAGGTCCGGAACACGCTTCTCGCGAATGGCTCGGCTGACGATGGTAGGGGCAATATCGAGGGCGCGGGCGAGATCGAGAGATGAGTGTGAGCCTGTCGCGGTTCGCAAACGCCCAATAATGTCGCGCACTTGTGCGGGAGTGTACTTTTGATCCATTTTTCTATTGACATACATGTACGTTTAGTACATATATGACCCAACCATGTTGCAACTTATGCGAACACAAAAGCGAACAAAACCGCAGCGGAAACAACAGGCAATTCCACAGCGAGCTAGCTGGACGCCTTGCAATTCGCGCGCGCGACTCCTGATCGTGAAGCGCGGGCTGACCTACGCGCACATCGCCGAGCAGCTGCAGCAGCAGGGCATTCCGTGTAGCGCCTTCAATGTGGCGAACGTCGTACGCGGATTCACCAAGCGACCTGACGTCCGGCAGGGGATCGCGAATGTCTTGGGTGTGGATGTCGGCCAACTCTGGCCCGAACGTCTCGCCTCCTAATAGGACCATTATGGTGATCGGGCACATCACCCAGTCTGCATGCGGTGTTTCGCCGCAGTTCTTCACCGAATCCACACGCAGAAACACCACAGGCGTCAGACATGCTGGCGTCTGCCGTGGGCGGAGACCGGGGGGCGTCGCATGTGCCCACATGCGCCCCCCGCTCTCTTCGTCTTGTCGGAGTCCGATTGTAGGCGATTCTGCGTATCGGCGCAACGACTCTTTCCCCATGCTCGCATGCTACGCATCTTCACGAAAGGCCATCAATGTCTAAGTCAAAAAATCCTCAGACAGCATCAGGTCCGCAGGGGGCCTGGATGACCCTGCCACTCCCTGGCGCCGTGTCCGACGAAGGGCGGCTCGCAGGCATCATGCATGCCATCCGTGCGGCGATGGTCGCCAGCATCAAGCGTAGCCCACTCTCGCGGTTTCAGCTCGCGGGGGTGATGGGCGAATTGCTCGACCGGGATGTCTCGAAAGACATGCTCGACAAGTATACGAGCGAGAGCGCGGAGGCCCATCGCCCGCCCGCTGACACCCTCGCGGCCTTCTGTCTCGCCACGAATTCCATCGACGCCCTCGACGTCCTGGCTGAATCCGTCGGCTGCGTCCTCACGCCCATCTGTGTGGGCATGACCGAGGATCTCTCGACGGAATTGCGCAGCGGCGTCATCCGGATCGCCCAGGAGTTCGGCGAAGCGGCCGGCGCAGTCGAAGATGCGGCCTCTGACGGCGAGATCACGCCGAAAGAAGCCGCGCGCATCCGCCGCGAACTGCGCGATGTCATTCAGCGGGCCGTGGCCGTCTCGGCCCTGCTCGCCCAACAGGAGCGCCTTCGGTGAACGACGACCGCTATCTGACGATCGACGAGGTCATGCGCTGGACCGCCTGGTCCCGCGCCACCGTCTATCGTCGCCTCGCGGAGGGCGACCTCGCCGTCAAGCCGGGCGGTCCAGCGGGCGGCCAGTCCAGCGGCAACGGCAAGGCGCAATCGCTCATCCGGCTGGCCTCGCTGCCCTCGGACGTGCAGCTCCGCTACTGGCACGCACAACAGGTCATCCCAACCGCCGAACCGGAATCGCTCAACCTGGCCGAAGTTCCCGATCAGGCCCGCGCCGAGACGCAACAGCGCATCAGCCTCGTGCATCGCGCCCTGGCCATGCTCGACGGCATCGAGCGCAATCCGAAGGGCCTCGCCATGCTGGCCATTGAGGCGGGCCTGTCGGTCGCCACACTCTACCGCTGGATCAAGGCCTATCGCGCCCGCGGCGTCGCGGGCATCGTGCCGCAGTACGGCAAGAACAAGGGCAAGTTCCTGGCCTTGTCCGACGCGCTCCAAGCCATCATCTCGCAGGAATATCTCCGGCCCGAGCGGCCCTCCGTCACCGACGTACACCGCACGGTCTGGGCGCTTTGCGAAGAGATTCGGCAGCCGGCGCCGTCCGTCGCCACGATCAACCGGTTTCTCGCCACCATTCCGCGCCCGCTCGTCATCGCCCAGCGCTTGGGCCCCAAAGCCTACCGCGCGCAGGCCGAGCCGAAAATCCGGCGCGACTATGCCGACCTGGCCGTGGGGGAAATGTGGGTGGGCGACCATCGCGAGTTGGATCTGTTCGTCAAAGGCGCCGTCGATGCGAACGGCAAGCTGAAAGTCTTCCGGCCCTGGCTCACCGCCTGGGTCGATCTGCGCTCCCGCGCCTGCGTGGGCTGGCACCTCGATCTCGTGCCGAACAGCCACACCATCGCGCTCGCCATGCGCGCGGGCATCCTCCGCTTCGGCCTCCCGCAGCGGCTCTATATGGATAACGGCAAGGACTACACCGCGAATTTTTGGGGCGGCAAATCGCTCAAGAGTCGGTCTGTCGAGATGGATGCCGACACGCGGACGGTGCTCGCCCAGCTCCACGTCGGCGTGACACACGCGCAGCCCTACACGCCCTGGGCGAAGGCGATCGAGTCATGGTTCGGCCACACGTTCCCCTCCTGGGAGCGCACATTGAAGGGCTGGTGCGGGCGCGATAACAAAGAGCGGCCCGAAAAACTCGCCGGCGAAATCGCGAGCGGCCAGCTGCTCACCCTCGACGAACTCCGCGCCGCCCTCACCGATCGCATCGAACGCTACCACGACACGGAACACAGCGCGCTGAACGGCACGCCGCGCCAGCAATGGCAGGGCGTCCAGAAGTGCATTCCGGATCCGCGCGCGCTCGATGTGGTGCTGATGAAACACAAACCCGCGAAGGTCTATCAGGACGGCATCAGACTGTTCGGCCTGACCAACCGCTACTGGCATGAGGCGCTGATTCCGCTGCAGGGCCGCACCATCGAGATCCGCTACGACCCAGCCAACATCGGCGAGCTGGTCTGTTTCGTCGATCGCAATTTTGTCTGCACGGCGCGGCAAGATAAGGCCTTCTCCATGTCGCTCACGGAGCAGGAGCGAAAGGAACTCGTCAAGCGCCGCAGGGCGGCGCGCCAGATCCTCACCGATTACCGGCAGACCCAGACCATTGCGCACGATCAGGAGCAGGCGCTCGACCTGGTCGTCAACGACATCCGGCGGTCGAAGGTCTACGTATTGAAATCGAATCCCGTCTCGGGGCCGGTCAATCCCGAGCCAGGCGGCGGAGTCGTCCCGACCATTCTCGGCACCGAACGCGCCGCCGCCGCCCGGGCCTCACAAGGTCCGGCGGCCCCCCTGCGCCCGACGGGATCACGGACCGGCCTCCGCCCGTCGAGCGCAGACCCGGGCGACCAGGATCACGACGCCATCATGGACCAATTGCTGAACGGATAACCGATGCCCACACTCTTCACGCCACAACTCGAACTGGTCCGCGAACGGCTCATCAAGCTCGTCGAAAAGCGCGAGGCGAAAGGCCGGCCGCTCTCGCTGAAACAAATCGGCATGGGCGTGGATTACAGCGCCGGCGCGATCAGCAATTTCATTCACCGGAAAGACATCGGCAACGTCGAAGAAATCGGCGCGCGCCTCAAGGCCTACCTCGACCGCGAAGAAACCAAAGACGACGCCGGGCTGATGCACGTCCCCTTCGTCGAAACGCGGCAAGCGAAGAAAGTCTTGCAGGCCGTGCAATTCGCGCAGCAATACGGGCGGCTCGTGGCCCTCATCGGCGGCCCCGGCCTCGGCAAAACGCGCAGCATTCAACAGGCGTTGGAGGCCGATAAAACGGCCATTTTACTCCGCGCGAATTGCATCATGGGGCCGTCGGGCGTGTTGCAGGAACTCTGCGACGCCATCGGCGAATCGTCGAACGGCAAACTGATCGCCTGCTTGAAGCGCATCCGCGCGCGGCTCTCCGGGAGCGGCCGCTGCCTCATCGTCGATGATGCCCACACGCTCAGCGATAAAGCCCTCGACGTGCTGCGGACGATTTACGACCAGACCGGGTGCGGTCTGGTGCTCGCGGGCATCAAGGGGCTGAAGCGAGTCTTGACCGGCACCAGCGAACTCCACGAGCAGCTCGCCTCCCGCGTCTCCGGCCGCATCTTCGAACTCCCCGAATTCAACGAAGCCGACCTGGCGCTGTTGTTGGAGGCGATTGTCCACCCAGCCGATCACGAGGCCGTGATGGAACTACTCGGGGCCGATCCGCGCACGGCGGGATCGCCGCGCCGCGCCTGCAACGTGCTCGAAGTGGCGGGCCGTCTCGCCGAATCCGATCGCAGCGGCGAGAGCAAAATCAAAGTGAAGCACCTCCGCGATGCGATGAAAGTCGCCGCATGACCAAGCTCGAACGACAACTGGCCGAGACCTTCCGCGCCGCGCGGTGGTTCCGCGCGGAGGGCCGCCCGAGCTGCCCCTGCTGTTACGACGGGGCCGACCTCGACGATCCGCAGCCGCTGGAAGGGCACCCCGGATTGTACTGGTATCACTGTCGTGTCTGCGCGCGGACGTTTAGCGATCTGAGCGATACACCCATGCGCTCAGGCAAACGCGCGCTGCTCTGGTGGGCGCATCTCCTGTTAGGGGGCGACGCGCAAGCTGTCACCCACGCAAAAATCGGCAGCGCCACGATGCGCCGCCATCTGAGCATCTCGCCGGTAGCGGGGCGCTGGGCCCATGCGCTCGCGCAGTCCGGGATCGAGGTGCAGACGCTGCGTGCCGCGATTGATCGTCAACAGGCGGCCACCGGCACGGCGCCGGCCAGACAGCCGAGAGGGAAAGGAGCGAAGCGATGAGGTTGGGACTCCACGACCGCCGCGCCGAGATTCTCTATGGCCACGACCGCTACCGCTGCCAGGGCTGCGGGCGGACCACCGACGCGGTCTATTGCATTTGCGCGCCTGGCGGCGCGACGGCGTTACGGTGCCGGAGCTGCAAAGATCGTCGCAACGAAGTCATCCGGCAACGGCTGCCGCTCATCAAGGGAGGCGTGCAATGTCTCCGCTGATCACCACCGAATGGGATCTTGTGATTGTCGGCGCCGCCTTCGGCACGATCACGCTGGGATTCGTGATGGTCTGGGCGATGTGCCGCGCCGCCGCCCTGGCCGATCGCGCAATGGAAAGGAAAGTCTGTGAAGACCTGGAACGACGCTGAGCAACTGCTGCGCGAGGTCGGCCTGGCGGAGATCCGCCGGGAGACCATCGAACTGAAGATGAACAACGAGATCACGGCCGTCAAGGAACGCTACGCCGGGCGGCTCGCCCCGATCGACGCCGATATCGCGAAGGCCGTCGGCCTGTTGGAAACCTTCTGCCGTGAACATCGCGCCGACATGCGGCCGGCCAGCAAGAAAAAAGACGCCGGGGTGGTCTTCACGAGTACGTTCGGCAAATTGGCCTTCCGCAAATGCCCGGCCGCCATCGAGTTCCGTAAGAAAGTGGAGAAAGTCTTGGCCGCGCTGAAGGCGAAGAAACTCACCAACTGCATCCGCACGGTGGAAGAGCCCAACAAGGACGTGTTGCTCGGGCTCGACGACGCCACCTTGGCCGCCGTGCATTGCCGAAAGAAACCGAGCGAGAAGTTCGAAGTGAAGCCGGACTATCAGGAGATCGTTGCGCGCGAAGCGTGACGGTCACCAGCGAGGCCACGATGTGGAACGATCACAAACCGCACAACTGGAAACCGGTCTTGGAGCCCATGCTCGGACGCTGGGTCACGCTGGCCATCCGAACGGTCGGACAATGTCTCGTCTGTTTCAGCGGCCGCCTGCAGATCCAGGGCGAGTTCGCGGAACTCCATCATCACAACGGCGTGCAAGTCCTCGCGCTCAGCGACCTGCTGTACGTCAATCTGCCGAACCAGGCCGAACAGGAACGCCTCACGCTCGAATCCATGCAGCAGGCGAGCGATCGGCACCAGGAGGGACGATGACCTTCGAAACGCGGATGTCGCTCCTGACCTTCAACGGCGTGCAGGCGTTCCCCGGCGCAGAGCCGTTGTACTTGTTCACCGATGCCTACACCGGCTCGACGTTTTCGATCCGCGCGGGCGAGACCATCGGGCAAGGACTCGCCGCGTTCATCCTCCGCTGGGACGCCTTGAGTCGGGACCGTGAACCGGCGCAGGCCGCATGTGGTGGCGTCGCCTCGTTCGACCATCGGGAGCGCACCACATGAAAGTCCTGAGCATCCGCCAGCCCTGGGCCACGCTCATCATGCTGGGGATCAAACAATTCGAGACGCGCCGCTGGCGCACGGACTATCGCGGCGAGCTGGTGATCCATGCCGCCGCCACCGGCGGACAGACGAGCACGGACGCCCTCATGCGCTTGGAGCGCCGCATCGGCGCGATGCCGACCGCGCTGGTCGAAAAATCCTATCCGCTCGGCGCGTTGCTCGGGATCGTACAGCTCGACGAATGTCTGCCGATCAGCCCGCGCTTGATCGCCGCGCTCACCCCGCTCGAACGGCACCTGGGCTGGTACCAGGACGGCGGCTTTGTGTGGGACCTCGCGCGCGCGGGCCGCGTGCGCTTCGCCGAGCCGATTCCCTGCGCAGGGCGATTGGGCCTCTGGACGCTCTCACCCGATCTCGAATCCACCGTGCGAAAGGCGCTCGCATGACCGACACCATGACGCTACCGCTCGATCGCTCGCAGCAGGAACGCAAGGTCATGACCCTCTTGACCGAACGGCAGGGACGACAGGCCGCGATCGGCAAGAGCGAACTAGCGAAGATCACCGGGATGCCCGAACGCGAAGTGCGGCGCGTCATCAAACACTTGATCGAGGAGCACGGCGAGCCCATCGGCAGCACCTCCGGCGAGCCCCACGGCTACTACCTGATCTGTACGGCCGACGAGCAAGCGCATGCGGAGAACGAACTGCGCCACCGCATCATCGAACTGGCCCGGCGGCTCGGCTGCCTCAAGCGCAACCAGCCGGCGGAAGTCCTCGGACAAATCGTGCTGGAGCTGCAATAGGAGCGATCCATGCGAACGGAACTACTGCTGATGTCATTCTGTTTCTTGGTGCTGGCCCTCATCGTGTTTTGTGCGCTTGGTCACCGCGAGCTCGGGCTCTTGCTGCTGGGGCTGGCGGTCTACGTCCGCCCGCCCCTCTGCGTCGAATGTCGGGCGGACTGCGGCGCGCAGAAAGGCGGCGATGTCCATCACCACTGACCGGCCCAACGCCGCCGAGCGCGCCAAGTTCGATTGTCTCGACGAAATGCTGCTCGACCTCACCACGCAGCCCTGGCGGACGATTCCGCAAACCGAGATGACACGCGCCCTCGTGCAGGTCTGTGTCGTGATCCAGGCGCACCCCGACGAAGGTCAGCGCCGCTGGTGGACGAGCGAGTTGACACGCTCGCTGCAGCAGGCCTTTCCCGATGCGAAGCTGTTCGACTCGTCGGTCAAGATGAATCTCGCGATCATGCTGCGCAGCGCGAAAGAAGGGTACGACGCCTGGCGCGCCCAATACGCGCCGCCGTTCCCGGCGCCGGAGAGGAATTGAGGTGAGTCATGAGCTGTGAGCACGTTCAATTTAAGGGCGACGACGGGCGAACGGTCAACGTCATCGTCTGCACGCGCGGGCGAAGGCAGAAGTTCTGTCGGGTCGGATTTTGCAACAAGCCTGCCGTGGCGCTCTGCGATTATCCCGTGACCGACGAGCACGGAAAGCACGCGACCTGCGACGCGCCCATGTGTGAACAGCATCGGCATCCGGTGCCGGGACTGACCGACCGTGATTGGTGCAATGCGCACTGGAGTTTCGAACAGAGGCGAAAAAGCCAGCCACTGAAGGGCGAGCTGCCACTCACGTTTGAGGGCTGACGATGAGCTGTCCACACTGCCAGGGATTGATCATCCGTGAATATCAAGAAGAGCGCTGCCTCAACTGTGGACACCGCACCGCGTTTGTGCCGCCGCCTGCGGCCGTCTATCGACCGTTGCCGGAGGGGTTCGTTGCGCTGCCGGTGACACGACTGCGCCCCGCGCCGACGCCTACCCAGCATCATGTCACAGTCCCGCCTCCCGCTCCGGCAACGCCTGGGCGGCGGCGGATGACGCCCGAGGAGCGGCGCGAGAAAAGGCGGATCTATATGCGGCAATACATGCGGGCGTACAACCAACGGCCTGGCGCGCGGGAGCGAGCCAATGCGGCGCACCGTGCCTGGAAACGGCGCACCGCAGCGAGCGACGAGGCCCCATGCTGAGAGCGGCCATCCGCCAGCGGGAGATTCCGGCCGATCGGCAGGGGCTGATCAAGGCTATCCACGCGATGGGGCGGGATCTCAACCTGAACGACGAAACGCGGAAGGAACTGCAGTGGAATTTGACCGGCGTGGAGAGTTGTCGCGATATGTCGATCGCGCAATTGAAACAGGTCTATCAGCGCGTGGCGGTGCTGCACGACACCATGCCGCCGCGCCTGCATCCGCCGAAACGGCGCGGGCGCGACGAACGGCAGCCGGAGGAACTGTTGAGCGTCGAGCAGAACCGCATGATCTGTCACCTGTTCGATGATCTCTCGATCAGCGGCGTCGGCCTCGCCAGGATGAACTTCTGCCGCCGCACCTGTGGTAGCACCTGGCCCCAGACCAGGGCGCAGGGCAATCGAATCATTGAGGCATTGAAAGCGATGAGGGATCGCGGCTGGCGGTCGCGTGCAGCGTCGCAGCCAGACTCGGCGGCGAGCATCGACGAGACACCCGCGATGAGTGGGGTGAAGGCATGACGGCTGAACAGGAGCGGTTGATGAAAGAAGGCCTGGGGCATCTGCGCGAGGCGCGGCACTGCATCGAGCGTGGCGAACGGCTGCCGTCGTTGCTCGCGGTGAAAGACGCCGAAGAAGCGCTGCTCGCAATGGAGCGGGCCCTACTCTTTGAGGGAGAGACCGCATGACGATCGATGCGAATCTGCTGTACGGCATTCAGGTGGGATTCGTGGTCGGCGCGGTGGCCGGTGGCGCAATGACCATCATCCTCGTCCGGCTGGTCTGGCGGGAGAAGCTGAAGCTCCGGCGCGAGATGAAGCGCGGTGGCTATGCGGGGGAGCAGCAGGAATGAGGCCAGCAGAAATGTTGAAGAGCGTCGAAAAGCCGCATGAATACACGCTGTCCGAGGTCTCGGCCTACTTGCACAAATTACAGAAACAGAGTATCTTCGGAAAAATCGAACTGACGTTCCGCAATGGCAAGATTACGTATGTGCATCGGAGTCACGGCATGACTCCGGGGGAGCCGTTGGAATGATGATGGGATTGTGCGACCACCCCAAGAGTCTCAGCCCCAACGACCTGCCGCTGCACGAGCATGATCTCGTCTATATTGATGTGTGCAGGCAGGAAGCCGTCGAGCGCTGTGTCTGCGTCCGCTGCGGAGTCGTCATGGTGCGCGATACCTGGGATGTGGGATTCAGAGCGATCCCGGGCGCGAAGAGTATAAGGAAACCTGCCGCGGCGCCGTCCTTGGCGCGCCGCTGCTCTGAGGAACGACGATGGTGCGGATGAATGGCGAGGACAGTCGGGCGATGGTGGAGAGCATCGGGGTTGAGTACGATCGTGGACGTGCGGCCCTGGATCTGCAGATAGCGGTGCCGGCGGATGAGTGGGCGCGCTGGATGGTGGGGTCGTCTGTGTCGCTTGTCGCGCGCTGGAACTTCGAGGTGGCTCCCTTTGTCGCGCGCTGGAACTTCGAGGTGGCTCCCTTCCCGGCATGTGCAGTGTTGGCAGACGTGATGGAGCGGCGATCCGTGCAGGGGCAATTTGTGATCAGGGAGCGCTACCCGGTTGGAGATGGCGGGTGGTCTCTGGTGAAACTGGAGTCGTCCGGCGCGGTGCAGCCATTGGAGCCATGACGCTAGTCACATAGATTTCTGATCGGGTCGTGAGGAGCACTCAAGCCCGGTTGAATGGGGATTTTCTCCCTGTTCAATCGGGCTTTTTTATTGCCAGGAATTCAGCGCGTCTCGGCGCGCTGGTGGGCGGGCGGGTGGAAAGAGATCGGGGGGCGCGGTGGCGGAGTTCGAGCAAGCGGTACAGGTGGTGATTTCCCTCGAAGGCGGGCTCTCGCAGCATCCGGCCGATCGCGGAGGCGTGACCAAGTACGGCATCTCCCAACGGTCGCACCCGAATCTCGACATCGCCGCATTGACCGAAGCCGATGCGAAGGCCATCTATCACGGCGAATACTGGCATCCCCTCTTCGATCGCATCACGGACCAGGCCAAAGCGAACAAGATCTTCGATCTCTGCGTGAACCTCGGGCCGAAATGCGGCGTCACGCTCTTGCAGCGGGCCATCAACGATGAGCGCGGGGCGCATGGGCATGTCGATGTGGATGGACAGTTCGGCGCGCAAACCCTCATGGTCGTGAATCTCATGCCGGTGCGGCAATTTCTGCGAACGGTCCGCGCGCACCAGGTGCGGCACTATGTCGATCTCGCGCTGAAGGATGCCTCGCAACTGGCGTTTCTGGATGGATGGATCAAGCGGGCGGTGGTGTAGCGATGGATGCGCTCAGTCTCATGATGGCGCTGTTCCTGAATCTCTCCGAGGCCTGCACGGCGTTGCCGGCGGACGAGCAACGGGTGGGACTGGAGCGCTTTCAGATTTTGAATTATGCCTGCGGCGACAAACGCTTTCGCATCTGGTCGCGGCGCTGCCTCGACGGCCGCCCCTACTGGAGTCGCCCGTTCCTCCTGGAGGAAACCGGCAGCGGCCAGGGGTTCTACATGAACCAATTCGCGGAAGTGCAGAGCGGCTACCACGTCGAGTTGCGCGAGACCTATGTACCCAAGTGCGGAGCCTGAACCGGAGGACGTCATGAGCCAGATCCTGGAATTTTTGAGCGGCAAAAAAACGTACCTGATGAGCGGCCTCGGCTTGGTGGTCGTCGGCCTCTGGATCTTCGGCCTGATCGACGACCAGATCGCGGGCAAGGCGCTCACGGCGTTGGGCTTCGGCGGCGTGATCACGCTTCGCGCCGCCACCGCCACGCAACAGGCGCAGACCGAGGAGCTGCAGCAGAAGGTCGCGGCCCTCTCACGCGGCGACCGGAACACGTTCGCCTAACGCATGGATATCGGCGCGCTGCTCTTGGGCGTGATCAGTTTAGTGCTGGCCCTGCTGGACCAGCGGAAGCGGACGGCGCCGGCGCGGGTCAGGGCGCAACAGGATGAGGCGGTGGATGACGATCTCAAGGCAATGGACCGGGCGATTGCGGACTTGGACGCAGCGAGCATCGGCGCCCGGTTCGAGCGGGAACGGCGCGAAACGCTCAAGCGCGTGCCTCCTCAGTCTGGCCCTGCTGACAGCTGGCTGCCATAGCCCGCTCGTGATTCAGGAGAGTCGCATGCCAGAACGGTTGGACGGCGGAGGGTGGAAAGTGAGCGACGGCTTTTTGCAGGAGCGCTATCAGCTGGAGCGTGGCTTGCGCGGCCAATTAGAAAGCTGCCTCGCCACGCAGGCACAGGAGCCCCGATGAAAACGAGACAGATCCTCTCGGTGATGGGCGCGTTGTTGGGGGTCTGGGTCGTCACCACCGGCTACGGCCTGTCGGCGCTCGCGCAGAGCGTGCAGCCGCTGCCGCACGAGCCGACGAGCATCAGCGATCTCACGTTTGGCCAGCTCATGGTGTTGATCAGCAATTTCGGCATCGGCGGGCTGGTGTTTTTTATCTGGATTTATGACCAGCGGCGACAGGTGGGGCTGGAGCAGCTCAACACTCGTTACAGCGATTCCTCGGCCGCCCACCTGCAGGCGTTCCGGGACATCAATGAAGCCTATCGGGAGCTGGCGGCCGAGACCAACAAGGCCACGCTGTTGAACGTGCAGGTGCAAACCCGGCTGGCGGAAAAACTCGAAGCGATGGAGCGTGCACATGGCAAGTGATGAATTCTATCGGCGGCAGGGACTGCTGCTGGAGAAGGAACAGAAGGCGCAGCACTTGGCGATCAAGATCCACGGCATTCGCGATCGCATCCGCCGGCTGACCGATCCGCACAGCCCGATCGGCGACATGGATGTGTCCTCGGTGCGGGTCGAGGTCGATAGCCTGGTGGACGCCGAGCAACAGCGCGAGGCCCTGCTCCGCGAGATCAAAGCCCTGCGGGAAGACATGGGCCTGCCGCGCTACGAGAGCCGGTAACGGATGACGAAAGGAGCCGCCATGCGACGCATCGCCCTCATCGGTTTGTGCCTCACGCTCGCCGCCTGCAACACCAGCGCGAAATATCAGGTCGGCAATACGCAGTACGAAACGGCCCACATGCCGAGCGCGTTAGGCTCCACGATTTCCGGCACGCAGAGCTGCGCCATCCTGGAGCGCGACGAGAAGGGCGATTGTCCGTACCGGCCGCCGATGATCACCGTGCAGCCAGGACTCTTCGCCAGCATCTTCGGCCCGATGGTACAGACGGCCGGCATGATCGTGGCGGCCGACATGATCCGCGACGGGCTCGCGAAGTCCGGCAGCAACTACAACGCCTCATCCAATTTCCGCGCGGATCAGGCAGTGAACATTCGCGGCCACTACGGGCGCTGGTAACGAGGGCCATGCGCAAGACCGTCTCCAAAGTGGACAAGCTGGGCGTGCGGGACCTCGTCAATCAATTGTTCGAGGCCAACGCCAGTTATGCCGACATCACGGCGGCCGTCGCAAAGGAAACGGGCGAGCCGATCAGCGACTCGGCCCTCTCGCGCTATCGCAAACATTGGGACGCGCAGCGCGCCAGCGAAGAGGCGATGGAACAGCAGCTCGACCGGCTCACTTCGATGCTGAAAGCCGATCCGGATCTCGATCTGAAACAGGGGGCACTCGCCCTGTTCTGGAAAAAGCTGATCCAACGCATGGCCGACGCCGAAGCCTCTTTCGCCGATGCCGACATGGTCGAGCTCTCGCACCTGCTGCTCAAGGCGAAGCGCCTCGATCAGACCACCGACGCCCTCGCCATTCAGCGCGAGCGGTTGGATGTGCTCAAGCAGAAAGTGGCAGCAGCCGCGGCTGAAGTGGAGAAGGTGGGCCGGGCGCAAAATCTCGACGACGCGACGATTGCGAAGATCCGTGAACAAATTTACGGCATCGTGCCGGCGGCCGCATAACCCATGACGACACCCGCGTTACAACTCACGCAGTACCAGGTCGATTCGGCGGCCGTGCATGCCCGCTTCCGCCTCAAGCGCTGGTGCCGGCAGAGCGGGAAGACCTTCGAAGAGACCCGCGAGCTGGTCGAAGATGCCCATGCCCGCCGTACGCGCTGGGTGATTCTCTCGCGCGGCGAACGGCAGTCAAAACAGAACATCGAACAATGCGCCCTGCACTCGCAGGCCTACGGCGCCGCCGCGCAGGTCCTCAACGATACCTGGGAAGGCGAAGAAGGTACCTACAAGAGCGCCCGCATCGACCTGCCGAACGGCTCGTCGATCCTCGGCCTGCCGGCGAATCCCGACACGGCGCGCGGCTTCTCGGCGAACGTCTATCTCGACGAATTCGCGTTTCACAAAAACAGCCGGGCGATCTGGGCGGCGTTGTTCCCCATCATTACGCGCGGGTACCAGCTCCGCATCACCAGCACGCCGCAGGGCAAGCAGAACAAGTTCTACGAGCTCGACACCGCCTGGTCGAAAAAGATGGCCGAGGGGGACGGGCACTATCACACCCACAAACTCGACATTTACGACGCTGTGCGACAGGGTCTACGCCTGGTGGATGAAGACGGCCAGGTGACGGCGCCGGAGCATCTCAAGGACGCGCTCGGCGACGAGGACGCCTGGGATCAGGAATATCTCGTCCAATATCTCGACGAGGCGACGGCCTACCTCTCACTCGACCTGATCGCCAGTTGCGAAGATCCGGAACTCGCCGCCGAGCCGGTCTGGCTCGCGGGCCTGCTGGCCGCCGCCGAAGAAGTCCACCGGATCTACCTGCGCACGAAAGTCCTGCCGCCTTCCTATGAGGTGCTGGGCGAGGTGCTGCGCAGCGCGATCAATGCCGAGGATCTCTATCTCGGCGGCGACATCGCCCGGAAGCGCGACTACACCGTATTCTGGCTGTTCCGCAAACTCGACCAGAAACTCGACACCGTGGCCGTCATCCGCCTGCGCAAGGTGCCGTTTTTCATCCAGCAGATCGTCTTGCACTCCCTGCTCGCCCATCCCTCCATGCGCCGCGCCTGTCTGGACCAGACCGGCCTCGGGCTGCAGTTGGCCGAGACGGCCGTCGAGCGCTTTGGCGATCGAGTGGAAGGCATCGACTTCACCGTCGCGAATAAGGAACTGCTCGCCACCGGCCTCAAACAGAAGATGGAAGACCGGCTGCCGGTCATTCCTGCCGAGGTCTACATCCGCAACAGCTTTCACGCGATCAAGCGCCTGCCCACCGGTACCGGGCACTTCCGCTTCGACGCCGAGCGCACCGAGGCCACCGGACACGCCGACGAGTTCTGGTCCTGCGCCCTCGCCGCCCATGCGGCGAGCGCCGCCGGCCCTCCGGCCGCCGGGGTGTCGGGTGAGGCCGGGCGGCTGGACTGGACCGCCCGCCGCCAGGAGATTCTCTCCGGCGCGGGTGCCCAACGCCACTACGACCGCCGGGGGCGGTTGTGGTTTGCAGGAGGAGGCCGACGATGAACGACGAATCAGCGAGCGCAGTCGCCAGTCCGGAGAAGGAGCGGTCCGTCCCGAAAAAACGCCGGGAGTGGATCCGCTGCGGAGTCGCCTGTGCGGTCTGCGGCAAGGACCAATGGTGGATCTTCCAGGGCTTCAATCGGTGCGACTGCGGACAGGTGCTCTGGGTGGAGCGAGTCAAGGACGACAAGGGCAATACCCGGTTCCCGTATCGGCAAGGTTCGGAATTGCCCGCTGACTACCCTGGACAGATGAGGACGACCGAATGATCGGGGGTGAGGCTATGGAGAGGTCTGAAGGGCAGCTGGAACGTTGTACAACGTTAACGTGTGAGCAGTGCCGGACGGAATTTGCACCCAAGAACCGAAATGGTATCCGTCCACGGTTCTGCTCGCGGAAATGTACGACTGCCTGGCATAACGCGCAACGGCTCAAAGGGGCGGCACTGATCAAGGCGAAATCCGCCCGCAAAAAGGGTCTGTCTCACAACGCTGCAAAAGTTTCCCGCTTCGTGTTTCTGAATCTCGTCCCATTAGAGCAGCGGGCCGATCTGCTGCGGGAAGCAGCCCAGAACCTCGGCATCACCGACGAGGGAGAGATCCTGAAAGCCCTCCGCCGCAACGGCTGCGCGGCGTCGGCGTGAAAGGTGAAACGGAAACCGTGAAACGATGGACCGCCATTAAAACGCAGCTGGCGAGCCGATTGTTCGGCGACGTGATCCAGCAGACGGTGGAGGCTCGGGTGCAGCAAGCGATCGCCGCGCCGTTCGGCTTGGCCGATCCGTCCCTCTATGGGTTCCGGCGACTCACGGGCCGCGAGAATCAGGCCGCGCTGCGCGATCTCCCCCTCCCCACCCACGAGCGCATGCAAGACATCGCCTACTGGCTCTATCTCGCCAATCCGATGGCCCAATGGTTCACCAACATGCAGGCCGCCTATGTCGCTGGCGACGGCGTCACCCTCGCATCAAAGGATGAGCAGGTGCAGGAAGTCCTCGACGCGTTCTGGGAAGACGCCACCAACGCCTGGGAAGCTTCGCTCGAAGATTACGTCCGCGAGCTCGGCATGTATGGCGAACAATGCTGGCCGGTCTTTGTCTCCCCCGGTAGCGGCCTCGTCCGGCTCGGGTATCTCGATCCTTGTTTGATCGAGGAAGTCGTCATCGACCCCGAGAACGCCAAGCAGGCGATCGGCGTGGTCACGAAAGATAACTACCAGGGGATCCGCACCGGCCAGCGCCGCTACAAGACCGCGCTGTTGATTCCAGAAGACGAGCTCACGCCCGCTGCGCAAGCGGAGCGCGAGAAGTTCACCGACGGCGCCTGTTTTTATTTTGCCGTGAACAAAGTCAGTAACGGCTCGCGCGGCTGGTCCGATCTGCTCTGCAAGGCCGACTGGATGGACGGCTACGAGCAGTTTCTCTTTCAGCGCTTGGAGCGCAGCGACCTCGCCAACCGTGTCGTGAGCGACGTGACCATGACCGGGGCCACGCCCGAGCAGGTGGCGGCCTACATGAAAACGTTCCAATTGCCACCGCCGGGCGGCCACTTCATCCACAACGAAAAAATCACGATGGAAATGAAGGCGCCGAACCTCAACGCGCAGGACGCGGAGACCGACGCTCGCATGTTCAAACACCAAGCGATTTCGCCCGCGCCGGAACATTGGTACGGCGGCGGCGGTGACGTGAACCGCGCAACCGCCGGCGAAATGGATGAAGCGACCTATAAAGTCTTCAAGCAGCGCCAGAATAAAGTGAAGGCCTTCATCAAGACCGTGGCCCGCTATCAGATCCAGGAAGCCAAACGCGCCGGCGCCTTGAAACAGTCGGCCGACGACAAGATCGACATCACCATGCCCGAGATGGTCAAGGCGGATCTCACCAAACTCAGCGGCAGCGCACAGGCCACCGCCAACAGCGTGGGCACCATGCTCACGCAGGGGCTGATCAACAAAGAAGAGGGCCGGAAGATTTACGCCGTCGCGATCAAGCCGATGGGCATCGAGCTCGAAGACAAAAAGAACGACGAGCTCGAAGCCGAGGCAGCCGAGCGCGACCTGAACGATGCCAGCGCGGACTACCGGGAGCCGGATGAAACGAACGGCGTGAACGGTGAAACGAAAGACGTGAACGACGCGAAAGGTGAAACGTCAAACGTGAAACGTCAAACGGGCGACGAGGGCACCGATGCCGAACGGTGACGACATGCTCCGGCTGCAGTTGCTGCAGCAGAAGATTCGCGACGGGCAGGTGCTCGAAGGTGTGCGGCGGATGATTGCGCTGTTGAATGAGGCGCGGCGCGGGATCGTGGCGGACGTGATGGAAACGGACTGGCAGCGGTTTTATCTGCCGCGCCTGCGGACCTCGATCGAACGGCACTTGGAACAATGGCGCACCTTGGCCCTGAAAGATTTGAGCGGCGATCAGGCCACGAACTGGGAGCAGGGCTCGGCCGACGTGAACCGGCTCTTTACACAGATGAACGTCCGCGTGGCCTTGCCGGAATTGCCGACCTCGCTGTTGCAGTCGCTGCAAGACAAGGGCGCACGCACCCTGCGCGGGCTCGCGAATTTTGCGAAGGATCAGATCGACCGGACCATTGCGCTCAGCCTGATCACCGGCGAATCGCGCGAGGCCACCATCGATCGCATCGGGCGGCATCTGGAATACGGCACCGGCGAAGGCAAGCCGCAAGGCAAGTTCGCCACCATCGCCGCGCGGGCGAAATTCATTTACGAGCACGAAGTGTCGGCGGCCTACGCCGACGCGAAATACCGGCGCTTCGCCCAGTCGGCCCAGTACGCGCCCGGCCTGAAGAAAGTCTGGCTGCACCAAGGGCACCCGCGCGTCCCGCGTCCGGACCACATCGCCATGCACGGCCAGGTGCGGCATCCCGACGAGGACTTCACCAATCCGCAGACCGGCGCGCAGCTGGCCTTTCCGCGCGACCGCTCGGCCGACATCGGCGAGACGGCGGGCTGCACCTGCACGTTCGTGGGCTGGCGTGACGCATTCGGCGATCTCGCGGACTACATCGGGCCCGCGACCACTGCCGCCCGCCGGGCGGCCTAACTCAGAAGGAGGACCTCCATGCTCGCAGACGACATCCTGAAACAATGTGTGGCCGGCAAGACGTTCCGGACGAACCAGGCCATCGAGGTGCGCGACAGCGAGGGCAAGCCGGTCATGACTCACGGCAAGCCGAAGGTGCAGTACGTGCCGCACGTGCGGCCCATGACCGAAGAGGATGTGCTCAACAGTTATGAGACTGACAGCCACTATGTCGTGATCTCGAACGACGGCACGAAACATCGGATCGAGAAGGGCAAAAAGAAGAAGGACGAGAAGAAGTAACGCGGCGCCGTCACCACGGAGACATGAGCATGAGTCATCAAGCGAGAGCGAGACAGGCCGAGCAAGGGCAATTCCATGTCTCGGTCGGCGACGTGCGGGTGTTGCAGCGCGTCGCCGGGGATGAGCAGGGCTGGAAGTGGGAGGTGCTCATCATCAAGCCGGGGCTCGGCGCGGGCCGGCAGTATTTCCCCGAATCCACCTTGCGGCAGGCCGTCTCCGTGTTCGAGGGCGCCCGGGTCTTCTGCCTCGACGACGAGCAGCACGCGAGCAAGCGGGACAAATCCGCAAAGCAGATCGTGGGCTACATCGACCAGACGCGCTACGAGGACGGCAAGGGCCTGGTCGGCCGGCTGAACCTGCTCCCGACCGGCGACTGGCTCCGGCAGAGCCTCATGGCCTCGCACCATGAACGGCCGGATCTCTTCGGCCTCTCGATCGATGCGCCCGGCGAGGCGCGCGCGACGACCATTCAGCAAGGCGGCGAGAAAATCAGCGTGCAGGAGTTTCTCAGCATCCGGCAGCCGGCCACGGTGGACGTGGTCTGGAATCCCGGCACCAAAGGAGGCTTTCAACGCGCGTTGAACGCCGTCGCAACGAGTCACCAACCAGAGGAGGAGCGCATGGACAAGAAGCAAATCATCCAGATCCTGCAGGCCAATCGGCCGGATCTGCTCACGGGTGTGGATCTGGAGGCCGTGTCGGACGAGAAGCTCGCCGCCCTCCTCGCGCAGGCCACGGCGAAACAGGCCGAGGAGCCGAAACCGCAGGAAGAGAACAAGCCCGCGGAAGAGAAGCAGGCGGCGGCCCGCCAGGTCGACGATGCCCAGGCCCGCCAGGTCGATCTCAGATTGTGGCAGTGGGATGTCCGCCAGGCGCTCGACGAGAGCAAGCTGCCCGAAGCCTGTCTCAAAGATTTGCGCGCCCGGTTCATGGATCAACCCGGCAAGCTCGAACAGGTCCAGCAGGCCATCAAGGCGGAGCGGGAAAAGATCGATGCGATTTCGCAGTCAGGCAAAGTGTCCGGCCTGGGCTTCGCACGCGAGGTGGCGGTCGAAGGCAGCTTCGAGCGGACCCAAGCCTCGCTCGACAAGATGCTGGGCGTGAAGGACGTCAAGAGCGACGCGCCCGCCTTCGTCGGCATCCGGCAGGCCTATGAGCACATCACCGGCGACAAGGGCGTGACGGGCCAGCGATCCAGCTACGCGCAGGAATATCTCCAGCGCATGGTGCAGGCCGCCCGCGCCTACCAGGCCGAGAGCATCGACGAGTTCGGCCAGGCGAAGCCCGGCTATGCCACCTGGGCCATGCAGGCGCAGCTCTCGTCGAGCTGGCCGCTCGCGATGGCCAATACGCTCTACCGGCGCTTGAGCCAGGAATATGCCGAGGTCGATTACATGGAAAGCCGGATCATTTCGAACCGCCGCCGCGTGATCGATTTCCGGTCCGTCGAAATCAATCGCATCAACTACTCGCCCGACCTCCCGAGCGTGAACGAGGACACCGACTATACGGAACTCGCGACCATCGGCGAAGAAGGCGCGAACTACAAGGTGAGCAAGCGCGGGCGGATCATCACCATCACGATGGAAACCATCATGAACGATGACCTCTCCGCCGTGCAGCGCATGGTGCGCAACGAAGGCCGCGCGGCCCGCCGCACCTTCGCGCGGTTCGTCTGGAATTTCCTGATGAGCAACGCCACCTACGACGGAGACAGCGTGGCCCTGTTCCACGCCTCGCACGGTAACCTGGGCGCGACGGCGTTGACTGCCGATGCGACGGGGGTCACGGCGGTGGTCAACCGGCTGAACGCGCTGATGAACCAGACCGAGCCGGGCACCTCCGAAAGGCTCGGCGGCGCCTGGTGGAACGCGCGGCCGCAACTCGCGGTGCCGACCGCGCTGCAGGCGATCGCGAAGCAGCTCAATCAATCGCGCGGCATTCCCGGCGCGGCCAACCAGGGCGACAACCCGATCGCGGGCCTGTTCGGCAATCCTGACAACCCCGAGCGGATCCTCGTCAACCCCCTCTTCACCGACACGAGCGACTGGTACCTGCTCCGGCAGCCGACCGACGGTGAAATGATCGAGGTCGGCTTCTTGAACGGGCAGGAATCGCCGGAACTGTTCCTGGCGGACAACCAGCAGGTCGGCCAGATGTTCATGGCCGACAAGCTGCAATACAAGACCCGCCACATCTACGGCGGCGAGATTGCCGACTTCCGCATGATGGACAAGAGCGTGGTGTAACGGTGCGGCGACCGGCGGGCTCCGAGTCGAGCCTGCCGGTCCTGCGAGCGACGCTTCACGAACGACGAACGACGAACCAGGGAGGCACTCATGAAACTATTTCAGAACACATTTCAGGGCGCAGCCGTTGTGCTGGCCATTGTCTGCGCCCTGGCGGCGATGCTGGGCGCGCCTGGCTATTTCGCGGCGCCGGTACAGGGTGCGACGGACAATCCGGCACAAGGGGCGACCGGCATCTACATGATGACGTTCCATTTCGATTCGCAATTGACGGCCACGGTCGCCGACAAAGCCCAATGGAAAGCCCCCTGGCCCGCGCGGCTGATCGCGATGAAATGTTCCGGCCGCGCCTTCGGAGGCACCGGCTCGCCGACCTACACCTGGACGCTGCAAGAGGCCGCCGGCACCGTGGCCACGTGCGCGCCGACCACGGCCGCCACCGAAGTCGAAGGCACGATCAGCGACGCCCTCGTCGCCGACGAAGCCAGCCTGACGCTGGACTACGCCGCCACCGGCACGTCGCCCACGCAAGACGACGCCACGGTGATCCTGATTTTTAAGCGCCTGTAATCAGCGAGGCCTTGACTGTAGGCCGCGAGCGCGGGCTCGCGGCTCTCAGTGAACGCCGATGCAAAGAGGATAAGAACATCTTTACATGAGCACCTTAACCACATTTCAAACCCTCTTCGATGACCGCGTGCGGGCGACCGGCGCGCCGTTCACGTCGCAGCAAAAAGAGCGGGCCATTCAACAGGCGTTGAAAGAGTATTCGCAGGTCCGCCCGGTGATGGCCGCACAGGATTATCCCGGCGACAGCAGCACGTTCGACTTCGCCCTGCCGACCGGCTGGCAAGAGGGCATCTCGTCGATCGCACAGGTGGAATATCCGGCGGGCGAGCGCCTGCCGGCGTTTTTGGAATCCGAGGCCTGGCAGTTCTATGTCGCACCGAGCGGGAAGAAAATCCGGCTGATCCTGCTCACGCCGGAAACCGGCAAATCCCTGCGCATCGTGTTCACGAAGCTGCACACCATCGACGCGACGCAATCGACTGTGAGCGCGCTCGACGAAGAAGCGGTCGCCGACCTCGCCGCCTCGATCGGTCTCACGGATCTGGCGGCCGTCTATGCCAATACGCAAAGTGCGACCATTACGGCCGACAGCGTGAACTATGGCGACAAGAGCCGCACCTATTTGGAGATCGCCGACAAATTGAAAGCCCGGTACCGGAAACATCTCGGGCTCGACCAACAATCGGACGCGCCGCCCGCCGGCGGCTTCGTCGATCAGGATCGCCAGGCCAGCGACGGCGGCGACCTGCTCACCCACCCACGGAGGTTACGATGATGCGGCGCTCACTCACCCGTCGCCAATTCGTGCTGGGCATGGCAGGCGCCGGACTGTTGACGGCCGCACCCTGGATTTGGACCTCGCGCAAGAGCGCCTACGCGCAAGCCTATACCTCGCGAGCCTTCATCGGGGCCGAAGGGTATGGAGCGCAGACCAAAGGCTGGCGCGATCCGAGCTGTCAGATTCTTCTTGTGACAAACTTGAACGATTCGGGCCCGGGAAGTTTCAGGCAGGCATACCAGAACACGACTGGGCCGCGCATTATTCTGTTCCAGGTTGCCGGATATATCCCGGTCGTGACGGAGCTGAGCAATGCAGCTGCAGGCGCTGGGTACTGTTATGTGGCAGGGCAGAGCGCGCCAGGAGACGGCATCACATTCAAGGGCCAATCGGCAGGAACCAACAATGGCGCTCTCTATCTGCGACAAGGGCAAACCTGCGTGCGGTATATACGTAACCGTGGCACCAAGGCTGACGGCACGAACAACTGGAACATCTCGTTCTGGGGGCTGGGCTCGCTAGGGAACTACATCATCGATCACTGTTCCTTGAGTTACGCGACGGATGACGCGAACGCGAACGCGGCGGATTATGTCACGTTTCAGTGGAGCATCATCGCCGATACGATTAGCGACGGCCATGCCGTGTTGTCTGATCACCACGCAGGCGGGAAGTATCTCTCGTATCACCATAACTATTTTGTCTCCTGCCTCCAGCGGACTCCGCTCTTTTCAGACTCTAACGGCGAGAGCATCAATAACCTGAACTACAACTGGGGAGGCTTCCAGGGTTTGGGCGCTGAGTTCTTCAATGTCTTCACGACCTCACCTATACCCAACTACGATGTGATCTCGAACTACTTCAAGTGGGGGCCGGCATCTGGCTTTGGCAATCTGGCCGGGTGGGATGACCCGCAGTGGGGCAAGGAAATCGTGCATGGGTATGCGCCAGGCAATCTGTATCTGTCAGACAACAAAGCTCTGCTTCCTTCTCCGTATGGATTCACAGCCGCCAGAACGCAAGTGCAGGGCGGCGGGTCGCTGACCCTTGTTGGCAGCAAACTCAACAGCCCTATCATCCCCGTGACGGTGACTAGCATTGCATCGCAGGCTTCAGCCGATGCCTTTGCGACGGATCTGCTGTCCAAGGTGGGCTGCACGCGCCCGAATCGGGACGATAACGACGCAGTCAATGTTGCGGCCTATACGAATTTTACAGGGTATTCCAACCCCATCGACGAAACAGGGCACCTCTACGCACAAACGCATGGAGGGAATGCGTTCTGCACGCTCGCGACTGGTTCGTCAGATATCCTCTCGCCGTCCGGCATGTCGGATGAATTTATTACTCGCATGGGACTATCCAACACCACTGTCGCTTCGTTAAGCACGTCCATCTCGCAATCGCGAGGTTTGGGTGAAGACTTTATGAATATTGAATGGTTCCTCATGGAAAAAGCCGGGGACATCGCTCCGCTCGATGGGAGCGGCGGGGGCAGCATCTTCGCGCCTCGCAACCGGAGGTCGATCGGCGTGCCTGGCATGAAATTCGACGGGAGGAGATACGGATGGTGACGCTACGCAGAAAGATAGCCTGCCTCGTCTTGGCCGTCAGTGTCAGCACTATTCCACTCATCGGACCGTTCGGGTCCGTTCATGCGGCGATTACTGTAGTGCAATCGAAAGGCGATTGCACGGCCGGCAACTTCTCCAGCACTACGTGCACCTTTCCTAGCAATGTCACGCCCGGGAATGTCGTTGCCGCCTGCGGCGCTATCTGGAATGGCGGCAACATGACTGGCCAAGCGCTGACAGATACGGTCCTCACTGATTACACCGAAGTGGTCGGCGTGAATCCTCCTGCCGGCACCCCGAACAAGACATGGATCGCATACGGTGTCGTGCCGTCTTCCGGTGCCAACACGGTGACGCAAGCACCAGCTGGCGGGACAGGCTGGTTCGGGTCTTGGGGCATCGTGGAGCTTTCCGGAGTGGATACGTCTAGCCCTATCGATGTGGATGGCCTCAACTTAACCGGGAACAGCACTGCTCCGTCGGACAGCATCACGACGTCTGCGGCTGATGCCATCGTGCTGGCCTGCATGTCTCATGGCGGAGGCGCGATCACTATCACAGCAGACACAGGTGGCGGGTGGACAGCTCTCGGCGAAATAGAGGGGACTAGCAATGCGCCGTATGCATGGGAGTATCAAATTTTTTCCAGCGCTGGTGCGAAGACAGCGTATTTTGCCATCGGGGCGAGCGTCGGATGGACGGTGCAGACGCTCTCGCTGAAACAGTCTAGTGCAACAGTCACGCAACCCATTTTTCGACGAGGCTTTAGCATTCCTGGCATGAACTCAACCGGATTAGGAGGGCCACTCCCATGATGAAGTTAGGACGTCTTATTCTCGCGTGTATCCTGTTGCTCGGGCCGGTGTCTCTGGCGCCGGTTGCGATGATTCATGCGGCCAGCACCGATGCCTCGCCCCGTCCGCTCTATGGGGTGGCGTATCGGGTCGTCTTTCCGTTGTTCGACAACACCGGATCCTTGGTGACCGGAGCGGCCGGCCTCGATACCGAAATCAGCAAAGACCAGGGCACGTTTGCCGATGCGACCAACGAGGCCACGGAAATCGCCACCTCAAGCGGCATGTACTACCTGGATCTGACCGCAAGTGAAATGACCGCGAGAACGGTGGCGATCATCGTCAAGACGTCAACGACGAATGCCAAAACGACGCCGCTGGTGCTGTATCCGGAATTGATTTTGGTGCGCGGGGTGTGCGGGTCGTCCAGCACCACGACCAGCATCATCACCTCCTCGCTGACTCCGGCGGCGGCGGTGACGGATCAGTTCAAGGGCAGAATCGTGATCTTCGAAGCGACCACGACGACGGCTAATTTGCGTGGCCAGGTGACCGATATCACGGGCAGCACATCCGGTGGGGTCTTGACCGTCTCCGCCTTGAGCACGGCCTGTGCGAGTGGCGATACCTTCATGATCCAGTAACAGGACGATGGCGAAGAAGACGCAACCACGCGCGGGTCGCATCCAAACCGGGAAACGGTATGGACCGACGACCCGCGCCACCGAGGTGGACGGGTCGAGTGCCGGACAGGCGACGGTGTCTGGCGCGTCCGACGATGCGTCCAAGGTGAAGAAGACGCAACCGCGGGCTGGAAGAATCCAGACCGGGAAGCGGTACGGTCCCACGGCCAAGAGCCAGTCTCTTGTTGAGGTGGATGGCGCCGCATCGGGAACGGGCACGGCGACCGGGCAGAGTGGCCGCACCGAAGGGCAGGCCGCGACGGCGGCGGGCGGGAGCGCGGGGGCTGGGCAGAGCGCCAGGACCGAAGGCACGCCGGCGACCAGCCAGGGTGCCGCGACCGCCACCGGGAACACGGCGCCCATTGCGGCGCGTCCAGGGACGGTCTCAGGGCAAGCCTCAGTAGATGGGGCCAGTGCTCGCACGCACGCCGCTGTGGGGTCCGCCTCAGGCCAGGGCGCGGGGTCGGGACAAGCGGACGATCTGTCGAACAGCAAGAAAACGCAGCCGCGGGCCGGCCGGATTCAAACGGGTAAGCGGTATGGCGATAGCACGAAAGCGCCGGCCTCCACACGTCCCACCGGGAAGACCTCGCAACCGATCGGCGGTGAGATCGGGGCAGGGCGCCGCTATACCGACACGGAGAAGGCCCACACAGAGGAAGCGGATGGGTCTGCATCTGGATCCGCGACGGTGTCTGGGCAGACCGGTGTCATTGCGGGGAAGGTTGGCGCGTCGTCCGGGTCTGCCTCGGCATCGGGACAAGTCGAGGGGGGCAGCACCAAGAAGACCCAACCTCGGGCGGGGAGAATTCAAACCGGGAAACGGTACGGCGATCCGACGAAAGCCCCGGCCGCGCCGAGGCCGGTGGGAAAAACCTCTCAACCGATTGGTGGAGATATTGGTGCAGGCCGCCGATACACCGATGCGGCGAAAACGAGCACGGCCGACGGCGACGGGACCGCTGCCGGGTCGAGTGCCGCACTTGGCGAGCCTGGACGAACGCAGGCCGTGCCCGGCTCAACCAGCGGCCAAGGTGTGGCGGCCGGACAGGTCGGACACACGGAAGCACGGCCTGGGATTGCGGCAGGAGAGGCCATAGGAACCGGTGTCAGTGGTCGCACGGAAGGGCAAGCCGGAGCGGCAACGGGACAGGCTGCTGCCACAGGACAGGATGCGATCCTTGAAGCCAATACCGGCACGAGCGCAGGTCAAGGCACAGCCCCCGGACAGAGCGCTGCCATCCAGCAGCAATCAGGTGAGAGTACAGCTGAGGCTCAGGCCTCAGGAGTAGCGGCCCGTGTGCATGGAGTGCAGGGGATCAGCGAGGGACATGCGGAGGTATCGGGAGAGGCAACCGATGCGGCGGCAGCCGGAGCCGACGCGAGCAGCGCCGGAGAGGCTCGCGTCACGGGGCAGGGCGCACGGATCGAAGGCCAGGCAGGGACGGCTCAGGGTGTCGGCAATGCGACAGCCGAACGCGCCGAAATTGTGGGGCGACAAGGGAATGCTGACGGATCCAGCCTCGCGGCTGGGCAGAGCGCGATCATCGGAGCTGCGCAGGGCACGAGCGTGGGAACGAGTACCATCGATGGGCAGAGTGAGAACGTTGGAGCTGCAGAATCAAGTAGTGCTGGAAGTGCGACGGTAACAGGGCAGAGCGCCAGGATTGATCAGCGATCCGGTACAGCTGGAGGCGAAGGGGACGCGGCTGGACAGAGTGCTGAGATTGCGGCTCGGTCTGGCCACGCTGAATCCGTTGCACAGGCAGACGGCTTCGCCCGGACGGTTGAAGCACGAACCGGCACCAGCGAAGGACAGGCAGAGGCTCTGGGCGTGGCCGGTTTGGTCCCGATCACATGCACCATTGAGCTCACGGTCTTCATGGCAGCCGCGTTGCCCTATGACGTCAGTCTCGCCCAGATGGTGGCCGCAGACGCAGTGGTGCCGGAGTGTATCGATGAATTGGTGTTGGTCTAACTCACAGGAGGAATCTATGAAAAAGCTGAAGCAGTTGGGTGTGGTGCTGGGACTGATCGTCACCTTGACCGGGAACGTGTATGCGGCTGGTAAGTCCGACACCTTCGAAAATGATCTGCTGAAACTAATCTTTAACGGAACGGCGATTGCCAACATCGCCGACAACGCGGCAACCAGCCCGTTGACGAATCTCTACGTAGCGTTTCACACGGCCGATCCGACAGATGCCGGCGTGCAGACTGCGAGCGAAGCGGCCTATACCGGATATGCGCGTGTGGCCGTGGCTCGCACGACAGGTGGCTGGACGGTGACCGGCAACAGCGTGAGTCCCGTGGCCAACATCGATGCCGGTGAATGTACGGCCTCCTGCGGGTCAAACCTGACGCATTGGAGCGTCGGCGTGGCCGCATCCGGCGGGTCGAAGATTCTTTACGCGGGGACGTTGTCCACGGCCATCACGATGACGGTGGGAACCATCCCGCGATTGAAGACCACGACGACCGTGACGGAAGATTAATGGTCGCAGGGATCTCGATCGAGGAACGGCGCGCATGGCTGCTGATTTAGTGGCAAATGATACGGGCACTCAGCTGAGTATCACGCTGAAAAAGCGGAAGTCGCTACAGCTCGTCGATCTGACCGATTCCACGGTGCGCCTGAAATGGCGCATCGACGGCGCGGCGCTGGTGATCCGCGTCATGACCATTGTCGACGCCGTCGGAGGAGTCGTCACGTACCAATTCACGGACGGCGAACTGACGGCCGCGCCCTTTGGATCCACGTTGACCGCTGAAGTCGAGGTGACCGATGCCACGGGCAAGATTCTCACGGGCCTCCAGCCGATCGAATTGAAGGTGCGGGCAAAAGTATGAGCTACGGCTTCCGCATGCGCATCACTAAGCCGCTGCACGTCCATCCGGAGGCGATGCACAAAGGCATGCTCGTGGCGGCCGGCGAGACGGCCTCGTTGTTGGAGCACTACATCGGTCGGGTGACGCCGGAAGGTGTCGGCGGGGCGCGCACCGGATTGAAAGCCTCGATCTTTTCCGAAGTCCTGGAACAGGGGACGCGCATCACGACGATCACCGGGACCAACAAGGCCTATGCGATGCCGGTGGAATACGGCCGCCGACCTGGTCAGAGGCCGCCGCCCTATCGGGCGCTGCTCGATTGGGTGGGCCTGCGGTTCGGGATCAGCGATCCGAAGCAGACCAAGCGGCTGGCCTTCATGATCGCGCGGTCGATCGGCAAACGCGGCACGCGGGCCTATCGCGACAATAGTCCGCCCGGTGAACGGATGTTTGCCTCCGGATTTGCGTCGGCCATGCCGCACATCATTCGGACGTTCGAGCGCAACGTGGGCGAAGTCAGCCGGGAGCTGTTGAGCAACTGATGAGCCTGGACACCATCACGACTGCCATCAAGACCGTGATCGCCGGCGCGGATCCCGTGTCGCTGGTGCATGACTACGAGCGGTGGGCAAACGAGCCGGACGCGTTCAAGGCCTTGTACATTCCCGCCGACCAGCCGGACGAGGCCCATTATGTCCGCGCCTGGTTGATCAAGTGGATGAGCAGCGCGAAAGAACCGCTCACGCATTCCGATGAGGTGACGCTCCATACGTTTGCGCTGCGGTTTCTCCATTCCGTGAAGGATGAGACGGCCACGGAGAAGGCCGCGGCGGCGATCGTGGAGACCGTCATAGCCGCCTTTCACAACAATCCGACGATGGGGCTGGCCGGGAGCACCGTGCAGCCTCAGATCGGCAGCGGCGCGTTTCAGCTGACGCCCACGCTCGACCGGAACGAGTATCTGCAGATCGGCCAGGTGCTCTGTCATTTTTTCGAGCTGCGGTTGATCGTCCAGGAGGATCGATGAGCTAACACCAGCAGCGAGTGACGACCGGGTCGGTGGGAGCACCACAGCCCGATTCAGACGGCGTTGAACAGGGATTCAACGGCCGTTCGAGTCGGGCTTTTTTATTGGCACAAGGAGGGGCGCACATGGCGGGCAGACCATCATTAGGCACCAAACTGTATCGCGGCGACGGACAGAGCCCGGAGACGTTTCAAGAAGTGAAGCACTGCGGGGACATGGACGTGCCGGCGGGGAAGCGCAACTTTGAGACCTCGACGACCCACACGTCGGCCGACACCGGCGGTTTCGAGGAATACGAGCCGACGACGCTCGACGCCGAGCCGCTCAAATGCCCCATCAATTTGGATACGTCCGATCCGGTGCACCTAGCGATTTTAGCCGACGAGGCCAGTGGGACGAAGCGCAACTGGAAAGTCCGGCTGAATTTCCCCACGCCCTACTGGATCAAGTTCGCCGGGTACGTCGTCGGCGTGCCGGTGAAGGCCCCGGTGAAGGGGCTCTATTCGGCCGATCTGGAAATTAAAGTCACCGGCCTGGTGACGAAGACCGTCAACGAGAACCCGTAACCGAGAGCCCGGCACAGAGGCCATCGGCATCGAACGTCCATCAAGGAGGCAGGTATGAAACGGATCAGTCTACTCAGTATCGCTCTCATCGTCGGTGTGTGCGCCGTGCTCTCGGCCGGCGAGGCACTCGCCGTGCGCACGTCGGTCACCAGCAGCGTCGTCGCGCCGAAAGGACCCTACCCCGGCACCGTCGCGGCCAACGACCTCGACGTCGTGCCGTTCACGCTCGACAACACCAATGGCAACGTGTGGGTCGGCACCGGCCGCGATCTGCTGGTGATTCAGAACCCGACCGCCGGCGCCATCACCGTCACGCTCACGAGTTCAGCGGACGACAAAAATCGCAAAGCCGACATCACGACCTATTCCCTCGGCGTCGGTGAGTTCATGAGCTTCTGGTACGGCAACCTCGTGGGGTGGGATCAGGGAGGCGGGCAGGTCTATCTCGACTGCAGCGCGACCGGGCTGAAGGGATTAATTTTCCGCATTCCCTAACGCGGGATGCGCCGACATTCGTTCTCAACGAAAGGATCTGACCACATGGGCGTGCAGCCACCGATTCCCATTCAACTCGACAAGCTTCGATCCATCAAGCTCGACCTCCGCGCCCTCGCGCTGGCCGAGCGGGAGATCGCCCGCTTCTGGGACCGCAAGGATCGGCTCTCGATCGTGCAGATTTTCCAGGGCGGCGACGTGGGCGTGGCCGATCTCTGCATCCTGCTCTGGGCCGGGCTGCACCACGAAGATCCGTCACTCACTGTCGAGCAAGCGTTTGCGTTGGCGAGTGGTGCCTCGCTCCAGGTGGTCTCGGAGGCAATGGGGCGGGCGCTACGCGAGCAGCTCGGCGCGGGCACAGAGGGCGCACAGGCGGACCCTCCGCAGCCGACGACGGCGGCGACCCCGTCGGCTTCGACTGGCTCGAACTCTGGAGTCTCGGGAAACTCGATCTCGGGCTGAGTGATGACGAATTTTGGGGGCTCACGCTCATGGAGCTGAACGCCCTCTGCACCGTGCGGCGGCAGCTGACCAGGCAACTGGATCGACGGGCGGCGCTGATCTGCATGGTGGTCGCCCAAGCGGGCGGGAACAAGGACGCGGAGATCGAGGACTTCATGCCGAAGACCGAGGCGGAACTGGCAGCAGAACGGCAGGCACGATTCCTGGCCTGGGTCGATAAAGCGGTGACACTCTCACCGGCCGACGAAGGATCGCACTGACCATGTCGCAAAACAACCAACTGGGCGTCCAGGTCGTCGCCGACATCGCCGACTTCCAGAAGAAGTTCGACGACATGAAATCGCAGCTCTCGTCGATCGGCGAGAGCACGAAGCAGTCAGGCGAACAGGCCGCCACCGGCCTGGCCGGCGTGCGGAAGGAAGTCGAGCAGATCGGCACAATGTTGAAAAGCGGGCTGCTGATCGAAGGCGGCCGCCTGATCACCGACATGGTGACGGCCCCGCTGATCGGCCTCGGCAAAGAAGCCGTGATGCTGGCCGACAATCTGCACAAGAGCGAAATCGCCTTCGGCGTCATGCTCGGCAGCGGCGAGAAGGCCCGCGCCATGTTGAAAGACCTGCAGCAGTTCGCCGCGACCACGCCGTTTGAATTTCCCGAGCTCATTCGCGCCGCGCAGAAAATGGCGGCCTTCGGCATCGAGGCCGACAAGATTATCCCGACTATGCGAACGGTGGGTGACGCGGTGGCGGGGCTCGGCGGTAGCTCCGAAATGTTCGACCGCATCATTCGCGCAATGGGCCAGATGGACGCGAAGGGCAAGGTCTCCGCGCAGGAGATGAATCAGTTCGCCGAGTCCGGCATCAACGCCTGGCAGGCCGTGGCGAACGTGCTCGGCATCACCGTAGCCGAGGCGATGGACAAGGCGAAAGCGGGACAGATCGACGCCGCCACCGCCCTCACGGCCATCCAAGCCGACATGGTCACGAAATTCGGCGGCATGATGACGGAGCAATCGAAAACCATTCAGGGCACGCTCGCCAACCTGAAAGACACGGTCGGGTTCATCCTCACCGACATCGGCCAGCAGCTCATCGACACGCTGCAACTGCGCGAGGTGCTCGGCTCGATTCAATCGTTCGCGCAGGGCGTGTTGACCTGGTTTCGCGGCCTCGACGACGGCACCAAGAAAACCGTGATCGCGCTCACCGCCGCCTTCGCCGCCGGCGGGCCGATTCTGGTGGCGGTCGGGGCGTTCATGGCTGCGATGGCCATCATCACCGCCCCCATGCTCGTCACCGGCGCCGTCATCACCGGCATCGTCGCCGGCGGGGCGCTGCTCATCGCGCATTGGGGCACGATCAAGACCACGGCCTCGTCCATCTGGACCGCCATCACCAGCACCATTCAGGGCTGGGCGCAATCGATGAATCAGACGATCGACAAGGCCATCTTCGGCACGGCCGCCGCCTTCAAATCACTCAAGGATCAATCCATCAAGTTCGTCGCCGACATGGTGACCGCGATCAGCGACTGGCTCGGGGCGAAACTCACCGCGATCTTCGAACGCATCAAGGCGCCCATCGATGCAGCGACCGGCTGGTTCCGGGGCATGTACGACGCCGTCGTCGGCCACTCCTACGTGCCGGACATGGTCGACGAAATCGGCCAGCACATGAGCAAACTCGACAACAATCTCACGGCTCCGGCGCGGAGCGCGGCCATCAGCGTCGAGAACGCCTTTCGTGGCGTGCAGGTCACCGCCGACGACGTGTTCCGCACCCTGCTCGACCGCATGGCCTATTTCTCCGGCTCGGCGATTCAAACGGTGAGCAGCACGCTCGCCCAGGGAGTCACCGGCCTGGCGAACTGGAAGCAGGCCGGCGAACAGATCCTCAACAGCTTTCTCACCACCTTCATCAACGCCGGTTTGTCGATGGCGGCGAGCTGGGCCATCGCCGAGGCCACACGCGTGACCGCCACAGAGACGGCGAATGCGACCATTGCCGGATCCACCGCCGTGACCTCCACCGGCATGACGGCCGTCTTCTCGGCCGCAGGGTCGGCCATCAAGACGATTATGCTCGGGCTGGCCCATGCCGTGGTGTCGGTGGTCGGTCTGGTCGTGAGCGGCATCAGCGTCGTGCTGCAAGGGATTTCGTTCGTGCTGTCATTCGCGTTGCAGGCGATCGCCAAGATGATCTTCGCGGCGGCGGCCGCCGTGCAGTCGATCCCGATCATCGGCCAGATCCTGGGCGCAATCATGTTTGGCGCCGGGGTGCTGGTAGAGGCGGCGTCTATCGCCTTGCCCGCGTTGATCTCGGGCGTGGGCGCGCTGCTCTCCGCCGGGGTGGGCGCACTGGCCTCCGCCCTGCCGGCGTTCGGCGACGGCGGCGCCGTGTTCGGCCCGACGCTGGCCCTCGTGGGCGAACGCGCCTCGCGCGGCAACCCCGAATACATCGGCCACGCCAATCAACTCGGCCTCAACCGCAGCGGCGGCCGCCAGACGATCATCCTGCAGCTCGACGGCCGCACGTTGGCGGAGGCGACCATGTCGCACATGCCCGGCG
>JACOEL010000015.1 GCA_024998625.1 Nitrospira sp. | reverse complement strand
CCACCGATCAATGGGGCCGCGTGGAGCAGCTCTATCTGAATCTCGCGACCGGACGGAGTGAAGATCTGATTGATCCGCCGGAGGTACTCGCGCGTATCGCAAAAGAAGTGATCCAGCAGGCGGTGCAGCGACAGTCTGACGTCACTGCGGCGATGGCGGCCCGCTTGGATGAGGCACTGGTGAAGCAGTTCTGGCAGGAGCAGGATGCGTGGCGACGCGCCAAGCCGACGGATTGGTGGTCCGGTGTGCCACCTGAGTGGCACTGGGACAGGCCGTGATTTGACTCTCTGCAAAACCGTGTTATAGGATGACGAACGGTGTGTGGAGCCGCTTCAGCACATCGAAAAATGATGAGATGGTAGGTCGAGCGAAGGAGGACACTGTGGCAGGCGATGCGTTGAAGGCGACTGATGCGACGTGGGATGAGGATGTCATGAAGGCATCCGAATTAGTGATGGTGGATTTTTGGGCGGTCTGGTGCGGACCTTGTCAGATGGTCGCGCCGATCGTCGATGAATTAGCAAAAGAATATGCAGGCAAGGTTAAAGTCCGTAAACTCAATACCGATGAGAACCCGGAAATCGCCGGTCGTTATCAGGTGATGAGCATTCCGACCATTCTCTTTTTCAAGAACGGTCAAGCGGTCGAACGGCTGGTGGGGGCGCGTCCGAAGCGCCAGTTCAAAGAAATCATCGATTCGCTTCTCGCGCAACATTCCGGCGCTGCTTAGCGCCTGACCCTCAGCGGCATGCTGACCGAGCTGCGCATCTCGAATTTCGGCGTGATCGAGCAGTTGGCTGTCCGTTTCGGCTCCGGTTTCATCGTGTTTACCGGTGAAACCGGAGCCGGCAAATCTCTCCTCATCGATGCCATGACGCTCCTGGTCGGGGGCCGTGCCTCGACCGATCAGATTCGTGCCCAGTCTGATGAAGCCGATCTCGAAGCGGCGTTTGTGTTGCCGTCTGACCATCCCATTCTCCATCTGCTCCAGACCAAGGACTTCGCCCGACCGGGTGAAACGGACATTGTCATCCGTCGCGTGATTTCCAGGACGGGGCGCAACCGGACCTATCTCAACGGCAATCTCTGCCCGGTTCATCTTCTGGAGGAACTCGGCGGCGCATTGGTGGATGTGCACGGCCAGCATGAGCAGCAATCGCTGTTGTCCGCTGCGGCTCAGCTGGAGGCGTTAGATGCCTTCGGCCGGCTTCATGCTCTTCGTCAGGACTACCAGGTCGCATATCGGACGTGGCAGGAGCGGGTGGCTGAACGTGAGACGCTGACTGCGCACATCGCCCAACGTCGAGAACGAGAGGATCTGCTGCGTTTTCAATTTCAGGAAATCTCCGATGCCGCGGTGGAAGCGGGGGAGGACGTGCAGCTTGAGCAGGAACGCCCGCGCCTGATGCATAGTCAACAACTGGGGGACCTTTCCGACCAACTCCATGAATTGTTGTACGCAGGTGATCAGGGCGCGCTGAGCCTGTTGGCTTCCGCGCGAAAACTGCTCGCGAAGATGGTGTCGATCGATCAGACTGCCGTCGAATGGACGCGGGTGATAGAGGATGCCATCGTTCCGCTGAGAGACCTGGCCGACGAGGTCCGGCATTATCGTGATCAAGTCGAGGCCAACCCGGCACGATTGATGGAAATCGAGCAGCGGCTGGATCGGTTACATCGGCTAAGCAAGAAATACGGCGGGTCGTTGGATGCCATGCTGGTGTTGCAAGACTCGCTACGCGCTCAGCTGGCCCAATTGGACACGGCCGAAACCCGGCTGCAGGACCTGGCCATTGCCGTGGAGGATGCCGCATGTCGCGTGGGTGAACTCGCCGGGCGTCTCTCCCGCAAACGAATCGACGCGGCCCAAAAACTTACGACGCAGGTGACGAAAGAGTTGAGTGCGCTTCGGATGGAGCGAACCCGCTTCGCGGTGGAGGTACTTCCGCTGCCCGGCGAGACGGCCTACGGCCTGATGGGCCACGATGCCGTGGAGTTCGTCTTTTCGGCCAACCCAGGCGAACCACTCAAGCCGATTGCCAAGGTGGCTTCCGGGGGGGAACTGTCCCGTGTCATGTTGGCGTTGAAAACGAGTCTGGCCGAGAGCGATCGAGTTCCCGTGCTGATTTTTGACGAAGTCGATGCCGGAGTCGGCGGGGCCGTGGCTGAAGTGATGGGGACACGTCTCCGGGAGCTCAGCCGGCACCACCAGGTGCTCTGTGTGACGCATTTACCACAAGTCGGGTCACAAGCCCATGCGCACTATCGGGTAGAGAAGCAGATGCGCCAGCAGCGCACCGTGACGCAAGTCCGGTTGCTGACAGAGCGGGAACGGGAAGAGGAAGTGGCGCGGATGTTAGCTGGGGTCACGGTGACCGACCGTGCACGCGCGGCGGCGGCTGAAATGATCGGCAACGCAAAGGAACGACGGGCGCGATCGGATTAGGTCGTCGGTGAGGTCTTTGCGATAGCGAGGGCGGGCAGGGAAGATTTGCATTCCCGCACGACTTGGGCAAACAGCTCCGTCATTTTCGGATCGAAGTGAGTATCCGCTTGGAGCACGATCTTGCGGATGGCGTCGTCGATGGACATCGGGAGGTGCCCCGGCATATCGACCGTCAGATTATCAAAGGCTTGAGCGATGGCTACAATGCGTGCCAGGAGCGGAATGCCTTCGCCCTCCAGCCCGTGGGGATTGCCCAGTCCGTCGAATCGCTCATGGTGATAGGCCACGATCTGTCCCACCTCGGCCTGAAATTCAAGCGGCAGCAGCATTCGCGCGCCGGCCTCAGAGTAGGCCTTGGCGAGGGCCCCGTTCTTAATACTATCGTCATCGTCCGCTGCGTACTTATAGTTGGGAATACTGACCTTTCCGATATCGTGGAGAAACGCGCCCAGCGCGAGCGCCTTCTGTTCGGGAAGGGAGAGGTTGAGCTGGTTGGCAAGGAGCGAGGCGTAAAAGCTGACACGGCTGCAGTGGTTCAAGAGTTGGCGGTCTTTCGCTTCGAGGAGATCGGATAACAATGGGATCAACGCAGTGACATCGCCTGTATTGGCGGCGGGTTCGGGAGTGGATTTGCCGATGGAGAAATAGTTGGCTTGGAGATCTTTCCACGCCTGGGCTGCTTCCTGTTCTGTGCCCCACAAGGCAGTCGATGTTTTGAGAAACGAACGCAGGTAGTCCAGCCGCTGCTTTTTCTCGAGTGTTTGGTTGATGAGGGTAATCAGTTCGGTCACGTTGAATGGTTTAAGCAGATATCCCGCCGCGCCGTGCCGGATGCCTTCCATCGCGGACTTCAAACTGCCATAGCCGGTAATGATGATGACTTCGATGTCGGCGTAGTCCTGCTTGATGTCTTGCAACAGATCGATTCCCTGGCGATCGGGCAGTTTTTGATCGAGGGTGATGAGGTCGATATGTTGATCTTTGAGGACCCGCAGGGCTGATTTGGCGTTGTCGGCGGAGTGGATGGTGAAGAACGGACGGAGGATGACTTTGAGCGCGTCCCGTGGGCCTGTCTCATCATCGACGACCAGTACCGACGGTTTCGTGTCTACGTATTCAGGTGATATATGGGTCCCCATTCAGAGCGCTCCCGGGTGCATTGCAGGCTTCACTGCAGGACAAACGCAAAACCTATACCGCTCCTGATTGTGCTGATCAGTAGATATATAGCAGGTCCAGCAGATTCAGGCCACTAGATATTTGATGTAGGTGTTTTCACCTTTGGGGAAATGAGACACTGTTGCGCCAACCTGTGTCATTCCTGAGTCAGGGGAGGCTCGGTATTCACCCCGTTATCGGGCCGGCTGATGCCCAAGGTATCCATGCGGTACTTCAGCATGCGGCGACTGATCCCCAGCATGGCGGCTGCGTGGGTTTGTACGTAGGTCGTTCGCTTGAGCGCGTCCAGGATGATTTCCCGTTCGAACTCCATAACGGCCTTTTCGAGCGATAATCGCCCCGCCAGGGTGTCGTCCCGGAGCGAGGTCGAACGTGTATCGGTTCGTAGGATATTCGGCAAGTGCTCCGGCGTGATGACGTTGGAGCCTTTCGACCAGATGAACGCCTGTTCGATGATGTTCTCCATCTCGCGGACGTTTCCGGGCCAGGGATAGTGCGATATCAACTCCAGTGAATCTTTGGTGAACTCCTGGGGAGGACGTTTCTCTTCTTCGATGCGTTTTGCCAGAAAGTGTTTGGCCAGGAGCGCGATGTCTTCGCCCCGCTCACGCAGGGGCGGCAGATACAGCGCGATGACATTGATCCGGTAATACAGGTCCTCGCGGAACTGGTTCTTCCGGACCATCTCATCGAGGTTTTTGTTGGTGGCCGCGACGATTCGAACATCCACCTTAATTGACTGCACTCCACCTACGCGTGTGAACTCACGTTCCTGGAGCACGCGTAGGAGTTTGGCCTGGGTCGCCGGGCTGAGATCGCCGATTTCATCGAGAAAAAGCGTGCCCGTATGCGCCAATTCGAACTGGCCCACGCGCCGTGCCGTGGCGTCGGTAAAGGAGCCTTTTTCGTGACCGAACAGTTCGCTTTCGATTAAGGTTTCCGGCAGGGCCGCGCAATTGAGGGCCACAAACGGGCGTTCGCGGCGCGCGCTGTTGTAATGAATGGCCTTGGCCACGAGTTCTTTTCCGGTCCCGCTCTCGCCGGTTACCAGGACGGTGGTGCGACTATCGGCCACTTGCTCGATCTTTGCATAGATTTCCTGCATCGCCGGGCTTTTGCCGATCAGATTGTGAAAGGCATATCGCTGAACGACCTGCGCGCGTAGTTGACGAACCTCTTGTTCTAATTCCTGTTTGCCCAGCGTGCGCTCGATGACGATTTGCAGCTCTTCGACATCGAATGGTTTGGAGAGATAGTCGGCTGCTCCCAGTTTCATGGCATCGACGGCCGTCTTGACGGATTTGGTTCCGGTCAGCATGATCACCGGCACGACACGATTCTCGGTGCGCATTGTTTGAAGCGCCGCCAGACCGTCCGTTCCCGGGAGGATCACGTCCAGCAGGACCAGGTCCGGCGCATCGTGTTTGAAACTCTTGAGGCCTTCCGCGGCATCCGCCGCTTCGAGAATCTCATAGGTCGGTTCCAGCACTGTTTTCAGCGAGGCGCGGACACGCGGTTCGTCATCGACAAGTAGTATCCGTTTTTTCATGTTACTCCCGTGCGGCTGAAACTGTGGTGCGTGCATCCGGTGCTGGAAGATTCACAGAAAACGTCGAACCTGCGCCGATTCGACTCTTCACCAATAGCGTGCCGCCATGTTCGCGGACGATTTGATGCGCGGTGGTCAGGCCAAGGCCGGATCCATCGCTCGCGCTATTGGTATGTTTGGTCGTAAAAAACGGATCGAAAATATGCTCCAGGTGGTCCGGGGCAATGCCGCATCCCTCGTCCTCCACCTCCAATTGCACCCAGGCTGTACGCCCGGCTTGCGGCAGCACGCGCGTGCGGATCTGAATCATGCCGTTACCATTGGGCATGGCATCGAGCGCATTCAGCAGCAGGTTCAAGAGCACCTGTTTGATCTGCTGGCGGTCGAGCGAGAGCGTGGGCAGTTGAGAGGCCAGTGTCGTGTGCAGACGAATTCCTCGATGCGACGCGGTGGACGAGACGAACCCGAGGCAGGAGGTGACCAGCTCGTTCAGGTCCACGTCGCTCGGCCGGGGGGTCATGTAACTCGCATAGTCGAGGATTTCGTGCAGCAACCGCTCGATGCGGTGGACGTCCTCAATGGCGACTTGGCTGAATTCACGGATGAACACCGGGTCCTGCTGGCGTTGCGGGGCTAACTGAATAAAAGTCTTGATTGAGGTGAGCGGGTTACGGATTTCATGCGCAAACCCGCCCGCCATGATTTCCAACGAGCGTAATCGATCGGTGCGTCTCATTAAGGTGGAGGAGCGCTGAAGGTCGTCCTGGGCCAGGTGATGCTCCAACGTATTGCAGGCGATGCGTGCGAGGGTTTCTGCAATGATCACGGTGTCTTCGTCCAGGTGACACTCCGTGCTGATCGGACCAAGGGCGCAGAGTCCGAGAAGCTGCGTTTTGTTCCGGAGAGGAAGGCACACCGCTGCCTGTATCGATATCATGGCTGAGCCGGCGGGCGAAGATGAGGCCTGGTCGTGTCGGAGCAGGTGTAGCCGATCGGAAAGGCTCGTGATAAGGGCGTGGTTATCCGGCAGAGTAACCGGCAATGCCGCAAGCGTGCTGTGTCCTAGAGAGGCAAGGAGATGGTATTGGCCGTCTGCTTCTCGTATCCATATGGCGGCTTCCGGCAAGCGCAACTGTTCGCTGAGGATCCTCAATATGCACTCGCCGACCTGCGTGAGGTCGGTGGCCTGTCCCACCGATTCGGCAAAAGCGCCGATCATTCTGATGGGAGCTTCGGAAGCAGAAAGAATAGGGGTGTGCCGAATGTGCTCGTGGAGTGCCATAGTCCTGCGCAGAACATATCAACCCGGACACCATCGTGCATGTGGTGTCGTCCGACGTGCCGCATGTCGTGTGTTAGTGACTGAAGTATATATGCGAGGTATCGTTTCAGCCAGCGGAATCAGGTTTTTCGGCGAGGGCGACCAGAATCTGTCCGGAGAACGTACGCACGAGTCTTGCCGGACTCGATGTGACTTGGGCGAGGACGGCGTTCAGGCCCTCTTCTTGGAATGCGTGTAGTTGCCCGACGCGCAGGGCGACGCAACATTGGGCCATGCGATTGAGGGTAAGGCGGGCGTCTCCCGAGAAGGCATCGACGCCGAGTTCCTGCAAGGATGAGCGATAGGGGAGGGCCATATCTGCCAAGGGGGTGATGGCACTCACGATAAGTTTTCCGCCGGGGCGAAGCACACGAAACAGCTCTCGAAGCGCATGGAGAGGAGAAGGTGAAAAGCTGAGGGAGAGATTCGCCACGATGCGATCGAACGAATGGTCCGCGAAGGGAAGCGTTTCTATGGATCTACCCAGTACCCACTGCTGACTGACGGGTGTTGGTCCGGAGATGCGTCCGGAGAACAGCCGATCCACATGCTTGAAGGCGTCATTCGTCGCGTCCTGCGCGGCATGCAGCGCAGTCACTGAGAAATCTATGCCGATGTATCGAAGCGGTTGGTTCTGGTTCCAGGTTTGAGCGCGGAGACGGTAGGAGAGGTTCAAGAGTAAGAGTCTGGCGAATGAATGGATGCCACATCCGACATCGAGCAGGGCCAAGCCTCCATCGAGCGGTTGGAGGAGTTGATACAGCTGGTCGATATATTGCCAATGCGCGGGGAGTTCATCCAAACTTCGTGTGAGTTCGGTTTGTGCGACCCAGAGGCGCTCGCGGCCTGCCGTTCCCGCGGCATATTTGATGCGGAGTCGATCGCGTTCGAATCGTGCCCGGATGGATGTCATGCGTGAGAGATTTGGGAGAGCCGTGGCGGTGGGATAGGGGAAGCTATCCGGAGTAAGGCAGAGCTGTGCGATTCGCTGCCAGCTTGCGAGCAGTGCCGTTGGTGCGACAGCCTCGGCAGGTACAAGAGGAGCTTGTAGCATGACGCGACTGCCTCTTGATCCGAGCCGGTGCAGCGCATCCTCCACGAGGGCCGGCGCTGGAGCGGGAGTCGGGTATTCAGCGAGGTCTGGGCTGGTCGCAAGAAACACGACGTCGGTTCCGCAATGCGAGAGGTCTTCCTGAAGGGCATTGCTCTCTGTATATTGACCAGCCACGGCATCGGCCACGAAATGATCGATGTCGAGTGGAATCCCCAAGAGGTTGCCGAGCCCGAGCCGGGTTCCGGCCAGATGTTCACCTACTAGATCCCGCTGATGAAGGCTTGTCAGGCAGTTTCGGATGTCGAGTGTCGGGTTGAGAAGTAAGAGCCGGCGGACTCGCCTGTGCCAGTCCTGGCGCCGCAATGCGATGCGGCCGAGCAGGTCTGGTGCCAGCAACGTGAGGGGGATTCCGAGGAACTCTTTCTGCACAAAGATCAGTACGGTATCGAGGTCGTCTTCCAGCGATGTGAGCGTGGTTTGCGTGGGGTCGCCGTCGCTCAGCCCGATGTGACGGCTGTGATCATAGCGCAGGACTTGCAGCCCGCATCCAGCGAGTGTGTAGGCGAGGGCGACATAGGCCTGTTGAGTCGTCCCATACCCCGGACAGAGCAGCACCAGCGGGCACTGTGTGCCGTCTGTTCGTCTCGGAACATCGTGACTCAGGACAATTGTGAGGCCTTCACGATTGTGTAGGTTATGTGAAACGGTGAAGACCGGCGACTCTGACACCGGTTCGGCAAGATCTTGTGAAATACGGATCCGCGACGAGATGAGGGCCCGCAGTTTCTGCTCCTGCGCGGGCGATAATCCCTCAAAGCGCACACCGAAGCGGCGTATGCCTTCTATCGGTGCGGGATTCAAGGTTGTCCTGGTCCGAGGTTGATGTGTCCAGACAATCCGCGCTGGCCAAGGGTTTTCGGAACCCTCAGACAAAGCGGCGCCGATTGAGGAAGTGTTTGGCTCGACGGGCGCCAAGTGAAGGAGCGGGTGGTTTTCAGGAAAGTCGGAGCCTTCCGCTAATTCGATGCAGGCCCCATCCAGGCTCAGGTTGACCGTCACTCCGAGCGGACGGGTTGGCGTGATTAGTGAGCCGACCAGTCGAATCGGGCATGGGAGGCGTAGACGTGCGGCCTCACGTCTATCTGTCGGCCCCGCAGTGGAGGGGAGGGGGGCGTTGGGATTGTTCTCGGCGGTGGTGCAAAGAGGAAGGATCAATCCTTCAAACGTGACGATTGTTGAACCGTCTTGCAGTCCGTCGAGAAGTGAACGGAGGACATTGCGGTCGCGCTCGCTGCTCGATGAAAAAGAAATCACAAAGTTCTTGATAACAGGGAGCGGCAGGTCCGTAAGCGCAGCGGGTCGTTCATGCACGACGCCTTGAAGTTCCAGGAAGCTCACGGGTGTCTTGATCACCACGTAGGCTGGTTGCAGATGAATGGAGGCCGATAGGTCATGGATGGTGAGGAGGGCGCCGCCCGTGCTCATGTTTCGTAAGACGCCTCGAAGGGTTGTGCCTCCGACGGATAGTTGCACGGGGAGCGCGAACAACTTGCGTTCGGAACGTCGTCGGTCGGGTCGTTGTCCTGCGGTGGGCTGAGATTGAACTCGAATGAGGCCGGGTGTAGCGGGCAGGGCTGTGGGCGATTCAGCGCCTTCATCCGCGAAGAGATGAGCGGGAACCGGAATTCGTACCGTGATGGTCAGACCGCTGTCTGGTGCATGTTCAATTTCGATGGCGCCACCATGTGCCTGGACAATTTGGTGAGCGCGGAAGAACTGCTCGGGGGAAATATGGAAATCGGGCTGTTTTCCCACGGGAGCAACGGTGCGTCCGGAGTCTTCCTTGATGGTGAAGCTCACATATTCGCGCGAGGTGCTCGAATGCAGCGAAGGCCTGCGTGAAGCGAGTGGAGGAGCGTCTCCGGCCGGTAGCGCCGTCTGTAGCAGAAGATGAGAGGGCGCGTCGGGCCAGGACGTGTATTGGTGTGCATAATTAAGGAGGATTCTCGCGAGATCCTCCAGCGCGCCCGGTGAGCCTAGGATGAGGGGAAGCTGTTGAGCGAAGTGCGTGGTCACGTGGAGCCCCGAGCCTTCTGTCTCGTGCCGGATTGTTTGCACCACGGTCTCCAGAACGCGGTGCAGATCCAGGGGGGCAAATTCTAAAGAAGGAGCATGGATGGCTTGAGCCAGTTGATGGCCAAGTTGGCTGGCCTGCGACGCTTTTTCGATCATCGTTTCGACATGCTGCTCGATCTTGCTGTGCTGAATTGAGCTGAGTAATCGTTGTGAATCCTGAAGGAGTGTGGTGAGGGGCTGTTGGAGCTGGCGCGATACCCGGGCTGCCTCCCGGGAAAGCGTGAGTTGGCGGGTGGTTTCCTGGAGGCGTGACTCCAACTCCGTGAGGCGGTCCTGTTGCGCCTTCTGTTGGGAAAGATCGCGCAGGACTCCGACCGTGCCGAGGTAGCGGTTGGCCGAATCGAAAAGCCCCTTGGCTGTTACATCGACGGTGATCGATACGGGTGGTGCGTCCGGTAGGGCTTTCCGATGAAGAGTGAGTTCAAGTCTGCGTACCGAGCGGCCGCCCGCCCGTCGTTCGTTCAGGCGATAGCGTCCTGTTGCCTCTTGGAGGGGGGGGAGTAGAAGCGAATAGTGTTGTCCGGCAAGCTCCTCGGGAGTATAGCCGAGCATGGCGGTGACGGCGGTGCCCACGTAGACAAAGCGACCGTCCCGATCAAGCTCGTACACCAAGTCGTTCAGCGTTTCGATGAATCGCTGGTGCCGTTGAAAGGTGTGGTCCAGTTTCATTTGGAGGTCGCGCTTTTCAACCGCTTCCTGGACGGAAAACAGCAACTCCGTGATAAAGGCGGGTGACCGTTTAAACAGGAGAAAGTCAGCGCCGTTTTGCAGCGCCTGGACGGCGGTTTGGGAATCGCTCTCATTCGTTTGGAGGATAATGGCTGCATAGGGAGCATGGCGACGAAGGCGGGAAAGAATGTCGAGACCGCGTTCAGGGCGTAAATCGTGATCGAGGAGAATGATTTGCCATTCGCCTTGATGGCTGAATGTCAGGGCTTCTTCGGATGAGTAGCCCGCTTCGATCCGGCAGCCTGAAAAAAACCCTCTCAGGCTGGAGGTCACCAGCTTGATTTCATCAGGTTGTTCGTTGATGAGGAGGATGTTGAGGGACGGTTCAGCGGGCGACATGGAGGATTTCATGGTTCCTATGCAGGGGTGCGATCGTTCTGCTTCGATGCCGCCGGGCGGGCGCCTGGTACTGCACCACCGCACAGAGATGAACATGCGCTCGCTGTCAAAGGGACGATTGTGTCCTCAGGTAGTCGGTTGGAGTGCATGATTGGTTCAATATCATACACCTTCTTCAGAATCCCAGCCCGCTGCCTGAGGGGGCGCATTTACTTCAGTAGGGGAGTGTGCCCTGCGGGGTAGGCAAAAGTGATCACACTCCAAGATATAGGGTGCAATTGTCGTTGGGACGAAGGGGGGCGGGGCGAGGGTTTTGCCGGTCGGGTGATGCGCCGGAAGCTTCGGGAACGAACGGGACGCCCACCGCAATCGTTGGACCGCGGTGGGCGAGAAACTCTTATGTCTAACGCGCTGAAGCGGTGTTGGCAGATTGGGGGCAAACGCCAGGGGTCATGTACAGCAGGTAATTTCCCATTCCATGCTGAATATTCTGGTTTTGAAGCGGGTGGTGGTGAACCATCACCATTTCATAGTCATCGCGTGTTGTTACCGTGAACCCTTTGTCATCTCGGTACACCTGATGGGGGCGAAAATCACGAAACGTGCCGTCGGCATCCACTTCGGGCACCGTTCGCAGGAGGGTTTCTCGAGAGGTTTTATTCTCCAGGGCAACCATCAGCAACTCATCGTGGCCATGAGGGTAGGCGAATTTGACGCAGCCGTCCATGTTGAATTTCAAAGGTGCCGACAGGACGGAAACCCCGGGCTTGATTTCGATGCCTTCGTCAGTCTGGTCCGCGCCACGCTGGCCGAATTTGCTGTAGCAGACAATGTTGACGCCGACTTGGTAGACATCCATTTCCTGCACCTTCGTGCCTTTCGGCGCGATATACATCGTGAAACGCGCCATCACATCTTTTGTCGGCGGAGCCTTGTGGTAGAACGCCACAACGGACATGAGGTTTTGCCCTTTTCCCAGCTTGACCCCGTACCCGTCCGGAAAGCGTGCTTCCGTCATTTCCAAACCGGCACCGGCGAAGAACAACGGCTCGCCGTCGCATGAAACGCTTGGCTTGTCGTTGTTTAGCATGAGGATATGATGGAGGTAGTTCTTGGGCAGCGGCGTGCCGTCTTTCGTGAAGACCTCGGACTTATAGCCGATCATGTAGGTGTCATCCGGCAACTGGAAGACCTTCTTGGGCATACTGGATGCCAGATCGCCGTCATGGCCGGTCGGTAAATCGACCGGTCCGAAGGTGAGCGTGACCGTATGATCATCAATGATAACCTTCGTGTCGCCTAAACTCGGCATGGTTGGAATGGCATGGTGATCATGGCCACCGTCGGCATAGACCGTACTCGTGACCATCAGCAGCATAACCATCGGTAGCAGCACACGATTCATAGCCCCTCCTCGTTATAACGGACCGGCCGTCCGTGAGTGTGTATGAGACAATATCGGGAAATAGGCCCACCCGTTAGGGAGCCGTCGGAGGCGGGGTCAGTCGCTTCCACAGGTAAGTACCGCCATGTTGCCGGGGCGGAATATTGTTTCTGGTGCCGACACGCACGTACCACCAGATTCCCTTGGCTTCGGTGCCGTCCTCCGAAATCACGACTTCAAACGCGCCCTCGCGGTCATTACCGCTCTGTTTCCAGGTCCCCTGCCAGCGTCGGTCGTTGAAGCTAGTGGTAGCGAACTGCCCGCCTTGCCAGGTGTAAGGACCGTTTCCGTGCGCGTCCAGAGTGGCGACGTATTTCTTATTATCTTCGATTTCAGTGACTTCCCATTCGCCGCTCAAGTCCACGCCATTCGGCCCGGGCGCCGGATTGTCGGACACGCGACGCACTAAGGTGCCGGGGTCAGCCAGGGCGATCCCCATCCCGGTATCGGGCTTTCTGGTGGATTCGTGCCAGGTCACGAGGATCCAGGTGCCGTCCCGTCGTTCCATCACCCCTGTCTCACGCAGTGGAAGCACCATGCGTTGGCTCAGATCCGTTGCGTTGGGATAACGGATATAGTCGAGTTCCATCGCGAACCAGGCGATATCGCCCTTACGCCAGAATTGCAGGTAGGTGATGGGAAGCTCCAGTTTGGCGACCGAGGCGAACTCGGTGTGCAGGTCGGTAGCCAAAGCCGTCCATCCTACGTATTTGTGTCCGTCGATCGTGTAGCCGACGGCGTCGGCGTCGTGAGACATATACTTCGACATGGTGGGCAGATCACGGTCGGCATTGGCTTGCACAATGAGGCGCAGCGTGGCTTCTGCATCGAGTGGCTCCGAGGCTCCTGCAAGGGAGCCACCCAGAATGCTGATGAGGGAACAGATGAGGAGGCAACGCAGCAACAAGGCCTGGCGGGATCGACGTTCAATGGGCTGAAAGTGCATAGGGTATAGGGAAATATGTGGACGAAAACCTCGTGATTTTACGAGGCGGCGATTCTGCGAGGCTACCTGGTGCCTTGAGTTGGTGTCAATGGATATTTGCCTGATTGGGTATCTCAGTAATGGTGCAAGCCACCACGGTGACGTTGTCGATCCCCCCCGCATCGAGCGCTGTGTGAATTAGTGTTTGGGTGGCACGGGAAGGGATATGCTGATGAGGCTCGACGGTCTGCAGAATGCGTTCGTCGGTCAACATTTTTGTGAGGCCGTCTGAGCAGAGCAGCAGGAGGTCTCCATCGAGAAGATCGAAGAAGAACAGGTCGCTTTCCAGGTGCGGGGCAAGACCCATGGCTCGGGTGAGCACATGGCGGTTCGGGTGGCGCGCGGCCTGCGCAGGCGTGAGGCGTCCATCACGGACATACTCTTCAATCAGGGTATGGTCCCGTGTGAGTTGCGTGAGGGTGCCGGCTCTGACCAGGTAGGCCCGGCTATCGCCGACGTTCAAAACAAGTAAGCGTGGTTTGGGCAGCGGGAGGAGATGGGCCATCACGAGGGTCGTGCCCATGCCGTGTAACGGCGGGTGCTGAGCGGCATGGGCGAGGATGGAGGCGTGGGCCTGCTCCGCCATGGTTGTGAGACGGTCGGTTGCGCGCTCGGCTTCGTCAAGGTTAGGGGCAGACGCAGTTTCATCAAGAGTCGGCGCAAGTTCGGCGAGGGAACCCATCACGAGACGGCTGGCCACATCTCCCCCCGGGTGACCTCCCATTCCGTCCGCCACTGCCCAGAGTCGATGTCGGTTCTCGACGAGGAAGGTGTCTTGATTCGTAGGGCGGACCAACCCGCGGTCGGTCTGCCCAAACGCGGCCCACGCCCATCTGGTCTGCTGTGTGCTCACGCTATCCGGTCGGCGTCAGTGACGGTGGACCGTAGCGCAGGGCGAGCCGGTCATACAGCCACTCCGCCAGTGGTTCAAGGTTTCTGGTGTCGGCGGCATTATAACGGACGAGTTGATCCAGCGCTGCCTCGTCGCCTGCGCGGTACTGGTGCCAGAGACGAACGGCTTCCCTGCCGTCCAGTGTCAGCAGATCGGAATCCCGCGCGATGTCCAACTCGCGCTCGATGTGCTTGAGGCCTCCCTGCAGGCCCACGCGTCTCGCGGCGAAACAGAGATCGAAGTGGGGAATCGACACCCGTAGGCCCTTGAAACAGGCTTGGAGGTAGGGAATATCGAACACGCTGCCGAAAAACGTGATCAGCAAGTCAGCTTGGTCGAGTTCTTCTTGAATCACGCCAATCGTCAGGTCGTCACCGCTGATGAGGGTACGCAGTCGCCCTTGGCGGTAGAGGCCGACGATGGTCACCTGCCCCTCGTGCGCGGACAGTCCGGTCGTTTCGATGTCGAGATAAAGCGCCCGTGGGCCGAAGGTGCGGAACAGCCGCCAGTGATCGCGGGTATGCAGGCAGTCGGCAAAGTACCGGGCATTGCGACGTTCGAGCTGTTCTTGCGCTGCTGCGAGGTCGACATTGTATAGGACTTTACGCGAGGGGGAGATGCCGGGGAGGTTCGGCTCACGGAGAAAGGTCGTCCAATCGGCGATGCCCCCTTCCCAGAGCCGCCGCTCCGTGGACGGGCCGATGCCTTTCAGATGGACGAATGTCGAGGTCAACATAACGCGGGTCGCGATCTCCCTCCGCCGGGATTGTAGCCTTGATTTCAAGGGATAAACAAGTTAGAGTCCGCGACTGGTGCGGAGTTTCGTGCGCTTGAGTTGTGCAGTGTATCACGGTGTAGATGAGGGACCATGACCACGAACGGATCGGCGAAACGTATTCGAATCAAGGTCGGCGGGATACAGTTGGAGGCGGAGTTAAAAGGCACGAGAACGGCTGAAGAACTCTACCGGGCGCTGCCTGCTGAAGGACCATTGAATGTCTGGGGCGAAGAGTTCTATTTTAAGATTCCCGGTGTGAAGGACCATCGCGAAACGGCGACTACGCAGGTCAAAGTCGGTGACGTAGCCTTCTGGGGAGCCGGCCAGGTCTTGGCCATTTTCTTCGGTCGTACGCCGATGAGCATGGGAGCCGATCCCGTTCCGGCCGACCGGGTCAATGTGGTGGGTCGTGTCGTGGGGGACGCGGCGACTCTGCGGCAGGCGATGAATGCCAGCACAATCCGGGTCGAACGGATTGAACAGGGACCGTCGATCGGATAGGCTCATGGGGATGGGTCTTGTGAGCGACCATGGTGTGTTGGCGGGGAGTCTTCTGCGATGAGGCTGGCAAAAGAGCGGGTCCATCATATGGCGGAATCAGTGATCGCGCGGCTCCACGAGCTGGGTTACTTGGAGGTCACCGGTGATCGCAAAGCGCTTCGGGATTCGTTGGAACAGACGATGACAGAAGAGCTTGGAGTCGAAGATCGCCTCAATGCCGAAGTGCGCCGGATGATGCAACCCTATGAGCGACAGATCGAGCAGGGACAGGTCGATTACCAGAAGATGTTTACGATGATCAAGCAGAAGCTGGTGCGTGAACGGGGCATCATTTTATAGGCGCTGACCGGTGTGTGAATCTTCGTCATATGAAAGCGCAGAGTCCCCCCACCCAGGACTGGAGCCCAATTTGTGATCAGCGACGATAAAGCCAGCCATCTTGCCCACCTCGCTCTCGGCGCCTTGAAAAAGAGCCCCCATTGCCGGTTTACTGAGGATGATGGGAAGGTGCTGCGCGAGATCAAACGGGTGGTGGCCGCAGAGTTGTTGTTGGAAGCCGAGATCGATAAGAAAGTACGGGCTAAACTGGCCTCCTATTCGCGACAAATCGTGGAGGGGAGTCCGGAGTGGGACGTGATGTATCGGAAAACAGCGGAAGAAGAACAAAAAAAGCGCGCCAAGCCCTGACCGGCGTGGCACGCGATTTCGACGAGGTTGCGCGATGAGAGTTGCTCTATGGATAGTGTTTTGCGTTTTGGCGTTGTCGTTGCCCGCCTGTACCCATTCCAAACCGCAGCCGCTGGTTCCGTTGGAATTGGCCTATGGGGCCAAGGCTGACGCCATCGCTCTGAACAATCAGGGGATGCAGGCCTATCTGGCCGGTCAGGTTGCGGAGGCCAAGAATTTCTTCGGGCAGGCCATCAAGGCGGCGCCGGATTCCGGCCAGGCCCATTACAATTACGCGCTTGCCCTGAATGCGTTGGGGCAAACGGACCAGGCGCGCCTGGAGTTTATTGAGGCGGCGAATTTAGCTCCCGGGGATAAGGTGATCTGGGATTCTCCTGCGTTACGCCCCTTCGGCAGTCCCCAGGCACAAAAGGGGCCACCCAGGGAACATCCTTATGGGACACAGCGTCCGGTGATCGGCAGCGGACCGCGCTGACTGGGTGACACGAAGAGTTGTACTGGAGAGGATTGAGACATGGTTGATGAATTAGAGGTGGGGGCGAAGGCGCCGGATTTTTCCTTGCCGGACCAGGACGGCAGCACCGTGACGCTGAAAGGCCTCAAGGGTAAGCAGGTGGTGCTCTATTTTTATCCGAAGGACGATACCTCGGGCTGTACGAAGGAGGCCTGCGACTTCCGGGACTCCCTCGCGCCCATCAAAAAGGCTGGGGCGGTGGTGATCGGAGTCAGTAAGGACGGGAAAGCCTCGCACCAGAAGTTTATCGCCAAGTACGGCTTGCCCTTCGCGTTGTTAAGCGACGAAGAGGCCGAGGTCTGCAAAGCCTACGGAGTCTATAAAGAGAAGAGTATGTACGGCCGGAAGTACCTGGGCATCGAGCGGAGCACGTTTGTGATCGATGCCACGGGGCGAATCAAGGCCCTTTTCCGGAAGGTGAAGGTGCCCGGTCATGTCGATGACGTGCTGGCGGCGTTGAAGGCCTAGCAGAATGCGGAAAAAGTCCGCCAGCGGCGTTCTCGCGGCGCTCAGAGGCGCACCATACGACGAGAGTACGATTCGCCTCTTCGCTTGCTGCGGCCTTGCCGGACAGTCTTTTTGCGCATCTTGCGGGTTCTTGTAATGTCGACACAGCGCATGAATTGATCATGGCGCATTGCGCAACAATGGAGTTTTTCCGCCGCCCGCTAGGGCGGCGATCCACCATACGGGTCGACTTCTTGGTTGAGTGACATGGATCCGCTGGAAAAAACTTCTCATGCCTGCCGTGCCGCCGCGCTTTCCCTCGTGCCGGGGCTTGGACATCTCTACATCGGGGAAAAACGCGGCGGTCCTCTGTTCCTAGCTGGGGTGCTGCTGATCGTCCTCTGGATGGCGGTGTTCTCGTTTGCCCTCGTGCCGTTGATCGGGCTGGTGCTGTTTTGTATGGGGGATACCTATCTCACTGTCAGCCGTGATCGCGGTCTCCTCGCCTAACCAAGTCGATCTTCCTCTGAAAGGGAAATTGGACCGTATCATGGCAGAATTGCTCCGTCTCGGGTCACGCACGTTCCTCCTGCTGCTGCTCTTCGGCTGGACCATGGCGGGCACCGGCGAGGCCGCTGAGAAGGTTCAGGGTATCCTGACCGTACATGATGCGTTGACGTTGCCGAATCACTCGGTCCGCATCGAGGCCCAGCTCGGCGAGAAGGCTCCAGGGGGAAGTTCCCTATGGAGCGGCGTTGGCCTGCACCTGTCTATAGACGGCAAGCCGGTGGCGACGGCGAGGACTAATGAGAGCGGGCACGCCTCGTTCGATTACGTGGCGAAGATGCGGGGCACGTACGCTATCACGGTATCGGTCGATGGCGGGGCGTCCGTTGCCGCGGATACAAGTGATGCGACGCTCTGCGTGTGGGAGCGCCGGCGTCCGATCATCCTCGTCGAACTGGCAGCCCTCATCCAGCCGGGAGCTTCCGCCTCGACGGGAACGGCGGCTGAATCATCCCTACAGCCCGTGCCCGATGCCGCCGACGAATTGTCGCGGCTGACCCAGTATTACTACAATGTGGTCTATGTGACGGGTGGCGAGCAGTCGCCGGCGGAGACCGCCGCGATTGGAAATGTGCGTCGATGGTTGGAGGCTCACAAGTTTCCGCCCGGCTTTGTGGCCCCGCCGTCAGAAGGACTGGGCGCCACGCTGGACACCTTCAAGCAGGGCGGCTGGGCGACCATGAAAACCGGCATCGTCCGCACGCGGTCGTCTGCAGAAATGCTGCTGCAGCATCGGTTCGAGGTGGTGGTGGTCCCGGAGTTGCCCAAAGGCGAGATGCCGCGAAAGGCTAAGGCGGCGAAGGAGTGGAAGGACGTCAGAAAGAAGTTGTGACGGGTGTCGGGCAATGTGCGCGCGAACGGCGCAGGGTCTTTTGGTTTCCCCGCGGCCTGTGATCATGGTCGAGAAGGGATTGCCAGCATTCAAGGCTAGCGGGCGATTCACTCCCGGGGCGAATCATGGTATGTTCAGCGCCCGACACAGTGTCATTTCATTGAAGGAGCAGGAGCCGGTATGTTGTTAGAAGGGAAAAAGGGGCTGATCATCGGTGTCGCCAACAAGCACAGCATCGCCTGGGCTATCGCGCAGGCTGCGGCGCGAGAGGGGGCGCAGATGCTGTTCAGTTATCAGAACGAACGGTTGCGCGAAAACGTCGAGGAGTTGGTACAGACCCTGCCCGGCGCGTCGGCTTGCGTGTGCGATGTCGGAGACGACGGTCAGATCGATGCGATGATGAAACAGGCCTCTGAGAAGCTGGGGCGGTTGGACTTTCTGGTGCATTCCCTGGCCTTTGCTCCTCGGGAAGAGCTCACCGGAGAATTCGTGAATACTACCCGTCAGGGATTTGCGACGGCCCTCGATGTCAGCGCCTACTCCCTCGTGGCTGTCACGCGGGCGGCGATGCCGCTGATGACGGAAGGCGGATCAGTCGTGACGCTGACCTATCTCGGCAGCGAACGGGTGGTGCCGCACTACAATGTCATGGGGGTGGCCAAGGCGGCGCTTGAAGCGACGGTCCGCTATCTGGCTCACGATTTGGGGCCGAAGAACATCCGCGTCAATGCCGTCTCAGCCGGGCCGATCAAGACACTGGCGGCGCGTGGCGTGTCCGGTATCAGTAAGATGGTTGATCACCATCGCGCGTTCGCTCCGCTCCGGCGGGCAACGGAGCAGGGCGAGGTCGGCGATACAGCTTTGTTCCTCGTGAGTCCTTTGGGGCGCGGCATCACCGGAGAGGTGATCTACGTCGATGGGGGCTATCATATCCTGGGGTCATTGGCCTCTGTCGATTAAGAGGTCCGGTGGGCTGCTCACACAGTCCGTGTCGCACGCCCTGCCTGATCAAGCCGATGTCATGACGCGGCGTAGACGGGATTTTCTAGGCTCGTCCTTCCTCCTGACCCTCTTTATTCTTCTTCTCACGCTTGGCTTAGCCATACCCTCCTTCTCTGCCGATCTCTCCGATCGGGAGGAGGACGGGTTGGTGGGTGACGTCCAATCCGTCGACACCAGGGAGAGCCTGCTGGTGCAAACCGATCGCTATGATCCACGCGGTCGCCTCATCGAACGCGTCCAGAGCGGCGTGGAGACCTCTCAGGGTTTATGGCCGCTGCGATTTGTCTATACTCACGACCAGGCCGGAAGGCGGACTGCCGAGGTTGTGCGGGACGCGCGGGGTGCCGTTGTGAAGGAGACGCGCTCGGTCTACGATGACCATGGGGATCGTTCCGCCGAACTGGCAGCCTGGGGCGACGGCACGTTTGAGAATGTCTCCTTGTATGAATACGACGAAGCACATCGACGGGTCAGAGGGCTTCACTTTAATGGCGTGCAAGTGATCAATCGAAATCTCTATGCCTTCGACAGTGCCGGACGGCTGGTGCGTGAGCGGTTCGAACGAAACTATCACTACGATGCAGACGGGACTCAGGTCGTCATGACCGATCGGTTCGATACCGGGTATGAAGTCGCCATCGTCTACGACGGGCAGGGGCATGTTCGCGAAAAAGTGGTGTCCGATCTCCGGAGCCGTCCACAGGGCCGTTCGGAGTTTCGCTACGACGAGCAGGGCAATCAGAACGAAGAACGTATCTTGGATGCCAAGGGACAGGTCACGGACCGCAAAGTCTACCGCTATGAATATGATGCCGTCGGAAACTGGACCAAGGAAATGCTGCAGTGGTGGGAGGTGACCGGTGGCCGCGAGACGCTCAAGCAGTCACTTGTGCGCGAGCGCATCCTCACCTATTACTGAGCCTGTTCGAGGGGGTTTTTCACCGTGGAGTGGATGGGAATAGAAACCGGAACAATGCTGCACGCTGGGGAACTCGAAGCGGATGGAAAGTGAATACTCGCCCTTCCATTTTCAGGAGCGCATAAGCGCAGCTCCGTATATCCAAACAGCCGGTTCATGCTTACCCGTGAGTGTGGTTATGGGGAGCCGCTACTTTTTCCGTTCCACTCCCAGTAGCGCTGCGCAAACCGATCGATCATCTGATCAAGGTCCTGTTCGAATCGTTCCGCAGTGGCGGTGCTCGCCTCGATGACCTCAGGAAACGGGTCCGTTCCCCCAAAACTGATTCCATCCGTATACACCTTTGGTTCTCGTTCTCTAACGGCCAATTCTCGCAACTCAAGGTTTCTGACATACAAGAGTTTGTCGGGACAGTCGGGGATTCCCTTGGCAAGCAACGTAATGATAAGCCGCGGATTCTTCAATGGTTTGGGATCATTCGGATCCGGCGAAATCCCAGCTAACTTCTGCTCTGCAAGCCGAGCCATCGTGTGGGCGTAAAGCTGGCTGGTGTCCCGGCCGGCATTGCGAGTTTGAACTGCGATGAGAGCGTAGATTTCGACCTTCGAAAAGTCGAGGCCTTTTATTGCGGGGACGTCTCCCCATTCGGAACCATGAACCTGCGCGATGGGCCATGCGAGCCCAGCGCTCAGCACGATGGAAGCAATGGAAAGAGTGCGGCACACGTGGTGCCTGCCCAGGAGATCAAGACATTGAGAAGGCATTGGCATTCCTCCTTCGCTGAAAGGTAAGAAGCGAGCGCCGGGACACTCTCTCCAGTTTGGCTCGTTCGTCGAGTGAGGGCGGAGCGGCCGCTCTTTGCTACGGTGTCAGCGGTCCGGTGATGGGCTTGCCGGTTTCCTGGCTGATGGTTCCGTCCGTGCCTTCTTGGGGCAGAATGCGGAAATGCGTGACGGCGAAGGAGACGGCTTGTCCCACGGTGAAATGGCAGCGTCGGAATTCCTCTTTGTTCATGCGGGAGCGGAGGATGAGGCCGTCGGCGGTTTCAATCTCGAGCCGGTAGGCTACCCCGAGGAAGTAGATGTGCCGTAGTTTCGCCTGCTGACGATAACGCGCGGGATCCTCTGCCACTTTGACGTAGTACGGACGAAATCCCACTTGTAGCGTCTGCCCGTCTGGAAATCCTGGCGCGGGAAATTCGAGCGAGCCGACCTGGACCTGCCCGCGCCGCACAACGCCGGCTACGATATTCATCGATCCGATAAAGCGGGCGACGAACTCAGTGGCGGGTTCTTCATAGACATCAGCGGGGGACCCGGCCTGCTCCAGTTTGCCTTTCGAGAACACGATGATGCGGCCGGACACTTCCATCGCCTCTTCCTGATCGTGTGTCACGAACAGGCTGGTCACGTTCAAATCCGTATGCAGGCGAATGAGCCACTCCCGCAACTCCTGCCGCACCTTCGCATCGACGGCCCCGAACGGTTCGTCCATCAACAAGACCGACGGACGCGGGGCCAGGGCGCGGGCGATGGCGACACGCTGACGTTGTCCGCCGGATAGTTGATGTGGATACCGACCGCCCAGTCCTTCGAGGCTCATGAGCGCGAGGAGTTCCGTGACGCGCTGTTCGATGTCCCGCCGGTTCCATTTTTTGATTTTGAGCCCGAAGGCGATGTTGTCGAAGACCGTCAGGTGTTTGAACAGGGCGTAATGCTGGAAGACGAAGCCGATATTACGTTCCTGCACGGTGAGGTCGTTCACCCGTTTGCCGTCGATGAAGATATCGCCGGCAGTCGGAACCTCCAGGCCGGCGATCAATCGCAGCACGGTCGTTTTTCCGCTGCCGCTCGGTCCGAGCAGACCGAGTAATTCGCCTTCGTTGACGACGAACGAGACGTCTCCCACTGCCGTGGCTGAGCCGAACGTCTTCGTGAGCCCGCGTACTTCGATCTTCACTGGGTTACTGCGCTCCCGCTTCCGCTACCGTCGTTTCAGCGCGTGCCTTGGCGATCTCCAGCACGGTCAGGATGGCAAAGGAGACGGCCAACAAAGTCAGCGCGACGGCGTTTGCCGCCACATAGTTGAAGTCGACGTAACTTTGATAAATGTGCAACGTGGCGGTCTGCGTGAGCAACAGAATATTCCCCGACACCACGAGGACGGCTCCGAATTCGCCGATCGCCCGCGCCACGGTGAGGGTGGCTCCATAGACCAGGCCCCACCGGAGGGCCGGCAGGGTGACCTTGAGAAACACCTGCCATTCGTCAGCCCCCAACGTTCTTGCCGCTTCCTCTTCTTCGATGCCGAGTGTTTGCAGCAAGGGTGTCAGCTCACGCACCATAAATGGGAAGGTGACGAACAGGGTCGCGAGAATCATAGCCGGCAGGGCAAACAGCACCTTGATCTGTGCCTGGCCGAAAAACGTGCCCAGCACGGTGTCCGGGCCGAACAGCAAGATGAGCATGAACCCCGCGATGACGGGGGAGACCGCAAACGGCAGGTCGATGACGCCGCTCACCAGGCTGCGGCCCCAAAACTTCTGCCTCGCCAGCACCATCGCCGTCATGGTGCCGAAGATCACGTTCAGCACCAATACAATCAGGGTGATTTCTGCCGTGAGGGTGAAGCCGTGCAACGCTTCCGGTTTTGAAATCTCGGCCCAGAAGGCCGCCAACCCCTCGTTGAAGCTTTGGCTCGCCATATAGAGGATCGGCCCCACCAGCAGGATGAGAAAGTAGAGCCAAACGAGCCCGATCAATACCCAACGCATGCGCACGCTCCCATGACACCGACACTCCGCCCTGCTCGATGACCGCGCTCAGAGGGCCGCAGTCGGCACTGCTAAATTCTGGCCACGTTCATGCTTTTGTTTCGTCCATTGCAGCATGCTGGGTAGCCGTTCCCCGGGAGGACGGGTCAACCGTTCCAACAACAAGAGAACCAGAAAGGAGATCAGTAAAATCAACACCGAGACGGAGGTGGCCGCCTGGGGGTTGTAGCTCTCGATTTCCCCATAGACATAGACGGACGCGACTTGCGTTTTCATCGGAATATTGCCGGCCACGATCACGATGGACCCGAATTCGCCGAGTGCCCGCACGAAGGTAAGGAAGACGCCGGTCAGCAAGCCGGGCAGGATCGACGGGACCGTGACCTTCCAGAAGGTGATCCAGGGGCTGGCTCCCAGCGTGAAGGCTGCTTCTTCCTGATCGCGTTCCAGTCCCATCAATACTGGCTGCAGAGAACGGATGGTAAACGGCATGGTCACAAACACCATGGCCAGGATGATGCCGGGCTGGTTGTAGAGCACCGCCATCCCGCCCTGCTGAAGCCAGGTGCCCAGCAGACTGGTCGGTCCGTAGATCGCGGCGATCATCAATCCGGCTACCAAGGTTGGGATGGCAAAGGGCAAATCAACGAGCGCATTGAGGAGCCACCGGCCGGGGAATTCGTAGCGCACCAGCACTAGCGCCGACAAGGTGCCGAACAGGGCATTGATGGCGGTCGCAACGGCGGCGGTTTCCACGGTGAGCCACAGCGCCGCCGCAGCTTGGGGAGCCGACAGATCCTGGACGAACCGGTCCCATCCGGCTGCGAACGATTGATGCGCCAGCGCCGCGAGAGGAAGAAAGATCAGGACCAGCACATAGCCGACCGCAGTGGATCGCAAGGCTAAACTCACTAACATCTGAGAGGTCACGCAGTCGCTCCTGCTACTTCTTCGACACGTCTTCGACGATTCTCGTCCACAGACCTTGAGCACCGAATAGCTTATTGCTCACCTGATCCCAGCCGCCGAGCTCTGCAATTGTGAAGAGTTGCGCCGGTTGTGGGAGTGTGGCGGCCGTGGTGCCGGCATTCTTGTCCAACGGGCGAAAGCCCAATTCAACGAAGGCAGCCTGCGCTTCCGGTCCGTGGAGGAACGCCACGAAGGCTTCTGCGAGATCCCTGGCCTTATGGCGGTCCGCATAGGTGTCGAGGACCGCCGCCGGGTTTTCGATCCAGACGGTTTCAGCCGGCACGATGATTTCATAGGGCCGTCCGCTCTTCACGCGCGGCAGCAATTCGTTTTCATAGGTCACGATGACGTCGCCGACGCCACGTTCGAACGTGGTCACCGATTCCCGGCCGCTCTTGTCCATGACCTTGACGTTGCGTTGGATACGGGTCAGTAAGTCCGCCGCCTGCGAGGCCGCCGCGTCCGAGGCGAGCGGCTTGCCGCCTGCGCGCTGCTCCGCCAGTTTCAGTCCGGCGCCATACATCGCGATCACATCCCACATCGCGCCGCCGGATGTCTTGGGATTCGGGTAGAGTACCTCCACTCCGGGGCGCGCCGCATCGTCCCAGCCCTTGATGCCTTTGGGATTACCCTTGCGTACGCCGAGGGCCACGACCGACGCGGAGATCATGCCGCCGTGTGGCGCCTTTCGCCAATCATGGGTGATGAGCCCGGCTTTGACGATCTGATCCACGTCGCCTTCCAACGAGAGCACGGCGACATCGGCATCGAAACCTCCAATGATCGCCCGGGCCTGGGCGCCCGAGGCTCCGTATGAACTGCGCACGCGCACGTCCTGTCCGGTCTTTTGTTTCCAATGTCGTTGAAAGGCGGGGATGATGTGTCGTTCGTAGGCCTCTTTCGGCACGCTGTAGGCGGCCAGGATAAGATCTCGGGTTTCAGCGGCCTGCACCGGCGCAGCGGCCAGTATGAGCGTGGTCAACCAGGCGCCGACTTTAAGGCGGAGAATGGTTCGTGTCTGACGAGTCATAGCGGGTTCCGGCTCCTTCCGCCTATTTCGAATGGGCGAATCGACTGAGCGTGTAATGGTCGAGAATGTTCGCGATAGCATCCCGCACCTCACCCATGGCCTGTTGGAGCGGGCAGGAGGGTTTGGCCGCGTAGGGGCAGTCCGCACACTTCTGGTAGGCGGTTTTGCTGACGCAGCTGATCGGGGCCAGGGGGCCATCCAAAATACGGATGACCTGGCCCAGCGTGATTTCTTCCGGCGACTTGATGAGGGCATAACCGCCCCGGACTCCCCGACGACTGGCCAGCAGGCCGGCGCGTTTCAACGCGAGGAGAATCTGCTCCAGGAATTCCACCGGGATATTCTGCCGCTCTGCGATTTCATGGCGCTGGAGGACCCGCCCGCCATAGGTCTCGCAAAGTTCGAGCAGTGCGCGGAGGCCATATTCACTTTTTTTGGAGAACTTCATGCCAGGAGATTTTGTCTAGTGAGTTGCTCAAGATTTCGAAGAATAAACCAGCGCGTGCTGTGATTCAAGCATTTCAGATGCCGGGCGGCTGATGTGATTCGCGCTTCGTTATCCCGGAATCATGAATGCAACTCATTGAAATCGGAGGTTCTGTTTCTTGACACCCTGTCACCGTTCTTGCTAGCTTCAGCCTGTTTTTCATCAGCTACCACCAGCAGCCTGCTGCTAGATCTGGATACCCGGTGAATTTCCAAGACCTCATTTTGACCCTGCATCGTTTTTGGGCCGACCGCGGGTGTGTCGTCCACCAATCCTATGATTTGGAAATGGGCGCAGGAACATTCCATCCGGCCACGTTTCTCCGTTCCCTCGGTCCGGAGCCCTGGCGAGCCGCCTATCCGCAAGCCTGCCGCCGGCCCACCGACGGTCGATATGGCGAAAATCCTAACCGTATGCAGCACTACTACCAGTATCAGGTGGTGCTGAAACCGGCCCCCGACAATATCCAGGGCCTCTACCTGGAGAGCCTGAAACAGCTGGGCATCGATCCGAAGAAACACGACATCCGGTTTGTACAGGACGATTGGGAGTCCCCCACGCTCGGTGCCTGGGGGTTGGGCTGGGAAGTCCGGCTCGACGGCATGGAGATTACCCAGTTCACATACTTTCAAGAGATAGGCGGGATCCCGCTCAATCCCATCACCGGCGAGATCACCTATGGGACCGAGCGTATTGCGATGTATTTGCAGCAGGTCGATAACGTGTATGACCTGGCCTGGGCCGATGGTGTGACCTACGGCGATGTGCATCACCGCAGCGAAGTGGAGTTTTCCCGCTACAACTTCGAAGAGGGCGAGGTGCCCATGCTCATGGCCACCTTCCAGGCGTTCGAGGGCGAGTGCCAGCGGTTGCTGGACAAGAAGTTGACGCTGCCGGCCTACGACTACTGCATTAAGACCTCGCACATGTTCAATTTGCTCGATGCGCGAGGCGCGATCAGCGTCACCGAACGGACCTCCTATATCGCTCGTGTGCGGGCGTTGGCCCGTCGTTGCGCCGAGTCCTATCTGGCCGATCGCGCAGCGATGGGACATCCCTTGATCAAGCAATCGGCTCGGCCCGGCAAGCGCGCCGGCGCTCATTCACCCGTTCCAACCAAGTAATCCGCAGGCAGTAGCTGACGATGCCCACGAACAAGACCATGACCAAAACTGCCGCACGCTCCAAGGCTGCTTCACGTTCCAAAGCTCCGGCGACCACAGAACTCCTGTTGGAAATCGGAACGGAAGAGTTGCCCTATCAGTTCGTTGCCCCGGCCATGCACGCTCTGCAACAATCGGCCGAGACCCTGCTGAAAGACCTGCGCCTCACCTACGGCGCCGTCCGTACGATGGGCACCCCGCGGCGGCTGGTGCTAGTGGTCGAAGGACTGGCCCGGCAGCAGGCGTCGGCGGTCAAAGAAGCCATGGGGCCTTCCAAGTCGGTGGCGTTCGATCAAAACGGGCAACCCACCAGAGCGGCTGTCGGTTTTGCCGCGGGACAGGGCATTCCCGTTGAAGATCTGCAAGTGCGTCAGACGCCCAAGGGCGAGTATCTCTTCGCGGTGAAGCAGGAAAAGGGGCAGGCCGTGGCGGCGGTCCTGACACAGGCCTTGCCGCAGCTGTTGGGGAAACTGTCGTTTCCCAAAGCCATGCATTGGAACCAGACCGGGGTGCGCTTTGCCAGGCCGGTACGTTGGCTGGTGGCCTTGTGCGGCGGGAAGGTGCTCCCGATTCACTTCGCCACGATCAAGGCCGGGAACCTGAGTCACGGCCATCGGGTGCTGGGCGCCAAGGTGTCCAGCCCGAAGGGCTTTGCGGTGAAGTCGATTGCGCACTATCTGAAGGAGACCGAACGGCATGGTGTGATTGTCGATCAGGAGCGGCGGCGCGCGATGATCCTCGACCAGCTGGCCTCGCTCGCCAAATCGGCTCGCGGCCATCTGCACCAGGACGACGATTTGCTGGAGCAGGCCGTGTATATGGTGGAGTCTCCGCTGACGATTCTGGGTTCCTTCAAGCCGCACTATCTCTCGCTCCCGAAAGAAATCCTCATGACCTCCATGAAGGAGCATCAAGGGTATTTCTCCCTGGTCGATCAGAAGGGTGCGCTCCTGCCGAATTTCCTTGCCGTCACGAACATGAAGTTGTCGAACATGCAGCTGATTCGCGAAGGCAACGAGAGGGTCCTGGCGGCGCGGCTGGCTGATGCCAAGTTTTTCTTCGATGAAGATCGCAAGACCTCGTTGATCGATCGCGTAGCGAAACAGCTGGCGGTGACGTTCCACCAGAAACTCGGTAGCCTGCATCAGAAAACGCAACGTGTCGTTGCGATGGCGGCCCATGTGGCCGGGCAACTCGGCGATGATCGACTGCTTCAGGATTGCCGCCGCGCGGCGGAACTCAGCAAGGCCGACCTCTTGACCGGCATCGTCGGGGAGTTTCCGACTCTGCAGGGGCTCATGGGCGGAGAATATGCCAAACATGACGGCGAATCTCCGGTGGTGAGCGCGGCAATCCGTGAGCAGTACATGCCTCGCGCCATGGAAGGGGAGTTGCCTGAGTCGCTCGCGGGAAAAGTGCTGTCGTTGGCGGACCGCCTGGACAGCATCGCGGGATTTTTCCTCGTCGGTATGGTCCCGAGCGGCTCTGAAGATCCCTTTGCCCTCAGGCGCCATGCCACGGCCATTGTGCGGATCGTGATCGAGAGCAAGCTGCGACTGAATCTCGCGCAGGCCGTGCGGGCGGCGCAGGATGTACTGAACGGCCAGAATGTGGCGGCGGCGCCTCAGTCAGGCAAAGGCGGCGCTCCCGATGTCATCGGTTTTCTTTTCGAGCGGGTGCGTTTCTACGGAAAAAGCGCGCATCAGTTACGGGATGATGTGATGGAGGCCGTCTTGAAGTCGGCCGATCGCCAGACCATCGACCTGGCGGATCTCTTCGACAAGATGAAGGCCTTGCAGCAGATCACCGTGCGGGCGGAGTTCGATCCGCTGATCGTCGGGTTCAAACGCGCGCACCGGCTGACCGAGAAGGAGCAGTGGGACCGCAAGCCGGTCGAATCCGGTCTCTTCCGGGATGAGGCGGAGTCTGCTTTGCATCAGACCGTGCAGAGCAGTCAACAGGACTATGCGGCGGCGATGCGCGGCGGGCAATACGGGCAGGCGCTCGATGTGCTGGTTCGAATGAAGGGTCCGATCGACGACTTCTTCAATGCGGTGATGGTGAACGCCGAAGATCCGGCGGTGCGCGGAAACCGGTTGTCCCTGTTGAAGAGCGTCGACGATTTGTTCATGTCATTCGCTGATTTCTCCCAGATTATGGTACAAGGGACGTAGCGGATGGTGAGCGTTTGGATTCTACGTCAGAGAGCCTCCCTGAGTCACCCGAGGCGAGTGCCGCGGCCCAATTGAGGGCGACCAAGGTCCGGCGGTTTGCGTCCGGCATCAGCATCGTCATGATGGTGGTGTGCAACGCGGTGTTCCTCTTCGGCATCTGGGTGACCGGCGTCAACTTCGAACGGCTGGTGCGGACACCGGATATCTATGACTCCAGACAAGACATTTGCTTGCGACTGGCCTACCAGCATGTCCCCGGTTCGGAGAACCCGGTGCAGTTCTGCTCGGAGTGGCTCAATCTCGCCGATCCAACCGGAAAGACCCATACGTTTCAAAAAGACGCACAACTCAAACAGGGCGCAGACGGAAAGTTCTATTTCGATTATGGACCGTTCGTGGACTACCGCCTTTTTGCGGTCGGCGCGTTCGTGGTGGGGATTATCGTGTGCGGCATTCGGGTGACCAGGCACGTCGTCAACCGCTACCGCTTGCGATTGGAAGCCGCCGCCCGCCATTCGGTTCCGACTCATTGACCTCATAGCACAAGGAGAGCGTCGCGTGGCCAAGAAATACGTCTATTATTTCGGAGATGGGAAAGCCGAAGGCACCGGCAACATGAAGGAACTGCTCGGCGGCAAAGGCGCCGGACTGGCCGAGATGACGAACCTCAAAGTGTCCGTTCCCCCCGGCTTTACGATCTCCACCGAGGCCTGCGTCGAATACTACAAACGCGGCAAGGCCTATCCTCCCGGCATGATGGACGAAGCGCTGCACGCCTTGAAGCGGATCGAACGCTCGATGAAGGCCGGGTTCGGAGATCCCGACAATCCCTTGCTGGTTTCCGTGCGATCCGGCGCCCGCGCGTCCATGCCCGGCATGATGGATACCGTGTTGAACGTCGGCTTGACGACCAAGACCGTGCACGGTCTGGCCCTCAAGACGAAGAACGAGCGGTTTGCGCAGGACAGCTACCGCCGTTTCATCGGTATGTTCGGCAGCATCGTGATGGGTGTCAATCGCGAACATTTCGAAGACATTCTCAAGCATAAGAAGCGGGATCTCGGGGTGACGCAGGACACGCACCTCGATGCCAAGGCGCTCAAGGAACTCGTCGTCAGCTTCAAGGAGTTGGTGAAAGAAGAGACCAAGCGGGATTTCCCCGACGATCCCCTGGAGCAACTGCGGATGGCGATCAACGCCGTGTTTTCCTCCTGGTACGGTGCGCGCGCCGTTACGTATCGCCGTCTGTACAACATTCCCGAAACCTGGGGCACGGCCGTCAATGTGGTCGCCATGGTGTTCGGCAACATGGGCGAAACCAGCGGCACCGGCGTGGCCTTCACGCGTGATCCCGCGACCGGAGAGCGGAATTTCTTCGGCGAGTGTTTGACGAACGCGCAGGGCGAAGACGTGGTTGCCGGTATCCGGACCCCGCTGCCCGTCAACCAGCTCGAAAAGTTTATGCCTGAGGCGTATCGGGATCTCGAAACGACCTATAAAAAGCTCGAACGTCACTACCGCGACATGCTCGACCTGGAATTCACGATCCAGGAAGGAAAGCTGTATATGCTGCAGACCCGCGTCGGGAAGCGCACGGGTGTGGCGGCCGTCCGGATCGCAGTCGATATGGTCAAGGAAGGCCTGATCTCGCGGAAGGAGGCGCTCCAGCGCATCGGTCCCGATCAATTGGCGCAGTATCTCTATCCCATCTTCGACGCGAAGGAAGAATCGCGCTGTACGCCGCTCGGCAAGGGATTGCCCGCCGGTCCCGGCGCCGCCGCTGGAAAGCTTGCGTTGACGGCGGATCGTGCGGTGGAGATGAAGGCTGCCGGTAATCGCGTGGTCCTTGTCCGGCAGGAAACCAGCCCGGACGATATTCACGGCATGAACGCCGCGTTAGGTTTTCTGACTGCCCGCGGCGGCATGACGTCCCACGCGGCCGTCGTGGCCCGGCAGATGGGCAAAGTCTGCGTGGCCGGCTGTGAAGCAATCGAGGTGTTGGATAGCCAATCGGTGCGCATCGGAACCCAGGTGTTTCGCGAAGGCGAATACCTGTCGGTCAACGGCTCGACCGGCAATGTATACGGCGGCGACATTCCCGTGGTGGAGTCCGAAGTCATCCAGGTGTTGCAGGGAAAAATGGAAGCCTCGGCATCCGAGAAGTACCAATTGTTCGAATCGGTCCTGAAGTGGGCCGACGGCGTGCGCAAGCTGAAGGTCCGGGCGAATGCCGATGTGCCGGATCAGGCCCGCATCGCGCGAAGTTTCGGCGCCGAAGGCATCGGTCTGTGTCGCACGGAGCATATGTTCTTCGCCGAAGACCGCATCCAGATCATGCAGAGGATGATTCTGGCCAGGAAACGCGAAGAACGGGAAATGTATCTGGATCAGCTCCTGCCGCTGCAGAAGCAGGATTTTATCGGTCTCTACCGGGAGATGAAGGGCTATCCCGTTACGATCCGTCTGCTCGATCCGCCCCTGCACGAGTTCCTGCCGAAGCGCGAAGATCTCATGGTCGAAATCGCCCAGCTTGAACTGACCAGCGGTGCGCCGACGGTGTTGGAGGAAAAGAAGCGGTTGCTGGCTCGCGTGGAAGAGCTGCACGAGTTTAACCCCATGCTGGGCCTGCGCGGCTGCCGTCTCGGCATTACGATGCCGGAGATTACTAGGATGCAAGCGCGCGCGATCATCGAAGCAGCCTGTGAGCTGGCGAAGGAAGGCACGAAGATCGTGCCGGAGATCATGATTCCGCTGGTCGGCATGGTCTCGGAAATGAAGGCGCAGAAAGACCTCGTCCGCGAGGTGGCCATGGACACGATGAAGCGGTACGGCGTGAAACTGTCGTACCTGGTCGGCACTATGATCGAATTGCCGCGCGCCGCCGTGACCGCCGACCGTATCGCGGAGGAGGCCGAGTTCTTCTCCTTCGGAACGAACGATCTGACCCAGACCACCTTCGGGTTCTCCCGCGACGACGCCGCAAAGTTCATCGATTTCTATAAGACGGCCAATATTCTCGACAGCGATCCCTTTGCGGTGCTGGATCGGGAAGGCGTCGGCTCACTCATGCGCACGGCCATTACGGGTGGACGCAAAACCCGTCCCACGATCAAGCTGGGGATTTGCGGCGAGCATGGCGGCGATCCCAGTTCCGTGGAATTCTGTCATCAACTGGGCTTGGACTATGTGAGTTGCTCACCCTACCGGGTCGGCATTGCGCGATTGGCTGCGGCACAGGCGGCGCTGGCGGCGGCTGAAACGGAAAAAGCCAAACCGAAGCAGGTTCAACCGAGCAGCAAGCAGGTGGCGAAATCCAAGACGGCCAAGAAGTCCGCGACGCATGCGCCGGTGAAGAGACGACCTGCCGCCAAGCGCGCGGTTCGTCGCCCCAAGCGTACGAAACGGTGAGGTTGTCTTCCCGCGATCGTGAATACATGACCCTGGCGCTTCGCCTTGCGGCGAAGGGCCGGGGATCCACCAGCCCGAATCCCATGGTCGGCGCAGTGGCGGTGACACGCGGCCGGATCGTCGGCCAGGGTTCCCACCGCAAAGCCGGCGGTCCACATGCCGAAGTGATCGCTCTGAGCCAGGCCGGCTCACGGGCCAGAGGCGGCACCCTCTACGTCACCCTCGAACCCTGCAGTCATCTGAAAAAACGTACCCCTCCCTGTGTTCCTCTGGTCATTGCCTCCGGAGTCCGCCGCATCGTGGTGGCTATGGTAGATCCGAACCCGCAGGTGAAGGGCAGCGGGGTTGCACAGCTGACGCGGGCGGGACTTCGTGTCGATGTCGGTTGTTGCGAGGCCGAGGCGAGGCAGCTCAATGAAGCCTATCTCCATTGGGTGCGGACCGGCCGTCCGTTTACGATCCTGAAGGCCGGGATGACGCTGGACGGGCAGATCGCCACCGCGAAGGGCGAGTCGCAATGGATTACGGATGAGGCTGCCAGAAAGCAGGCTCATCGATTGCGCGCCGATGCGGATGCCATTCTGGTAGGGATCGGCACGGTGTTACGCGACAACCCACAGTTGACCGCGAGGGTGACCGACGACCCGCCGCGGCTGGCTCCGCGGCAGCCGTTGCGCATTGTGGTCGATAGTCGATTGCGTATTCCTCTCAAGGCCAAGGTGCTGCAGGACCAGCAGACGGCTCACACGTTGATTGCCACGACCGCGGAAGCTTCAGCGCGTAAAGTTGATTTCTTGAGAAAGAGGGGGATCGATGTGTTGGTCTTGCCGAAGACCGGTGGCCATGTGAATTTGCCGGTGTTGTGGGCGCGTCTCGGTCAGCTCGGCGTCACAACAGTCCTGGTCGAAGGCGGCAGCGACCTGAACGCAGCCGTGCTGCAGGCCGGATTGCCCCAGCGATTGATGTGTTATGTTGCCCCGTTGCTGCTCGGGGGACAAGATGCAAAGGGGCTCCTGGGCGGACAGTCGCCGCGTCGGCTTCGGAATGCCGTGCCCCTGGAGAATGTGCGCATCGAGCCGGTCGGGCGTGATATGTTGATACAGGCAGATTTCCAGACTCATTAGGAGCGTCGTGCGACATTCCTTCCGGCCCTTCGGCCGATTTCACCAACGCAGACTGTTCCTGCTTCCGTTTCTTTCCGCATACCTGCTGTGGGCGAGTCTTTCGATTCCGGCCACCCACGCCGCGGACGAGGGGGCCCCGGCCGATCTGACCTCGCAGGTCTGGCAATATCTCACGACTCAGGATGCCGAACAGCAGCGCATGGTGCTTGCGTCGATTGTGCAGCGGCCGGATGCAACGGTGCAGGCCGTGCAGGAACTGCTGCGCAAAGGTCCGCCTCATGGGTTGCAGCCCGTGGGACTCCTGCCGGATGAGCAGATCGTCGTCCGCGAACGACCATATCGGTTGAGCCTGTCCATCCCTCAGAGTTATGAACCGACCAGAGACTATGCCTTGATCGTCTGCCTCCATGGCGCAGGATTCACCGGCGAAGCTTACCTAGATCGATGGAAATCACGCTTGGGCGAGAGCTACATCCTGGCCTGTCCGACCTATCCCGCCGGCGCCTGGTTCACCAGACGCGCGGAAGATCTGGTGCTGGCAACTGTGCAGGTTGTGCAGCAGCGCTATCGGATCGATCCCAACCGCATCTTCCTGAGCGGCATGTCCAACGGCGGTATCGGCGCCTGGCTGATCGGCATGCATCATGCGCCCTTATTCGCCGGACTTGCGCCGATGGCCAGCGGGATCGATGACGTCTTGTTTCCGTTTCTGGAAAACCTCCGCACGACGCCGACTTACATCATTCATGGCTCGCAGGATCAGGTGATGCCAGTGGAGTTGAGCCGGAAGCTGGCGGGGGAACTCAAGAACCTCGGGTATCCTTATATCTATCGCGAGCATGATCGTACCCATGCGATGGCCGGGGGCCACTTTTTCCCCCGCGAAGAACTTCCGGATCTGGTGAAGTGGTTCGACGATCAGCGTCGAACCCCTGTCCCGAAGGCACTGACGGTCGTACGCGATGCGAGCCATTTGCTGCCGTTCGGCTGGGTGCGGATCGATGCGACGGATCGGATCGCATCCTTTTCGGAAGATTTGGTCGATAAACGGGACGACAGTATCCGGCAGCGCACGTATGCCAGGTTGATCGCACAGGTGACCGGGCCGAATCGGATTGAGGTCAAAACAGATCGAGTCCGGCAATACACATTGTTCCTGAACGAAGACCTTGTCGATCTGTCGAAGCCGGTCACCATCACCACCGATGGGCAGGTTTCCTTCGAGGGCGTCATTACGCCACAGGTCGACACACTGCTGCGGCAGGCGCGGCTGAGGCAGGATCCCGCTCAACTGTATCCTGCTCATCTCACGCTCTCAGTTCCGCAACGGCCTTCATGAGCAGCTTCAGGCCGGTCGCGCGACGAGCCGGCCTGATCGGGGTCGTGCTCACAGCCGGGCTGGCGGTCCTCATCTCCGTCGGGCGAACGGAAGCGGAACGGTGCTCCCTTCCCGCACACCATGCCGGTGTCGTCTTTCCGCTGGACCAGATCGAGGCAACCTGGTCCTGCCGACTTGAGCCGATCGTCACGCAGTACACCACCGCCAATAAAGTCGGCCTGCAGCGCACGCCCTTGCCACGATCAGTTTTCCTCTATTTCTTGGACCATCCGGCGATGGCTGCCATGCTGGTCAACCGCCTCGATCTCGGCCTGTATAAGGCCGAGCAGCGCGGGCAGGGGGAATTCTGGGCCACCGACGGAGAAGGCACGGAAGGGATCGTGTATTCTCTGTTTCGGGATTCTGCGACACGGATCTATTACGTGGAAGGAAGCCATGACGGACGGTTTCTGCCACGGGTGAGCGGCAAGGCCGTGGTCCTTTTGAGGCTGCGCCCTGTGTCCGATAACCGGGGCGTCGAGTCGATCGACAGTATGATGGTCACCTACCTGCGACTCGACAATCGCTTCCTGTCTGGGATGCTGTCGCTGCTCCGTCCGCTGATCGGGAATGTGGTGAATCGTCAGCTCCTAAAAGCCTTCGATGCCGCCCGTCGGTTGGGGAGAGCCATGCGGGAGCATCCCGAACAGGTCTTGTTCGAAGCCACGGATCCACCGGCTCTGCCTGATGATGAGGTGGTCTTCTTGAAAGCCGCCCTTGCGGGTCTGCACAATCCCGTCGAATCGCCTCACTCAACACCCTGATGAGACATCCATGACGACCTCCCGAAGTTTTTTCTATCTCTGTACTCTCGGTGCGTTTTGCTTCATCAGCTATAACCTCGTCCGCATGCCGGTCTTGTCCCTCTTTGCGGAGTCTCTGGGCGCAGGCCCGGAGCGGATCGGGTTGATCGTCTCGGTCTCGACGATCACGGGTGTGTTGCTGAAGTTGCCGTCCGGTGCGCTCTCCGACATTTACGGACGCAAGATGCTGCTGCGGATCGGCGTGGTGGCATTCGGGCTGCCTCCGTTCATCTATCCCTTCATCTCGGATCTCAACGCGCTTACGGCGCTGCGGTTTGTGCATGGCCTGGCGACGGCCATCTTCGCGCCCAGTGCCCTGGCCACCGTGGCCGATCTTTACAAGGAACGGCGCGGCGCGGCGCTGGGAACCTATACGGCCTGCACCCAATCCGGGTCTCTGCTCGGCCCGTTCCTGGGTGGCTGGTTGGCCTATACGGCAGGATTTCCCACGGCCTTCGTGACGGCCGGTGTGTTCGGCTGCACCGCGATCCTGATCTTTTTCAGCCTCCATCTGGATGAACCGCCTCCACGCGTGCGTGAGAAAGGTCTGGCGCCCGTCATGGCGGAGATGGGGAAGGGATTTCTCGCCGTGGCGCGCAACCGAAAGGTGTTGATCACGAGTTCCACGGATGCCGCCAAAATGATTGCGAATGGCGCCCTGATGGCATTCCTGCCGCTGTATGGTCTTTCGGTTGGGCTCAATGCCGGTCAAGTGGGTCTGCTGTTTAGTGTGCAGGCGGTGACGTCATTTCTTTCCAAGCCGGTCATGGGGAGGATTTCGGACCGTGTAGGACGGCAGCCGCTGATTCTGGCCGGCCTCCTGATTTGTGCTGCGACCTTCATCAGCATGCCTCATGTCGGTTCATTTGTCCTGTTACTGGTGCTTTCGTCCGGATTCGGTTTCGGAGAGGCGGTAGTCTCGTCATCTTCAGCGGCGCTGGTTGCAGACAGTTCCGAATTCAAGCGGTTGGGGGCGGGGATGGGTATGCAGGGGACGGTGATGGACATCGGCCATGCCAGCGGGCCCCTGCTGGCCGGCCTGCTGATCGCCCATGTGAGTTACCAGGGGGCCTTTGCCGTTATCGCCGGCCTCCAGATCCTTGCGGCCGTCGCCTTCTGGGCCACGATGAGAACTCTCTCGCGGTAGTGCTATAATGCCGCCGCTTTTCGCCCGAGGGACGGCCACATTTTTCAAAGGAAGCGGAGCAGGATGGACACGGATTTTATCGAAACGCTGCAGCGCGGCATTGCCGTCGTGGGCGGGATCGGATTACTGGGTTTTTGTCTCTATCTCTTGAAGACTCGCAAGGGAGCCTAAACCATGTTCAGCGGCATCGTCGAAGAGATGGGCGCGGTCTCCATTCTGAACAAGGGGCTGGCCGGTACGCGACTGACCATTATGGCCTCGACGATCATGAGCGACCTTACCATCGGCGCCAGCGTGAGCGTCAACGGGACCTGCCTGACGGCGGTCGCCAGAACCGACCATGACTTCTCAGTCGATGTCTCGCCTGAAACCCTCGCGGTGACGACGCTCGGCGGGCTCATTTCTGGCTCGCCCGTGAATCTGGAGCGTGCCATGAAGTTGAATGAGCGCATCGGCGGGCACATGGTGTCCGGGCATGTGGATGGGATCGGGGTCATCCGGAGCCGGCATCAGGACGGGAATGCGCTGATCCTGGAGATTGAGGCGTCGAAGGAGATTCTGCGTCTCTGTGTCCCCAAGGGATCGATCGCGGTCGACGGCATCAGTCTCACCATCAACGACGTGACCGAACGCTCGTTCGTCGTCTCGATCATTCCTCACACCGCCAAAGTGACCACACTGGGACTCAAGCAGGTCGGCGACAAGGTGAACCTGGAATCAGACCTGATTGGAAAATACGTAGAGCGCCTGCTCCAGGAGCGCGGCATCCTCCCGCCTAAACCAACCCCGGTTATCGATACGGACTATCTGAAACGGCGGGGATTGATCTAAAGTCCTGGGTGCAAGCCACGGTGAAGATTAACAGCACAGGTCTGTTTGTATATCCTGACGTATATACTTCGGCGGAAAGGAATTGTCGTGACAAAAAAGACGACGCGCCTATTCTTCAGTGGAAACAGCCAGGCAGTCAGAATCCCAAGGGAATTTCAGCTCGAAGGGGATGAAATCGAAATAGAGCGACGAGGCAACACTCTCGTGCTCCGTCCAAAAAAGAAATCGTGGTCTCTCCTCGCCGACAGTCTGACGAAATTCACGAAAGACTTCATGGAGAAGGGCCGTAAACAACCGGCGGCGCAGAAGCGCACACGTCCATTCTCATGAATGGTCATGCTCGATACCAATTAAGAAACAATCCCCCTCTGTCCTCGAACGATTTTACACATTTCCCGTTGGAGACATCGGGATCTCAATCATCACATTGGCCGAACTGGATTATGGCGTTGCCAAGAGCCGGCATCACGCTCGCAATCGCACAGCATTGGAGCAATTCGTCGTCCCCCTCGAGGTCGCTGATTTCGATAGAGAGGCAGCGCGAGTCTATGGACGGATTCGTGCTTCGCTCGAAGAAAAAGGCACACTGGTCGGTGGTATGGGATCTATTGATCGCGGCGCATGCGATCAGTCTCGGTACCAGACTCGTGACGAATAATCTTCGCGAGTTTCGGCGTATTCCAGGTCTTCGAGTCGAAAACTGGGTTTAATCGTGTTGCTCATCCAGGAGTCAGTATCCTGCCAGTCAAACCAGCCGCGGTCATCGATACGGACTATTAGAAGAAGCGGGAACCGATCTAAAAGGCCCGCTAGCTTACGAACATTTCTTTCTTTCCCACGTCACTCAAGGGCACCGATCACATAGCGGTCACCGCCTCTGGACATGACGCTTGATCTATGACGCGAAGCGGAATAGACTGACGATCAATGATCCGTTCATTTCGCTCCAGCGAAACCGAGGCGCTGTTTGCCGACGAGGATGTGCCACGGCTCAGGAATATCGAACGGATCGCCAGAAGAAAACTGTTGGTTCTCCACCGGGCCAAGGTACTTCAAGATCTGCGGGTTCCTCCGGGGAATCGGCTGGAAGCTTTGAAGGGGAGTCGGAAGGGGCAATACAGCATTCGCATCAATGATCAGTGGCGAATCTGTTTCGTCTGGACCAATGGTGATGCCTACGAGGTTGAAATCATAGATTATCATTGAGGCACAACATGACACAAAAAAAAATGCTTGACCCCATCCATCCTGGAGAGATTTTAATCGAGGAATTCATGCGCCCCATGGCCGTGAGTATCAATCAGCTTGCGCGCAACATCGGGGTCCCACCTGGCCGGATCAGTGCCATCGTGAACGGAAAGCGCGCCATTACCGCTGACACGGCCCTTCGTTTGGCCAAATACTTCGGCACGTCTTCCGAACTTTGGCTGGGGCTTCAGAGTGAGTACGATCTCAGAATCGCCAAACGTACCATCGGGCCGGAAATCGAGAAACGTGTTCAGGAGCACGTGGCCTGACCAGATGATCTCCCTCGGAGACCGTTGGGTAAAAGGGACTCAGAGTTTCTCGGCAAGAAAACCCGAGGCGTGTTAACCGGATAGGAAATCGAAGATCCGCATATGCTGCAGATACGTCTGATCATTGTTGGGCCGCAAGATAGGGGCGCAGATGGACCACTTGCAAAACTACTACGAAGAGCACGCGCAGCAGGCGAGGCAGCACGAAGACCAACGAGAGCGGGTTACAAATATCATTCTCTCAATTGCTGGTGCACTCGTCGGTCTCATCACATTCGCAGAGCTTTCTCTTGGAGCACTGGCAGCATCGCTCACGCTAATTGCCCTAGGTGTCTTCGGCTTCTTCTTTTCAGGAAAGCACTATGAGCGGTTCAAGTATCATACGGCAATAATGAAGCGCATCAGAGATGAAATTGACAAGCTCAGGAAAGATTCATCAAGCACGCCTGCGCCTCTAGCGCAGTTGCGTGATGACGGAGAGGAAAGGCACTACGAAAAATTTCGTTGGCCACAATTTGGAGGCAGTAACTCTGAATCTCAACAAGCGGCTACATCATGGATTGCCAGGCAGAGAGTGCATGTCTTCCGGGAGGCGGTTCCACTCATGGTGGCAGCCTTTGGGATCGCCCTTACTGCTGCTATAGTCATCAAGGCACTTACCACCTCAGAACCTGGACCTTGCAAAGTCAAGATCGTCAGTTGTGCAGCCCAATGAGGCGCTCCAGCAAGCCCGCTGCTAAGCGTAAACGTTTAAATTTCAATCTCACGTCTTTGAGCCATGCTTGAGAAGCCACTCCGCCTGCTTGAGGCAATCTTCCCCTCGTCAGCAGCCGACGTTTCCCCAGACACATGGAATACGAACTTGCCGACGATCTGTGAGCAGCTTGCGCATGTCGGCGGGGAGTTGCTTGGTATCGCTAAGCTCTCGCTCCCCAAGCGATTGTTCTCTGAGTCAAAGCAGGAGCTTATCGCAAATAGAACCCCGATGATTCAAGTCTGCAAGCTCAGATTGTGCCCTCAGACCAACTACTACCAGAGCACAAGACAACCCATCCCGTCTCCAGAGAATCACTCAGGTCCGGAGGCTACCGGTATTGAGCTCAATCTCTCCTTCTGTCGAGGCTACGCTGCACGAGGAGTCGTGCGCCTACCTTGGTTCTCCATCCAGTTCTCTGTCTGGGGTAGTCGCGAACGCGCAGCCTTCATGGAGTTGCTACGAGACCACAGGCGCTCAGTTGAGAAGCTCCTCTTGGCACCCGGCCTCGATTTCACGACGTCATGCGTGTTTGAGAACGTGAACAAGTACGAAGGTTCTGGCGTCTTCAAGAAGCTGGAGCTGTACTTTCGGAATGCCGAAGACCCAGAAAACACATTCACGCTCGGCAAATCGTTTGGTCCAAAGACTGGCACCTCCGATCTGGTAACCACACTGCTGCCTCTAATGGCACTGTACGATTTGTGCTTTGGGTACTGTCGAAGCAAGAAGGATAAAGACCGAATCCTAGACTTCGGCGCCTTAATGCGCCATGAAATCTAACCCTTCCATTGAGCGGACTCACAAACAGCTACCTCGTTTACGCTCATGTCAAACGTTAGAGAGTAAGAAAACATGGACATTCTGAATTTCGGCGATGCCTGTAGCTCATATTGGAGAGTGGTCAGTAGGTACGGTAGGACTAAAGAACGCCATCATGATAGTGCCAGGTGACATGGGTTATGCGTGTCTTCTTACTGCTCCACACTCCATATGTTCCGGGCTGGTCTGCTGATGCGGGGATCAGAGCTGTTTTGTGCTCCGACCCGTGCTGAGCCGAAGCGGCCTGACCAAGGTGAGTGGCGGGGACTGCGCGACGTTCCATTCGAGCGCTGCTGACGGAACGAGTTTCGCGCCAAGCGGAGACGAAGCGTACGGCGAACCAAAACGGGTCTGGCTTATAGGGAGGCAGCCGGACTGGACTATTTTCACAAAAACGGCTTCAAATCCTCGGCGGTGGCGGTGGTGACGGTGGAGGAGCCTTTACGCACTGACTTCTCCGCATGCTTAGCCCTTTCGCGGCTGATTCTTCTGCCGAAAGTACTCGAGGAATTCACGAGGAGACAATACGCGCATGCCTTGTCTTCGGGATGCGGGGAAATGTTTGGTATTTCCGGTGATCAGGCAATGGGCGGCGCCCGCGAGAGCGACTTCAAGAAATGGTTCATCGGTAGGGTCAGGAAGCCTACCCGTCAACGGACGCGCAGCCACAGTTTGCCCGTCGCCTTTGACTTGGTCTAGGAATGTTTGAATTAGTTCCGCGTCGAAGCGAAACTTCGGGCGTTTGAGGACATCGGCGTATTCGGTGAGGATACGGGCATCCAGAAATAAACAGAGGTTTCCTCCGGCGATCATCCTGACGATTTCACCGGGTGGACCGAATGGAGCCAAGAGTCCGGCGACCAGGACGTTCGTGTCTACCACCACCTTCACCGGCGACGAGCCTTTCGCGTCGATGCAATCTCGAGATTGATTGTGGCTGGGGAGAGCGTGTCCGTGCCGGAGTTGACCGATTGCCGTTGGAGTCGTTCGACTGCAGCGACTGATCGAGCCCGTCGTACGGCAGCAAGGGACTCCTCGAGCGTATCTTCGGTCACAGCCGACAGAATGGCAATCGGCTTGCCGTTTGATGTCAGTATGACCTCGCGCTCGCGTGCCAGCTTCGTCCACACTTGGCCTGAGCGTCCACGCAAATCTCGCACTGTGATGAACTTCATGGTGCACCTCATTGTGTGACGATATGGTATGCAATCGTGACACAATCGTCAAGCAATGCGAGAGCCATTGTGGAAGACTCGGCGATGCGATCGTCAGGTCGACAAAGACGTAGTCAGTTCGTCCGCAGTTCGGTTCCTGTTCCGTCGGTCAACGACCACAGGTTCAGGAGGCCTCGGCGGCGGCGAAACAACTCCGGAAAGCTCTCGTCAAACGCGATCAATTGATCATGTGAGGCTGAGCCGAAAGATCATAGCAGGATAGTCAAGGAACCCGCCTAGTAAGGTTACGACAAAAGAAGAGGCTCAACGTATTCTCTGCGGTACGTTGAGCCTCTTGTGCTGCGAGAGCGTAATGTGTGGACTATTCAGGAAACCTGCTGGGGCGAGCCTAACGTGGTTGTACTACTTCACCAGAAACGCTTTCGAATCTTCCCCGGAAGCGGTGGTGACGGTCATCATGGCCATGCCTCTGCGTCTGCCGGTCGGCACGGTGGCCGTGATCTGGGTATCGTTGACGAATGTGAATGCGGCGGGATAGCCGGGACCGAAGGATAGTGAGCGCAGGCACTCGGCGGGACCGAATCCTCTGCCCGAGATCGTGACTTTCTCGCCTGCTTTGGCTTCATCCGGCGTGACCGACTGGATCTTCGGTGCTTCTCCGAAGCAGGCTTGCGCCTTGGCTGCCGTTTCTGCCGAAGTGTACTTGGGGGCCTGGTCTTTGGCGGTGGCCGCCGGCTTCGCCTTCTGACTTCCGCTCTTCGCGGTCGCCTTTTTCTCGGGCGTCTTCTTTGCTGCTGGTGCGGCCTGTTCAGCCGGCTTCTTGGTGTCCTCGGCGGCCGTGACTGGGATGACTCCTCCCATCAGCACAAATCCCATGACCGTCGACCACACCACACTCTGCTTCTCGCTCTGCCTCTGCATGACCGGCCTCCATGCACACAATGAAAGATGATGCATTGACTGAAGACGAATCGTCTCAGTCTTCGATCGTCGAAATATCGCCCACGTCCTGTCCCAGTTCCTTGGCCTTGAGGACCCGCCGCATGATCTTGCCGGACCTGGTCTTCGGCAACGACGGCACGATGTCGATTTCTTGCGGCACCGCGATTTTCCCCAGTTCCTTCAGCACATGGTCTTTGAGCGATTGCACCAACTCTTTCGAGTCCTGGTAGCCTTGCTTCAGGATGACGAAGGCCTTGATCGCTTCACCGGCGGTGCGATGCGGTTTGCCGATGACCGCCGCTTCGGCCACGGCCTCGTGGCTGACCAGGGCGCTTTCGACTTCCGCCGTGCCGATGCGGTTGCCGGCGACTTTAATCACGTCGTCTGCGCGGCCCATGAACCACATATACCCGTCGTTGTCTTTCCGGCAGACGTCGCCCGCCGTATAACAGTTGGGGATGGTGTTCCAGTAGACCTTGTAGCGATCGGGGTCTTTGTAGATCGTCCGCATCATGGAGGGCCAGGGCTTCTTGATCACGGCAAAGCCGCCGGCATTGTTCGGCAGGCTGTTCCCTTGCTTGTCCACCACGTCGGCCTCGATGCCGAGAAACGGTCTGGTGGCCGATCCTGGCTTCAGTGGCACGGACGGCAGGGGCGTGACCAGGATAGAGCCGGTTTCGGTCTGCCACCAGGTATCCATGATGGGTTTGTCGCTGCCGGTCACGCGGTAGAACCATTCCCAGGCTTCCGGGTTAATGGGTTCGCCGACGCTGCCGAGGATGCGCAAGGTGGAGAGGTCGAATTTCTTGGGCCAGTCCTCGCCGTACTTCATCAGGAGCCGAACCGCCGTCGGCGTGGTGTAGAAAATCGAGACGCCGTAGCGGGCGATGAGATCCCACCAGCGGCCGGGGTTCGGATAGTCGGGTTTGCCTTCGGCCATGAGGATCGTCGCGCCGTTCAGCAGCGGGCCGTAGACGATGTAACTGTGGCCGGTCACCCAGCCTGGGTCGGCGACGCAGAAGTAGACGTCTTCTTCCTTGAGGTCGAACACATATTTGGTCGTGATGTAGGTACCGACCATATAGCCGCCATGCACATGCACGACGCCTTTGGGTTTACCGGTCGTGCCGGAGGTGTAGAGAATGTAGAGCGGAGTTTCCGCATCGAGCGGTTCTGCCTGGCAGACGGCGCTCTGTGCTTGCAGCCACTCGACCCAATCGATTTCTTTGGGAGCCGCGAGGGCGACGCCTGGAGATTCGCGTCGGACGACCACCACCTTTTCGACGGAAGGGCAGGTGCGCACGGCATCGTCGACGACGCCCTTGAGGTTGATGGTTTTCCCGCGATCGTACCCGACATCCGCCGTGATGACGACGCGCGCTTCGGCGTCCTGAATACGGCTGGCGAGGGCCGGGGCGCTGAAGCCGGAATAGACCACGCTGTGGATCACACCGATACGCGCGCAGGCCAGCATGGCGACGACCTGCTCCGGGATTTTCGGGAGATAGATGGTGACGCGATCGCCCTGTTGCAGGCCAAGCGCCTTGAGGGCATTGGCGCAGCGATTGACCTGGCGCAACAGTTCTCCATAGGTGAAGATGCGTTCCTCGCCGTTTTCACCGACCCAGATGATGGCGACTTTGTTACGCCGCCACGTGTTTGCGTGTCGATCCAGGCAGTTATAAGCGATATTGCAGGTTGCGCCGACGAACCATTTGGCCCAGGGGTAGTTCCAATCGAGCACCTTGCTCCACGGCGAAAACCAATCCAGTTCCTTGGCCACACCGCCCCAGAACGCTTCCGGATCGGCGATGGAGGCTTTGTAGGCCTGGTCATAGTCCTGAATATGAGCGGCCGCCTTGGTCTTGGCGGTCGGCTGAATGACACGTCCTTCTTTCAGTAGGGTATCGATCTTCTCGTCCATCGGTGCCATGCCTCCACAAAACGCGGGCCTGTCCGGCGCGCGGTTCAATCATCACCGGCATTATGCGGACGGGGGCAAAGAACTGCAACCCTCAGCGCTGCTGTGAGACGGTTGCAGATGCAGGCGAAGACCGCATGGCGCAAGGCCGGAGCACTCCGCCTTTCTTGACAGTCAGGAGGAGACGAAGGTACGCTGAACGTGTTGCACCTCACTGGATTAACCCCTTCATGAGCTTGTCAAAATCCCCCTGTCTTCGCCGGATGTTCGTATGCCTGGTGGCCATGTGCGCCGCCGGAACGGTCGGAATTCTCTCCATTGCCCACGCGCAGGTCGGAAAGCCGGAAGGCCTCTATTACAAGTCCTGGGCGGTCGTGGTCGGGATCGAAAACTACCTCGTGGCGCCGAAGGTGCCCGGCGCGTTGGAGAGTGCGCATGCGGTGGCGACAGCGCTGCGGGGGCTCGGGTTCGATGAAGTGATCGAGCTGCAGGATAAAGAGGCCAGCTCCAAACATCTGCTCCAGATTCTCAACGATTATTTACCTCGCAAGGTCGGGCGTCAGGATCGCGTGCTGTTCTTTTTTGCCGGGCATGCCGGGGTCACCCAGGATGCTCAATCCAAAGAAGTGGGCTATCTCGTTCCCTGGGATGCGCAGTTGAACAATCCCGCCAAAGCCATCACGTTCGATCAGCTCAAGGAATTCAGCCGGCGGTCCGCTTCCAAGCACATGTTGATGCTGTTCGACGCGAACATCCGGGGATGGGAGGTGACCGCGCCGCAGCCGCTTTCACTCGAAGGCCGCTTGTCGCCGGAAGATGAGACGGAGAAGCGGGCCGTTCAGGTCCTGACGGCGGCCGAGAAAGAAGAGGCGGTCGGACGGGCTGCGGGTCAGAGTGCGTTCGTCACGGCGCTGGTTGCCGGCTTGAAGGGGGCTGCCGATCTCAACAAGAACGGCTGGCTCATGGCTAGTGAACTGGCATCGCAGGTTAAGCAGGACGTGGAGGCCGCGACCAAGGGGGCCCAGCACCCGCAGTTCGTGCAGTTGGAGGGCGACGGGGACGTGATCCTGATTGAAGGGCGAAAAGGCGCCTTCCAGGCCGGGAAGGAACCGACGAGTGAGGCGGACCGGATGCGGGAGGCCCGCATTCAGTATGAGCAGGCCTTTGCATTGCTGCAGCAGCAAAAGTCGGCCGAAGAAGCGTTGGAACGGCTCAACCGCGCGATCGGCTACGATCCGTCTTTCGGTGATGCCTACGTGTTGAAGAGTTACATCCGCTTGGAAGTGCTGCCGAATCTTGAGGAGTCCCTGCTTGCCGCCCGCGCAGCGGTGCAACATGCGCCGCAGAATCCCGATTCCCACTACTCCCTGGCACTGGCCCTCGCAAAGAAGGGACAGTACCAGGAAGCCGAGCAGGCCATGCAGCAGGCATTAGTGGTGAACCCGGCCTACGGGGATGTCTATTTCTCGCTCGGCGAGCTCTACGCCGACCATTTGAATGAACCCCAAAAGTCCGTCGACGCGTTCCGTCGATATCTGGAACTGGGGGGACAAAGTGAACGTGCGATCCGCGCCGTTCAAGGCAGTGCTCCTCCAGCCGAGAAACATGGGCCTTAGTCTTTTCCTCCGCCTTTCAGGTACCCCAATCCAATCTTCAAAGCCCGGCGAGTGATTTCCGGCCAGCGGACCTGGGGGTATTCCGCCAACACAGCGGCGGCCTTGGGATCCTGGATATCGAGTTGCACCACTTTAATGATGCCGTCTTCAATCTGCACATCAGCCATATGTCTGTCTCCTCTGTAAGACCTGCGTCTAGGTAGATGGTTCGAGTTTGCCGTCAACCGGAACAGTCGTTGCGCGTTGACAGTCTTAGGGGTGCATGTTAGCATAAAATCTGCTTTTTTCGCCCAACTGTGTCGGGTGACAGTGAGCCACACACGTCTCTCTCCCATCAGTTTGCCACACACCACGAAGCCGTCAGCGTTCATCTGTGTTACACCAAGGAGGAATCGTATGCGCAGAGTAGAGGGGGCTTTTTCCAAGTTCACCGGCAGTGCGTTGGCGCTCGTACTCCTCATCGGGCTGACTGCCTGCGGGGGGCCTCCGAACTGGGTCAAGAAGGGCTCCGGCGCGTTCAACGAAAAGAGCGATAAGTCTTTTTATGGTGTCGGGTCGGTGGTGGGCGTGCGGAACGAACCCTTAGCCTGGGACACGGCTGAGAACCGCAGCCGCGCGGAAATCGCGAAAACCTTCGAAACCTACACGGCCTATCTCATGCGGGACTATGCGGCCTCGACGACCGCCGGCGATTTTTCCCGCAACAGTGAAGAACAGAACATCGAACGGGCGGTGAAGACCTTCTCGGCAGTCACCCTGAACGGTGTGAAGCCGATGGATCGGTACAAAGATGAGAAGTCTGGCACTTACTATGTCCTCACCAAGCTGAGCCTCGAAGACATGAAGAACAATCTGGAGCAGGCGAAGGAGTTGAACGGGCAGGTCCGCGACTTTGTACGAAAGAATGCCGACCGGTTGTTCGATCGTCTGGAGAAGGAAGAAGACAAGCGGGCGACGAAGTAAGCGGACGTGCCGGTGCGCGCTGACCAGGAGGAGAGAGCATGATCGAGTGGCGGGATCGTTCAGTGGGCCGGACCTTCGCGACCGCAGCGCTGGTGGCTGTGGCCGCGGCGGTGAGCGGATGTGGGCATGAAACGAAAGTGACGCGCGTCGATACCGGCATCGTCACGGACCTCAGCGGGCGCTGGAACGACACCGATTCACAAATGGTGGCTGAAGCCATGGTGCGAGAAGCCCTGGGCAATCCCTGGCTCGGCAATTTTACCAAGGGCAAGAGTCGCCAGCCGGTCGTCATCGTCGGAACCGTCCTCAACAAGAGCCATGAACATATCAACGTGCAGACCTTCATCAGCGACCTGGAGCGGGAACTGACGAACTCGCAAAAAGTGACGTTCGTCGCCGGCAAGGGCGAACGGGAAGAGGTGCGCGAGGAGCGGCGCGAGCAGGCCGTGCACGCCCGTGAAGACACGCAGAAAGCACCCGGCAAAGAAATCGGCGCGGACTACATGATGCGCGGGAGCATCTCAACCATTCTGGATGAGCAGGACGGGGCCAAAGCGGTCTTCTATCAGATCGACCTGGAAATGGTGGATATGGAGAACAACGTGAAGGCCTGGTTCGGGCAGAAAAAAATCAAGAAAGTCGTCGAGAAGAAACGAACGATTTTTTAGCCCGACGTATTCTGTTGAGACGCCACTCCCCATCGACCACGGCCTCCCTTCAGGGAGGCCGTTTCATTTCTCTCCCGTGGATGCGCGTGGTCTTCCTGGGCCTGCTGTGGACCCTGTCCGGGTGTGGGCTCTCCGCCAATCATTATCTCCTCATCGATCAGAGTTTGCTGGCGAACGACCCCCGGCGGGCGGACGCCATCATGGCGCAGGCCGAATCCGAATACGGTGCGCGGAATCGTCTACTATACAGTATGGATCGCGGGATGACGCTCCATCTAGCCGGGGACTATGTGCAGAGTAACAGCCTACTGGAGCAAGCCTCGCTGGAAGTGGAACGGCTGTATACCCGGACCATCCGAACTGAAACCGCCGCGTTCCTTACCAACGACACCATGCTGCCCTACGAAGGTGACCCCTACGAGCACGTGATGATCAACGTCATCAAGGCGCTCAACTATGCGGCGATGGGGCAGCTGATGGAGGCTGTGGTTGAGGCACGGCAGATCGACCATCGCTTGAACGTGCTGTCGGACAGCGCCAAAGAAAAAGACGGGTATCGGGAAGATGCGTTTGCCCGCTACCTGACCGGTCTGTTGTACGAGGCAACGGGTGATCTCAATAATGCCTTCATTGCCTACCGTAAAGCTCATGAGATTTATGAATTCACGCGGGGGTGGGCCAGGACGCCCATGCCGCCGATGCTTCGCGCAGATCTGCTTCGCACCACCGATGCCCTGCACATGACGGCGGAGTTCGAGGAGTATCGTCGGCAGTTTCCCGACACAGGATGGGTGTCGTTGCAGAGACAACCCGATCTCGCTCAGGTGGTGGTGATCGGCTATAATGGCCGCGCGCCGCGCAAGGAAGAGGTGCATCTCGATATTCCGATCAGCCTGAGCGCGCTGCAACTGGTCCTGCTGAATCGAGGCGTAATTCACGCGTCCAATCGTCAGGAACGTCGCGTGGCGGACAGTGTCTTGTATGGCCTGAATGGGCGTGTCGTGCGGGTGGCCCTGCCCCGGTTGGTGCCCCAAAAAACGCAGGTCTCGCACGAATCGATCACGCTGGTGCCGCGAAACGGAGAGCCGATCACCGGACAATCGCAGCTGATGTATAACGGCACGGCATTGGCGGAAAAGTCCCTGTCGGATCGCATGTCCGGAATCACCACGAAAGCCCTTGCGCGCGCGGCTGTGAAATTCACCGCAGCCGAAGCGGCGACCCGTGGATCCCAACATGCCGTGAACAAGGGGGATGCGGCGTGGGTCGGGCTCTTGGTGGGGTTGCTCACGCATGGTCTGGCGGTGGCGTCCGAAGTCGCCGATACGAGGAGTTGGCGGACCCTGCCGGATGAAATTCAGATTTCCCGCCTGTGGGTCCCGGCCGGAGAATACGAGAGTCGGATTCAGCCGGTGCTTCGAGGCGGCGGGGCTTCCCAAGCCGGGGTGTCTCGTCCGTTGGTCCTTCGCGCCGGGCAGACCGTCTTCCTGATCGAACGGGTGGTGTTATGAAGCTCGTCACGGATCGAGGGCAAGCGGCCGTTCTTTCGGCACTGCTGCTGTTGCTGGCCGGCTGCGGATGGTTCGGCGGGACTGCCCGTCCGTCATGGATTGATGGAGGCAGCCCTCAGTTTCCCTCCGCCCAGTATCTCGTCGGGGTGGGGCAGGCCGATTCGAGACCGCAGGCAACGGAGCAGGCCTATGCCGCCGTCTCCAGAATTTTTAAAGCCGAGATTACGGCGCAGGCGAAAGACTGGGAATCGTACCTGGTGGTGGAGTCCCGGGGGCAGACGAGTACGGAGCGTCGCCTCACGTTGGACAACGTGACCCGGGTGACGACCGACAAGGTGCTGGAAAATGTGCAGGTCCTGGATACCTGGTTTGACCAAAAGACGCGACAGTACTATGCTCTGGCAGGCATGAACCGGGTGCAAGCCGAATCGGCGATGGTGGAGCGCCTCAATGAACTCGATCGCATGATTCAGACCGAAGTGACCGAAGCGCATCAGACTCAGGACAAGCTCTCGCGCCTGCGTAATCTCAAACGGGCCGCCAAGAATCTGGTGCTCCGCGAGGCCTATAACACCGATCTGCGTGTCGTTCGAGCGAATGGTCAGGGCAATGCGTCGACGTATCGTGTGGCGGAATTGACCGCTGAATTGGAACAGTTTCTTGCCAGGAATCTTGTCATGGCCGTCGATCTGTCGGGCGATCAAGCCGAGCCGCTTGAGCGCGCGCTCGTAGACGGGCTCACGCAGGAAGGCTTCACGGTGGTAGGGCGCGGCGCCGGTGCCGTCCCGGCAGAATTGCTCATTACCGGGTCGGTGCGTCTCTGGCCCATTGAAGTAAACGATCCCCATTTTCGGTACGTGCGCTGGTGCGCGGAGTCCGTGATCGAAGAAGTCGCGACCCATCGTGTGCTCGGGGCCCTGTCGAAAGGCGGGAAGGAAGGCCATGTCACGGAGCGCGAAGCGGCGGCGAAAGCGGTTCGCATCATGCAGCAGGAGTTTGCGTCCGAGCTGGCCCGATCCGTGGCCGCGCATGTGTATGGAGGGAGGGATTTGCCGGCGTCAGCTTCGACGACGTCCGGTTGTCCGAAAGAGGCGGTGCAGCCGCCGGTCAGTCGTTAACGCAGTGAGTCAACCACAGGAGAGAGGAGCAGGGATGCGTAAAATTGGGACCCGGAAAGCGGGTGAGCAAGGCAACGGTGGGCGCCGGCTGTCCAGTCAAGCGATGAAGAAACGGTTGCGCGAACGGCTGGCGGCAGATACGCAGCAGGTGCTGAAAAGCGACATCGTGAGTATTTTCCGCAAACAGGGCTACTACGAGGAATTGCCATTGGATGAGTTGCAGGATCGCCTCTCCAAGCTCCAGTCGCCGTTGGCCGACAGTCTCTTGAAGGGGAGGGTGTAGGATGCCGTATTACTATTTCGATTCCACGGCGTTGGTGAAGCGGTACAGCATGGAACGCGGAACGCGGGTGGTGAACAAGCTTATGGTGAAACGGGGCAAAGTCGCCATTCTGCCCATGTGGAGCGTCACGGATTTTTACTCGGCCCTCTCCGTTCGTGCGCAGCAGGGTGAAATCACCAGGGACGACTGTTATTCGGTGCTGTACAAGTTCGAGATGGAGGCCTCGCAGGGGCTCTTCCAGTTCATCTCCCCGACGCTGGAGACCTACCTGGCCGCGAAGGAATTGATTCTGGATTATCCGGCCCTGCGGTCGGCGCAGCTTCAACACCTGGCCCTGGCGTTGGAACTCAAGCCGCTCCGGCTGACGGTCGTGAGTGCGGATAAGCAGCTCTTATCGGCCTGTCGTCCCGCCGGGCTGCACATCATTAATCCGGAAGACGACTAACAGAGGTAGATGCGGAAACAGTTTGCCGGCGGCCTTATCAAGGTTAGTCACAGTTCCATGGTTTGATCGTCCTTCCCGCAGGCCGTTCAAAATGGCCGTTCAGCGAGGCCGCAGCAATGCGAGGAGGCGAGGCCACATGGTTCTTACCCGCCCTACCCCGAGCGTGCCGAGACAAGCTCTTTTCCCGTGAGCGGTACGTTGAGCCTCGGAGCGATGCGAGAGCGAAGCAAGCGGTCTTTTTCAATGGATGGCTGGCCCGGATTATTCATGAATGCCGTCGCGAGGCGGTTGAGACCGAAGCCCGCCGGGGCTTCTCGCACGTGAGGCCGACGCAGGCGTACTTCCAGTCCGTCGAGGAGACTGAACGAGAACAGCCCCGCCGGGCGAGAGGATCGGACGCCGGAGCAGGTATGCATGAATAGTCCGGGCTAGGTGGGACAGCGAAATTCCCCTTGCATCGAATCCAACACGATCGACCAATCGTCCATGCTCTGCTGAGCCGCCTTCCGTCGAGTGGAGGCGATGTTCTTTCCCTCTGTATCATCCGGTCCGCTGAGAGCCTCCTGCGCATGCCGCAGTTCGAGCTGTGCCAGTTGAAGACTGCCGCAGACGCCAGCTGAAGCGGGGAGTTCCCCGCCGGCTCGCCGAAACAGGGCAATCGCCCGATACCCATGTTCCTGCGACCGGTAGAGGTGCTCCGTGGCGGTGAAGGTCAGTCGCGGGGCCGGCTCGGTCTGCCGCTTGGAGAGTTGTGCTGCCATCAATGCCGCGCGTCCCATGCTCATCGCCGCAGTCTCCGCATCGTCATTGCCCATGGCATCTTCCGCCTTTGCCCGGAGGCGGTCGAGTTCCGCCTCTTCCCCCATCACCTGAGCTTGCCCGCTGACAGCAATGCAGACGATGAGCGCCACCGCCAGGATTGGACAGGCAACGACAGTCCGTCGCATGGTCGATCTGCTGAGGCAGGGGAGAAAAGCGGCGCCTGCTATTGCACGTGTTCCCAAGTGTCGATCTGTTTGATACTCCAATTGACGGCTTCCTTCAATTTGACTAGGTTGGGATCGGCGTCGTTTTCGTGCACGCGATAGAGCGATTTCTGGAGCGTAAACAGCGGTTCATAGGCCCGCATGTCCGGTAATTTCCCGAGCGCCCAGGCGACCTCGGTTTTCACGGCGATATCTTCGGTATTCAACGTCTCGAGCAGGGGATCCACGATCGTGAAGTCTCCGTGTAATGCACCGACGATGCCCAGGGCTTTCGCGGCCGGCGCGCGTAAATCCGGGGGGCCGGATTTCATCGTCTTGATGAGCACGGGGATCGTGTCTTTCTGGCCGATATTGCCCAGCGCCAGGGCCGAGGCTTTGGCGATACTGCGGTCGGCCCCATTGAGGCCGTCGAGGAGGCGCGGGATCGCCTTCACGGAGAACAGGTCGCCGAACAGGGCCACCAGCTTCACCTTGCGCGTGACCGGAGTCTTGGGATCGTCGTAGAGGCGGAACAGGCGCGCTTCCTGTCCCCATTCAGCGGTGATGAGCGCGGGGAAATCGTACTCTTCCAGGCGCGCTTGTAACTTGGCCATCGCGTAGGCCGTGGGATCGCCCGCTTTGGCGAGTGTGGCCGCGGCTTGGGCATCGTCGAAGTCCGTCCGGACCTCTTTGCGCCAGGCCATTTTTTTCCCGTTGAGGAGATAGCCGAGCTGGCAGGCCGGACCCTTCCAGATACGAGACGGAGAATCGGGAAGATCGGCATCGCTGCCCATGGTCGTGGTGCCCTCCCAGGTCTTCCGCTGCTCGCATTTGATCTTGAGTGCCACATCGTGCGGCTGGGTCGGATCGGTCACGATCGTGTAGTCGAATTCTTTCATGCGGGTGGCGACCACGTCGACCAGGGGTTTGGCGTCGAGGCTACCCTTGTCCGAGAGGGCAATTACATCGACCAATACGCGATCGATGCGTTCCAATTGACTCTTTTGTTCGGCGGTTAAGGCGTCGCGGCGGGCCCAACTCTGGTCGCCCAGGAGTACCAAGGCCCCCAGGGTGATGAGCGAAAGGATGCATCTCATGTCTGCTCCATTCTAATGAAAAGACGATGATCACGAACCCTGCCGTCACTCTATACAACCCCTTCCGGCTGTTGCAAGTTGCGCCCGTCGGAGCGCCGTCCGTATAATCGCGCCATGTTGACGGGGACACGAATCGCGTTCATCGGCGGCGGCAATATGGCCGAGGCGCTGCTGGCAGGTCTCCTGCGCAAGGGCGTGGCTGCCGCTGAGCACCTCACCGTCAGCGATCCAGATGGTCATCGTCGGGAACTGCTGGCAGACCGATTTGGCGTCGCCGTCCATGCCGACAACAGGGCCGCGGCGCAAGGCGCGGAGCTCCTCGTGTTCTGTGTCGAACCGCAGGTGCTCGACGCGGTTCTGGATGAAGTGGCTTCAAGCCTCCAAGCCCGGCCCCTCGTGATGTCCGTTGCAGCCGGGTACCTCATCTCACGCCTGCAGGCTCATCTCAAGACGGCAACCAGGCTTGTCCGTGCCATGCCGAACACGCCCTCGACCATCGGGGAAGGGGTGACGGCGGTCAGCCTCGCGCCGGGGTTGTCGTCCGAAGATCAGGACCGCACGCGATGCCTCTTCGAATCGGTCGGCAAGGTGGTTGTGGTGGAAGAGCGGTTGATGGATGCCGTGACCGGACTGAGCGGTAGCGGACCGGCCTACGTGTTCGCCATGATCGAAGCGCTGGCCGACGGCGGCGTGTTGATGGGATTACCAAGGGCCACCGCACAAGTTCTGGCGGCGCAGACAGTAGCCGGCGCGGCGCGTATGGTGCTGGAGCAGGGGACACATCCGGCGGTGTTGAAAGATCGCGTGGCCTCGCCGGGCGGCACCACGATTGCGGGACTCTCCCGCCTGGAGCAGGGGCGGCTGCGCGCGACCTTGATGTCGGCCGTGACAGCCGCGGCGCAACGATCGCAGGAACTGGGACAAGAAGAGAACCATCACCTCTAACAAGGAGTGCGTCTCGTGCAATATTGGGTGAAAGTCGTGTTTGCCGACAATCAGGAATTACTGGTGAAGGATGCGATTCGTCACACGATCAGCGAGGATATGGAGGTGCTGGAAGTCGATTCGGCCAAGGAAGTGATCATCGTCCCCATGAAACAGATTAAGTACATCGCCTGCGATGCCACGGTATTCGCTCAAAAATCAAAGACTTAGAAATTTTCAGATGCGTTGGTCACGGTTTTGGTCACGGTTCAAAAAGGGGTTTATTATGAAATCGCGGAAGATAACGATCTACATCACTCCCCCTGGGAAGCAAACCCCAGGTGCTATTAAGATGATTCGTCCTGGAATGAAGGATTCATGGGCCTATCACAAAGAGACAACTGCTTCGGGGCGTAAGCGACTCGAAGCTCAGATCATTAAGGATATAATCAAGAAGCATGACTATGATCCGGCTTGATCCGTTCCTGATCTAACTTGTCCACCGCTTGCCTGTTACCGCCCGGTATAAGATGTCCGTATGTGTCACAGGTGATGGTAATCGAGGCATGGCCCAGTTGGTCTTGGACGTATTTTAAGTTCTCGCCATTCGCGATGAGTCGGCTTGCATAGGTATGTCGGACACTATGCATATCCAGTCGTCGCAGTCCTGCCCTCGCCACCATCGGAAACCAGAGTTTGTACCGCAGCCAATTCTCGGCCATATAACTTGGCTCCCGCCTGGTTCCGCCAAGGTTGCCTGGAAAGAGGATTTCAGGCGCTGCCTGTCCAGCGGCTGCCGCCTCCAGATCCTGTAGCTCGATCCATTCCGTAAGAGCCTTTGCTAGCCCCTGAGACATGTCCACCCGGCGGGCCTTCCCGTTCTTGGGTGTACCCAAGATCCCCCGTGACCAGTTCCGTTGAACGTAGATTGATCGGCTGTGAAAGTTCAGGTCACCGCGATGGAGTCCCAGCACCTCTCCCGCTCGTAGGCCGGTGCGAAAGAAGGTCAGGGCCATCGGGTAAAACAGCGGGCGTTCGCGTCGGATGGTTTCCAGTAAGAGGCCTTCCTCCTCGGGGGTGAAGATCGCGAGTTCGGATTCCTCGATGGTCGCCGGCCGTTTCAACAGTTTGCCGGAACGAAGGGCAGGGTTATGGGTAATCAGTCCGTCCTCGACGGCTTCGGTTAAGACCGCGCTGAGCGTCAAGAGTGCATTCAGCGCCGTATCGAAATCCAAACCCTTTTCGAGCAGCCCGGCGGCCCATGCTTTGATGCGGGGACGTGAGATTGCAGAGAGTTGAGACGTTCCGAAGGCGGGGAGGGCATGTTTTCGTAATCGCGACTCGTACGTCTTGATCGTCGTAAGTTTCTTGCCGCGTGCGGGTTGGTTTTTGAGCCACGTCACAAAGTAATCTTTCAGCAGGATTGATTTTGTCTTCTTCGGTTTGGGAAAGAGTTTTCCCTCTCGTGCGTCGGCTTTTAACTTGCCATACAGCGTGCGTGCTTGGCTTTTTGTGTCGCACTTGTGCCACGTCTGGCGTCCCTCTTCATAGACGCGCACCCACCAGCCCTCGCGGCCCTTCCGCTGGGTGATGCCTCTATCCTTTCCCTCTTTTCTTGCCATGGCGGTCCTCCTTTCGTCGCTCTGTCTTTTGGTCGGTCTTCCGGCTTTCTCGCCATTTTCTCGCCGCAACTCGGTTTTGACAGCGTGGCTGGCAGTATAGCTGGTCGCGCCGGATCGCTAAATAGATCTTGGCGCATTCCGGACAGCGCCGAATGTAGTCCCCGGACTGGGCCAAGAGATGAACAAAGCGGTATTCAAACTCCTTGGCCTTGCGTTTCGCGCTCACGAAGATTGTCCCGGTCTCGTCGGAGAAGCTGCCTGGCGAGACCACGACCAGCGTCATCTGCGGAAAGGTGAAGGCGATGTATCCTTCGTGCCAGTAGAGTTCTAACTGCTCTAGGACTGTGGCCTGAATGTCCTGTGCTTCTTTGCGACTGGGTATTGTCTGATAGTTCTTCGCGTTGGGCACCCCTTCCACGCTCCAGCCGCTTTCCGGGGCCACCATTCCGCCGTACCGGTCTCCCGTCTCATCGACAAAGGCCGCGACTTCAAACGCCACCAACGTCCATTCGGTCGGCGTCAGGGCCTCTAGGTCCGTTTGCAGGAACCGGAGCACCCAGCCGACGGCGCCATCCGGCATCGTGCGGATGCGCTCGATGGCTTTCTGGTACTCCTGTTGGAATGCCTCCTCGGCTTGCCTCTGTGCGCTCATGCCTTCCGCTCCTTTCTCACGTCAAACCCTCCCCGTAGTCCTGATCCCAACACCACTGAAAAAAGTGTCGTGCGGAAGGGCCGTCTGCACCTGAATTTGTTTGGCAAGTGTACCTCCTCCTTGCTAATGGCTGTCAATTGTATCACGCCTAATAATTTATAAGCGTGATTTCTGGTCAACAATCTTCCAAGGAGGTGTCCGATGGTCCCGAGTACAAAATTGATCACCATTCGAGAAGCGGCCAATAGGTTGGGCCTGAAGGAAAGCACGATCAGGAAATACATCCTGAAACGCCAGATCGCCTATGTGAAGCCGTCCGTTCGCGCCGTGCGAATTCCCATTGAGGAATTGGAACGGATTCTGGCTGCTGGGCTTCGTCCAGCTATCCTCCAGGCGGAAGGTGCCCGATGAGCCGCTGGAAGGAGTTCCGGCGGGAGCCAGTCGCCGGTGAATGGACCAGAAAGCAGAAACGGGGCTATCACCGGGTGCGGTCGCTCCTGTGGTTCTGGGAGTGCCACCAGTTCCAAGTACTCTGGGTCACCCTGTCGACGGCAGAAGGCGGGGATGCGGAGAAGCTGACCTACCATCACAAGCAACTGCGTCAGCGGATTGAACGCCAGTTGGGGTTTCAGGGTTTGGAGTATTACCAGGTCCGGACGGAAGAAGGGCATGGGGTGCTCCATATCTTCTGGGCCTGGCGGGTGCCGGATGGGGAACGCGCCCGGCGATTTTGGATCTCACAGGAATGGCTCTCGACCCAATGGCAAGCCCTCCACGGTGCCCCGGTCGTCTGGATTAAGGCCTATCAGCCCAGCCATCGTTCCCGGAACCGTCTGAGCCGCTATGTCATCAGCCAGTACGTCCAGGATCAATGTGGCTACGTGAATATGTGCTGGTCCTGGAAGCGCTCGCTCGGGTTTCCCATCAGCAGACTGTGGGAAGAGATGCGGAATCAATGGGTCAGCCGAAACGTCTATCGTCGGATCAGGGGAGAGATCGAAATCCCACGAATCGTCTTCCTGAAGACCTGGGAGGATTTGCTGTCGGGGCATCCAATTTGGTTTAGCGGCACCATTCTGCAACTCGTCTTGGGGAAGGGACTCGTCTATCAGGAGGTGTGACATGATCTGGCATCGATGCAGCCTTAAGCAGCCAAGCCTTTTCGGTCCAGCCTGTTGCGGACGGGAAGCGACCACATACGACCGGGCACGGAAAGCCTGGCTCTGTCCTGAACATACCAAAGAACGCCTTTGTGAGTTCTGCCAATACGAACGAGCGTGGGTGCGGTTTTGTTATCCGGACAAGGATGTTATGTGCGAAATCTGGCTTTGTGTGGAGTGTGCGGGACCCACGAGACGACGGTGAACCAATCCAATCAATTTCTCCCTGTCACCCGTCCACTATCCTTTACGGGTGAGAGGGAACGATGCTCCATCCTTTTCGAAGGCGGCGATGCGTCAGCTTGGCCGCCATCCTGTTGTATCGTTGCTTACAAAGGCAGCGTAGAGAAGAGGAATACTGAAACCATGGGGAGATTAGAAACGCAAAGACTCCGCCCAACGAGGCCGCCCGGCCGTTCCGGACCACTGGACCGGACGGCCGGGGGGATCGGGGGCGCAGCCCCCGCTTCACTTGATTCATATGGTCAAAGTAGGAATCTTTTGGCATACAATTATGAAGGTCATGGTGGGACCTGCCTCGTCGTTGAAGTCTGCATCAAGCTGTTCCTACTTACTGCAAGGAAGGGAATCCTTGCCAGAGCCAGAGGCTTCATGCGATCTTTTCGGCTCTCTGATTACTGGAAGAGGCCAACTGTTATTAGACCAGTCCGTTTGGATTCTAAAGCGCCTGGTTGCGAGGTAAAGTGAAATTAGCACCAAGTAAAGCGGATGAGGTGAGAAAGAGAAATGAAAAAACTGAAAATTGAATTAGAAAATTGTTACGGAATCAGGAAGCTCAAAACCCAAATCGATTTTTCAGAGAGAAATGTGTGTGCGATTTACGCTCCGAATGGGGCCATGAAAACGTCCTTCGCCAAGACCTTCAAGGATATGAGTGCGGACATTCCCCCAATTGATCTGATTTATAGGGAGGCGACCTCGGTCAGAAACATTAAGGACGAAAAGGGAAATGATATCCCCAAGGAATCTGTTTTTGTGATTCTTCCAATTGACAAGACTTTCAAGTCTCAGAAGACCTCGCGCCTTCTTGCCAATCAAAAGATTATGGATCGGCACACCGAAATTTACGACAGAATTGACGCAAAAACCGGTGCACTTACAAAAAAACTTGCAGTTAATTCTGGTATGAAGCGGGACGATATTCTGTTTACGTTGGCCGATGATGTTACGCATGACAAGAAGTTATTCTTAGTTTCTCTCGTCCAATTACATCCAAGAGTCTTGGAAGACAAGGCTGCCGATTTCCGCGACATCGTTTACAAGAAGATCTTCACTGAACGTACCATTCCCTTGCTTGATTCACCGGAGTTCAAGGCTAAGCTGTCTGAATATATCGAACGGTATGACAGTCTCACCAGTACTTCCACTTTTTTTAAAAGGGGCATTTTTAACCATACAAATGCAACGACCGTAGCGAAGAATTTGAAGACGAACAAATTCTTTAAAGCTGACCACTCGGTTTTTATCAATACGAAAAATGGCCGAGTAGAAGTGAAGACTGAAAAGGAGCTGGAAGCGACAATTCAGGTAGAAATGGACTCCATTCTTGGAGATGAAAAACTAGCAGATGCTTGGAATGGAATTGATAAGAAAATAAGCACTGATGAACTGCGAGAATTCCGCGAATATCTGGTCAATAATAAAAGTATTATTCCTGAATTGGAAAATGCCGCACGTTTTAAGCAGAAATTGTGGGTTTCATATCTTTCAGCGAATTTGACGGAGTATGAAGACTTTTGCGCAATATATGAGCAAAGCAAAATACAGTTAACCGAAATTATAAAAGAGGCCGAAAACGACAGAACAAAATGGGATGCAGTAATTGAAAAATACAATGAGCGGTTTTTTGTTCCTTTCCGAGTTGAAGTGGATAACCAAACAGATGTGATTTTGCGCCGTGAAGCCCCAACCTTTAAATACGTTTATGCCAGGGAAGGTGATCGTCCCAGCGTTCCAATTGAAGAAACAGCCTTGTGGGATAAGATTTTAAGTAATGGTGAGATACGTGCGATGTATCTACTTAATGTGATTTATGAAATCAAGGCTAGAGAAAACGACAATCTTGAAACTGTTTTTATAATTGATGATATAGCCGATTCGTTCGATTACAAGAATAAGTATGCAATCATTGAATACCTTATGGAAATCTCAAAAGTGCCGAATTTTTATCAAATTATACTCACTCATAATTTCGATTTCTTTCGTACCTTGGAAAGCCGATTTGTAGGGTATAAGCAATGTCTAATGGCATATAGGTTGGACAAAGAGGTGGTTCTTAAACAAGCTGAAGCCATCAAGAATCCCTTTGCAAGAGATTGGAAGAAAAACTTCTTCACCTCTCCGCTAAAGCGAATTGCTTCAATTCCTTTTATTCGAAACATGATCGAATTCACAAAAGATGAGCACGATCCTGACTATGTACGGCTCACTTCGTTGCTTCATTGGAAGACAGACACGGCAGACATAACAGATGGTGAGTTGGCGGCCATCTACAATCGCATGTTTTCGCCAGGGGGAGCGCCTCCAAATCCAGATGTTAAGGTTATCGATCTACTCGAAACCCAAATTAAGACATGCATGAAGGCTCCTGAGGGAGGTGCGCATCTCGAGAACAAAATTGTCCTTTCGATTGCTATTAGACTGAAAGCAGAACAGTTCATGATCAGTAAAATCAATGACGAACCTGCGATCAAAGGTATAACCAGCAAGCAAACTACGGCTCTCTTTGAACTTTTTAAAAGTAAGTTCCCAAGTGAAATCAAAGTTCAAGACTGTCTTGAGAAGGTCATCTTAATGACACCTGAGAACATACACCTCAATTCGTTTATGTATGAACCCATCTTGGACCTGTCAGACGATCACCTTAAAAAGCTTTATACTGAGATCTCCTCCCTAACATGAATGATGTAAATGCAATGGAGCCAAGAGAAGCTGAATAGAACAGTTGATCTGTCGGCTTGTGCACGGCGCGCGGCGTTGGCCTGGAAACCTAAGTATGCGACAGGGATATAGCCCGTGGGGCCGTCGCCCTCTTCAAGGCAGGAATGTTCTTTGTTTTCTAAGTAGTTTCTTGGTCACGGTTTTGGTCACGGTTCCAGGTCAAATTTGGTCATAAATGGTCGTAACCAAGTTGTGGCAGTGATGGCCACTTTCTCCTTATATTTCATAGGCTAGCGCAATAAATCGCACTTAGTCGCAATTTGGGACTTTCGAATAAGTACATCGCTTGCGATGCGACGGTATTCGCGCAGAAGGCAAAGTCATAAAGTTCTGTGGGTGAGTCGCTACACGGCTGGAAATGCGATAAGCGGGAGGTGAGGCTGCAAATTTCGCTTCTTTTTGTCTGGGGTCAGCGGTGAAGTGCGGGAGTGCTCGGAGGAATCTCAACGCGGCTCGGCTGGATCCCCTCGTTGGGAAATGGCGGTGACACACTCTGCTTCTAAGTACCCTGCTAGGTCCCTCGCACCGACCTCATCGGTCGCGCATGTGATTCTTCGTCGGTTCCCAAGGCCTCATGGCAAATACGGGAGTCCGTCGACGCCTTGACCTGTTCCAGAATGCCCTGCGACACCAGTAGTTGTTTCAGTTGGTCCGGGGTGGGGAGGCTGTCCAACACGACGGCGGCGCAGACTGCGAGGGTCCGTTCCACCTGGTTGTTCACAATAATCTTGAACTTGGTATCGGCTAACGGATCTCTTCGGGGGACCACCGCCTCCACGATATAGGGGGCAGGGTATCCGCTAGCCAGAAAATCTCGAATGACTTGCACCTTCCTCTGAGCATAATCGTCTGTCATCGTTGCTCGTCCTTCTGTTTTCTCGCCAATGCTTCTGTCGTCGGGGCTCTGTGATGCAACCTGTGTCGGAATCCTACGCCAATCGACCGGAAGGCGGCAAGATGCTCATCGGCCGTGAGTGCGAGGTAGAAGTATCGCTGCCACTCCGGATACACAGAGGGACGTTTTTTTTGTGCAGGCTCGCCCGAGTAATTTCCTGATCGTTATACCCGGTCTCCGACGGGATCCCACTCATGGTCGCGTTCGACCGCGCCGATCAATCGCTCGAAGATATCGGGAATGGCGCCGGTCACCCGGCTCCAATTTGAAATCATCGGTACCCCGAGCGGATCGTCCAGAAACGCCTCCGTGGCGATCTTCATGCCCTTGAGAAAGACTTCGACGGCCATTCGCTCTTCGTGCCGGTCGAACTGCAGGCTGTTGATGGCGGCGTCATTCTGATAGCGGGTGATCGCTTCCTGCGCGGTCTGTAAATACGTGGCCCGCAGGGTTTTCAATACCGCCTCCGACAACACCACGCCTTCACTCGCGAGGTTTCTGAAGAGAGACTTGGTGATGTCCACGCACATTTTCTGCAGCCCTTGCTCGGCGTTGTCGGCCGACAGACCCTGGTGTTTGTGTTCGTAGGCATCGGCGATGTCGGCCTGGCAAATCCGCCTGAGCGCGCAGTTACGATAGATCTCGGAGAGGACTCCGACCTCCAGTCCCCAGTCGCCGGGAACCCGGTTGATCCAGGCGAGATCCCGCACCATGGCGAACTCACCCGCCAGGGGGTAACGAAAACTATCCAGGAAGGTCAGCAGCGGATGCGATCCGGCTACCTGTTGGAGGCTTCTGATCAGCGGGGTGAGATACAGCCTGGTCACCCGGCCGTGAAGGCGATTCGTGACCCGGCTGTAGTAGCCTTTGCAGAACTCGTAGCCGAGGTTGGTGTTGACGATCGGATAGCAGAGTCGTGCGAGATATTCCCGGTTATAGCTGAGAATGTCGCAGTCGTGGAGCGCGATGACATTGCTCTGTCCGCGAGCCAACACATAGCCGAAGGCCATCCAACAGCCACGGCCCTTGCCTTGCAGCCCTGTGTCGATTTCCGCGTGGGCCAGCAGCTTGAGGATGTCCTGAATGCCCGTGCCATCGTTCCAGACGATTCGGACCCGCTGCGGCAGCACCGAGAAGAATTGTTTGGCCAGCCGGAACTCCAGGGCCGAGGCGCGATCCAGGGAGATGACGATTTCGTTGACGTACCGGATGTCTTTCAGCACCTGCACGATGTGTTTCAGCGCAGGGTTCTCAAGCTCGGAATACAGCGAAGGGAGGACGAGGGCGATCGGGTTGCTCGCCGCGTGTCGTTCCAGTTCCTTTTCGAGTTGTTCCAGGTTGGAGGCGCCCAGACGGTGCAAGACCGTCACGAGCCCGTTCTGATGAAAATCCGACATATTCCCTCCTGTGTCGGGTTTGGAGAGGATGATGGAAAGCAAATGACCAGTGCGGCAGGGAGGCGCCCTCCACGCGAGAGGCGGACACCTGCCATGCCGGGTGGTTGAATTTGCTGAGGGGTGATCGCGACTACTGTGCCGGAGGCATCGCCTTGCTGGTCACGACCGACTTCACGATCTTGGCTCGCTTCACAGACTCCAGGAAGCGGTCCGGAGGTTCCGGATTCGGCAAGTTCACTTCAACGGAATACCAGCCCGACTTCATCGGTCCCTTTTTAATGCCGTTCAGTTCCTGGACCAGATCCTCAATGCTCTTCTCGGTCGTGCCGTCTTGAAACGCAACCCAGAACATAAAGGCCTGACGGTCTGCCTCCCGGATGCCATCTGCGACCGGGGTTGCCACGGGCGCCTCTTTCGGCAGGTCCCCCTTGGCCACAACGGTCGGTTTGGGCGCCGCATTCGCTTTGGCGACTTCCAGCGAGGTGAGCGCCAGCCGGGCATGTAACTCTCGATTGCGGCTTTCCAGCAGGGCGACCTGCTTGATCAGAGTTTCATTGACCGACTTGATCGACTTCAGATCCTGCCGCACAAGTTCGCGGTCGGCCTCCACCGCATTCACCGCGACGCGCAGGCCGGTTTCGACTTCCTGGGCGACATCGGTCTTGACCGTTTTGAGATCTTCCTGCACCGAGACGACTTGTGTGCTGAGCTTTTGTTGGGCATGGGCGACGGTATCGACAAGGGCATTCAGCTGGGCGATCCGGTCCTGCTCGGACCGGGACATCGCCACGGCCGACGCCTGCGCCTCAACCAGTTGCGCTAGTTGCTGATGCACACGATCGATCTGCTCCTGCGTAGATTGCCTGGCCGCCAGCTCTTCTTCCAGCTGATGAGCCCGGTCTTCAGCGCTGAGCCAGGTTGGGATCCGTTCAGCCAACAATGCGACGACTCCTACGGCCAGCACGATCTGGGCGAAGGCCGTGGTCCTGGTCCAGACGGGAGTTCTGCCGGAAGCGGGTGCGGTGGGTGCTGAGGAGAGTCCAATCGACGACGCCAGGTTCGACCACCAGCCGGGGGCGGCTGCGTACTGGAGGCGAAGCGATCCGCCATCGAAATGGTTCTGGACCTGAATGGCGACGCTGCCCTTGCCGACCGGAACGCGAACACTTTTCTGGCCGGCTTCGGGAGCGACGCACCCTCCGACCAGCACACCGGACTCGCTCCGGATCTCAAGGTGTTGAATGCTCCGCTCGCGGGCCGTATAGGAAAAGGACGGGTCGGTGTGGGCGCAATTCAGCTTCCCGACGCGTTCGTGGTTGACCAGTATCTGGAGGAATTCGTGGCGTTCCTCACCCGCGCGCCGCGGCTGATCGTCCAGGGCGTCAAGCAGATGTGCGCGATAGTCGTTGAGCTCTGGTGTTTCCATGGTGCCGTCCCCCTCGATCGCCGCCGAAGAGAGCCAAGACGCCTCCCTTTTTCAGCGGATGTATATGGAGATTGACCTGCGGCTTCAACCCGCTGCTGACCTCGGCTTGCCGGCGATCTGCGACTTCCAGGAAGCAGTCGCGGCAAAAGGCCAAATGCCAGACGCGGTAGTCGTGGCCGTAGTCATCGTGAAATAGTTGACCCCATTTTTGTTCAGATAGGCAGGGGTAATGTTCCGGTTCGCTCTTTCGATAATGCGACTGCAAGACCGGCATCAGTCGGTCGACTTCATGGTTCAGGTGGTCGGGTCTGGTGCGTAATTCCTGCTCCAGGACCTCGATTTCCGATCCACTCAACCCGGTTTCGTTCATTGTGCGTTGCCACCCCGTTTGGCGCCACCGCTCGAAGTTCTTATAGACCCGCTGGCTTTCGGCCTGTCCGAAGCCTAACAACTTCACCACATGGGTCTGACTGAACCCATAGAAGTGATAGAACAGGGCGATCAGGGCATCGCGGCTCACTACTGCGCGGGAGGCCAGCCCATCAAGGAACCGCCCCACCGGCGTCAGCAGCTCCTTGTGATAACAGAGCGGGTCCGGCTGACTGAACGATTTGGCGATCAGGCTATCCAGGAGGAAGAAGGGACGGCACGGCACTTCGGTGCGACCGAAGACCACGAACCGTTCCACCAACTCATACCCCCAGCGCAGCGCCAGCTTCTCATGCGTGATGTCGTCGCCCCATTGATTGGTTTCACGGAGAAAGCGCTTGGTTTGACCCGTGGCGCGGTCCAACAATTCCGGCAGCGACTTGGCGACTAACTCGTCGAACTCTCGTTCTGTGGTGACGACATTGTTCAGTCGTGCAGAGAAGATCTGACCGTCTCGCATGGTCTTTCCGTCCGGCAGCTTAGTCGACATAGTGGCGAATTCCCCGTCAAATGACAATTCGACAAGTACGCCCTTAGAAGACCACATTTGTCTATGGAGGGTCAATGGGTGGGGGAATGCAACTCCGCGCTGTATCAGCGTGAAACAGGTGTCTGGGTGTGGGGTGCAAGGCCTTCTCGTCAGAGGGCCTGTGGAGCAAAAGAATCGTGCTACGCGCAGGGGTTAGGGTCGGTCGGTCGAAAGCCGCTTCGCCAGCCGCCGCGCCAGCCGCATCATGGCCGGAGAGCGGTCGGCCGGATCGAGCAGGACATTGATGACATAGGGCTGGCTTGGATCCGCTAACGCCTTGCCCAGGGTCTGGACGAACTCTCCGTGGGTTGCTACCCGGGAGCCCTGACCGCCGCCGATCAGCTCGCAGATCCGTTCATAACGCCATTCGTGGATGTCATTGAAGGGGCCCTCCAGAATTTCGCGCTCGGTCGAATAGCCATGGTTGTTCAGGACGATCACGACCGGTGCTTGTTTGTAGCGAACCGCCGTGGACAACTCTGATCCGGTCATTTGAAAGGCGCCGTCTCCCACCAGCACGATCGGCCGCAGGGACGGGTCGGCGAAACCGGCACCGATGGCGGCCGGTACCGCGAACCCCATCGACGTGTAGTAGGCGGGAGACAAAAATTCGAAGCGCCGGTGCACGTGGAGATCGACGGAGGCAAAGAGGGATTCGCCCACATCGGCGATGACGAGGGTTTTTTCATGGAGCACGGTATCGAGGTGACGAAACACCCCCTGCAGACTGACGGACGCTTGCGCCGGCGGCATGGGCTCTTCGGGCTTGTACGGCGCCGGCAATTGCGGGGTTGGAAACGAAGGCAGTGAGGCTGCGGCCAGTCCCTTGACGAAATCCTCGAACAGAATCGAGTCATACCGGTGATGCTTGATGGCGACACGATCCGCCGTGGCATGGATGGTGTGGCCGTCGGAGAAGAGGGCGCTGTTCGCATCCAGGTCCTCCACGTCGGACAGGATCGAGCCCAGGATGAGCAGGCAATCGGTCTGGTTGACGAATTCCTTCACCTCATCGCGGGCAACGAGTCCGCTATAGACGCCGACATAGAGGGGATGGTCTTCGCGGATGATGGACTTGCCGAGGAGCGTCGAGGCAATCGGCACATTCAGGTGTTCCACCAGGCTCGTTAATTCGTCATGGAGCCCGAACCGGCCCACTTCGGCGCCGGCCAGAATCACCGGGCGTTTGGCCGACTCCAACATCGTGCGTACTTCATTCAGGGCTTCGCTCAGGGCCGCTCGGTCGGTCGGTTCGCCCTGGCGCTGATGCCTGTGCGACGTCTGGGCCAGGGGCACGTGCACCATGTCGCGCGGAATTTCGAGATAGATCGGGCGGCGATACCGCAGCAGGGCCGCGAAAGCGCGATCCATCTCACGTTCGGCGGTGACAGGGTCTTCCAGGCTTACGGCCGCTACGGTCATTTTTTCGAACACTTCCCGCTGCGTTGAAAACTCGCGCACCATGTGGTGCAGGTAGGGGTTGCGGGCACGTTCCGACAATCCGGGGGAACCGGTCAGCAGCACGACGGGCGATCGTTCCGCGTAGGCACAGGCGATGGCGTTGACGGTATTGAGTCCGCCGACGCAGTAGGTGACACAAAGGGCGCCGATTCCGTTGATACGCGCATAGGCATCTGCCGCAAAACCCGCGCAGTCTTCCCGTGTGGTGGCCACGTGTTGGATAGGCGAGGATTCCATCAATTTGTAGAGGCCGAGGACATAGTCGCCGGGAATGCCGAACATGTGCCGGACTCCGAGCCGGTGGAGCCGGTCCAGGACTGCTGTTCCGATCGTCTGTGTGGTCATGGTGCCTCGGCTGTCGAGTAAGAGGTCGTGAATTTGCGTACTGTCCGTCCGTCTTCCTGCAGCAAACCATAGGTGGTAGGGAAGGTCAAGCACAGGAGCGATCGTCACATCGGCATGTTGCCCGCCCACTGCCCGGTTGCTTCGCGGGATGAATTCAGGCACCCTCGTGAGCCATTTCATTACCGTCGAATCAAACCGCTCATACGGGACGTAACCATTACCATGACACAGCTTGTGACCGGTTCCACTGCGAAAGTCCGACTGACCGCCGAACGTGAAGGGCCGCGCTACTACGGGCATCTCTGGGTCTTCGATAGCAACGTGGCCGACGTGCTGGGCACGCCGGCTGCCGGGGACCTCGTCGATGTGTACACCCATCAGAACCGGTTTTTCGGCCGCGGCCTTTTCAATCCCCATTCCAAGATTCGCATCCGTATGCTCACGTTTCAGGAGGAGCCGATCGACGACGAGTTTTTTGCCGCGCGCCTCCGTGCCGCGGCGGCGCTTCGTCGGACGGTCGCGTCGCATGCCACTGCCTGTCGGCTTGTGCATGGTGAAAGCGATCTCCTCCCGGGCTTGGTCGTAGACCGGTTTGCGGACGTAGCAGTGATGCAGACTTTGGGGTACGGGATGGATCTGCGAAAGGAACTCTTGGGCGAGTTGTTGGTGCAGGAAGCGAGGGTCAAGACGGTGTACCTCCGCAATGATGCCAAGAGCCGGACGCTGGAAGGACTGCCGTTGTCGAAAGGGTTTCTGCGCGGTGAGGGTGCCACAACGGTGAACATTCACGAGGGGAAGGCTCATTTTACGGTCGATATTGCGGAGGGGCAGAAGACCGGCTGGTTCTGCGATCAACGGGAAAACCGGATCGCTGCGGCTCTCTTCGCAAAAGGGAAAACGGTGTTGGAAGCCTTTTGCCATACCGGCGGGTTCGGCATACAAGCCGCGCTGGCGGGGGCGCAATCGGTAGAAGGGTTGGATGTGAGCGCGGCGGCCGTGGCGCTAGCTCAGGTGCATGCGGAGCAGAATCAGGTGGCCGCCTGCTGTCGCTATCGCCAGGCCGATGCGTTTGAGGAACTCCGGTTGTTGGAACGGAACGGCCAACGGTACGACCTGGTCATTCTCGATCCGCCGGCGTTCGCGCGCAGCAAAAAGGCGGTGCCCCATGCCATCGCCGGGTATAAGGAAGTGAATTTGCGCGGATTGCGGCTCCTTCAGTCGGGGGGCGTGCTGGTGACTTGTTCCTGCTCGCAGCCGATCACAGACGACGACTTCTGGAAGATGCTGCAGGCGGCCGCACGGGATGCGCGCCGGCAGGTCAGGCTCCTTGAACAACGTGGACAGGGGCCGGACCATCCGGTGCTCGCCGGCATGCCGGAAACGCGCTATCTCAAGTGCTACATCGTGCAGGTGTTCTGAGGAGATGATGCGCGAGCAGGATGCGCCAACGGAGCTGGTAGACGGGCCGCTTGTTCCCGCCATGGTGACGCTGCCGGAAATCACCCCGAAAGCGGTTGTCCTGTCGATTCTGCTGGCCGCGGTGCTGGCCGGAGCCAATGCCTATCTGGGCCTGTTTGCCGGAATGACGGTGTCCGCCTCCATTCCAGCCGCCGTCGTCTCCATGGCGGTGCTGCGCCTCTTCCGTCAGTCGAATATTCTCGAAAACAATATCGTGCAAACCGCCGCCTCGTCAGGCGAAGCGTTGGCGGCCGGGGTGATCTTTACCATTCCGGGGCTGGTCCTGATCGGCTATTGGACCACTTTCGACTATTGGCAAACGTTCACGGTGTCGCTCGTTGGCGGGGTGCTGGGGGTGCTGTTTACCATTCCCCTGCGCCGCGCTCTGATTATCCATGCCCGGCTACGTTTTCCGGAAGGGGTTGCGACGGCGGAGGTGTTGAAGGTTGGAGCCTCGTCGGACGCCGGGATCGGCGGTCGAGTTCGTCTGCTCTTGGGCGCTGCGGCGCTGGGTGGTGGGTTCAAATTTGCCGAGGGAGGATTGAAGCTCTGGACCGAGTCGCTGGAGGGGACCTTTCAGCTTGGGCGCTCGACGTTGTACGGAGGGCTGAACCTGTCACCGGCCTTGGTGGCAGTCGGGTACATCATCGGGCTCAACACAGCCGTCGTCGTCTTTTTCGGCGGGGCGATCGGCTGGCTGGTTCTGCTGCCGTTGTATCAGGCGCTGATCGCGCCTCCGGAGACGCTCACCGGTGTGGCCGCGGCGAAGGCGACGTGGAGCGGGCAGATTCGCTACATCGGCATCGGCGCGATGTTAGTGGGAGGGGTCTGGACTCTGTTTCAGGTGCGCGGCCCGATTTGGCAGAGTCTACGTCAACTCATGGCACTGTACGATGTCCGCAACCAATCTGAGGGGCAATCGACACTTCTGCGCACTGAGCGGGATGCGGGAGTCGTCTGGCTGATCGGGCTGACGGTGGCGGCACTGGTTCCCATGCTGCTGTTGTATCAAGGCCTGTTGAATCACAATCTGTGGGGCGGACTTGGGCTGACCCTGCTCATGGTCCTGACGGCGTTCCTCTTCTCTGCCGTGGCCGGGTACATGGCTGGTCTGGTCGGTAGCTCAAGCAATCCGGTGTCCGGTGTGACGATCGCCACCATCATGCTCGCGTCATTGCTTCTGCTGGGGATTCTTGGGAAGGGCAATCCAGCCGGTCCGGCTGCGGCGTTGCTGGTCGGGGCCGTCGTCTGCTGTGCCGCGGCGATGGGCGGCGACAATCTCCAGGATTTGAAAACCGGGCATGTGGTCGGCGCGACCCCCTGGAAGCAGCAGGTGATGCAGGTCATCGGGGTGGCGACGGGCGCGGTTGTCATTGTGCCGGTCCTGTCCCTCCTGCAGGCTCAATATGGAATTGGCGAAGTAACGGCCGCCCATCCCCATCCGCTCACGGCACCGCAGGCCACCCTCATGGCCAATCTTGCCAATGGGGTGTTCGGCGGCTCCTTGCCTTGGCATCTGGTGGGCGCGGGGATGGTGCTAGGGATGCTCGTGATCGGTCTCGACATGCGGCAGGTGCAACGGAATGCCGCTCTTCGTTTCCCTGTCTTGGCGGTGGCGCTGGGTATGTATCTGCCGTTCAAGTTGTCGGCCACGATTTTGTTCGGAGGCCTGCTGGCGGAGTATGTGCGAACTGCCGGGAAATCTCCCGATGCTCCAACGGAGGATCGAGGATTATTGTGCGCAGCCGGGTTGGTCACGGGTGAGGCGCTGGTCGGAATCCTGTTGGCGCTCCCCATTGCGCTCAGTTCGATCTGGCCGTCCCTGTCGGGAGATCCATTTCAATTGTTTGCCGAGCCTCCGCTGGGTGGTTGGCCGGGGCTTGCGGCACTGGTTGTGGTGGGGTTCTGGTTGGTGCGCGCCGCCCGGTCGGCCGGACAAAAAGATTCAGCGACTGTTCATCGACACTGATGGCGTGGGACGGCGTAGAGGTGGTTGGCGAGGGGGTGCTAGTCGCTGGGTGGTTCGAAATGTCCTGGTGGCCGTGATTGCCAGGGGACCGTCGCCTGCTTGGATTGTTTCACAAGGCTTCGCAGACTTACCTCTGCGGCGCGTAGGAGTTTAGGATCGCCGCTTTGCATGAGCGCCGTCAGGAGGGCATAGAGCGACCGGTCATGTCCGGCCGCCACGAGAATTCTCTCCAGGACCGGATCGGCTCCGGTCAATGTGGAGAGGGGGGCCGGCTCATCGTCATCGTCTTTGCACAGCAGGTCCAAATCCGTGGGGTGGATAAAGAGCCAGGGGAGGGGAATCTTGAGTGCGCCGGCCAACGCTTCCAGGGTGGAGGCCTGAGGATCGGCCTGTTCCGACTCCAGCGCTTCCAGCACCGCGGCTGCGATTCCGGCTCGTTCTGCGAGCGCCTGCTCAGAGCACTTTTGCGAGATTCGCCAGGCGCGAATGAGCGTTCCAACGTTGGGCATGGACGGATCTTACTGTATCCCTTTCCGGGTCTGCAACGGCGCATTTCTGAGGTGCCTCTGATACTTGCCTGTAACATCAACGCGTTACGATCCATTCTCCTTGGTAGAACAAAGGCCGCCAAATCGGGTAGAATGAGGCGTTCTAATTGTTGTCTCGAGCGAGGAGGATCAGCCGATGTTAGGTACCGACATTCGCGGCATTATGGCCGAAGAGGAAGAAGTCCAGCGGCGGCAGGAAGCCTTGCAGTCATTGATGTCGATGCGCGAGAAGCTGCTGCGTGAATCGTTGGAAGCGCGGATTAAGCGGGCGCGTGGAACGGGAGACTGGACGAACCTGTCGCCTGCGGAATGTGCCAATATTTACAAGGAAGAGCGCGTGCATCTTCGTGCTCAGCTGGAGCGATTGAAGGCCGAGCGGGATCGGACCCGCGGCAAGCTGTCGGCGCTCAAGCGAGCGAAGGTTCGTGCGCAACGCATTCGCGCGGCGGAAGCGGCTTCCGGCAAGAAACGCAAATAGGTCGATGTCGGGGAGGCCTTGCTGGGTCAGTAAGGCCTCCCTGCAGTGTCGCCGACGCTGGGTAACTGTTGACCTTCTCACCTCGCACCGTTTCTCGCAACTTTCTCTCCCACATACGGGATGTCGTCAAGACGAAGCGTACGCGTGACCGCGAACGGGTTTTCGTCCTTGAAGGCATCAAGCCCATCCTTGAATTGTTGCAGTCGGCGCCTCAACACATCGTCTGCCTGGTCATCGCCCCCACGTTTCTGGAGCGGCAGCCGCCGGACATTGCGCAGCAGATTGTCAGCAGCGGGTGTACCGTCCATAGCTGCCCGGAGCACCAGCTGGCCCAATTGTCCGATGTCGAAACCTCCAGCGGTGTGCTGGCCATCGTTCACCAGCCGACCTGGAACCAGTCGGCCATACTGGCGCAACCGAAAATCTTCGGCCTCTACGGGGACATGCTGCAGGATCCGACGAATATGGGGACAATCATTCGAACTGCGGCTGGACTCGATGTGAGTGCCTTGTGGCTGGCACCCCACTCCGTCGATGTGTTCAATCCGAAAGTCGTGCGGGCGACCGCCGGCGCCTTGTTTCAACTGCCTATCTTTCCCCACACCAGTCTCGAAGAATTGCAGAACCTGGATTGCGTGGTCATAGCCGCCGACGCCGGAACCAGTGAGGGCTGCGTGCCCATCCGGGCGATTCGGAGTATTCCTGCGCGAACGGTGCTGGCGATCGGGAGCGAGAGTCGGGGCCTGTCTGAGCCGGTGCTGGACGCTGCGACGGTCCGATTTACCATACCCCTGAAACCGGGAGTCGAATCCCTCAACGCCGCCGCCGCTGCGGCTATCGCTCTCTTTCAATTGTCGGGGTTGCCGGTTGAGGGTGGGAAGACTTGATTCGACATACTTGATTGCGGGGAGTTCCTTCCGTTCCTTTTCGCACCTTGCCGCCTCCTTCCTTTTTCTCTCCTGTTTCCATTACGATGCCCAAAGATCTTGTGTGTTGACGCGGAGCGAGTAGGGATGAAGGCGAAGACAACGTTTCATTGCCAGGCCTGCGGTCATCAGGCGCTGCGATGGCTCGGGCGTTGCCCCGATTGTGGAGGCTGGAACACGCTCAAGGAAGAGCGTTTGCCCGCTGCTCCAAAAGGCCGCCAGGGCATGCCCAAAACAGCCATGGCCGTGGCCACGCCGATCTCCGATATCGAAATCGTGGGGGAGCCCAGGCATAGCACGGGCATGGGGGAGTTCGACCGCGTGTTGGGCGGTGGTGTGGTGCCCGGTTCCGTGATGCTGATCGGGGGCGATCCCGGCATCGGCAAGACCACGTTACTCTTGCAGGCATTGCCGCTGCTTGCTGCGCCGGGCGAGCAGGTTCTGTACGTCTCCGGCGAGGAGTCTCCCCGGCAGATCAAAATGCGGGGGCAACGTCTGGGCATCGACGGCAAGCATCTGCTGATCCTCGGAGAAACCAGTCTCGAACAGATCTTAAAGGCCATCCAGGAAATCCAGCCGGCGGCCGTGGTGGTGGATTCGATTCAGACGGTCTACACCGAGCAGCTCACCTCGGCGCCGGGCAGCATCAGCCAGGTGCAGGAAGTGGCCGGGCAGCTGATGTGGTTCGCCAAGCGCAGCAACGTGCCGGTGTTCATCATCGGGCATGTCACGAAGGAAGGCGCCATTGCCGGCCCACGCCTGCTGGAACACATCGTCGATACGGTACTGTATTTCGAAGGGGATAAGAGCCACAGTTTCCGGATTCTGCGAGCGGTAAAAAATCGCTTCGGATCGACGAACGAGATCGGTGTCTTTGAAATGAAGGATGGCGGCTTGGAGGAAGTCAGCAACCCCTCCGAATTGTTTCTCGCCGAGCGGCCGCAACGCAGTACCGGCTCGGTTGTAGTGTCCAGCCTGGAAGGGACGCGGCCGATCCTGGTGGAACTGCAGGCGCTGGTGTCGGGGACCAACTATCCGATGCCCAAGCGCATGGCCAATGGTGTGGAACCGAATCGGCTGTCGCTGCTGCTGGCCGTGATGGAGAAACGATTGGGCATGCACCTCTCAGGGCAGGACGTGTATGTGAATGTGGTCGGCGGGATTCATATCGACGAACCGGCCATTGATCTGGGCATTGTCGCCGCCGTCACGTCGAGTTTGCGAGAGAGTCCGATCGATTTTACGACGCTCGTCATGGGCGAAGTCGGACTGGGCGGTGAAGTCCGGGCGATCAGCCAGGCCGAGCTGCGGATTCGTGAAGCCGCCAAAATGGGATTCAAACGCTGCCTCTTGCCGGAACGGAACGTTGCAAAACTGGAACCGGTCGAAGGCATTGAATTGATCGGGATCCATGAAGTCGGAGACGCGTTGGATGCAGTACTGGCATAGCGCTCGCAGGTCGGCGGGTGCATTGTTTCTCTGTGCCCTGACACTGGCTTCTCTGCCGGGCTGTGCGTTTTTTGGTCCGTCTGAGACCATCCAGCTCAAACAGGCGACGGCGGAGCAGTTAACGGCGCTCCTGCAGGAACAGGCAGGTGAGGTTCGTACGATCAAGGGACTCTTCAGCGCAAAGATTACCGGCGGCATCCTGCCGATCGGCCAGCGCGTGCAAGGCACGGTGTTCTATCAACGTCCCAATGCCATTCGGTTGCGCGGCTTCTCTGCGGTGGGCAGCGAAATTTTCGAGTTTGTGCAGATCGAAGATCAATTCAAGCTCCGGTTACCGACCATGGGACGTGAGGTGACCGGCCGTCCCTCTGAGGCGGATCAACTCGGCCAACTGACGCGCCCCTTTCAACTGAGCGTCTGGGCGATGAGCGGGATCATCGGGACCCAGGTGGTCGGGCCTGACGAGTCGGTACGATTGACGGAAGACGGCAACCGGTATCGACTCGATGTGGTGACCGCGCCGGGCCTGAATGGCACGGCTCCGTTCGTGGCCAGGCGGATCTGGTTTGATCGTCGGAATTTGCTGGTCGTGCAGGAAGAGCGCCTGTCGCCGTTCGGTGACGTCGAAGCCACGATGCAGTTCGACGACTACCGCTCGGTGGGCGGCGTGGTCGAGGCGGTATCGGCGGTGAACGGCCAGACGTCTATAGCCGACAAGCGGATCATGCGCCCCTTCGCCATCCGGATGACCGACGGACAGGGCTCGGGCAGTGTGCAGGTGACGTTTCACGAATTGGTGCCGAACGAACCGATCAAGCCCAGCGAGCTTGGGCGGGTATGAAGGCGAAACCGGCCCGGCATTTGCTGGCAATCGATACGGCCACGGCCTGGCAAAGTGTCGCGCTGCTTCGCGATGATCAGGTGTTGGCCCTGATCGAACAGGATGCCGAAGGATCACACGCGCGCTCGTTGATGGCCGCTATCGATCGTCTGTTGCGCGAGGCCGGACTCTCGTTGAAGGATCTCCAAGCATTGGCGGTGTCCATCGGACCCGGCTCGTTCACTGGCCTGCGTGTGGGGCTTGCCACCCTGTTGGGATTTCGTGCCGTGTTGGGCACTCCCATTGTGACGGTGCCGACCTTGGAAGCAATGGCCTGGAATCTGCGCCATGTGAAGGGTGTGTTGGTGCCGGTCCTGAAGAGTCGGCACAATGAAGTGTATTGGGCCGCCTACGAATGGTTGCCTGGAACGGGTTTGCGAACCCACATCGCCGAGCAGGTAGGCCCTCCTGCCTCCGTGGCCCGGGCGTTACAAGGGGCCAAAGCCTGCACGTTGTTTGGCGATGGCTGGCAAGCCTATAAAAATGACATCCGGGAGGCCGTTGAAGCGGTGGATGGGCAGGTGCAGGAAGTCAGGCCGGAGCAACAACGCCCCTCGGCCGTGAGCGTCGGTCTCGCGGGGAGACAGCGCCTGAAGGCAGGACAGGTCGCGGGACCGGAGCTGGTTCCCCGCTATGTTCAACGCACGGAAGCGGAAGTGAAATTCGACGAGCAGCAGGGAGTGTCGGCCCTCGAACGGCGCCGGCAGCGGGTCGCCAAAAAGTTGGCACAGGGCCGCGGGAAACGCGGTCATACAGACGCCGATTCGCAGTCGCGAAAATAAACAATGGAATTGGAAATTGGGTCGGATATGGCGTCAAATTCCGTGTTGATTGAACCGGCGACCGCCGAGGCGCTCGACGAGGTATTCGCCATCGAACAGGCTTGCTTCTCTGCCCCCTGGACGCGCAAAATGTTGGCAGCCGAGTTGTCCGGTAATCAATTTGCGCAGTTCCTCATCGCGAAGTGTCCTGATTCCGGGTCAGGGGCCTTCGTGATTGTGGGGTATTTTTGCTTTTGGATCGTGTTCGAGGAAGTGCGGTTGATGAACTTGGCTGTGCTCGCCCCGTTTCGACGGCAGGGTGTGGCGAGGCGGCTGGTCTGCACGGCATTGCGGACCGGGTTGGAGCGTGGTGCCAATCGGGCGATGCTGGAGGTGCGGGCTTCGAATCAGGAGGCGTTGACCCTCTATCATCGGTTGGGATTTCGTCAGACCGCCACGCGGACGCGGTACTATGTGAACCCTGACGAAGATGCGGTGCTGATGGAAATGGCGCCGCTCCAGTTAGGCCCCCTGTGCGAGCGGTCGTAGGGGCGATTCCGGAAGCCGGACAACAGGACAGTCATCCACGAACGTATGTAGTCAACCAGGAGGTGCGACATGCAGACGGAGACGGCGATCACTGAACGGTTACGGCGGTCCAACACAGAATTCCGTGCGCTTGAAGAATCTCACCATCGCCTCGATGCCGAGTTAGCCGATTTACAAAAGCGGCATGTGCTCACGCCGGCGGAAGAAGTGCTGAAGAAGCAGTTGCAAAAAGAGAAGCTGGCCACCAAAGATAAAATAGCCGAACTCATTCGATCCTCGCGTTAGCCGGGATCTCCTGGTCCTCTGTCCCGGTCGCATCCAGCCGCTGCTCGTATCGAGCCGGGGTGTGAGCCGAAGGAGCGGAGGAACGGGTCGTTGATTCAGATAGGCAATGCTCGCACCACTGGCCGCCCATATTCAGTCGCTCAAGAAGCGGCTGCTGATCATCGCGGTGACCTTGGCGGTCGCGTTTGCTACGGCATTTACCTACTCTTCCGAGATGGTCGCCTGGCTCAATCGCCCGTTTCCCAATCAACTGGTGTTCTACGGGCCGACGGAAGCGCTGTTTGCGTCCATCAAAGTGTCGTTTCTGGCGGGTATCATCCTCAGCCTGCCCATGGTGTTTTACCAGTGCTGGAAGTTTATCGAACCGGCGTTGCTCCCCAAGGAGCAACGCTGGGCGATTCCCCTGTTCCTGCTGGCGGCTTTGCTGTTCATGCTCGGCCTGGTCTTTTGTAACCTCGTCATTCTGCCGCTCGTCATCGACTTCTTCGTCAGCTTCGGTATGGATCGCGACATCACTCCCGCGCTCGGTGTGGGGACCTATATCGACTTCAACGTCAAATTTCTTCTGATCTTCGGCTGTGCCTTTGAGCTGCCGCTGGTGTTGACCCTGTTGTCGCGCGTGGGGGTCGTCTCGGCTGCGGTGCTGGCGCACTATCGCAAACATGCCATCATGGCGGCGCTGATCATTTCGGCCATCGTGACTCCGGATGCCACGCTGTTTACCATGTTGCTGATGGCGGTCCCGCTCATGGTACTCTATGAGATCGGAATCATCGGGGCCAAGATATTCGGGCGGGCCGCAGGGCCGGCTCCCGATATGAATTTGCCGCTCGATCCTGATATACCCATCGGCACGGCCGGTCATCGCGTCCGGTAATCCGGCGTCCACACTTTTGGAAGGATGATCACTCTATGCTGCGTCATATGCTGGTGTTGACGGCGTTGACACTCGGCGATTTGCAAGGGGTCGCGCATGCGGCATCGTTCCCGGGTGGGAGCGAGGGCGGGGCTCCGTTGAATCTGGAGCAGGGGCATCCGGGACAGGAACCGGGCACCTCCGCCGATATCGGCAATACGAGTATTCAGGCCCTGGCGACCGGCTCCGGAGGAGTGGTGTATGCCGGTTCCTTCGGCATGGGCATTTTTCGCAGCGCCGATCGCGGCGGATCCTGGACCTCGGCCAACGAGGGATTGACTGATCCCTTCGTGCTCTGTCTCACCATCGGCAAGGACGGGGCGATCTACGCGGGTACGTTTCGCGGCGGCGTTTTCCGATCCCGTGACGGGGGTAAGAGCTGGCAGCCGGTCAACAAGGGCCTCAAGCGTCTGGAGATCAAAGCCTTGATGATGGATGCCAAGGGGCTTTACGCCGGAACCGGCGACGGGGTCTATCTATTGAATGCCGCGCAGGATCAATGGAAGGTCGTATCCACTGGTTTGGATGAGATTCTGGTGCATGCGTTGGCCCGGACCGACGATGGCACGCTCTACGCTGGTACCTCCGGCAAGGGCGTGCATAGTTATAAGGAGCGGTCGACCGGATGGACGCGGTTGCGGCAAGGGCTACGCGACCACGAAGGATTGGTGGAGAATTTTATCCGGGTGTTGGCCGTGGATAAGGAACAGGGTGTCTATGCCGGCACGTTCGACGGCGGTGTTTTTCGCAGCGGCGATGCGGGCAAGACCTGGTTGCCGATCAGCCGAGCCCTGCCGAACGATTCGATCCGTGGACTGATCAGCAACGAGCGCGGCGTCTATGTCGCCACGGGCCGTGGAATCTTCAAGACCGTCGACAAGGGGCGACAATGGGTTCCGTTGAACAAGGGGCTCAGCAATCTGTCGGTGCAGGTGTTGATTGAAGGTGAAAAAGGGGGCTTCTACGCCGGCACCAGTTCGGGTGTCTTTCGCAGCGATGACGATGGCCTTACCTGGACGGCGGTCAGCCAGGGATTGGAAGGGGAGAGCATCGCGCCCTTCAAGTTTAACTGAGTAGGAAAGGATACGAGATGACGGCACAAGCAAGTTCACCGATCGCGACCATTTCTGTCACATCCAAGAATGAGCCATGGGGCGAGATCGTGCTGCGTCTGTTTCCCGACGTGGCGCCCAATCACGTGAAGAACTTCGTGGATCTGGCGAAGAAGGGGTTCTACAACGGCACGACTTTTCACCGGGTGATCCCCGGCTTCATGATTCAGGGCGGCGATCCCAACAGCAAGAATCCCGATCGTGCCTCGCATGGGATGGGTGGTCCAGGCCACAACGTGAAGGCGGAGTTCAACAGCAAGCCGCACAAGCGGGGCACCCTGTCCATGGCGCGCGCCAACGATCCAGACAGTGCGGGCTCGCAGTTCTTTATCTGCGTCAACGATGCCAACTTTCTGGACTGGCAGTATACGGTCTTCGGTGAAGTGCAGAGCGGACTGGACGTGGTCGACAAAGTGGTCGGCTCCAAGCGCGACGGCCGGGATAACCCGCTGGAGCGCGTCGAAATGACCGTCACCATTACCGAGTAGCCTCAAGCGTTGTTCGTGAAGCGTGAGAAGATCATAGTCTCAGCGAGCGTCCCTATGCGATTCTTGCGCTTCACGTTTCACGTGTCCCGGTTGGTCGTGCTCTGTGTGTTCGCCGTCGGATGTGCCATCCCCCAGGTCCCCTCGCGGACCGTCTACGAAGATCCCGTCAATTTTGTCCGCTTGGAGTTGGATGCCAATGTGCTGCCGGAATGGCCGCCGGGCCATTTCACCCATCCGGCCCAGTTCTCTCACGACCAGGTGCGCCGCGTGCTGATGGGCCTTACGGTGCAGGAGCACCGGGCTTCGATCCAGCGCTGGATTTCCGGGGACTCGATCCGGTTGCCGATGTTTCGCGACGGAGAGATCGCGATTCTGGTCCCGCAGTTGGTCGAAGCGTTACGCTTGGCGCGGGAGAATGAACGAGTCACCTACTACCTGAGTCAGCCGCAGACTTCGGTCAAGCGGATCATCACGTCAGGCGGGCTCTACGTGAGGGGCACTGAACTGCACTTTATTTTAGGGAATTGGCAGACCGTCTACGGTATTCCGGCCTATGGCATGATTTACGATCGACGCTACCCGATGAATCCCATCGTTTCCAAAGGCTTCGATCTGTTTTTCGATCTCGACCAGGCCATGGTGATTCAGAGTACCAGCATCTGGGACTGGCTTCTCGCTAACTCCAAGGACGAACTGGTGATCGACCTCGCCCGCGTCTTCCCCGGCCAACCGGTGTAAGCTGGAACCCGCATCGTTTGTGAAGCGTCTCTCGTCACTCGTTTCAAACGAGTTGATCGCTGGTGACAGGAGAGACGAACGACGCTTCACGAACGGCGAGACCTGCTCCGGCCCTGTACTCACACGCTGCCTAATTGGCCGGGTGCGGGCCCACTGCATCCGGTGAAGGGGGGCTGGCGCGACTCAATAAAAGCGCGCGCCCGCTGTCGTCGCCCTGAGACGTGTAGGCCAGCGTGACTTCCGCGATCTTGTAGTCGAATTGGGTTTCTGCCAACCGGGTCTGCGCCGCGGTCACCGCCACTTCCGATTGCGTCACTTCCACCACCGTGCCCAACCCCAGTCTGTAGCGTTGTTTCGAAAGCTGTAATGCTTCTTGCGCGGTTTTCACCTGTTCTTCCGCCAGGGTGATCTGTTGCGCGAAGGTCAGGGTGTCGAGATAGGCGTTGGTCACCTGTTGCGTCAGCGCCTGTTCGATATTGCTGGTGGCGGCGGAGGCGGCTTGACGATTGGCGTTCGCCTCCACGACTTGATTCTCGATCAGAAATCCGGTGAAGAGGGGCATCGACACCATCGCGCCGGCCATCCACCAGCCGCCGGTCTGCTGGTTCTGGCGGGCATCGAAGGGATCGAAGGTTCCGCCGCTGGCGATCGCCGAGACCGTCGGCAGGTACTGGCGTTTGGTCGCGGTGAGTCTCGCGTCGGCTGAAGCGGTCTGCTCCTTCGCGCGTTTCACTTCCGGATGCGACAGGCTTTCGTTGATCAGGCTTGCCAGCGTCTTCTGCGGACGCACCTCCACGGAAATGTCTTCGAGGACGTAGTCGTCGGCTCCGGCAATGCCCATGGTCCGGTTCAAATCGGCAAAGCTGGCTTTCAAGTCGTTGCGGCTGCGCACCAGGAGCGATTGCGCATTGACCAGCTCCACATGCGCCAGATCGAAGTCGAGCTTCGATTTCAGTTGCTGGCGGTAAAGGGTCTCGATCTGCCCGGCGATGATCCCGCGCTCCCGGACGGTTTCTTCGGCAATCTGGACCAGCCGCCGCCGCTTGAGACTGTTCAGATAGGCGCGTTGCACATACAGCAGCACCAAGGCGCGGCGGGCGCTGACATCCTGTCCCTGCGCGCGTTCGGCGAGTTTGCTCGACTCCACCAGATTGCTCGTGTAGCCGAAGTCGTAGATGCGTTGATTGGCGATGACGCCGCCGGTGAAGGTGGTCTGGTTTTCTCGAAGCAATCCACCGCCGACCAGGAAACGCGGGTTGCTCACCCCGGCGCCGGCCACCGTGTTGGCGTTCGCGTAGACCTGCGGGTAGTAGAGGGAACGGGCCTGCTCGGTGCGGGCCTCCGAGGCCTTGAGGTTCGCCACGCCTTCGAGCAGCATGGGGTGGTTTTTCACCGCAATATCGACGGCGCGCTGTACGCCCAGAAAACTGCCCTGAGGCAGCGTCAGGGGCTGCTCTGCGTCCGCGGCGCGCGAGGCGGAGGCCAACAGCGCGGTCAATGCCAACGTCGTCAGCGTCAGGAGGGTGGTATGGGGCAACAAGCGACTCATGGGTGTTCTCCCTGTTTCTGCGAGGCCCCGTTCGGTGCGGAGGTCGGCGGCGGGGGGGTGCCACCGGGAACGCGACGCTCGAATTTCTGTTGGGACGGTTTGGCGTCAGGCAGATTGAACGGTGCAGCCTGGACCGGCATGCCGTCCAGCAGGCGGCGTTTCCCGACCGCGACCACTTCTTCGTGGCCCTGCAAACCGGAGGTGATTTCGATCCAGCGGCCGTCGCTGATGCCGGTCTGCACGAGGACCGATTTGGCCTTTCCCTCTTCGACAATGAAGACCGATTTTCCTTTGGGTGTGCTGATCACCGCCTGCGGCGGAACAACGAGGGCCTGGGGAATTTCCCTCAGTCCGAGCGCCACTTCGGCAAAGGTACCGGGCCGGAGCGCATGGTCTGTGTTGGGCAAATCGATCTCGACGAGCAGGCTCCGCGTCGCGGGATCAAGCGCCAGGGTGGAGCGGGTGACCACGCCGCTGAACGACCGGTTGGGTAGCTCCGTGACCTTCACGGTCGCGCTGGTTTTGCCGGGAACAACCCAGGGGCTGTCGTCCTGCGGGACATTCGCATAGACCCGGACCGTGTTGAGGTCCATGATCGTAAACAGCGGAATCGCGCTGGTGGCTGAGGAGGTGGCGATCTGAATCAAGGAGCCGGGATCGGCGAAGCGCGCGGTGACGATGCCGTCGTAGGGCGCGCGGACTTTCGTGTAATCCCGCATGACGACCCGCTGTTCCATCAGGTGTCGGGAACCTTGGTACGCCGCTTCGGCCACGTCCACGTCCTGCTTGGCGATCACATCCGGCGATTCCTTCCAGACCTTGGCCAGCCGTTCATAGGTCAGCTTCTTGATTTTATAATCCGACACGGCCTGCTGGTACTGTTCTTCCACCTCCGGCGCGTCGATCACGGCGACCACTTCGTGCTTCTTCACCGCGTCGCCCTTGTCCGGGCCGATCCATTTCAGATAGCCGGAGACTTTGGCGTAGAGCGTGGTTTGGTAGAGCGGCGACACGTTGGCCGGCAGCTTGACCGTATAGATCAGGTCTCGTCTGGTCGGCTTGGTGACTTGCACGTCGACCGGTGTGGAGTCGAGTTCCGAGGGGGTCTGGCCGGTAGGCGGTTCCGATTGCCTCGTCCCAGCCGATTTTGCTGGAGCTGAGGGGGGAGCCGGTTCGTCTCCCTGCCAAGAGAGATAGCCGCCGATCGCTAGGACTAGGAGCACGGCCGTTCCAATCCAGAGTGGCGTACGGTTGGGGCGCTTCACGAGCGGGGGCGGGACTATCTGTTCGGTCATCAAATTTCCTCCAGAGTCGCGGGCGCGGTCGAAGACACAGGGAGACGTTCCCGGCGAATCAGCACGAGTGAGTGCATGATGGGGACCACCAACAACGTCATGATCGTGCTGACTGCCAACCCGCCGACCACCGCGCGAGCCAGGGGCACCATCGTTTCATTACCTTCGCCGAAGCCGAGGGCCAGCGGCAGCAGGCCGAGAATCGTCGCGAGGGCCGTCATAAGGATCGGGCGAATGCGTCGCCGACCCGCTTCGAGCACGGCATGTTCGGCCGTGGCTCCATGGCGCACCATACGATTGGCAAAGTCGACGAGCAGAATACTGTTCGACACCACGATGCCCATCATCATCAGTGTCCCGATCATCGACTCGACGTTCACGGATGTGTTGGTGAGATGTAACGTCAGTACGGTGCCGATCCAGCCCAGCGGAACCGCCACCAGGATGATGAGGGGATCGATGAACGACCGGAACAGCGCCACCATCACCAGGTAGATCAGCACGACGGCGAGGGGGAGGGCCAGCGCGAAGTTCTGGATCGCGCCGCGCATGTTGGCCACTTCGCCGCGCAGTTGCACCGTGACGTCCTTGGGCAGGGGCACGTCGGCCAGCGCCTTCTCGATGTCTTTTGCCACATGGCCGAGATCGTTTCCGACCGGCGTCACCAACACGTTAATCAATCGTGAGAGGTCATAGTGATCAACTGAATCGGGACCGGTTTTAAACTTCAGGGATGCCACATCCCGCAGCATGACGGGTGGGCCGCGCCGGTCGTCTCCCGAGGCGTAATACCCGCTCGCCATGTCCATTTGCCGTCCGGCAAAGGGCGTATTCTGCAGCGCCAGCGTGGAGCCTTGCATACCGCCGCCTGTGAGGCTGGCCGTCGGCAGCAGCGGCGTGCGCGCGCCGATGATGGGAATGTTCAACAGGTCTTCCGTCGTCGTGAGCGATTGCTCCGGATACTGCGCCAGCAGGAAATAGCCGTTGGCGGTCTTGGGATCCAGCCAGTAGTTGGGGGAGAGGGCCAGGTTGGAGCTAATGCCGGTGATGACGTCGACCACCACGCGATTCTGGTTGATGCCGTAATACGCGGCTTTCGTGCGATCCACATCGATGTGCAGTTCGGGATAACTCTTGCCCTGTTTGATCCGCACATCGACCGTGTTGGGTACCTGGGCGACCCGCTGTTGGATCTGCTCCGCGACCGGCCTGATGACGTCGAGACTTGGGCCCTTGACCTGGATGTCGATCGGGGCTTTGAGGCCGAAGTTCAAGACATCGCTGATGATACCGCCGGTTTGAAAGGCGATCTCGACACCGGGCAGCGCAGTCTTGACCCTTTTGCGAAGGTCCGCGATATAGTCTTCCGTGTGCCCCTGATGTCCGGTCACGAGGTTTACCAATACGAAGGCCGTATGGTTTCCGGTGTTCGGGGCGAAGCGCGCCGCATCGCCGAAGTAAAGACCCGTGTTTGAGATCACTTCCTCCAGATCGGCCTTCGGAATCGTATCGTGCACGAGTTGCTCGATCTGACCCACGATGGCCGTGGTCTTTTCGATCCGTGATCCTTCCGGCGCCATCACCAGCATGGTGAAATTGCCCGCATCCACCTTGGGGAAGAACTCGGTGTGCAGACGGGGCAGCAAAAAGAAAGCGGTCGCGGCAAGGGCCAGTGCAGCCAGGCCGATCACGATGGGCTTGAAACGCACACCGGCGGTGAGTAATGGCTCGTAGATGGCGAGCACATACCGGAACCAACCCTCGTCGGCCGACGCCTCATGGTCGGAGGACTTGGCATGTCCGGCTTGATAGAGCCAGGCCAACACCACCGGCGTCACGGACATGGAGACGACATAGTCGGCTAACATGGCAAAGGCGACGGTCATCGCCAGCGGGACGAAAAGATACTTCACGATGCCGGTAAAAAACATGATCGGCAGGTAGACGATGAGGATGCAGATCGTGGCCACCAGGATCGGTAGCGTCAGTTCCATGGCGCTGTCCTCGGCCGCTGAACGCCCGTCCTTGCCCATCTCCAAATGCCGGTGCAGGTTCTCCTGCACCACAATGTTGTTGTCCAGCAGGGTGCCGATGACCAGGGCGAGCCCGCCCAACGTCATCAAGTTCACGCTTTGGCCGGTCAAGTAGAGCGCGACCAGCGCGGCGGTCAACGAAAGGGGAATCGCCAGTCCAACCACGAGTGCCGCTTTGACGCTCGCCAGGAAAATGAAAATCATGAGGCCGGCCAGTCCGGCGCCGAGGAGTCCCTCTTTCTGCAAGTTGGCGATGGCCTGGCGGATGTAGAGCGACTGGTCGTAGAGAAACTTGATGGTCGTACCCGAGGGAATCTCCGTGAGCTTCGAGAGTTTCGCGCGGATGCCGTCGGTAACTTCCAGCGTGTTGGCGCCTTCCTGCCTGGTGATCGGAATGTAGGTCGCCTCGCGGCCGTTCACCCGCACAATCGAGGTCTGCACCGCGGCGCTGTCGGCGGCGGTGCCGATGTCGCGGATCAGCACCGGCGTGCCATTGACGATCTTGATAGGGATGTCGTTGATCTTGTCCACCACGTCTATGAGGCTGTTGGAGTAGACGTAGTAGTCGAGGTCCCCGATTTTGATGTCTCCGGCTGGAATGATGGCGCTCTGTGCATTCAGCGCATTGACTACCTCGGAGGGAGAGACACCGCGCGCGAGCAGACGTTGTTGGTCGAGAAACACGGTGATCTGCCGGACCTTGCCGCCCAACGGCGGGCCGAATGAAATGCCCGGAATGGTGGCGATCTGCTGGCGCACGTTGAAGTAGGCCAGGTCGCGGATCTCTTTGGCACCGAGCGTGTCGCTGGAGATGGAAAGGTATCCCACCGGCAGACTCGATACGCCGAATTTATACACGGAGGGCGGATAGACGCCGGGCGGCAGCAGGCGAATGATGCTATAGGCCAGGCTGGTCAATTCCGACTGGGCCGAATCGATCCCATAGTCCGGCTGAAAGAAGACCTTGATGTAACTCATCCCCGAGAGCGACTGGGACTCGATGTGCTCGACGTAGCTCGCCTCGACGAAGCGTTGCTCCATCTTGAGCGTGATCGCCCCTTCCATTTCGCTGGGGCTCAAGCCGCGGTAGAAAGTAGTGACAAGAATGGACGGCAGCTTGATCTCGGGGAAGATGTCCACGCGCATCTTCTGATAGGACACGGTGCCCAGGATCAGCGCGATCATGCAGATCGCAAACACGGCATAGGGATTTTTGAGGGCTGCGCGCGTCAGCATGGGGTGGCAATCCGTCTGGTGCAGTTGTGTTCGAGCCAGAATTTCCAGAGGTGCAGGGAGAGGCTCACCAGGTCATCAAATTGTCCTGGCTTGACCACGTAGCCATTGGCTCCGGCCTGATAGCAGGCCCGCACATCCACGGCGTCGTCGGAGCTGGTGAGAATCACCACTGGGATCGGCGCAAGCCGCGCGTCCTGCTTCAGGCGTTTCAGCACATCCACCCCGCGTTCTCCCTGTAATTTGAGGTCGAGCAGGATCAAGCCCGGCTCATCGCTGGGCATGTGCTCGTTGAGATAGGTCATTGCCGCACGGCTGCCATCGGTGATCTCCAAGCGACCCTTATATCCGGACTGCGTCAGGGCCTGGCGAAAGAGTTCACATTCGCCGGGGCTGTCGTCGATGAGCAGGATGGATGGGGGCATCGCGTATAGATCCGGTTACTTCTGAAGCAGGAGAGAGCAGGGACCATGCCGGAGCAACTCCCTATGCAGGCATTTCAGAAAGTGTCTGAGGAAACAACGATTTAGTCCGGCGCGTGCGGATCCGAAGGAGGGGGTGAGGCTATGTCGGCCGGCGCAGAGGCTGGAGAAACTCCCTAGACGTTAGGGAGTTTCTCCAGAGCAGGGCCGTGCTCGATCAGGCGGCCTTCGTAGCCGTTTTCTTCCATTCCATCATCTTGGCCGTCAACTTGGACGATGCCGCCGTGTAGTCCCCCTTCAAGCTGATCGACACTTCCGCGCCGGTTTTATCCCCCGATTGCACCTTGGTGACGACCGTCGCTGCAACCTTGTGGAAGGCCTTGTGCAATTCCAGGATCTCTTTGTAATAGGGGTCTGTGGCGGCGGGGGTACCGGCCAGACTATGCAGCCACTTGCCGAACTCGCAGCGGTTGTCCACACCGACTTCTGCCGGGACCAGTGTCAGCGTGCCGTCGATGTTCTGCCGCAGTTTCACCTTCCACGCGCCATGCGCACCGATTGCCTTGTCGATTTGTTCGATGATGTTGGACATGCGACCTCCAGGGAAATAAAGAAAAGGGTTTCCTGCTCCTGTATCGGAAGGAATGAGGGAAGGCTTGAGGGGGAGGAGAAGGGGGGACTGCTCGGGGACTCCCTTCGTTCGACGCACGTATGTAGATGATGCCTCGAAGTCTGCTAACTGGACAAATTTCAGGACCCTGCCGGGCATTTGTCGATCTGCCCCAAGGGCTTTTCCTAGCCTGGCTGGCTGGTAGGAACGAGTAGCATAGATCAGAACGACGTTGGTCGAAGAGTAGGATTAAGGCAGTTGGGGCTGTGGCCATAGCGCGTCAGTTCGTGGGTTATCCCGGGAGAAACCCGATCATGTCAGAGGATCAATTAGACTCCGTTCCAAGTCGCGGGTGGCGTCTCATTCAAACCAGAGATTTCGGACTGCTGTGGCGGGGGCAGACTACTTCTCAGATCGGCGAGGGGTTAAACAAGGTGGCGCTCCTGTGGTTTGTGTATGAACTGACCGGTTCGGTCATGAAGATGACCATGGTCGGACTTCTCCAGACCATTCCCCCTCTCTTGTTCGGTCCGCTGATCGGGGTGTACCTAGACCGGTTGCCTAAAAAGGCCGTGATGATCTGGGTCGATCTGTTTCGTGCAGTGCTTACCTGTCTCATCCCGACGCTGTATGCCATGGACATGCTGTCGATCGAGGGACTCTATGGACTGATTTTTCTCACGTCCGTGGTTTCCACCGTATTCGGTCCCGCGCTGGTGTCGGCCGTGCCGTTATTGGTTCGGCCGTCTGAGCTAATGTCGGCGAATGCGCTCATTCAAGGCACGAACAATATCGGCCTGTTGCTGGGGCCGGCGATCAGCGGGGTGATGATCGCGCTGATCAACGCGGAGAATGTGTTGTTCATCAATTCCGTCACCTTCCTCGTTTCGGCCCTGTGCCTGATGCCGATTCGCTTCAGCCTTGCTCCTATCGCACCGAGAGAAAATTCCACCTCCGTGTGGGACGAACTGAAAGTCGGCTTTCGTTTCGTGTTCGGGCAGCAACCCATGGTCTTGACGTTGGTGATCATTTCATCGCTCTACAATTTAGGCGTGAGCGCCTTCGTCTTCATCTTGCCGGTCTATGCCAAAGAGTTTCTCCAAGTCGGGCCCGTGCAATTGGGCTGGTTGTGGTCTGCGCTCGGCGTCGGGATGCTCGCGGCCTCGACCTGGCTGGCGTGGAAAAAACAGAGTGACATGCAGGGGCGCTTGCGTATCGTCGTCAGGGGCATGACCATCGGCGGCCTTGCGGTCTGTAGTTTGAGTCTGCTGGAGACGCCTCTGGTCGCGGCGGCGATCGTCATCATTGTGGGCGGCAGTACGGCGGTGCTCAATCCTATCGTGTGGGCGGTGCTCCAGGAAGTGACCCCGGAACATTTAATCGGCCGCGTCCTCACGACGTTTAGTGTGGGCGCCATGGCCTCGGCCATGGCGGGGATGACGGGCTTCGGTTGGGTGGCCGACGCGATCGGTCCTGCCGCGAGCCTGGTGGGATTGGGGCTTGTGCTGTTGCTCACCGCCGCCGTGGCGGTGTCATGCGCGCGCAGAGCCCGCCCCATTCCTCTTGCCCATGCGCGATGATCCTCACAGCCTGCTGGCGACCACCTGACTTGCGGCACCAAATAGACGCGATGAGGCAGCCTGAACGAGCCTTCGTGAGCGGAAGGACCATGCGTGGGACATTTCTCAGCGCCACCCAGTCCTACTGATTCCACTCCCGCGGCAAACGTTTATACTGGCGGCATGGCCGAAGCCCCTCGGTGGCTGCTTACACGCGACTTCAGTCTCATGTGGTGGAGTCAGGTATTGTCCCAGGTTGCTGAAGGCATCAGCAAGTTGGCGCTGCTCTGGTTCGTCTATGCGGTCACCGGCTCGCCGCTCAAGACGACCGTGATCGGGCTTCTGCAGACGCTTCCGCCGATTCTGTTGGGGCCGTTCATCGGAGTGATTGTCGATCGGTTTCCCAAGAAAACGATCCTCATCTGTAGCGATGTCGCCAGAGGTGTGCTCATCGGACTTATACCCTGCCTGGTGTCGGTGGAGAATTTCACCGTCGGGTCGCTCTACCTCCTTACTTTTCTGTATGGCGTCGCCACGGCAGTGTTTGTGCCCACACTCTCATCTGCCGTTCCCTTCATGGTCACCCGCCCTCAATTCACCGCGGCGAATGCGCTCCTTCAGAGCACGACCAGCCTCGGGATCATCATCGGACCGGCGGTCAGCGGACTCGGGATTGCGTTTGCCGGTTCACAAGATGTGCTCTGTTTGAATGCCGTGACCTACTTCGCCTCAGCGGCATGCCTGCTGCCGATCCAGCTGCGAGTGACGGAGACTACAACGGCCGATGGAGAGGGCTGGAGACCATTTATCCGGCACTTGATCGAAGGCACCCGCTACGCGTTTCTGACTCATCGCACCGTACTGATTCTGATTGTCCTCGCGTCGGTCTATACGTTCGGCAGCGGCGCGTTCTCGACCCTGTTCCCTGTGTTCGGGCGCCATTTGCTCGGGCTCGGACCGGTTGAGGTCGGGTATCTCTGGTCCTGGCTCGGTGTGGGGTTGCTGCTCACTTCGGTCGGGTTGATCCGGATGAGCGCGTGGGATCTGCCGAGGCGGCTCGCGGTGATCACCCTCTCCTGCGCCCTCGCCGGATTGGCCCTGGTGGGGTTGACGTGGACGAACGACTTGCGCCTGGCTGCCGTGCTTGTGGGCTGCATCGGCATGGGCCTCGGCACATGGACGCCCATCGCCTGGAGCATCATTCAAGAAGTGGCTCCAGCGGGAATGGTCGGACGCGTGATGGCGGTCTATACGGCGAGTGCCACCGCCACATCCATGCTCGGCATGAGTGCGTTCGGCTGGGTGGCGGAATCGTTCGGATCCGTCGCCAGCATCATCGGGATCGGCGGAGTGATGGTTGTCTTAGCAGGGGGAAGTGCCTGGTTTGGGAGGAGGATTCGTGTTGGTGGAATCGGTAAGACAGATGTGTGACGTGCGATTGCCGGCTTGTTTTTCCTGCCTTCAGTCGCGCTGGCCCTCCAGCGGATCGCCGTGCGGGTGCGTCAGGGAGGGCATGATGTACCACGCGCCGATGTCGTGCGTCGATTTCGTTAGAGTTTGAAAAATTTTCAGATGCTCTATACCAGGATCTGGCAGACAAAGTGGTCGGTGTAGGAGCGTTTGCCGAGGCCTCAGGAGGATGGGCCGTCAAAGTAGCTCGAAGGAAAGTGAAGCCGAGCGTTGGTGCGGAACAGGTTGGCGCCGCGCTGCGCCGGGCGGCCAAGGCTGCCCGAAAAACCGCTCGCATGTACGGCACACCGATTTATGTGTGGGAGAACGGCAAGGTAGTAGCGAAGAAACCGTGATACCTGTATGGGGCGAGATGCCAAGACCAACCCGCTAACCGATTTCCACTCTCACCAAACATGACATTTCCCCGCTTCGAGGCAGCCGGCAGAGGCCCCTTACTCCCTCGTCAGCCTGTCCAAACGTTGATCGACTCAGCCACTGCATCATAGGCTCAAGGATTGTCGGTCTTATCGCTCGGCAAGGCATTCCTCCGCCACCTCGGACTCAACAGCCATAGCCATCCGCCGCTTTTCCATGGCGTCCGTGATTCCGGCATACACGGTGGCCGCAGCGGCAGACCAAGCCGGGTTGAAAGGCTCGCCCTTAAATGCCGCTTCGGCGGCCTTCGTCTCATCATAGGTCAGTGACCGTTGTCGGGTACTGTCTGCGTGTTTCGACTCGGCGGTGTTTCGATGGCTCTCGTCTTTCATCATGTCCTGTCGCATAAGATCCTCCCTTTGTGAGACGACCATTGAATGCTCGCTTGCCCGATAAGTGAGCAAACTTAGTGCCAGTTCGGATCTTCGGTTCTGCGTGTGACGAACGTCCTTCCCACGACATGCACAATAGGATAGTTCCAGTCGGATGATTCGTCCTCCATGAACGTATTTTCATATGGTTACGGAGTAGATGTGGCTCGCCATGACCCTAGGAACGGCAGGTTTCTACCCTGGTGGTTCGATGGAAGAGCGAGCGTGAGATCACGGCGGCTAGTGGGGCGCATGACGAAAATTACAGGGATATGACGGTCGGATACATCTGAATATCAGCAAATGAGATGGGGAGTATCTGTTTGGATGCAGTTAGGGGGTAGTTCTGTGGGGCGCTCAGGAGGATAAAGGGAGTAATTGTTCAAACATAAGGTTCCCTTGGCGCAACGTCGAGGATACGGACCTCTGGCTCAGGTTCTTCCTTCCTGGTACGTAGTGGCGCTTGCCTCTAGTAGAGCTACTAGGGCGAGTTAGTTTTCTAATATTCCCCGTAAAAATGGTTGTATTTCATTTTTGATAGGGCCATTTGGCCGTATTGCAATTACGTAGTATGTACGATTATAAGATGCCAGCCGAAAACAGTGGATGGAGCGTCATTGTTCAGAGGCTACGATAGTCGTGCTCACAGAAGTTGTTATGGCATCGGATTTCTTGAATGACGTGATGGAGAGTGCGCAATGCTGAAATCTGTTCTGCTCAATGGTTGCTGCGCGATGGCATTGCTGATCGGAAGCCTTACCACCGGTTGTAACGCCCTTCCTCAGACCATCGCCCTGGGCGCCGCGATCACGGCCGCGGTCGGGGCTGTCATTCCAGGCCACGATATTGAGCAGGTGTATTACCTTGGATCATTCGATCCGCAGGAGCAGGTTCCGCCCGCCCTGTATCGGGTCCGAGTGCGTGGACAGGCCAGCATCATCAGTTGGATGCGGTTCGGGTCCGGATGGGTGCCAGCCGAGTTGATCGACTCCTTGGGAAGTTCGGTCGAGATCAACAAGGCGGACGGCAAGATCGTCTTCACCAAGGCAGGCAACGAGCAGCTGTCGAAACTGAAGATCGGACGCCGGCTCATGCAATTCGGTCCGGAGGGATTTCGTGAGGTGCCCAAGGAACATCGTCTGGTCATCGTGATGGGGGCCAATCCGGAGGAGTTCTTTGCCGCCATGGACGAAGCGTTGGGGGGCTTCGTCCAAGCCAAGGCCGATCAGGACAATAGCACCTTGAACCGGTTGCTCTTTGAAGCCATGACCACCGTGAAGGCAGAGAAGCAGGTGGTCGAAGCTCAATTGGAAGCGGCGAAGGAGCAGTTCCCTGCGAATGAAGGGAGGGGCCTGTGACGCGCGCAGCCATGAGACGGCGGGGTATGGGGGCGGTCGGTCTGGCCCTGTGTGGGGTTTTGAGCGGTTGCGCCGTCCTGACCGTCGATGTGGATGTTTACAAAGGCGCGTTGGTCAATGAGGAACATGTGCAGCTGCACCAGCTGGTGGCGCTGGCGACGGCGGCGAAACCGATGTTGATCCAGTTGCGCGACAATTTGGAGTGGCCCGATACGGACGGCAAGCCTATTGCGGATGACAAGCCTCCAGAACCTGAAAAGTGTTTGAAAGGAGACATCGTCACTCGTTGGTATCAGGGCGAGTATGTGCAGCCACCAGCAGGTGTGGACTATATGCCGGAGGTTCCATCCCAATCGATCTTTCGGAAGACTTGGGAGGGGATTAAAGAATTCTTCACAGGCCCACGACCATCCTGTCAACCACATTTCAAGCGCCCCTATGCGCGTCACGTGAATGATGTCCTGAGTCTGTACGAGGATTTGGACTCACCGGTGTTTGCCCCCTATGGCAAGAGGTTACGAGAGGTATCGGACCGGTTGCGTCGAATGCAGGGCATCGTTGAGTTCAGTGAAGCCCGCGATCGACAAATCTTTGCCGAGATCGAACAAGGCCTAAAGCAGGATCTTCTTGCCGGCGTGAAAGGCTCGGAAGGGACCCAGGTTCTTCCTGATCTTCAGGCGTTGCTGCGCGCCTACAGAAATTTCCTTGTTCCAACTGAAGGAGGGAAGGGGAAATCAAAGAGGGAAGTCGGCCAATTGATGGATGCGTTGAAAAAGGTTGTTAAAGAGGGGACGACAACCCAACCACCGGAGAAGAGCATGGAACTCGCCCTTATTCAGGAATGGCAAGGATCAGCGTCTTATGACAACCCTGACAAGCAACTCTATGACCGGCGGCTGCCGTTTCGAGCCGTCTGGAAGCTGCTCGGCGAACAGCATACGCAGCTTGATAAGGCAACCAGGCAATTGTGCGTGGACGGCCCCCAAGGCGACGAGGCCTGTCGCCAACTGAATAAGCGGACCAAGGAATTGGCCGATGCCTACTGGGAGTCGAGACAAGCGGTTCGCGATCTGTGGGAAGAAAGCTTGAATTTGCTGCTGCGGATCGAACGAGTAAAGCGGGAGGAGCGGGAAGAGCCAGGCCGGTACGATGCGCTCGAGAAAAAAGTGATTCGGTTGGCGGTCAAGGTGACCAGCGTACGCCAGATTGCGTCGGCCTTGTCTCGTCTCCGCGACGCCGGCACTTGTTCGGTGTTGGAGAATGTATTGACTCGAGAGTGGAAACAGACCTGTGAGGGTGGATCGAAAGAGACAGAAGAGAAGGCAACAAAAGAATCCAAGAGCTCCGGGACAATCTCGGAGAAGGGATCGACAGGGCCTGCCTGGACAGAGGAGAACGTAAATGACAAGCAGGAGCACTTCGAGACTATCCTGACGCAGGCGTTTTCTAGTGCACCGGCGGACACGGCGCTCTTTCTCTTGGCCCTCGACAATGCGGAAAAACAGGCTGCTCCACCGAAGAGTGTGGCCAAGACGCTGGTCGAAAAGGCCAATCGCGTCAATGACCAACGAATCGTGCGGCTCGGACTCAATCGCATTTTTTTTGAGGGGAATGGGTCTGGGAAGGATTCTGAGAAGGATGAGGTCGTTCAAGCCATGGAGGATGTGAAGCGGGATTTGGCCCATGGATTTGGACGGGGACGATTGCTCGATGGGTTACACACGTTAACGGAGAATTACCTTGATTCGCACAACCGTGCAAAGTCTTGTGTAGCGTTTGAGAGTCAGCAGCAGCGTTGTGCGGAATCCGATGATCAAAGGCGGCTCTTGGACGGGTTAGTGGAATTCGCCCAAAAACTCCTTTTCTTGGCCAACCACGACAGCTTGGCCTCGCCGCCTGGCACCGAGGGGCTTATTGTGGGTGGGGGTAAAAATATTCTGCGCGGGTTGTTCGGAGATGATGCGATAGCTGGGTATGAAAAAACTTCCGTGATCGGACAATCTCATGCGCCGCAAGCCATGACGAAACGGTATGTCCGTGTCCTTCAAGCCGTCGGCAACTCCATTCTCTTTTCGGCGAATGAATTGCGCGAACGGGATCGTTATCGGGAGCAGAGCCAGAAGCGGGTTCCCGCCGAGATTCAGGCCGTGAACGCGGTCTATCAGCCGGACCCGCGGAAGATCCTGAACGACCTGTTGAAGGAGCTGGCCTATGAACAGGTCATTGCGCAGCAACGACTCGATGAGGCTAAGGCCAAGAAAGCGGCCATCGACGGGCAAATCAAGAACGCGGCGGCTCTCAAGACCGAGGCCGACGATGAGGTGAACAAGGCCACGCAAGCGCTTAACGACTATCGGACCAAGCTCAGTCCGCTGAAAGCCATCCATGACCTGGTGACGCCGCAAGTCGCCGAGCAGATCAAGGCTCGATGGAAGGCGGCGGGATTGGGCGAGGCTGCCGATCTCGTCGCCTTCCTGACCGGCCCGGACGGGTTGGAGCAGCAGCTTACCACCATCAGGCAGGCGCAGGATGGTACTCCCACTCCGGAAGAACGGTCCCTGTTTGATCAGGCGATCGCGTATGCGAAGGATCCGGAGAGCAAAACGGGGTTTGAGGCCTATCGTAGGAAGCAGGGCCATACCTCAAGCAATCGAGCCGAGTTGTTGGCGGTGTTCACCAAGCATCTCGATGAATTGGAGGCCGCGCGAGCGGCTCGCGTGACGCAATACGACAAGATCCGGGAGGAGAGGGAGCAGGCGCGCCGTGACGTCCAGGACAAGACCAAGCAGTTGAGCGCGGAGGCGGCAGGGTTGGCGGCAGTCATCGCGGAGCTGCCCGTCACCAAAGCTCGATTGGCGACGGCTGCGACGGTGATCGACGCCGTGAAGGGGGAGGTGCTGAAAGCTGCTCCCACAGACGCACCATACGTGTCACCCGATACGATTTATGCGCTGTTGGCCTCCCATGTGCAACACAAAGAGGCCGCCGAACAAGATGCCGCCAAAAAGAAAGCATACCAAGATACGCAGGCGGTCTTGGCGAAGCGGACGCCGCCGCCTTCATTGCCGCCGTTGAAGGACGGCGACTACAACAGTCCTGTGGACGTCATGGATCGGGTGATCGCGTTGCTGCGCCATCGAGAAATGGAGGCGGTTGAGCGGTATGGACAGGATTCAACGGCGAGCAAACAGGCGGCCGAGGCGTTGGAGAATGCCTACCAGCATCGTGTAGGAATGACCTATCTCCGCCCGTCGTCGGCCTATTTACGGACGAGTTTCCCATCGACGTCGTTGCAGGATGATCCGAACCTGGCATGGGACAACATGTTGCTCTCGCAAGGGATCAGGAGCCTGCCGTTTTCCTCCCAACTGGTGGACATTCTCAATCCGTCTGAGAGGCAGGATCGGACGTTGACGGCTGAGCTGGACAAACAATATTGGCAAAACATCAACCGCGTGCGGGTCTCGGGGGCAGGGTTTACGAACCAGGCGCTCGTTAAAGACGACGTGGGCAATTGGTACGTGAAGCAGTATTTCGGCGACACGAAGGATATCGTCAAATCGGCCAAGCATCTGGCCCTGTTCGGTTTGGGGACCAAGCTGCCGATCGATCTTTCTCATGAGCTGCGACAGTTGTCTGGCACGAAGGATGACTCGAAAAAGACTGCGGCGGAAAAGGAAGCGGAACTGCCGCCATTACAGCAGGTGTTCGGGAAACACAAGGCTGCCTATCAGGCGCACACAGTCGAGTTGTCTACGAGGCTTGCCGAATTGCATGGCAAAGACGGAGACAAAGCGCTGTATAACCAGATTCTTGCAGGGTGGGAAAGGCACGATGAATTGAAGAACAATCCAGCGGCGATGACTGCGCTCAAAACCGCGTTGGGAGAGGAAGTTGCACAGTGGGATAAGCACGTCGAGCCGTTGAAGAAGGCTTCGGATCAAGAACGAGGCCTCGCGATCACCAATGATCTTAAGGCGCTGGCCAAGTTGGAGAAGCGATTATCGGCGCGAATTGAACAGGACGTGAAGGCTGAGTCGTCCAAGGCCGCAAGTGAAGTCCGCAAGGTTGTGGGCGCGGAGTTGCTGGGCATGTTGAAGGACCACAAGCAGGCGTTGGATCGATATGAGCAGGCGGTTCTGTTTATCGGCGACGCGGCCAATCCGAAAGACCCGCAGCAGGAGCAGGGGAAGTAACTCAGTGGTGAAGTAGTGAGGAGAGGCGAACAACCTGAAGAGAGTATGAGTATGGAGATCGATGCAACGACGTTAGGTACGGCCGCGCTTGCGATCGGCGCACTCGGTGGTGCGTCACAGGGCATTGTGGATGGGTTCTTCAAGCCATTTACTTGGTTTGATTCGGCCGGGTTTGAACGCATCTTTGCGGTGGGAGGCAAGGAGGGAGGACGGCGGTTCTTTCCGACGCACAAGGCCACCCTCGATCCACTGCTGCCTGCATTGAGAATTGCCTATGGGAGTGACGTGATGGAGCTACTCCGCGCTCAATATCGAGTAGGCCGTGTGAGCGGCGACTTGCCTCGAACGCTGCGGCAGGGGGTGCGGATTGGGTTTGGGATGATGGAGGTGTCGACCATCGCATTAGTGGCGACCGAATTGGGAGTCACGGCGGACATTGCGAACCTTGCGGCGCAGGCGATCGACAGCGCGCGCCGGCAGCGTTCCCAAGCAGCGCAGTCCATGTCTCAGGAGGAGCCCAAGCATCCTCCGGAACCGGCCATGACCGATGAACAGCGGTCCGCGATGGCTCGTCTGGAGACCATGATCGACGCCCGCATCGATGCCGCCCTGGCCTTGGCCGACACACAATATGTTAGCCAGACAAAGTTCCTGGCTACCTTCGTTTCGCTGGCTATTTCATTCTCGGTTGGTGGGAGCATGGGAATGGTGACATCGGGCGAGTGGGGGTGGTGTCTCCTCGTCGGTCTTGCCGCCGTTCCTCTGACGCCGGTGGCGAAGGATCTCTCCACCGCGATACAGGAAGCCGCGAAGGCGTTGAAAGCGCGATGAACGCCTTTATCCTCAGCTTGCGTGACCAAAAGTTCGGCGGGGCCGTCACCTCAGGGCATCTCTACCGCGTCGGGGCGCCGCGGGATGAGAGCTGGGATGATCGATTGCCAGACTTTACCCTGCGGACTCGTGGACAGCGTCTCACGGTGTTCCTGCATGGCTTTAACAACAGCCTTGCGGAAGGGCGCGAGAAACTGGTGCGATTCATCGGATGGTTGGAACAGAAGGGCTCGACGGATCTGATGCTCGCGGTCCTCTGGCCTGGCGACTCATGGGCCGGCATGTCCAGGTTCACTTCATGGGCCGGTGCGGCTAGCTATCCCTCGGAAAGTCGCGATGCTGACGATAGTGCCGATAACCTGCTCACCTGGATCGTTCTCAATGTGGATGAGAGCGCCCGTGTGGCGTTCGTCGGTCACAGCCTCGGCTGTCGCGTCGTGATGCGTGCGGCGCAACGTATGGTGCGAGAGGTCAAGGTCAAGAAGCCGATCTTGGATCGCATCTGTTTGATGGCGGCGGCGATCGACAACGATTCGTTGGGCAAGGAGGGGCTCACCAGTTATCGCGATGCCGCGCTCAAGGCCGACCGGCTTGCGGTTCTGGCGTCGGAACAGGATCGGGTCTTGCAGTTGGCCTATCCGGCAGGCGATGTAGCCCAATCCTGGTGGCCGTTCTCGGGAGAGCGTTCCGTGTGGGCGTTGGGTCGGTATGGCCCGGAGGACTGTCCTCCGGATGTATTGGCCAAGATCGAGTCACGGATGGCGGATCCGGGTCGTGATATCGGCCACAGTGACTATTTGCCGGTGTACCCTACCCCTTCGCCACCAGAGAATCAGACGAGGGCGGAGAGCGAGCAGTTCGTGTTCGAGTTTCTGAGCCGCCACCCGAATCCTGACTGGCCGGCAGAAAGACCAAAACCAAAGCCATGAAGAATGCACGCATGCGTCGGGTGTGCCGATTCACCAAGCATGTGCTCGCTCTGGGCCTGGTCTGTTCCCTGTCGGCTTGCGGCCTGGTCGAGTTGGTGCGCTGTGCACCTCACGGTGAGGAGATGCGGTTTGTCGGAATGTTGGAAACATGCTTCAACAATGATGGTGATGGATTCAAGGCTGATTCGGTTGCGCATCCGGTCTACTGTTTTCTCGGCGATCGAACGAAGCCGCCTGTCCTGTTGCTCCATGAACTGCCTGGTTTATCTGGGAAGACGTTGGACTATGCGCGTGAGCTGTCGAAAGAATTTACGGTCTATGTGCCGCTGTTGTTTGGCGAATGGAATAGTCAGTCGACCTGGCATGGCTTCTTGATTACCTTTGGGCTCAACCGTGAGTGGTGGGGGCTGGAGAGTGGAGAGAGCAAGATTGTGGGGTGGCTGCGAGCGGTCGCACGGGAGATTGAGCGATTGCATCCGCAACAACCCATCGGGGTCATCGGTAACTGCTTGACGGGCTCGCTGCCATTAGCGCTGCTCGACAATTCGAGTATCCATGCTGTGGTCCTCGCTCAGCCCACGCTGCCGCTGTCGATCTTCCGCAATGACGACGAGGTCAGAAAGTCGCTGGGTATCTCCAAGGACGATATCGAACAGGCAATAAACAGTTCCGCAAAGATCTTCTTCGTGAGGTTTGAGCAAGATTGTGTTTCGAAACCGGAGAAGCTGGAGACGGTGTGGAAGACCTTTTCGAAGGAGGGCGTTCCTGATCGCGTGACGTGTCTGGTAATTCCGCCCCGTGATCCGTCGGAGCGACAGCGGATCGATGAGAACGTACCGGACCTTGCCAGGTGTCAGGTGATTCTGTCCGATCAGCTGCCGGAGCATGCCCATAGCACCTTGATCGGTGAATGGCACGCGGCAGGCGACCCCGGCAAGGCGTCGAGAGAGGCCCGCGAGGAAGTCAGACGGTTTCTGCGAGACCCAGTGAGATTCGAGTCAACCAGTGAACGATAGCGGACTCTTACCAGACCCTCTGAGTGACGATCCAACGCCGGGTTCGCTCGTAGAGCCAACTCCGCAGTGGTACAGGCGAAACGGTTGGCGCTTTGGAAGCATGCATCTGCATGTGACCGCTTCAATCATTCACGTGACAATCTGTTTAGCTCCCTTACTGTTTGGCCTTGTTGGTGGGCTCCAAATCTCCCCGTGGCCTAAAGATCACCTCTGGCTGATCCTCTTGTGGGCTTGCGTTGCCGCACTGGGATACCCGACTTGGGCATGGGTCGAAACCCTAGTGTTTGAGAGGTGGGTGAGAAGGTTGCCGGACGCTCAGCGGAAGATTGAGAGAGCTCATTACCAGCTTCACGTTGGGATGGCCAAGAACTTTTGGCAGGCCGTCATGGAAATCTATAAGGTTGCAGGTCTAATTGGGATCGGGATTGCGCTGAAGTAGGCATTCTTGTGCAGAGCGGTGAACGAGGAGCCTGCGCTCGGGCCTTCATCACGATAGGAAGGGGCTTCTGGTATGTTCGACGGGAATGGTCCATCTTGTCCTCGCCACTACATCATTGTCGTGCATGGGATCGGCGAGCAGCGGCATAACGAAACAACCGTCGAAGTGGTGAACCGATTCGCCACTGCCCGTGCGAAGGATAAACCTGGGGTCCCCTACGCGGCACTGCTGCCAGGGAGTCTTTCCTCGCTTTCCATGCGTCGGAAAGGTGGAGGACATGGCTGGTCGGAGTTCAAGGGGATTCCCATCGATCCTGCCGAGAACGTCGACCAATCAGAAACGTTTGATGGAACCCGCGCTACCGAGAAATCAGGAAATAATTTTCGTTTCGTGGATATGCGATGGTCGGACCTTCTGCAAACTCACCAGACTGACTTCGGCTCTCCTCCCGAACGTTGGGCTGCAGCCCTCATTAAACGACTGCAACCTCCCTTTACACCCGTGAATTGGTCCGCTAATTGGGTGATGCCCCTCCTGTGTGAGATCGAACAGACATTGATGCCGATGAAAGGCCTCTTGACCTATTATTCCAAAGAAGCGGCTAGGGCCGTCTTTCAGGACGTCATCGGCGACGTCCATTTGTACGGAGACTATGCACGTACGCGAGGCCAGGCTGTTCGTCGATTCCATCGGGTGATGGACGAGATTCATCTGCGTGACTATGTTCAATGGTGCCGTTTCGAACGGACGAGCGCTGATGAGAACTATGTTCCACCCAACTATACGGTCATTGCCCACAGTTTGGGATCGGTCTTGAGCTTCGATGCGCTGGTGTATGCCTTTGCAAAGGAAAGCATCAGAGACGGGACTGATCGACATACCAGCGGGTGCCTTCCCTTTCCCGGCTATACTGAGCGGGAGGATTCCGACCAAGAATCCTGGCTCGGTCTCCTGTCCGAGCTGATGAGGGAACCGCGACGGCCAAATCTTCCCCGCGCCGCTGAGAACTGGGCCGGTCTTGGTACTCGATATGCGCAGTTCAAGCAGTGCCATGGCGCGACTATGCCGAAATCGAATGCGTCACTGCTCTACCATGACTGTCCTCTTCTCCTGTGGCGCGATCACGTCAAGCATTTCATCACCTTGGGGTCGCCTATCGATAAATTTCTCACCCTTTGGCACCACAACTATCGTCATATGGGATTGAGCCACCATTCCTTCCCTCACGCGTGGAGTGACAATTGGCTGGACGATACCAATCGGCATCGCATCACCCATTACAACCTCTGCGATGAACAGGATCCCGTCGGTCATCACCTCGACAACACTCAGGAATGCCCCAATTATGGCAAAGTCTTTAACACGACCATTCCCGTCGCGTATCGGGACGTGGTGTTTCGTCGGTATTCGGTGCCGGGAGTTGCGCACGTGCAATATTGGAAGGATCAAGCGCTCTTCGACCACCTGATTCATGAGGTCATAGATGAGCCACCATCGCCCCAATGCCATAGTGCCGGGTCTCATTTGGGACAATTCGTTTCCAAGGACTTCATCGAAGTCGATGGGGTGTATGACATGGCACTGGTCTGGGCCTATATCCGGATCCCCCTCATCACCTCGGTCATCACAGGATTGCTGTTGAGTTACGGTTGGATCGGATGGCGGTACTGGGGTTTTTCGCTGTCATCTGCTGTTGCGCTTCTTGCGGGGATTTTGCTCTGGAGCAGTCCCAGGCCGTTTGAGGTCTATCGGAAGGAGGCGAAGACCGAATATGTTGCGCGGCAAAACTGGTTGATGAAGCGATTGCTACCTTGGAAGCTGCGTCGGGGGATCCTCGCCAATTCGGTGGCTGGATCGGTCGCCTGGCGTCGTATTCTCATTTTACTGAATGACCATCCAAACCAAGCATTTGACGCCACCGAGGCGGAAGAGAGAAACGTTCGACTGTCATTGAAAACGCGGGGCAATTTCCAAAGAGTGTTTCGGCCTAGGGTCATATGGGGGATCGTGATATTTTTAAGCGCTGCGGCCGGGACGTGGGGGGGCCGAGCGCACCTGTGTGTGATGGCTGACTGTATGGTGAGGCCGCCTCTCTGGTATGTCTCCATACTTGTTCTGTTGACAATGTCCACGGTTTATCTCTGTTCCATGGTGTATGTTGGGTTGATATTTAAACGAATGAAGAAGACCATGGCGCCGGCGAGTACGACATCGCCCAATCGGATCCGCCCATCCTGAGTCAGGCAATCGGCGTTTTCGACCATGCAAGCTCCTCTGCTTCCAACGTAGGATCCCCCTCGCGGAGAATCGACTAGGTGCAGGTGTTGGGTTCATATATTTTCATCCATCAATCGGGGGCCTGCTCTAATCCGGGTACTATCCATATTGCTTGCCCCGCATTATTTCCATACTTGCCATATATACCCAGTCTCCTCTGCCCCAGCCCTCTCCCCATATTGACTCCCCCCTCAAACCCCGCTAGCCTCTGTCCCCGCCAGGCAAGTCACTCGGTCCACCAGGAGGTTAGGCCATGACATTGTTGCGATCTGTTGCCATGCTGTTTTCGTTGGCCCTTGTGCCGCTGACGGTCACGGCCGCGCCGTTGCCGGAGCCGACGGTAGAGTATTCGGCGGACAGTACGATGCAAACCGAGGGCGGCATGACGATGAAGTCCCGCGTGTACCACACGCCCACGAAGCAGCGCATGGAGATGGGGGGAGCGGAGGGCAGCGTGACCATCATCCGCAAGGACAAACAGGTCATCTGGCAGGTGATGGGCGACATGTATATGGAGATGCCGCTGGATCAGTCGAATGCCCCCGACATGGGCGGGTTCGACATTCAAGAACAGACCGAGGTCGGCGAAGAGACCATCAACGGTTTGAAGACCACAAAGACGAAAATTATCGCCACCAAACCCGACGGAGCGAAGTTCGGCGGCTTCTTCTGGACGACCAAAGAGGGGGTTACCGTCAAAATGGATCTCCTGTCGAAGGACGGGGATAAGAAGATGCGTATGGCCAGCGAGTTGACCAACGTGAAAATCGAGAAGCAGGATCCCACGTTGTTCGAGGTTCCCGCCGGCGCGACGAAGAACGATATGGGCGCGATGATGGGGCAGGGCGGCATGCCGAACATGGAAGAGATGATGAAGAACACCGGGCAGGAGCGGGCGAAAGAGAAACGATCGTCCAGGAACAGCAGCGGGAGCAAGAGTCAGGAGAGCGAGACGCCGGCGGGCGAGGTGAACAAGATGCTCAAAGGCCTCTTCGGCCGATAGGGAGGTGCGCGATGCGTAGGGTCAGAATCCTGAGCTGCGGCCTGCTGCTGCTTACCGTGACGGTATCCCCGGTTCGCGCCGACGATCCCTGTTTGGGGGATGAGGAAGAGAAGAGCGCCAAGGCGGCGGTCGCTGCGTTGACGAAGGCCGAACAGGCCGGGCGGCCTGCCGAGCTGTTCATGGCCTATCGATTCATCGTTGGTAACGAGTGTCTCGATCGTTACGACAAGACCGCTTTGTCCCGCGCCAAAACCGGCTTGCCGAAGCTGGGCCGTGATTTGGCCAAGGCGGCCGAGGCGAAGGGCCTGTTGTATTCTGCCGATACGGTGCGGGCCGACGGGCAGACCGCGGCGTTTCGCTATTTCGAAACCATCGGGGACTATGCCGACGCGAATCGTGTGATGATGAAAGCGCTACAAGCGAAACCGGAGGATCTCGCGCTCTTCACGACGGCCTGGGGTGTGGATGAAGGTCGTTGGCTGGTGCCGGATCCGAAAACGGGAGAGCGTCAACCCTATGTCTCGCCGCAGGCCTATCGTCAGGACTTGCGGAAGATGGCATCCGCCAAGGCCGACCGGCTGATGAAAGCGGAAGAGCAGGATGCGAAGGGGCTCTCGGGCAGTGCGATTGAGGTGGCCACGTCCGCAATGAAATCTCTCGAGAAACTGCGAACCGCAGCCGGGTGGATGAAGTTCTTGTCGGCCGGCGACAAGGCGGCGCGAGAGCGGGCCGAGCAGCGAGGCGATACGATCACGGCGCGTTCGGATTCGACGTTCACCCAGGCGAATGCCGTGATGTATTACGAGTTTGCCGGCTCGCCGAAGTCGAAAGACAAACTGGCGCAGGTGAAAAAGAAGATGGAAGAGTCCAGCCGTGCGCTGGAGAAGTCCGGTGAGAAAGTGAAGGGAGCCTTCGCGGAGCAGAGCCAGGCGGAGCAGAAGAAGTTCGACAAGAAGAAGGCCGACCTCGAAAAAGAGCTCGGATTCTAGCCACGGGCTCCGGCTTCCTTCGCCGTTCATTGTCGCTTGAACGGAGGATACACATCGGCTATCCCATCTTCGGCACGATGGAAATCATGCCGTTCGTTTCAAGAATCGCATACTTGATTTGGTCCATCCGTTCCAAACCATGCTTTTCCCGCGCGGCCGCGAGGATATCCTGTTCATCCACGCGCGCCCGATGCATGAGTTCCTTCAGTGGCCGGCCGTGATCGACCAGGATCAACGGTAGTCCATCCAGATACCGCTCCATTGCAGGAAATCGCTGCTTCAAATGAGACAAGGCAATATCGAGCCCGACCAGTGTCAGGATGACAAGGAAGCCGTTTGTCACCGAATAATCATTTCCGATCATGGCGTTTTGCGTTGCCTCGCTGATGATGAGGAGGAGCACGACGTCGAAGTTCGTGATACTGCCGAGGGTACGACGACCGGCGATACGAAAAAGAATCAGCAGGAACAGATACACCGCGAGACCTCGTACAATGGCGTCCATGGGTGTCTCCTTCTATGGCCATACGAACTGTGTCACGAGGAGCGCCTCGCCGTCGTCGGCCCTGACGCTGCCATGTACGGTCCCGACTGCTTGGAATTGAACCGAGAGCGTTGCGGTGAACCGACTTCCGTCGGTCTGAAAGACGAACGTCCGGCCTCCGTTGCGCGCCTCATCCCGGATCGGCGTGGGAGAGACGGTGGTCAGCTGCAATGCGTCAAGATACTCCTGATCCAACCATAGACGGATGACTCTCTCCCCATCCTTGCCTGGTTCGAGCGTCAATCGTAAGGCGCTGGCACTTTCCACGCGCGCAAAATGGTCATAGTGGATTGAGAGTCGTCCATCCGGCGTCCGGTGTGTCACTAATGCGAGCGGGTGATGCCCGAAGAGGCCGAGCAGCGCGGCCATGAGGCAGCCTGCAATCAAGACTTGCCCGATTCGTTCCAATCGCCATTGGCGATATTGGAAGGGCAGGTCCTGTTCCATTTGGATGTTTTTATCCAAGATCGTGAACGTCCCCAGCCATCAATCATGGATGAGTTCCATGCGCATTGAAAATAGGAGTAACCCTAGCGCGTATCAGACTGTCCTTCTCTCTGAACTTTCGCCGGGGCTTCTCCTAGTCCTTCAATCCCCCAGAAAACCGCTATTCTCCACTCTACCGAGTATGTCGTCGAGAGATCTTACAGACGGCTCGCTAACGGGAGGGTAGAATATGTCGAAATTGTTCACATATGTGTGCGTGGTAGTGCTGTGATCGGAATGACGAGTTTGGTCGGAAGGGCCGACGAAGGCTCTGCAAAGAGTCGTCACCAGGAGTTGCAGGGGGTGGTGGTGGAAAAGGCCGGGGCGTTGGCAGTCAGGATACCCAGCGGAAGCACCTCAGCTCAACGAAAACCACGCCGAGCGCCATGGTCATGCATTGCCGAAAGCCGGCGACGAAGTCACCATCGTGATCGACAAGAACAACATGGTGCTGGAAGTGCATCCCCGGGCACGGAAGGCAAACATCGGTTTGTCACGGGTGAAGTCGTGTCAATGGGCACGATGCAGAATGAGATCACTTTAAAGACCGCGAAGGGCGAACAGAAGTTTCCGCTGGAGAAACAAGTGCTCTCAGCCTCGATCACGGATGGCGCGCGGGTACGGGCGGAGTTGAACGAAGCCGGCCACATCATCGATGTGCATCCGGAAAAGTCCGGCGCTCATTGATGCGGGGGTGGCAGAAATAGTGAAGGGGAAGCCGGGCTGCGGAAAGCCGCAGCCCGGCTTTTTTGTGGAAACTGCTTAGTGGGTCGCGACACTCTGCCGCTCTTCAAACGTGCTCGTTCCGCAGCCCAACCCTCCGTACATCATCCCGAAGAAGCCGCAGTAGGCACCGGCCTTGAACGCCCAATCGGCGCGTGTGACGTTCTCGATTCGGCCGTCATGGATGAGAAATGATACGTACTGTGAACCGACTGGAAGCATGGCGGGGAGGGGAACAATGACGACATAGAGAACCAGTCCAGACCATCGCATGCCATCGGTCTTATAGATCCATTCTTCCTTACTGCCTTCAAGCGACTCCACCCGATCTGGCTCGCCCCACTGTGCGCGGAGCTCGGCTGCAGTCTTGAGTGTCCGTTCTGGTTCGCCGTTGCGCACGTCGATCACACCTCTCGTCCGATCAATTTTGGGATGGTCGCCGGATTCTGTGCGACTACCCAGCGTCCAGGCCCCGACACCGATGCACCCCTGCAGCAGCAAAGCCCCGGCCATCCACAGCACAACCTGTCGATACCTCCGCATACAGCCCTTTCTTTATCAATGGAACCTCGGGGGTCGCAGCTGCATTTTCCGCCGCAGCCTACTCAGATCTCGCCGGCAACACAAGGAGACTCACGGATAGAATTGTCGTCTCACCCTCCCAAGGTAGGATATCGGTTGCCGGGTCGGCCTGAGTACCATCCGCCCACAGAGAGGATGTGATGGCACCTCGTCGGTACGTTCGAACCTACTACCGGTTTCCGCTCAATTATCCGGTCATTTTCGGCGGAGCGCCCTTTGTCGGGGAAGGCGTGCTAACCAACCTGTCGTTGAAGGGCTGTTCCGTCATGTGCGATAGAGAAGTGCTCTGCGGCAGTGACGTGCGCGTGAGTGTGCTCCTCGGCCATCAGCCACCGGCGCTCCCCATCGACCTCGGCACGATCAAATGGGTGAAGGGGCATCAGTTTGGTGTGGAGTTTGTCCGTCTTCCCCTTGAAGCCCAACAACGCCTCAATCGCACGCTCCGGACTGAACTCAGTGAATGGTTGAAGAGCCGCCAGAGCAACAGTGACCTGCCGGAAACTTCCAATCCGGACAACTGACCTGCGATCGTTTCCTCTCTTGTCGCGGCGCCCCTAGTTTCTCGTCAACAAAATCAATCACTCTTGCCCCTCGGCAGCGGCCTTGCGCTGATGATCGCTCCTACTCCGCCTAGCCAAACGGCTCTTGTGTTTCCATTCTGATCGACCCATTGCTTCAAGTTATCAGACGGATACACCGATGTAGGAAATGGACTGGCGGCGGCGTTCGATACGTATATGAACATCCTTCATCTCGGCAATCCATTTTTTGTGCAGGACTTCAGGCAACTCGGCCATGTTGTCAAATGGGCGGCGTTCGATCGCACGGCGGATTTCGTCCTGAGCCCGTATGTGGAAAGCATGCATAGTCTTTCGGCGCAGTTTCCGGCGCGATGGTTTCCCGACTTGGTTGTGGTGGGAGACGACAGTGGGACCCCGAAGTTGTTGGGGTTGGAGGCACTCGATGTGCCGTTGGTCTGGTATGCGATCGACTCCCATCTCCATGCACGGTGGCACCAAGCGTACGCGGCGGCCTTCGACGTCATCTGTGTGGCGCAGCGAGACTGGGTTCCCCGGTATCGGGTCGATCCTGAACGGCAAATTGTCTCGTGGCAGCCCCTGTTCTGTCATGTGCCCGACGATGGTGATTCGGGCGGCTTACGGGATACGCGCCTCTCATTCGTCGGAACACTCAACCGGCAGTGGAATCCGGAGCGTGTCGCGTTGGTCGAAGGCCTGCAACGACGCTATCCCATCGCGGTGGGGAGCGGCGGGTACCGCGAACTCTTCAACCGTTCCCTGATGGTGCTGAATCAATCGGCCGACAATGACGTGAATTTCCGCACCTTCCAGGCCATGGCTTGCGGGGCGCTCCTGGTCGGCGAACGGATCGGAAACGGTTTCAACGACTTGTTCCAGGATCGGACCCATTGTGCCCTCTATGAGAGGGGCAATGTCGAGCAGGTGATCGAGATCGTCGAACACTACTGCGGCCATCCGGCCGAGCGGGATGCGGTGGCAAGGCAGGGATACGAGGCGGTGATGGCCTCCCACACCAGTTTGCACCGGGCGCAGGCCATTCTTCAGGTGGTGGCGAGGGCGCCGCTTCAAGGCCAGATCCGGGTTCGCCGTTCGCGGCAACTCCAGATTCAATCATCGCTCGTCCTGGTGTACGAAAGCGCCGCGCGCACGCACCTCCAGGCAGCCGAACGGACGCCGGAAGGAGGACTCAGGAAGCAGTATCTTCTCACTGTTGCCGGGCAGTATCGGTTTCTCGCCACGACCATCCGCACGCAACTCGGCCTTCAGGCCGCCTGCTAGAGGCGATCGAAGCCTCCCGCCACCGATCGCTCTCATCTTGCGCAGCGATACATCGTGACGCGTGGCACAGACTACATTCACCGCTGCGTTGGTGTGACAACGTCGCCGCGACCTGTCATTTCCGGCCGGTCAGGCTCGACCGTCATGGCGGCACCTGCGGACTAGGTTTCTCCCTTCTAACTCCGGTATAATCCGCAATTCATTCCGTTCTACGAGACTGGCCCCGGTCCAGTTCACGTTCGGTCAACTCAGCGCCGGCTGGTGCGTTGTCTCCCACGGCGTTCGATAGAAGAAACGCTTCAGAGTCACGCTTCGATAAGGAGTTTGGAATGACTGAAAAAGACGAGAAAAAGCGCGCATTGGACCTGGCCCTGGCCCAGATTGAAAAGCAGTACGGCAAGGGTGCGGTAATGAAGCTCGGTGCCGATGACCGTCCCGCGGATGTCCCGGCGATTTCCAGCGGTTCGTTGGGGTTGGATATTGCCCTCGGTGTGGGTGGCTTTCCTCGCGGGCGCGTGATCGAAATCTTTGGCCCGGAGTCTTCCGGCAAGACGACGTTGACCCTGCACGCCATTGCAGAAGCACAAAAGGCGGGCGGAGTGGCGGCATTCATCGATGCGGAACATGCGCTGGACCTGACGTATGCCAAGAAGCTCGGCGTCCAGACCGACGATCTTCTCGTCTCGCAGCCGGATACGGGCGAGCAGGCGCTGGAAATTGCGGAAACCCTGGTGCGCAGCGGCGCAATCGATGTCATCGTGGTCGATTCGGTGGCGGCTTTGGTGCCGCGAGCGGAAATCGAGGGCGAGATGGGCGATTCCCATATGGGTCTGCAGGCCCGACTGATGTCGCAGGCGCTGCGCAAACTGACGGCCGCGATCTCCAAGTCACAGACCACTTTGATTTTCATCAACCAGATCCGGATGAAGATCGGTGTCATGTTCGGCAATCCCGAAACCACGACCGGCGGCAATGCGCTGAAGTTTTACTCCTCGGTGCGTCTCGACATCCGCCGCATTGAATCGATCAAGGACGGTCAGGATGTCACCGGCAGCCGCGTGCGGGTCAAGGTGGTCAAGAACAAGATGGCGCCGCCGTTCCGGCAGGCGGAGTTCGACATCATGTTTGCCGAAGGCATTTCGAAATCCGGCGAGCTCGTCGATATCGGTGTCGAGAAGCGTGTGGTGGAGAAAGCCGGCGCCTGGTACTCCTACAAGGGCGAACGATTGGGGCAGGGGCGTGAAGCCGTCCGCGATTTTCTCAAGACGAATCCCGCCATTGCGAAAGAGATCGAGGGCAAGGTGCGTGATCTCGCCGGCCTGCCTGCCCGGGGCACCGAGAAGAAGGCCGAGTCGAAAGAGGTTAAGGACGAGAAGCCTGAACGGAAGCCGGAGGGACGCCAGGACGATAAACGCGGTCACAGTGCCAGAGTCACGACCTAGGGAATCTCTGATTTATTCTCCGTTCGCGATGTGCTAGGGGTAGCGTATTCC
>JACOEL010000036.1 GCA_024998625.1 Nitrospira sp. | reverse complement strand
TTGGCTCTTCGTCACGTGCGGCTTAACGAATCTGTTTCTGGCGCGCCGGCGCCTCCTGTTGGCGGGAACGTAGAAGCCGGGTGTCCGCAGGGTGGCTGTGGGCCGTTGGACGGTGGGTGAACCCCACCACAGGCGCCCGGGCCAGCGGAGGCCCACCGGATTCCTCCCTGGTGGCCGGTCCAGGATCTGGTTTCTCTGTGAAAACGGAAATTAATCAGACCTTCCTTAGTTCATTTATATGAGTCGGTGTAAGTTAGAGGGCGCGATTTCGCACGGCGCGCGCGGTGCGAAATGTCGAAGAGAAGCTCCGCTACACATGACTCGCCGGCTGGTCGGGCCTGGTACGTAGCCGTATCCAGGATATACCGTCACGCACGGGTCCCATCCCGGTTGGACTGGTTATTGCTTCCTGTCACTACTGTCGCTGCGAGCAGCATGTGAGGGTCTCTTGCCTTGGAGAAAAGGAGAGGAGTCCTGATCATGAACCATTTGCTGATCCTTACAGGTATTGTGTTCGCATTGAGTTCGTTCGTCGGTTGTTCAGGAGTGTCGGGCCACAGGTCCATGCCGGCGAGGTCCGGCATACCCCAGATGCCGGGACAGAGCGTGCCGGGCGCACAAACATTTCAGTGGCGTGCAGAGGCACGGGAACTGCAGACATTCGCGGATCGTCATGATGTGGAGGCTGAAGTGTTGTTACAGAATAAATCGTCACCCGATATCAGGATGATACAACAGCGCCGGGCGCTTGCCCGCCAACTACGGGTCGCGGCAGCGCAGCTCGAGCAGGGGGCTGAACAAGTGGAGGAGTAGGAGACGCTTCGTATGGTTCACTAAGGCCGCAAGAAGGATCATTCCATGCGAGACCGGTTCGTCAACATGCGAGGCCCTGTCCTCTCATTCATTCTGTCGGTGGAGGTATGGATATCGCTGAGGCGGAGGTCTATATCGCGGCCGGCGCCGGGGTAGCGTTTCCGTTCGATCTCCAGCATGTGAGAGGAACGAGTGCCATTCATGGGACTTCCTTCGGCAAGCTGGATTTGGAGAACGCGGGACTGTTCGGAGGGACGGTGGGGTACTTCTTCGAGGACAAAGGGCTGCGCTGGATGGGCGTCGAAGTCGAAGGATTCACAAGCAATGCGTCTGTCGCGCACCAGACTCTATCCGGCGCTCCGGCACAGTCCACGGCCGTGGGAACCGGTGAACAGGTCCGGATCGTCACAACCGCGCTTAATGTGCTTGCGCGATATTCTTGGGGGCGGCTGCACCCCTATGGGGCCTTGGATTGGCTGCTGTGAGCGCCACCGTGTCAGGATCGAAACAGTCTGTTTCCGATTCTTCGCCAGGCTTGAACCTGCTCGCCGGAGTGAAGGTGATGTTGAGCGAGAACCTCGCGGCCTATTGCGAAGGAAAATACATCTACGCGTCGTTTCAATTCGAAGATTCCGGACTGGTGGGTGCCGGTACCAAGGGAGTGTATCAGGCTCCCGGGGTCGTTGCGGGAGTGGCGTGGTACTTCGGGTAGCGCGAGGAACGTTTCCACCAGCCGTGTTGCAGGCATGGCCTGATCAGAAAAGAACCATTTGATCTTGCGCGGCATGACGATGACGAAGGGAAACCATGTCATGAATGAAGGGGGGAATATGGATCGCCTAAGGGACGTGGAAACAGCCGTGTTGCACTATCTGCAGCAGCATTGGGTCTGTCCGATGGAAGAATTATTCCGCAATCTGCCGACCTTTACGGCGAATCAAATGTTCCTGACGGTGGATCGATTGAGCCGAGAAGGGAAGGTCCTGCTGCGTTATCAGAATCGTTCGCAATATGTTATTGTGCGCCCACGTGTCGCGCGGGAAAGCTCATGCGAAAGGCCAGGCGTGACGATTGGATACACGTTTTTCAGGGAGTAGCAGGCATGAAAAAGAAGACGGCCCCTACCAAGACCGTTTTGCGTCCGGCGAAGCGGAAGGCAACAGGGTCTGCGGAGGTCGTCAAAGGCCCTGGGCCGGTGCAGGATATCCAAGTGCGCATAGCGGCACGGGCGCATGAACTATATGAGCAACGGGGGTGTTTGGATGGTTACCACCTGCATGACTGGCTGGAAGCAGAGCGGGAAATCCTGGGACACCCGGCGGTGATGGATAAGTCCTCAGAGCGGATCTGACCAGATGCGCGAATAATCGGCTGCCGATGTTCGGATAGTCCGCGCCGCCCCTGAAGCCGAGGGCGGCGCCGTTCGGTTAGTTGATCGTCTGTTCCAACTGATCGACCATTCCTGAAATCGCATCGAATCCGGATTGCCAGAAGGCGGAGGAGTTCATATCGACTCCCACCTCCGCAAGGATCGCTTGTGGCGCCTTCGACCCGCCTGCTGCGAGGAGCTCCAGATATTTCGGCACGAACCCGCTGCCTTGTTCCTGATACATGCGATAGAGCGCCAGGACGAGCAGGTTCCCGAAACTATACGCATAACAATAAAACGGGCTGGCGTAGAGGTGCGGAATCGTCAGCCATTCCCACTGGAATTCCTGCGGCACCCGCAGCGACTTTCCGAATTGCTGCCGCAACAAGGTCATGTATGTCTGTGCCAGGTCGGTCGTCGTGGCGCCTTGGGCCACCATGTCGTGGGCGGTTCGTTCGAAGGCGACAAAATAGGCTTGCCGCATGATCGTGGCATAGATGTCGTCCAGTTGGTTGACGAGCAAGCTCTGTTTGACGGATCGATTGGTTTCGGTGGCCATCAGGGCATCGGAGAGAATCCGTTCGCCGAAGACCGAGGCCGTTTCCGCTAGCGGCAACGTGGAGTGGAAGGTGAAGACATTGTGCTGCTCGGCCATCATGGCATGGACGGCATGGCCTAACTCGTGGGCCATGGTGGCGATGTCGCGCGCTTCACCGGTGAAATTCAGCATGACGTAGGGCGTCAGGTTGGGCGTGACACTGTAACAATAGGCCCCGCCCATTTTCCCCGGCTTGGTGCGGGCATCGATGTGGCGGTCGGCGAACACGCGTTGCGCCAGTTCGGCGAGGCGCGGCGAAAAGCCGTAATAGGCATCCAGCACCATCCGGACTGCATCCGCGTAGCGGTACGTCTTTTGTTCGGCCCGATGGGGCGCATAGATGTGGTAGCGGTTCATGGTTTTGATCTTGCAAAGTCGCGCCTTCAATCTGAAATACCGTTGGAAGATCGGCGCATTGTTCATGCAGACCGAGAGAAGCGCATCCACGGCGCGATCCGGAATGTCGTTGCTGAGATTTCGCGACTCCAGCGGCGTCTTGAAGTGCCGCAGTTGAAGATTCTCCGCCTTCCAGTCGTTCACCAGGGTTTTGTAGATTTCCCCCAGAAGATCCTGCTGAGATTCATAGACGCGATACATCTCCCGATAGGCGGCTTCCCGGACGGCGGCTTTCGGACTACGGAGGTAGGCCGTCAAGGCTTCGCGATTCATCGTTTTCTTTTTCCCGCCGATGCGCATCGTGAAGGTGAAGCCGTTCGTGACGACATCGTAGAGCTGGTGCACGGCACTCTGCCCGGTGATGTTCTTGATGTTGATGATCTTCTCTTCCGGTTCCGAGAGCGTATGCGGCTTGAAGCGGCGGATGGTCTCCAGGTGGTACCGGAAGTCGCCGCTGTTCGCCATGAGGCGCTCCGCATTCCGCTGATCCACGCTCTGCCACCACAAATCGAAAAACAGCAGATGGTTCTGAAGGGCGGTGAGCTGCTCTTCCACTTTAGTCTTGAAGGATCGGGCCTGGAGCTGTTTCGTGTCTTCGGAAAACCACAAGTATGCGTAGGCTCCGAGCCGACCAGAATCCCTCGCGATCTGCTCCGAGAGGGTGAGGAGATTCAGGAAGGCCTGTTCAGGCATGGTGGCAGACAGTTCTGCGCGCGCCGATTCGAAACGGGAGACTTTCGCGCTCAGGTCTTTCAGATAATGGTCGAACTGTTTCACCGGATCGGTGACGAGGTCGGAGAGTTCCCAATGATCGGCAAACTCACGGGAGGCGGACGAACGGCGTGATGACGTAGCAGGGGCAGTCTTGCGCGAAACGGCCATGGTCGAGGCTCCTAAGAAAGTAAATGATAGAAGGAATCATACCATCGTCGGAGGCCAAGGGCGTGGAGATTCTTCGAGGATGCGAGCCTCCGGCAGCAGAGCCCCGTTGACAGGTCCGGCTCGAATGTTACAATCCGCCGCATGGTGAGGACATGACTGAACAGGAAATCAACCGCGCGATTCAATATGTGACAGCCGCCACATCGTACGGACGGGATACGGTGGCGGAGATTCTCCGGACCGGTTTGTCTGAACTGGCGCAATTATCCACGCAGTCAACCTGCCGTTTTGAGCGGGAAGACCTCATGGGCTATCTCTGTCTCTGGACGATGAAACGCACCGGGCATCCGGAGCCGCTGGTGCGCGAAGTGCTCGATGGCGCGGGCCGCTGGCTGGATGAGGTGGCCACGACGGTGGCCCAGCGGCGCGAGGCGCAGGAGAATGCCGGGGATGACGACGAGCCAGGCGCGGCAACGGCGTGATGGGCCGGGGGAGTGAAGGGCTCAGGCGGGGAGTGTGCTCTTCAGCGCTTCCAGATTTTTCGTCACCATCGCATCGCCGTTCTTGGTCGACACCTCGATGCCCTGATCCGACACCTGCCGGCATTCTTCGACCCGATTCAGCTTCTGGAGCGATTGCGCCAGCGCATAATAGGCGGCGGAGTAGGTGGGCTTGACCGTGATGCACTGTCTCAAGGCCTTGGCGGCCTCTTCAAAATTGGCGTCTTCCATATAGGCTTTTCCGAGTCCGAACCAGGCGACGTCATCGTCGGGTTCGATAGCCAGCACTCGTTTCAGCGGTTCGATTCTCGGATTCGGCATCGGCTTCTCCAGGGTCAATCGGCACGGTGAAGCGAGACCGTAGCACGCGTTTCCGCTCATTGTCTACGCTCTTTCCTGCATGATAGGGTGAGGAAACTGCTCGTGTCGAAATACGAGATACGAACGACGCTTCACGTTTTACGTTTCACGGACGTTTCTCATGGGAACAACCGGGCTCATTTACGATCCACGTTACCTGGAGCACGACATGGGCGCCGGACATCCGGAGTCGCCCAACCGCCTGCGCGCGATTATGCAGCGGCTCGAACAGGGCGGCACGCTCGCCACACTCACCAGGATCGACCCGCGCACAGCCGAAGACGAGTGGGTCACGCTGGTGCATCGACCGGAGTATGTCGCGACGCTCAATCGGCAGGCGCCGGCGCACGGCCGGATCTCGCTCGACGCCGATACCTCTATGTCACCCGGATCGCTCCGCGCTGCCTATCTCGCGGCCGGCGGAGCTCTGGCGGGGGTGGATGCGATTATGGCCGGCCGAGTTCAGCATGCGTTTTGTGCCGTCCGTCCGCCAGGTCACCATGCGGAAGCCGATCGGGCGATGGGCTTCTGTCTGTTCAACAACGTGGCGATCGCAGCGCGGTATGTCCAGAAACGGTACGGCCTGCAACGGGTCCTGATCGTCGATTGGGACGTTCATCACGGGAACGGCACGCAACACAGTTTCGAAACGGACCCATCGGTGTTGTTTTTCAGTACACACCAGTATCCACATTATCCGGGCACCGGACGCGCGAGCGAGTGCGGGCGGGGCCCTGCAGAGGGCCTCACGATCAATGTGCCGATGGAGGCGGGGGAAGGCGACGACGAATATCGAGCGGTGTTCCAAAAGGCACTGGTTCCGGCCGCCGATGCCTTCAAGCCGGAGTTCGTCATCATCTCCGCCGGCTTTGATGCCCACCGGGACGACCCGCTCGCGAGTATGGGGCTGACGGAGGAAGGGTATGCCGACTTGACGACGATTGTGGCCGGGATCGCCAGGCAACATTGCCAAGGACGCCTGCTGTCGTCGCTCGAAGGCGGGTACAACCTCACGGCGTTGGCCGCATCGGTTGAGCGACATATCCGGGCGTTGGTGGCGGCATGAACCTGTGGGTGAAAATCCTCCTGGCTGTCGCCGGCCTCGCCGGGGCGATCTACCTCTATTACACCGAGGTGAAACCGGTCGTCATTTTCGGGCTCCGGTCGGATTATGCCCACGCCATTCCGTTTCAGAAGGTGCCGGAGGGCCTGACCAGCCTGAAGGCCGAGTCCTGCGGCCAATGTCATCGCGAAATTTATGACGAATGGAAGACCAGTATCCATGCCCAGGCCTACGAGGACCCGTTCTTTCAAGCCTACTGGAAAAAGGACAACCACATCTGGGTCTGTTTGAATTGCCATACGCCGTTGGAGAATCAGCAGCCGACGCTGGTGAAAGATATTCCGCGGGGGCGGGTCGAGAAAGCCGCGCAGGAACCTAATCCCCATTTCGATGCCTCTCTTCAGAAGGAATCGATCACCTGCGCCGCCTGCCACGTGCGCGACGGAGTGATCCTCGGGCCTTTCGACGATTCGGCCGCTCCGCATCCCACGAAATTCGACCCCAGCTTCCGCAACGCGCAGTTCTGCTCGCGCTGTCATAACGTGGTCTCCGGCCCGGCGCAGTTTTACAACGTCGGCCCCTGCGGAACCTACGCCGAGTATGAAGGGAAGTATTTCATGCAGGAGCGAGGCTTCATCTGCCAAAGTTGCCATATGCCGGAGGTCGACCGGCCGGTGGCCGAAAACGGGCCGATCAGGCGCGGGCGACGACATCTCTGGCGCGGGGGGCACGATCCCGACATGGTGAAGCGGGCCGTGGCGATTCAGGTGAAGGCCGATCCTCCGGTTCTCAAACCGGGCGGGCAGGTCACCGTGACCCTCTCCCTGATGAATGCCGGGGCGGGGCACAAAATTCCAACCGGCGATCCCGACCGGCACTTTACGGTGGAATTCATGGTTCACGACCCAAACGGGCAGGTGCTGGCGGAGAAATCTTACACGATGGGCCGCTGGATTATGTGGCAACCGGCCATCGTAGAGTTGTACGATAATCGCTTGCTCCCCTTGGCCAGCCGGGAGTATCAATTTGCCTACCGGATGCCGGAGGCGTCCAAGGGGTTGACGTTGAAGACCCGGGTTCGGTACCACATCCTGACCGACGGGCAGCATGAGATGTTGAAGGCCAAGTACGGCCTGATGGCGGACGACCCCTACGCCTTCACGGTCTATGAGCGGGAAGTGCCGCTGAATGAACAGCTGGCGGCTGCGCTGGTCGATCCCTTGCCGGAGCCGCCGCCGATGGCCTGTGCGAGTCAGACCCTGTCCAAAGGGTAAGTCATCACCCACCGAGATCGAGGAACCCATGCAACATCCATTACTCATCGATTGTGAAACGCTTCAGAAACGGTTGGGCCAACCAGGCCTGGTCATTCTCGACGTGCGAGGCAGGGCCGCCTATGAGTTCGGAGGCCATATCCCCGGCGCCGTGCATTCCACCTGGCATGAATACAGCGATCCCGATGCCGTGGCCAAAGGTTTGCTGGATCCCGACCTGAAACGCATTGAGAAACGTGTGCAGGCACTCGGCATCAATCAGGATAGCGAAGTGGTGATCTATTCGAACCCCTTCGACAATTGGGGCGACGAAGGACGCATGTTCTGGATGCTGGAATACTTAGGCCACAAAAACCTCAAGGTGCTGGACGGCGGGTGGGTGAAGTGGATCCATGAACGACGGCCGTTCGAGCATGGCGCGGTCCGCTGCGCGCCCGGCAACTTCGTCGTGTCGCCGGTGGAGTCGGCGATCATCATGAAGAACGAGTTGAAGGGGATCGCACGGAAGCCGAACCCGACGACCACGATCGTGGATGCGCGGAGTCTGGAAGAGTATCTCGGAAAAGAAATTTCCGGCATTCCGAGGCCAGGCCATATTCCCGGTGCCGTCCATGTGGCGTGGAGTGGATTCTTGAATCCCGATGCGACGGTCAAGGATCTGGCCGCCATCAACGCGCAGTTGGATCTCAAGGGGCTGAATCCGGCACATGAAACCATCTGCTATTGCACAGGTGGCGTGCGCTCGGCGTGGCTCTATTTCATTTTGCGACTGGCCGGCTATCAGCGGCTGCGTAACTATCCGGGCTCCTGGTGGGAGTGGAGCCGGGATTTCGCCTGTCCGGTGGAGAAGGATTTGGTCGCGTTGCAGAAGCTCCTCGGTCTGAACGAAGGGACGGTTCCGACCGGCATGCGTCCGTCTTGACAGGATGCGGGTCCGTCTTTATGCTGAAATACAGTATCGTTGGAATCATGCGGTGCACATACTTAGAGAGGAGGCTGTTCATGCAGACTGCGAAATGGCGGGGAGTCGTGGTAGCCGGTGTGATGATGGCGCTCGTTGGGGCGCCGATGGTTGCCGGTGTGTCTTTCGCGGCAGGAAATAAACATCAGGCCGAAGCGGTGGAGCATGCCAAGGAAGCCGTGGCGCATGGGAAGCAGGGTCATGCGGACGCCTTGGTGAAGCATGCCGAAGCGGCGCTCAAGCATGCCGAGGGTGCGGTGGCCGAAACCAAGAACCCGCATGTCACTGAAGCCATCAAGGGGCTCAAGGACGGGATCGAGCACGGCAAGGCCGGCCACGCCGATGTGGCGACCAAAGCCGTTGAGAACGCCCTTCCCCATCTGTCGGAAGGTATGTAGTCGGTTCTTGCGCGTCGACGGCGTGTAAGATGAAACGGGCAGGGCCGTCCCTGCCCGTTTTTCTTTGGTAGAAAGGCGACATCATGCGGGTCGGGTATTTCCAATTTGATCCGGTCTTCGGCGAGGCCTCGCACAATCTCGACCTTATCACGGCTCGACTTGAACAGGCAGAGGCCGACCTTCTTGTGTTGCCGGAATTGTGTGCATCCGGTTATCAGTTTGTGTCGCAGGAAGAAGTCTTCCGGCTTGCGGAGCCGGTACCGGACGGGGCGACCACGAAACGGCTTATAGAAATTGCCGCACGTCGGGGGATGACCATCGTGGCCGGCTTGCCGGAGCGGGCCGGCCGGCACTGTTTTAATTCGGCGGTCGTGGTGGGACCCAAGGGATTCATCGGCTGCTATCGGAAAACGCATCTCTTTTTTGAGGAGACGCTCTGGTTTACTGCGGGCGACAGCGGGTTTCATGTATGGGATATCGGCATGGCCAAAGTCGGCGTGATGATCTGCTTCGACTGGTATTATCCGGAATCCGCCCGCACGCTGGCGTTGCAGGGCACGGATATCATTGCCCATCCGTCGAACCTGGTGCTGCCACATTGTCCTGATTCCATGGTGACCCGCTGTTTGGAAAATCGAGTCTTCAGCGTGACGGCGAATCGGATCGGTAGTGAAGCGCGTGGAGGAAAGGACCCGCTGACGTTTATCGGCATGAGCGAAGTCGTCAGTCCGCGCGGCCGGATTCTACATCGCGCACCGCGCGACACCGAGGACCTGACCATCGTTGAGATCGACCCCGCCGAGGCCAGGATCAAAGCACTCAATGACTACAACGATCTCCTGCGCGACCGGCGCCCAGCCTTGTATGGCGGCTAATCCCGCGTCGTATACGTTTCATGGCTCAACTTGCGTCACTTACGACGCACCAGGTAGGATGAATCATGTCAATTCCACTCGGTAAAGGCATTCTCCTCGTAGCCGCGCCGGCATTGAACGATCCCAACTTCCGGCAGACGGTGGTGCTCCTGTGTGAGCACGGGCCGGAGGGGGCGCTAGGTGTGATCGTCAACCGTCCGACCGCCATGTCCATCTCTGAGGCGCTTCCGCAGGTGCCGATCCTGGAAGGCCAACCGCATGTGCTGTATTCCGGCGGCCCCGTTCAAACCAATCAGGTGATGATGCTCTATCGCATCAATCAGGCGCCCGAAAATTCACATCAGGTGTTCGATGGTGTCTGTCTGGGCGGCGATTTGGAGATTATGGAGCGGATTTTGATGGAACAGCCGGGGACGGAATCGTTTCGGGCTTACTTGGGGTATTCAGGCTGGGGACCGGGTCAATTGGAGTCCGAAATGCAGACCGGGTCGTGGATTACGCTGCCTGCCGATCCCTCGATTGTGTTTGAAAAAGAGCCGACCCGCATTTGGCCGGAGATCTTCACCTCGCTGGACGACACCTCCCGACACTATGCGGATATGCCGTTCGATCCCTCCTCCAACTAGGGAAGGTCTGATTAATTCCCGTTTCCACGCGGACCTCTGTTCCTGGGCTGG